>JAPLFY010000109.1 GCA_026390435.1 Pseudomonadota bacterium
TTTTAGCAAAGTCTGCAATGACTTCGAAGCGACATTAGTCGAATGTGATGGCGAGGGCGATCATGTACATCTACTTGTCACTTACCCGCCAAAGGTGGCCATCGCCAAACTAGTGAACAGCCTCAAAGGGGTGTCTTCGCGACTGATTAGGAGCAAAGGCTATCCGAGTGTGGAGCGCGCCTTGTGGGGCGGGAGCCTTTGGTCCCCAAGTTACTTTGCCGCATCATGCGGCGGCGCACCTCTATCTATCGTGAGGAAATATATTGAGGCGCAGAAAACACCGCCATGAACTCGCTAACGCTTCGCGCTAGCTCGGGCTGGTGCCTGATATCCTCGCCATGAATGGCAGGGTTTTACGGCACCAAAGATAAAATAAAGAATCTTAAAGCCGACTACAGACGCTTCAAAAAAATACATTTATCGTCGCCATCACTGTAGTAATCGGGTATCCGCGCGATCAGGTCGTATCCATTACGGAGATAAAAACTCCGGGCGGAATCAAATAGCGATGAGGCGGATGTTTCGATAACAACTTGTCGGCCGCCCAATGCTAAAATCTGGCCTTCAGCCGCACTCAATAAACTCGAGCCTACTCCCTGGCCATGAAGCACACGACTTACCGCGATCCAATACACGTACCAAGTGCCCTTGGTGATCGGTGCCGGACTAAATTGAATGAAGCCAGACAATAGACCTTCTGCCGACTCTCGGACCATAATTCGGTCACCAGCTTCCAAATCACAGCTACTAAGATCAATAGCTAGCGAGTCACATTCCTCCGGAGTGAATACGCCGAGATCTCGGCTTAAAGCGACAATGGCCGGGAAATCACCATTTTGGGCTAACCTCAATGCTTTTGAATTCATTGCAGTGGGAGGTTTGTCGCTTTGCTTGTCCATTGATCCCTCAAGGTGGTCTAGTTCACAAAAAAACACGAATTCCATATTAGGGCACTCTGACTATACTTTCTCTGGACTGGTACTTCTATGACCCCAAGCCTCATAATAGACCAACTCTTCGAGCGGTACACGCGATTGCCAGCCAGCCCGCTCAAGCATTGGTTTTTTATCGAAGCTAATTGGGACGCCGATGCATAGATAGGCAACCAAGGTGAGCGACTTCGGTATTCCCAGAATCTGCTTTGCTGCATCAGGATCGACAATACTCACCCAACCCACGCCTATGCCCTCTGCGCGCGCTGCGAGCCAGAGATTCTCAATCGCGCAGCATGTACTATAAACAGCTGTTTCAGGCATAGATTTACGTCCAAGCCCGCCCCCCGTTTCACGCTGTGAATCACAGGTTACGGCAAGATTGATGTCCGCCTCAAGAATTCCCGCTAATTTTAGCGAATCATATAAGGCCCTCTGCTCACCTTGATAGTCCTCAGCAGCTTGGCGATTAGCTTCTTTGTATAAGTCAAATATGCGCTGCTTTGTCGCCGCAGAGCGGATGACGAGAAAATTCCAAGGCTGCATAAAGCCGACGGATCCCGCATGGTGCGCGGCATTAAGTATGCGCTGAAGTACATCATCTGGAACTGGATCTGTGCGGAAATGCCTTACATCTCGCCTGCTATATATTGCTTCGTAAACATCCATCCGCAGGCTCCTACTTTACTTAGTGACTGCTGGTCGGGTAACTCTCTGTGACAGCTTCACCTATTTGACCCTTAACGGTATACCTGCCACCATCAATTCAACCCGGTCGGCTAGTCGTCCTAGCAACTGATGTGCACTCCCACTCAGATCGCGAAACCGTCGCGATTCAGCATCAGCCGGGACTATACCTAAGCCAATCTCGCTACTCACAATGACCCACTGGACACGGCCCAAGCTGGCCTCCATGGCCTGCCCTAACTCTGCCAAAATCTCGTCATGATTCGAGTATTTACTTGTTTGAATATAGAGCCAAAGAGTGAGGCAATCAAGTAACAGGCAATGGCCGGGGTTAGCTGCGGCGATCGCGGCTAGGTCAACTTGGTTTTCAATAGTGCGTATCCCAGGCGCTCTTTCCCGTCGGTGGCGTTCGATTCTCTCCGACATTTCCTCGTCAAGATCGCGTGGACATGTAGCGACGTAGGCAACTGGCAATCCACTAGAGAGGGCAATTTCCTCGCCGCGACGACTCTTGCCGCTCCGGTTTCCACCCAGTACTAGACTAAGCCTAGAATGCGTATTCTGATCCATCAATTAATTCCTTTTGCCGAAATGGTGGGGCCCTCTGGATCAATTAGCCTGCAGCTAACATGGCTGCGCTTCGAGCGCTAGGGCCGTAATCAGGCGATCCACATCGTGAGCTGGGCGTGCCGCCAGGCGTAAATAGTCCGGTAGCCCATAAGACGCACAGGAACGCGTCATTAGGCCGTGCTTCAACAAGCGCTGCCGCATTGCCGTGGCATCTCGCATCGGTAATAGAAAATACAGCGTCGAGCTCGGGAGGGGCCGCCATCCAGCCTGACGTAAAGCCTGCTGCATCGACTCTTGGTCAATAAGGATCTGGCGACGACTTCTGGTGACAAAATCCTGATGTGCACAGGCGGCAATTCCGGCAACTTGCGCTAGGGCATTGATGCTCCAGTAAGGGCGAGCTCGTTCGCAGCGGCGAACTAACTCAGGCGTAGCCACGGCATAGCCAAGGCGCAGGCCAGCGATTGCATGTTCCTTAGTGAATGATCTTAGGATGATTACGTTCTCAGGAAGATCGATTCTGTCGTCGGCGAAGAAATAACTTAACGATAGGAAGGCTTGGTCAAGGATCAGCTTCCTATGCGGTTGCGATTCAGCAAATGCTATGACTTCACTGAGTGGTAAGTAAACACCCGTGGGGCTATTGGGATTACAGAGGTAGACCACTTCAGCCTTGGAATTCTCGACGGCCGCTGCGAGTGCAAGCCAATCAAGCGCGAATCCAGTCTGTGGCCGTGAGCGCCATTCATGGATCATCGCTCCGCGGTGCTCACATGCGGCACGGAATTCACAAAATGTGGGTTCAACGATGAGTACAGAGGATTTCGGCTGCACAAAGACTGCCGCTAAGATCCAAAGCAAATCTGCGGCACCATTGCCGATCACTATGCTTTCCGCAGTGATGCCGTAAATAGCCTCGATAGCGCATTTTAGCTCTTCCGCATTAGTATCAGGATAGACATCAAAACGTGCACTCTGAACAGCCGAGACTACTGCTTCACAAGGTCCGTAAGGGTTCGAATTGACACTAAAATCGATGACCTGATCCGGGCTAAGTCCCAGTTGGGCTAGCTCTCGGTAGGCAAGGCCACCGTGGCTACGACTCGGCCCTATCTCCGTATTGAAGTTTTTTTTACCGGAAGCTGACATCTACTCCTCCAATACACAAAAAAACTATGGCACAAAGAATTAGTGCAGATCCCAGCGCAACTCGCCAAGCCATACTTACAGTTGCTGTAGTCAGCGGCTCACCTTGCTCACCCAAGGCGTAGTAGCCAACCTTACTGATCTCAATGTGCAGCAGACCAGCCATTGCCGACATAGGCCAACCACCGTTTGGACTAGGAGTATGCCCATGATCTCGCAGCATGGTTGAAAAGCCACGGCTGGGGGAGTGACCACAGCACATTCCAGCGAATAGAAGAAGCAGTGCGCTGACTCGCGCAGGGATGAAATTCAGCACATCATCGACACGCGCAGGGAATTTACCTAGATATTCGTATTTACCGCGGTAGCCAATCATGGCATCCATAGTATTAATCGCGCGATAGAATATCGCCCCTGGTACGCCGAAACATGCATAGAAAATAACCGGAGCGATAAAACTATCCGAAATGTTCTCGGCAATAGAGCCGATAGCCGCCGAGATCAACTGGCTGCTATTTAGGGTAGAAGCGTCACGACTGCACAAGCTTCGCAAGTGATAGCGAGCACTACTTAAATCATTCGAGTTAAGTGCCATGGCGACGCGCTTACCAGCCGCTCCCAGCTCTTTTAGAGCAAAAGATGATTGTAGAAAAAAAATAGCGAGCGCTGTCTGTAACCAGGGGAGTGACGCAGTGAGCTGCAAGATAACTGCGGTTGTGGCAGCAAATAGCGATGGGATTAAAAGAGCCATGAATAATCCCGCAATAAATTGCGAGGCTGAACTTTTGGCCATGATTGCTAGGTCGCGCCAGAAGCCAATCACATGACCCATCCAGGCCACCGGATGGAAAGTATTGGGCAACTCCCCAAAGGTGAGATCCCAAATTAGAGCTGCTAAAAGCGTCAGCATGTCAGACCCATAACCGCATATCCTCGACACATAATTAGACGAGTTCAAGCGAAAGCTTTTTAATGACGTTGGCGGACGTCTAAGGCATGATCAGGTCTCTAAGCGGCTGGTATCCAGCTGTCAAGGTTAAACATAAGCAGCGAGGTCTAGTAAAGACACGCTATGACAAGCCCCTCTGATTTCCACTTCAATATCGAAGCAGTTGGCAACGACTTAAATGCCGAATTGCAGCTGGCGCTTGATGCGAAAACCAAGCCTCCTGGCTCTCTCGGCGCGCTAGAAATATTGGCTTTGCAGCTAGGAAATATCCAAAAGTCGCTGACACCCGAGGTATGTCATCCGACTCTACTCATATTCGCTGGTGATCACGGCATCACCGCCGAGCAAGTCAGTCCGTACACATCGGATGTCACTGCACAAATGGTGCGCAACTTTCTCGCTGGGGGCGCCGCTGCCAACGTCCTGGCTAGGCAAGCCTGCGTGGATCTGGTCGTCGTCGACGCCGGTGTAAGCTCGAATCTACCCGACCATAGTCAGTTAATTCGGGCAAAAATCGGCCTTGGAACCCGTAATTTCCGCCATGAAAGCGCGATGTCGCTAGATGAATGCAAGTTAGCGATAACTCGCTCATCAGACATCGTTAGGGATCTGCACGCTCGCGGAGTCAACACTCTAGCCCTAGGCGAAATGGGCATCGGTAACTCTTCTGCCGCATCGTGTCTGATGAGCAGACTAACTGGACTACCGATTGAGTCCTGTGTCGGTCGCGGTGCGGGACTAAGCGATACTGGTCTAAAGCACAAGTTGCTAGTTCTAGCTGAGTCGCTAGAGCGCACTTCCCCGGTCGATGGACAAGATCCCCTAGAGATCTTGGCAGCATTTGGGGGTTATGAGATCGCCATGCTCACTGGGGCGATGCTTGCCGCAGCTTCGCATCGGATGGTGTTGGTGATTGATGGTTTTATAGTTACTACCGCACTTCTCGTGGCGACAAAGATAAATGCCCGTGTTCTCGACTACTGTGTGTTTGCTCATCAATCTGCCGAGACTGGCCATGCTTTATTGCTTAAACAATTAAATGCAAAGCCATTGCTGAATTTACAATTACGACTTGGCGAGGGGAGCGGCGCTTTACTCGCCATGCCATTAATCCGTTCAGCATTAGCTATTTTGCGCGAGATGGCGACCTTTGAAGACGCAAATATCCGCAGAGATATAAGGCATAAATAGGGTGACTTGGCTTCGCGCGTCTCACTGAAAGTACACATGATTCAAATAGTCAAACAAGAGTGCATATATTTTTGTGAAGCCATTGTTTTTTACACTCGAATCCCTGGCCCGACGTGGGCTGGCAAAGACCCGGCTAGGATGGACCATGCCAATAAATATCTGCCTGTCATTGGACTTTTGGTGGCGGCGATCTCAGCCCTAACGTTGGTGGCAGCAAGTCAATTATTCCCAGCAGATATTTCTATTGCGATAGCGATGCTTGCTTCAATTTTGATAACTGGCGCCTTTCACGAGGATGGTCTCGCGGATGCGTGTGATGGCTTTGGTGGCGGCTATGAGCGGGAGCAGATTATTAGGATCATGCGTGATTCACGCATCGGCACCTTTGGGGTCATCGGCTTGATCGGCGTTTTGACACTCAAGTTTCTTTGCCTGCGCGACCTGCCTTTAAATCAAGCTATCTTGAGCTTATTTATCAGCCAAAGTTTAAGTCGATTATCATCCTTAGCGATCATGCACTCCCTGCCGTATGCCAGCGATCAAGGTAAGATCAAGGCTGCAACGAGTACGTGGAGTTGGCGCGACCTCTTAATGGGTGCAGCAGTAGGTCTGTTACCTATTTTCTTTATGCCACAAGTGGCCCTGATGTCCGTACTTGTTGTTGTGGTGGTATTTGAACTTGGACGTCGCTACTTCCTCCGCCGACTGGGTGGTTATACTGGTGACTGCCTTGGAGCCATCCAGCAAATAACTGAATTGTGTTTACTCATGGGGATTGTGGTTCAATGCAGATTTGGCTGATTCGTCACACCAGCGTCGCCATTGGTCAGGCTTATTGTTACGGCCGCACCGACGTTGAGCTAGCGGCATCCTTCGCCGACGAGGCTCAGTTGGTAAAAGCCAAGCTTGAGCCCTTGCCGCCTAACACGGTCGTGGTCAGCAGCCCAGCTCAGCGCTGCCGCAAGTTAGCAAACATATTGGGTGGTGAGCTGACGGTAGATGACGACCTCTGGGAAATGAACTTTGGCCGGTGGGAAGGTCAACGCTGGGATGACGTACCACGAAATGAACTGGATGCCTGGGCCAACGACCTTGGTGGCACACCGCCGACTATGGCGGCTGCTCGCTTTTGAGCACATCAAGTCTGGCTCCAAAGTTGCGGAAATTCAACTTATAAAAAAGCGTAACGAACTAAAAATACTGGGCTTAATGAACATTCGTATTTCCTCATAATTTGCTCAACGCATTTCATGCTATATTCCCCAAACAGGCCAATGGCCTGGAATTTCAGTTTCAAAGAGAAAGGTAAGACATGCAAAACAGTTCGACCCTAAACACGTCGGTACGTGCCCGGGATCAGGTAGATGTCCGCGCTGGCAAGTACATTACCGGTGTCTATGTCCGAATGATGCTAGGTGTATTGCTCAGCGCAGCGGTTGCTTATGCACTTATTGCCAGCGGTCTGATGTATCAGATCATGGCAACAGCTGGGACGGGCTTCGCCCTCGGAATTTTTGTACTCCAATTCGCTACTGTTATGATGTTTCGCCCAATGGTGCAGTCGGCGAGCGCTGGTAAAGTGAAGGCTTTGTACTACTTCTACGCAGCTATCACTGGAGTGACCGTCGGATTCGTTGGGATTATTTATACCGCGGCTAGCATCCTAAATATTTTTGCCGCTGCAGCCTTCGCGTTTGGTGGATTGGCTGCATTTGGTTACAGCACTAAACGCAACCTCGGCGTAGTTGGAACCTTCTGCGTTCAGGCTCTCTGGATGACAATCGGTCTTTCACTCATTTACATGTTGAGCTCTTTTGTCCCGTTCCTTCGTCCATTCGCTCAGACACTTAACATCACCACTGGAATCCTAGGTGTCTTGGTATTCTCCGGCCTGACTGCGTATGAATCACAGATGCTCAGCCAAAAAGCTTACTCTTTGGCACGCAGCAACGCTGATGAAGGCACAATAAGCCTCTATACAACTACCGGTGCTCTGACCATGTACTTGAACTTCATTAACTTATTCTTCAGCCTGTTGCGTCTATTCGGTGATCGTCGTCGCTAATCAAATTGGCAATGGCAAAATTATTTGATCCATGATGCAGAAACGCCCGGTTTAGAACCGGGCGTTTCTTATTTATAAATTCCCTAGAATTATCTATCGAAAACTAGTTTGCCGTTACATCAATAACATCTATGCCAAAGGCTGATGTTTTGGTGCCGCGTGCAGTTACAATGACCGTAAATTTGCCGCTGCCGCTTGGTTCCCAATTAGCTTTAACTGCATTGCGTGTATCAATTTTACCACCACTCACGAACCAGCCCACACGAAAAGTCTCATCATTAACTTCGGTAATTTCAGCTTTAATCTCTTGCTTGCTATTACCGATGGCTGAATCTTTAGTTGGGGTCGTGATCGATAATTTTGGCAAGTTATTACGCGAGATGAGCTGCGCTGATCCTTCCGGGTACACCACAAGGTTCCCCACCATGATCTGCAAACCCTCGTTTGATTTCAGCGAAACGGCATAACGCACGGTTGCAAAACCATTGTCTGGATCAAAGTAAATTAAATTAGCTGTGGGCACAGTGGCTGTAGCCTTTATCTTTGCTAGGCGCAAACTTGCGTGATCCTCGTATTCGACTCCATCGATAGTCAGAGGCAACTCGATTTTTCTGAGTGAGCCCTGCAGGTCGGAATACGGCTCAGCAGTGACCGTGCCTCCCAGCGGCATAGCCGCATAAAAGGTCATCTGGACCTTGCTTACCGCACTGTCAGTGCTGGGCGGAGCCACAACTGGCGAGGTAACCAAACCAAGGCCCCGCAATTTAGCGATCTTCTCAAAGCGATCGTCGTCATCATTACACCCGATCAAGAACACTAATGCTGTAACGGCGCAAAAATTCGATAATATTCTCATAGAATCCCTCTCAGTTCAATGTAGGGAATCGGTGGAGCACCGCGTAAATATTCAAGCTTGGAGTAATCGTAGTTATAGTTTACGCCCTGCACTTGTGGCCGTAACGCGAGATTCTCAATGCCAAATCGCCAGGTCAATTTCCAGGTATCAAAAAGCACCGCACGATCAGCGTAAAGATTGAGTTCATAGTAAAGAGGCTCTCTCTTGTTATAGAGGGGGGTCAGAGGAGACTGCCTCGCCTCGTACTGATTTAAATTCACATTGTAAACTGAGTAGTCCACGCCATTGAAAGTGTTACCACTGCGCAAAAGCCCCCGGCCTCCAAAAGTCCAAAGAGCGGAAGCTTTATAGCTACCGGTGATATTTAGCACGTGGGACTGATCGTACTCGGAGTTATGATATTTCTGCGCGGAACTCTCTCGCGCCTTATTGATCGAGTAGGTGTAGGCCAACCATCCGAACAGCCTCTCTGTTAAGTTCCTTCGGACAAAAAGTTCGAGACCTGTACTAAAGGCATCGCCACTGTTATCGAGATTTGTCTTTGGATTGCTCTGAACCGTATTGTCAATTGTCTTGTAGAATGCCTGGACATCAGACAGCCACAGATCACTCCAGATAGTTTCAACACCAAGCACGTAATGCCGGGAGCGGATAAACTTTAAGTCCGGATTACCAAAGCTGCTATCGGTCTCAGCAAACTCAGGTGTTTGCGAGTACTGACCCACCGCACCCTTAAGCGAATTCATTTGACCCAATTGGTAACGCCAATTTATTCGCGGGTCGACTCCTCCAGTCTTCAACTGCGAGTAGCGAAAGGCCCTAATACCTGGCATCAGGAGCAAATCACCGGCCCACGCTTCACTACCTAACCAAAAGCTTTCCGAGGTATAGGGTGTGTT
>JAPLFY010000067.1 GCA_026390435.1 Pseudomonadota bacterium
CTAAGTTACTTTCACCTGGCCCAGGGCAGTCAGGCTACCAAGGCCACCAAGGCCATCATGATAGGCTGCATTTATGGGCCGAGTTCTTTATGAAGGCTACCCAGCCAAACGCTAGCGAGGGCCTTATGTCTGACCCCATCATCAAGAAGACTTTTGACAAGTTGAAAGAGATCTCTGCTATGGACGAAGCACAACAGATCGCCCGCGCCCGTGAGCTTGGCATGCTTCGCGTCAGCATGGAGCTTGATGAAGCTCGGGATGAAGGGCTGCAGAAGGGGCTGCAGAAGGGACGAGAAGAGGGTGCGCAAAAGGGGCGTGAAGAGGGCGCGCAGAAGGGGCGTGAAGAGGGCGCGCAGAAGGCCCAAGCAGCGATGATTCGCAAGCTCACGGACGCCGGAATGTCCTTGGATCAGATTGCGACGATTTTAAAGATGGCCAAAAAAGAATTAGAGTTTCTTTTGGCCGTGGATAAAGGCTAAGTCAGCAGAGAACACCGCCCTGAACTCGCTAACGCTTCGCGCTAGCTCGTGCAAGTGCTGAAATCCTATGCGGCAGGCCGAGCGCGCTGCCGCGAGGCATGGACATCATAATGATGATCTCGGCAGCCGAAGCTACATTGTCGAGAACAATGATGCCGCAGTGGTGACCCCAAAGTAGGGTCCCGCGATCGCTGCGACGCGGCAGCAACAAGAGACAGCAGGTAGATATATACCCGCTGCCGTGCGGCATCACGTCTGGCTGCGAGTTCACGGGAAGTGTAGGCACATGCATCCGGATGGCGCCGACCCAAGCCTAGCTAGTCGCTGGCGCTTTTCGCGCCAGCGACTAATTAAGTTCGTTGTTGAAACTTTTTTGCAGAAGATTCCGCGTCAGCGATCCGTGTCAAAAGGGGAGTCGATGTTGCTTCTTTTGCTGTCGGTAAATTTGTTATTAGAGCGTTGCTTAAACGTGGAGTGTTCAGTCATGAAGATACCAACTCTGAAAGTCGGTACGGCAAGAAGCGGACTCCCGATCTGTATTTTTACAACTGAGGATCAGTGCTACATCCAAAGTCAGCTGCAAATCTTGAGTCCAGAGGATCATTTTGACGCATGGGCGATATTTGAGCGGCTGACTGTGCGTGAGCTTCGTAGGTCAGGTGAAATGTCCGATTGGGTCGTTAAATACCAGTATTATGCAAAACTACATCAGTCTATAATCTCAGAGGAATACATGCTTTCGGAGATGACGAGGCTAGGCCTTACGACGTCTTTGGATTTGGTCAGGTTCGCTGCCAAGCTTACTGAAAAGATCTTCCTCGATTAGTGGATGCAGCGGATTGACCCAAGGATTGAATACTAAGTACGGATTCTTGTCGCCCGTTGCTAGCATATAAATTTTTTCATCTGGGACTGCGCGGTTTACATATCGCTGCCCTGAAGTATAAGTGACAATGTGGTATTCGGAGTTGTTACAGCAGAATGCCAGAAGTGTTGGCAGGTCCTTAGGGAGAAACGACCCTATTTGTCCAAAAGGCTCCAGGCCCAACCAATGGAGTTCGTTGTTATCAATAATAGTCTTCACTTTCCCATGAAAGACTTGGCCATCCGTGGTCAACTCGACTCTGTTCTTATTTGCAACACCAGCCATCAGTGTTTCACCCCCCGATACCTCTCGATCGGAAGTTGGGATCTTTGACTTAAGCAGTTGCAGGACTGCTAATGCTATCTCCCACTCTCAAAAAACTGCGCACGTAACCTTGGTTATTAAACTCGCTTGCAAGTAAATCCCAAGAATATTTGTCACTTATCGTGCTTGCTGGGGGTGCGCTTTTGGAAGGCTTTAGGCCTGGCAGGCGATCGAGATCGGAGGTTGCGTCGCTCTTGGAGGTGTCAGAGAGGACTGTCGCTCGTAAAGTTAAGAAGCTACGAGAAAAGCTGCCGCTCGGCCCAAGTCAATCCCACACTCATTGTTGATGTCCGTCCATGTCGTTGGCTCTGGCCAGGCCTTGTGACGTAGATCAGGTGATCACACCGTTTTGTGCCGCACGAAACATTGTTCACACGATCTAGCGAGGTTTGGCATGGCTAAAGACCGAAATAAAAGGATAAGCAACGTCGACTCCGACAACACTGGCAAAATCCTGGACCCCTGTTTGGACGTAGTCAGCAAGATGCTGCTCTCTTCGCCCGACTGTCGGGACGGGCTGATCGACTTAATCACTAGTATCATCACACCGCCATCTCCCATCGTCAGTCTAGAAGTCCTAAACCCGATCGTCCCGCGGCAACTAGTAGACGAGCGCGGTGTTGAGTTGGATCTCCTTCTGCGGCTAGATGACGGCTCTCATGTCAATCTTGAGATGCAGACCTCGACCAGCAAGATCCTGCCGCACCGAGCCCTGTACCACTGGGCCAAGGTCTACAGCGC
>JAPLFY010000056.1 GCA_026390435.1 Pseudomonadota bacterium
TTTGCTCGAAGCAGGCGAGATCTCGCTGTCTCATTTGGCACTGATCTCGGCCAAGATCACGCGGGCTAATCGCAAGGTCGTGCTGGAAAATATCAGAGGTAAGAGCCTCAGGGAGGCTAAGCTTTTTATGTCTCGCGTCACCCCAGATGGTGAGCTGCTGCCTGAGGAAGAGAGCTGTGAGTTAAAGCTCACTCTGACCAAGTCGCAATTCGCCTTGCTCGAGAGGGCGCGTGAAGTTTTAGCTGCTGCTGGCTCCGCACCAACCGATGCGGAAATCTTTATGAAAGCCGTGGGCGACCTGCTCACCAAACGAGATCCTATGCGCAAGGCCGAACGCGCTGCCGCGCGGCAGCGAAATCTTGATGATGATCTGGGAGGCCGAAACAACAATGTCGAGAAAACTGTCGAGAATAATGATGCCGCAGTGGCAGCCCCAAAGGAGGGACCCACTATCGCTGCCGCGCGGCAGCAACAAAACAACGCAGGTAGATATATACCCGCTGCCGTGCGGCATCAGGTGTGGCTGCGAGATCAGGGGCAGTGTACGCACATGCATCCGGATGGATCTCGCTGCCAAGAAAAGATGATGATCGAAACAGGTTTTTACCAAGTGACGAGCGTTAGTTCATGGCTTCACTTTTTTGCAGAAGATTCCTGAAATCAGCTTTTAGCGTCAACAACACCGACTAAGCCAGCAAAGTTTGAACAAATGATCGCCGCGAACTATCGCGATATCAACATCCCGTACGGATTAGCGCCACTGAGTCGACACGGTCGCTACTACGCCATTGGCAATATTACCCGCGTTGTCTTGGGCACATAGGCGGAACCGGTAGACAGTGGAGCGACTTAAACCAGTCACGGTGACTCGCCCAGCGCTTGTGGTCGGCACGACCGTACCATTGGAACAACCTGCGGCCGGGGCAGTATTCGACCGAGTGTAAACCAACTTGTAGCCGGCCACACCAGACGTGGCATCTGTAGCCAAAGTCCAACTTAGAGACACCGAGTTGACCGTGCTGGTAGAGCGGATGCTGCCTAGAGTTGGAGCAACGGAATCAAATACGATCTTATCCGAGACCGGCGCAGCCATCGTGTTTCCGAGTGTGTCGCGGAACCAAGCATAAACAGTCCGCTCACCTTGAGTAGTCGATAGAGTCAGGGCCTTACTTGTTTGATAGGGCTCCCACGCAGAACAGGTAGTGGTCTGGCTAATACACATTTGGCTGACACCACTAGGATCCTGAGCGCTGAGGCTGAGTGTGACAGCGGCAGCCTTGGTATAAGTCGCATTGCCATTGACGCTCACGCTACCAGTGGGGGGTGTCAAGTCGCCTTGCTGCTTAACAGTGACTTTGGTCGAGGTGCCGCCACTGGCGAATTCGAGGATAGCCTCACGCTCAACGTTACCAGCGTAAGGACTGACGTTTACTGTGATGCTTGCCGGCCCTTTACCACTGCGCGAACTCTCTGCTACTTGCAGCCAATCGGCGCTGTAAGCCAAATTCCACGAGCAATCAGCCCCAGTAGTCAGGTCAATTTTGAGACTGCCGCCTGCCGGTCCCGAAGTCAACACACTGGAGCCAACTTTTAGCTCACAGAAATTCATTGAGGCAGCAGCTAAAACATCAATCCTCGGCTTGGCAATACCACTGCGCGCATCAACCACCGAGACGCCCGTCGAAATCAGACGTTTCTCAATCAAATCTGGGGACTCGTTTGGATATAGGGACCGCAGTACTGCGATCGTCGCTGCGACATGAGGAGTGGCCTGCGATGTACCACTCATCGTGATTCCAGCAGCAGTAATCGAGACACCAGGAGCTAGCACTTTCAAAAATTTTGGCACGTTCGCAAAACAAACCACCTGGTCCGCGCCAGTGGTCGAATCGGTGCAGTCACCCCAGTTAGCGAAACCGTAATCCTTATCGTAAACGGCACCTACTGATACGGCAGCTGGCGCGCAACCAGGCGCAGACATAGAATCCGTGTGACCCTCGTTACCACTAGCGACAGCGGCTAAAACACCGGCATCACGTGCCTGCTGCAGTGCTATGGCCATCGGATTGAGGTCACACTCACGATAATAACGCCCACCGCCCAGACTAAGATTCATGGATGCGATGGAATAAGTCTCTCGGTTAGCAATCACCCAGTTGATCGCGTCGACAATGACGCTCGTATAGGCGAAGTCGCCATCAAATACATCAAGTGCAAGTATATTTGTACCTGGGGCCAAGCCACTAACAATTCCAGCAACGTTGGTGCCGTGACGGATGGTATCGTCGAGCGTGTTATCTTCGGCAGCAAAGTCTTTAGCGACCGTAACCCGGCACTGGCCAGCCGGAAGGCCCGGTGCAGTGCACGAGCCGAATTCCTGTACCGTGTAATCAACGCCCGAATCTAAAATAGCTACAGAAGTAGCTGAGCCGGTAAAACCTTTGGCGACAGCCTCGGGCTGGCGAATCAGAGGAAAGCTCTGTAGATCGGAGCGTTTCAGTTTACTGTCTTTGAGGACGCGCACGACACGTTCATCGGCCCTAAGTTTATCAAGAGCATCTTGTGATTTCAGCCGCATCCGCAGGATCGGCAGATGGTCAAAATCTTTTTCGACAGATAAATCGGCGGACGCCAGTCCATCGACAACCGTACGTTTAGTCTTGGCATAGCCAGCGACACGGGCGCGCAACGCAGCGCGACGGAGCGCAGGCTCCGAGCCTTGTTTACCCAAAATTGGATTTTCATCTTTCAGAACAACGATGACACGGTCGTCATCGCCTAAAAGAGACATAGATGTAACTTCGTCAGTATCTTCGTCAGTATCAGTCGCTACACGCTGCTCCTCACCAGCAGACGCCGTATTGCTGGACGTTGGCGCTGCGGAGGAACATCCCCACAGAGTCAATACAGTCAATGGGGCGGCAACCAAGATCCAGGTGGCTGCGCGTTTAATCAGGCGGGGCGAACGGGAATCAGGAGCGGCAGGCAGTAGGTGCTTCATCAGGCAAATGTCCCTTTATGTCACGAGTCAAGGTCGTTGACCGTGAAGGGAGCCTATGCAAAGCCCGCACTACTTTTATTTGGCCGTACTTATTACCTTTTTTATTGTCGCAAGCTGTTCAAGAAATGAGGCGGTGCCAATATTTTGGACAATTATTCGCAACTCTCATTTGATCATCGTTAATCTGCCGAGATAAAGGCCAGAAGTACACACTCTTTATTGTCGTCTTTACTGACTTTGGCGCAGCGTAGTCCGTTGCAATCGAACACAGGACCGTATCCCCGACCCGCATTCTTGCTGCAATAAGCCCGCCCACCCCAGTTAGGCGATACGGTGCAAGTTACCTTGAGGTCAGCGCCCAGCTTGGCACACTTACCCGTGCTGCAATCCGTAACCTGGCCGTAACCCTGGCCGTTGTTATCTAAACAGTATTTATTTGAATTTTTGTTACCGCTGGCAGGCACAAAGGGTTTCTGATCGGCAACGTCCACCACAGGGTTTTTGCCCTCTAGTTGGCTCTTAACGAAGTTAGCTATGCGCGGCACGAGAAGGTCAATAAAGCGGCTATCCCAGTACTTTTTGTCTTCGAGATACTTGCCAGACTGACCGATTCCGATGAGATTGCCTTTTGCGTTATAAAGGGGGCCACCCGAATCACCTTCGTTGATGGACGATGCATCTGCCGTAGTAAACTCGCTATCCGTATTCACTTTAATCATCCGGTAAGGTCCACCGTACCAAAGACCCGCGATCTGATTCTTGCCGATGCGGCGGACTCCTAACACGTCCCACTGCCAATTGGGAGTCGCCCCCCCGTAACCAACCATCGTCACCGGGCCATCACTGGCTTGCTCGTCTTCGCTAGATAACTGAGCAATCATGTTTGCTGGAGCTGTATTTTTCGGAAACAAAATAAAGGCAACGTCTGCAGGACGCGGTGACGGTTCGTCCATCGAAAAATCTTGATGCACCGTGTATTGAGACGACGTTGGTCTTTCTTTGCTCCAAGGCTCATGATTGCTAAAGACGACAAATTTATTTGTGCCCGCACCTTGCGTGCAGTGCGCGGCTGTCACTAACAAATCATCGCGAATAAAAGTCCCAGTGCAATAAAGTAATAAATCGTCATTCGCGTTGAGAGCTGCCAAAGCCACGGTAGCCGGAAAACTTTGGTCATCCATGGTTCCGTTGACCACTTTAACGGCGCTTCTACCGCTAGTAGTTTTGCAGCCATTTGCCGATAAAACGGCCAGACAAAGCCAGCTCAGGTGTCTCATGCGCATGAACCTGGATCTCCAAAATTCTAAGGAAGTTCTACCCTATGATACCGTTAAGTGTCGGTCGCCGACAATTTCCGGGCAGAGTCGAGTTGATCGACACTAATCGGGAATACCTGGTTATGGTTAGCTCTGGAACAAGGCCGTGATTACCGACTCAACAGAATACGGAGCAGCATTTGAATCTGAGAATTGCGGGTCTGTGGGATTACCCTCGGACAAATTCAAAACAATCCGAGAAAAAGCAAAGCTCTCGGCCCACTGTCTTACGCAGCGGCAGTCGCATGTAATGCCACCACGCCAGGCGCATGATGATGCTAGGTATTGTGCCGATGGGGTATGCATTGAAGCCCTCGCGGCGCTCACTTAGACGAAAACCCGATTGCACCGCTATTGAGTTCAACTCTTGGTAGGCCGCGGCAAGCACATGCGGATTCACCATCATGTACATCGTGGCCTGAGGCGCAGCTAAACTGATCGCCAAATTGAGAAAAGCCCTCGCTCCGTCGCTACTATAAGGCGGGTCGAGAATCACGACATCCGCCACCTCCTCGAGCTGATCTAACTTGTGAAAGTCCGCCAGGATAATGCGCGGCGGTGTCGGGCAGTCTGCGGTCTCACGGCGAATACGATCAAGCAGCACGGGGTCGCAGTCGGCAACGGCCACCTGCTTAAAGCCACGCTTGCTCAGCTCGACGCTGAGCAAGTCGTCATCCCCCAGAATCAAGATGCGACTACTTTTTAAGTCGCGCCCAGACAATAAGTCAGCCCTGGCCTTCCTGGTCGCCAGTGTACAAGGGAGCTGGTTGAACCGCCGCAGTAAGCCAGCGGTCTTTTGCCCAGCATACAGCGAGCTCGCATCAGAATGCTCAAGCCTCTGATGTTTTTGGTTAAAATCCCACAACTTCTGAAGGTAGGCGAGCTGCTCGCCGTAAGTCAGGCCAAGCACTTGCCGCGTCGTTGGATTAAGCGGCAACGCCCGCAACAAAGAACCTATCGCTTTGTCTTTACGGGGGTACAAGGCAATCAGGTAGCTGATCAAGTTCTGACTTGTGGGCACTAGGCACTCCAAGTGAAAAAATCCACACTGCGGTCGCAAAGCCCGGCGAAAATTAAGTTGCGGGGGATGCCATTTTTTAAGGCGGCAGCTGACAGCCTTGCTATGATGGCCTTCTTAATTTGTACCGCACATGGTGTCATAAAAGCTAGATTAGGACGTCGATTCATGGCATCCGAGCAGGTCTCTATCACAGCCGAAATTACTCTCTGGCCCTCTGAAACCTGCCTCATATCAGAGTTGGCGGCCATGCTGACCACGCTAAGCCCAAGCGAACTGCGTGACTGTCAGCTAGTTCTGCCAACCAAACGACTAGTACCCTGGCTTCTGGCTCTGATGGCACGCTCGCGGCCAGCTTTCATACCACCACGCTGCTTCACGCTCGACGATTTCATCCGTAATCACGGCGAACCGCTCGCCATAGGCACGGCACAACCTGCACTTTCGGACTTGGCCCAGGAGCTACTGCTAGCCGCTCTGCTTAAAGACAGCTCCTACCGCCACCTGCTACCGGGGCATGAGCATGAAGTGAAGCAGTTCCTCGCCGAATTGGTCGACTGGAACCTCGACCTCGACAAGATTATCGATCTATCGCAAGAGGTCAAACAAAGCGCCTTTCTGAGCGACGGAGGCATCGACACGCTGGGAGAACGCTTCACCGAGCTACATGACCTAGCTCAGCGCTACTACCAGGCAGCGAGCGACTTACTCGGCGGAGTACCCTCTGAATTGCACCTGGCACGCCAAAGCCAAGCATTAGCCGAGCACTGGCGCGAGTCAGCTCCGCCGTGGCGACAGCTTTATATTGTCGGCCTAACCAGTGCCCAGGGCATGCACGCCCCACTGTTGGAAACTTTGGCCGGCCGCAGTGACGTGCGCTTTTGGCTAAGTGAGCCGCCCCCGCTCAGCGGCACCCACAATCCACTGACGATGCTACTTGGCATGCTGACCCCAACCGGTGTCGCCCAGACCAATAAAGCACCAGTCATCTGTCACCGCACTTCAAGCAGGACTCAGCCACCTACAACTTTGCAAGTGGTCAGAGCGCCCTCACTACTCAGCGAGGTTAATCACGCCCTACACCTCGCCGAAAAGGCCGTGGCCGAGGGCTTGGCTCCGTCCGCCATCGCCCTTCTCGTCACCAACGACGCCGCCTACGGCAAGCCAGTGCGCGCCTTACTCGCAGACTCACCGCTAACGCCCAACCTTGCCATCGGTACGCCGCTCGCGCAAACCGAACTAGGAACGTGGCTAACCGCACTTTTCGATATACTGAGCGGCGAGCCGAGCAGCGCCAGGCTGCTGGCTTTTTTAGTCCACCCTTTGACGCTGTCGTGGTGGGAGAGTCAGGCCGAAAACCCCGTAAAAACGGTAGGAAGCGCGGAGCAAGGAACAAGGGAGCCAGGAACAACGGGTGCAGCAGTAACTCCGCTGGCCCTTCGCCTCACCAAAGAAATTTGTAGCTGGGAGGAAGTGGTCGCGCTGCCTCAGCTAGCGACCGCGCTATCGCCCGAACTGCAGCCGTTTGGCGCTGCCCTTCTGGAGCGTCTAGGCCCGCTTGTGCCCAAACAGGGCGCCCCTACCTTAGCCTTAGCCTTAGCCTTAGCCACATGGGCCGACAGCTTCGCCTGGAATCTACGGGCCTTCCTCGCGCAGACAGAATCCACCCTAAACACGGGAGAGCGCGACCGCGGACTTACGGCTTCAGCTTTAGCTGGGATCGAAGACTTTTTAGGCCAGCTATCCTCGACGGCTGCGGCACTGCCCGGGCGGTTTAGCCAACGTGAGTTTATCTCGCTGGTGCGCGAGCGCTTGCTTAGTCTGGACGTGCGTAGCGTTGGCGATCCGCTGCGCGGACTTCAGGTCTTAAGCGTAGCTGAAGCTCGCTATGTGCCGTTCGACTTAGGCATTGTGCTTGGCTGCAGCGAAGGTGATTTTCCCCGCGCGCTACCGCGCGATCACCTGGTTGACCACTACCTCAAGACTCGGATCGGATTACCGGGCTGGCACCTTTTGGAAGCGATCGAAGACACGACCTTTCACCTGCTGCGTGCCCGCCTTCCCGGCATGGTACTGCTTTATCCGGAGAGCCGTGGCGGCGAAACAGCCGTGCGCTCGCGCTTTATCGAAACCGCCCTGGCACTTGGCGAGGCCAGAGAAGTTGCCGCCGAGAGTGAGATATCGCGCCTCACTCACATGTCCTGGGGTCCCGGTAGCAACGGTGACGCTACGGCAGATCCCGAACTAAATGCCCGGCTGACTCGGCGCAGCGGACCACGCGGAGTCTTCGCCAGCGACGGCGCAGAGCAACTCCTAGCCATGCAATCGGCGACATCCTTAGAATACCTATTGGCCTGTCCTTACCGCTTTCTCCTGCAGCGTTTGAAAGTTACTCGAGCCGACCTCCCGGAAGATAAAGACAGCCGGCAACAAGGTGATTGGCTGCATGCCATTTTAGAGGCATTTTTCACTGGATGTATCGACAAAGAGCCAGTACTGCCTCCATTCACTGCGGCCAGCTTAGGGTTTGACGCTCGCTCAGAGGTCATGGCCAGGTTGACGACCCTGACGGAACGCCTCATGCCTGCCGCGACCCAGGAATCTCCACTGGCCTTGCATCTGCAGCGCCATGCTTGGCCGGCTTTCAGCGACCACGTCCTAAGACTCCATCGGCAGGCCGCCCGCGCCGGCTGGCGCGAGCAACAACTGCGGCATCCCGACGGGCGGCCTGTTCAAGTTGAACTCGGAGGTCGCCTCATTCAAATAAACGGCCTCATCGACAGTGTCGACAGCTGGGACGACTGGTACCTGATCACCGACTACAAGCGCTTTGGTTCACCCGATAAGCAGATGATTAAGCGCGGCCATGCCCCTCAGCTCCTGCTCTATGCCCTCGCCATGCAGCAAATGCAGCCTGAACTCGACATCAACCGTGCTGTAGTCGGCTACTGGAGCATCCTGGCCGGCGAATGGCGAGAGGGACTCGCCGGCGAAGCTGCTGTCAGTTCGGCGCGCGCAGCCGGAGTGATTGGCGGTCGCGACCAAGATGGTCTAGAGGCCTCGATCGATAACCTGAAAGCCCTGTGGCAACAGCGTCACGACGAAGTCTTAAACGAAGGCATGTTCCGCCCAGATGCCAAGCGTTGCGGCTACTGCGAGTATAGCGGCGTTTGCCGACGCGATGATCCAGCTCTTGCGCTCCACCGCGACCTGACAGAATCCCTCGATAGTCTCGGAGCCCTAGATTTCGGCGGTTCCGGCGGTTCCGGCGCTGCCATCCATTTGAGCGAAGAGGTCTAAGCTACATGCAGCAAGATCCACTTAATAATCCGCAGAACCCTTACTCCAGCTTTCTCGTCGCCGCGTCTGCCGGCAGCGGCAAGACCTTTCAACTCAGTCAGCGCTTTCTCCATCTCATCAGCGCCGGCGCTCAGCCCGGCTCGGTGCTAACGGTGACGTTCACGAAAAAAGCCGCCGGCGAAATGCGTGCCCGCATCCTTGGTGAGGCGGCGCAGCTCCTGGCGGATCCGAAAAAGCAGCAGGCTTTTGACCAGCAGATGCAGCTCTTCCATGCCAGAACCCAGGGCCAGCGGCGACCGCCACCAATCCCGGCGCGCGACCTCGCGCCTCAGCTACTGGCTGCGTCGCAGCTGTTAAAAATATCAACTATCGATAGTTTATTCTTCGAATGGGTGAGCAAGTTCCCGTTCGAAGCTAGACCAAGTAAAGGCGAGGGCGGTGACGGCGAGAGGCTGTCCGGATCGGCTAATCTCCTAGACCCTCTCAGCACACGGCGCCTACAAGCACAGGCCTGGCGAGCCACCGGGCAACTTCTCACGCGGGCCCTAGGTCGCAGCGAGAGTTGGGCTGACGACCTGCTGTCGAGCCTTCCCAAGGGCGGCATCCTGGCACTGGAACGTTATCTCGACGCCCTGGACCGCCAAGACACCTACGTCTGGTACAGCGAGAAGCTGGCCCCCGAACGTTCTGCCGTCTTGCCTTGGCCCCATGTCACCGAAGAGCCAAGCGCTAGCGATTTGATGGCTGCCATTGATGACTCCATGCGGGCGATCGTCGGCAACGTTAGCAATGCCGAGCGCCGGGACAGCGCGCTAGCGGCACTTGCAGCGGCAGACTTTGATGCTCTTTTGACCACTGAACTCTTAACTCGTGCCGACCTAAAAATTAGCGGACGCTACATCAGGGGCGCCAAACGCGACGGACTTCTCACTGAGATTCTTGCGGTTGAAGCCGACATTCGCCGCTTTGTAGATACGCAGCAGCTGCTGCGCCTTAACCGCATCGGACAGAGTCACTACCAACTGTTTAGGCTATACAGGGCGCTCCGCGATGCCCTCAAGACCCAGTCCGGTGCATTGGAGTTTCGTGACTTGGTCAAAGGCGGCTTTGAGATTTTATACGGTCCGGCAAGCGCCGGAGCTCGCTTCCTTTTGGGGCGCACCGTGCAGCATGTGTTACTCGATGAGTTTCAGGACACGAGTCGCCTGCAGTGGTCGGTATTCGAAGCTCTGATCTCGCCGATGCTGGCAGGCGATGGCATGGAAGAGCCCAGTGGCATCGCCCCGACAGTTTTTATCGTCGGCGACAGTAAGCAATCGATCTACGGCTTCCGCGAAGCCGACCCGGCGGTCATGACCGACGCCCGCGCCCGTCTTGGCGACTACCTGCGCGACGCACCGCTAACGGCCAGCTTTCGCACGGCCCAGGTCGTGCTGGACTACGTCAACGCTGTCTTTCGCGATGATCCTGACTTCCCGATGCATCATACGGCTCAACTCGGGGGTCAAGCCTACGTTCCTGACACTGGGCGAGTGTTGGTACTGCCGCTGATCCAGCCTCCGGGCAAAGACGAGGACGGCGCCGACCCAGCCGAGACCGAAGCCGAAATGCTAGCCGCTGCCCTGGCTGAGATGCTTGCCAGGCCTGCATCGAGTCCAGTTTATGATAAAAATACGGGTACTTACAGGCCACTTCGGCCAAGCGACTGCTGTATCCTTTACCGTTCGACCACCAATGCGGCGATCGTCGAGGCAGCTCTGCGCCGCTGCGGCATTGCCTGTCAGCGCGAAGAAGAACGCGGATTTTTCCACCGGATTGAAATACTCGACGCAGTAGCGTTGCTGCGCTTTCTCGCCTACCCGAACGATTTGGTAGCACTGGCCACCGTCCTCCGCAGTCCGCTCGGAGGGATCGACGACGCGACGATGTTGCCACTCTTTGCCGAGGCACGGGGAAGGGACGATCCGGCCGAAGCGGTGCTGCGTGGCCTTGAAGCGTCAGCTCCTGATCTAGCGACTAAACTTAAAGACCTACGTCGGCTGAGCGGGCGCCTGGTGCCTCACACTCTTTTGCTGCACGGACTTAGGATTTTTAAGGCCTTTGCCGCCTATAGTCATCCCAGCATCTACCGCAGTGAAGATGCCGACCTTGCCCGCCGCAACCTGGCCCGGTTGGTTGAGCTCGTGATGAATCTCGAGGACAAGGACCTCATAAACTTAGCTCCTTTAGTTGAACGCTTAGCCGACATGGCTAAAAGTGATGAATTTGGTAACGCTGCCGGCGCCCGCAGCGGCGTGACGCTGATGACCATCCATAAGGCTAAAGGGCTAGAGTTCTCGCTAGTGGCCGTTATGGACACAGGGCGTCCGTGGGGTAAGCGTGATGTTTACTGGGCCCAAGGCCAAGACGACGACGAGCGACCTGGCCTCTATTATATCGGCACCAGCTCCGAACAACCGCAGGCAGACACGACGTTTAATCATTTGGTTGCCTCGGCTGAGGAGCAAATAGCGAGCGAATGCCAGAGGCTGCTCTATGTCGCTTTAACGCGCGCCCGGCAGTACCTGATCATCAGTGGCCATGAAGCCAAAAGGCGAGTGGGCCTCGCCACTACGATCGTCTACCCCGCCCTGGCCAGCGCCATGAACTTTCCGCCCTCGGGCCGCAGCACTACCGCACACCGCTGGACCGCAGAAGCAAACGGCGCAGATGCCGCAGGCGCGGATAAGAGTAACGCCATCGACGCAGCCGCGGCGATGCTCGCTTACCACGAATCGCTAACCTGGGCGGCCGTCCCAGATTCCCTTACTGTCGTGGCAGAACAGTCAGTAAAGGCAAATGATGTAATAGGCGATCTGGGTGGGAATGCGGCCCCGGGAGATTTCAACGTGCAATCAGCACGGACCGATGTCCCGCGCGAACTCCAGATCACCGCACCCTCGAAACATGAGGACGAGGATGCCCCGACGGGAGCCAAGTCCATCGCTCTTAAGTCCGCCATAAGCCCGCGGCTAGCTGCGGCTATTGGCACTTTCGTACACAGGGCCTTGGAGGCGTTCATGCAGCGCCGTGAGTTTCATGACGAACAGGTTTGGCGCGTGCTGGTCACTCCTAGTGCTGACTCTGAGCGCTGGCGGCTAGAGGTACTGAAGGAGCTAGTCGAACTTCGCCAGGATAGCTGGCTAGTCCAGTTGCGCGATTCAGCTAGGCGCATCGAGACAGAATTGCCGATTGTCTTTCAACGCGACGATGAGCTCGTGCTTGGATCGCTCGACCTTTTAGTGGAACGACCTGACGGAACACTACTGATCATTGATTATAAAACTACGCGGTTTACCGCCGCAGCCAAGAGTCTGAGTGATGCCGAACTTAAGCGTTTCTGCCGCGAACGGCATTACGATCAGCAGCTTGCCGACTACTGCGAGGCTATTGCCGCGATTTATCCTGAGCAAAAAGTAACAGCCGCCGTGTACTTTACGCACCTACGGCGGCTGATTTACTGATCGTTAGTCGCCTAATCGTCTTAGCTAGTCGCCGGCGCTTTTCGCGCCAGCGACTAGTTAGGTCTTTGTCTTTACCACCAACTCTAACTCGTACTTGTCCAACACTGCTTGAACCGTGCGGAAAGAGACGCCTTCACCTTGCTGCTCAATCTTGCGTAGGGTCGACAGGCTGATACCAACCTCTTTACTGAACGCGGCCTGGTCTTTGGCAAGAATCTTGCGCAGCGTCTTGACGGTCTCGGCTAGTGGCACGCCAGAGCCTTGAAGTTTTTCGTAGAGGTTTTCCCGCAGTTTATTTCTTGCAGGCTTATTACGTAGCAAGGTCATGTCAGGGCCTCCAACTCAGATTGAACTTTGGCCCTACGGCTAGCGGACTTCCGAACGATCTGCTCAGGGACTCCCAGATCTTTCATTAGGACGTCTAGTTGACGAGTGGAGTCAGACAATAAAGACAGTCCTTGGCGTAACACGGTCTCACCCAGTTTAAGTTCATTGGCCGTCCATTTTATACGCGCCTCAAGAGTGGCCAGATCTGGTGTCCAGCGCGTTAGCTCCGATATAAAGTCACCGCTAAAAAATTGCATGGCCGTCACGTCGTACACTGGTGACAGAGTTATGCCAGACTCGGTCTTGAGAAGTGAGGTGTTGCGGCCGTGATTGTCTGTGTTTGCAAGCATCTGGTTTAACAAGTCGCGACTTAAATACTCAAGAGCATCGGCCGTAACGCTGCTGGAATATCGACCTATCAGACGTAGGTTATCTTCATGCTTGAGCAGCGTCCCATGGACGTTGATGTTGTGCGCAGAATAGACCTTCTCGATACGCGCCAGCATGCGGGAATTTTCTGAGTCGGTGTAGGGCAGCTTCACTAGTATGCAGCGCCGCGTGCGACTGTCCTCTAGCCATCCTTCCGCGTGCAGGCGACCATTAGCATCCTCACGCAGGAGAAACTTTGGCGACCCACCGCCTGCGCCTGTGGTACCCCCAATCGGCGCTCCGGCTGACTCCATATAATCAATGAAGTCGCGCTCTCTCTCGACAACATCAGCACGCGTGAAGCCCGATCCACGGTATTCAGGTCGGCCAGCTTCAATGTCCGTCCACGGCTCCTTGATGCGAATGTTCCCAGGTGGAGCTAGCGGAGCCGCGGACAATATCTGTTCGTAGTTGGCGGCGTCCGGCAGATCTGGAGAGTTAAAGAGCGCATCGACCTGACCTTATATTATACTAGTTTCAGTATGATATAGAGAAGCGCCACCGTAAATATATACTATATTAAATATAAAATAAGACCTACCGTTCGTTAGGCCTCGGAGCTTTAAAGGAGGATTCTAACGATTGCGGTTGGTTAGCTGCGGTGCCTGACCCCGTTAGAACAACGTAACCATCAGGCTGAGGCGATTTTCCCACGACACTTTGCCGATCACTTGAGTCTGCTCAGGGTGATTGGTGTCGATGCCGTATTGGTAAAAGCCGCCGACATAATGTCTAGCTTGGTCGACGATGCTGACACGGTCGTTGATTTTGTAGGTGATCATCAGGCGGTTAAAGGTACAGGCCTGATTCGAATAATGGTCGAGGTCGGTTTTTATCCCATCGGCCGTTTCCGTAATGTAATAAGTCGGTCGCCAGGTTTGGATTAAATCAAGGCCGGCCATTAGCGAAAGATTCTTGGCGAAGCCTGGCAGATAAGTCGCACCGATTCCGTAGTAGGCCAAAAGCATCGGATGGGCTTGCTGGACGGTGATGTCGCCGTTGGAGTCTTTGCTCAAACCGACTAAGGCCAAGTCACCGCTGCTACGAGCACCGATATCACCTTCCACCAAAGACGCCTTTTGGCGATTCGTCTGCGAGTATTCCTTACTGTAAAACTCGGCAAGTGGATTCACATAAGCGCGCAGCGACAGAGCGCCGGTAGGGACCGGGGTCTGAAAATTAGCCTCACCAAAAAGCCCGATATCAGTATAGGAGAAGTTTGCCCCCTTAGGTGAACCGGTAAAAAAACTGGTAAACGCTGAAGGGCCGAAGTTCCAAGGGCTGTCGGCATTAAACTTACCGCGCAGGACGTTCCACTGGGTCGAATTTATGGCATCGGTCTTGAGGATGCGATTATCGCCAATATTGTTCTGGAGCTGAAGGGTGAAGGACGTGTCGAGAGCTTTGTCGAAAAAATTAGCTCCCAAAGTCGGACGCAACAGGATCGCGGGCTTGTCCGTTGCGGTAGCGTCGTCACTAATCAGCCGCGGCCCCATCGTCACTCGGCCCGGACCGTGATCTTGTAACATCTCGCGCTGAGTGCGATGACGCAGTTCCAAAGATCCGTAAAACTCTGGCCCGGCCTTAGCAGCAGCGTCCGTCTTTGTCTCTTTTGCAGCATCCAGCGTCGAAGCACTTGCCGCGGGAGCCTCGATCTTACGCTCTTCCAGGTGCTCTTCTTCCGGGCTAAGCATCGGCTGAGCCGCCAATGCTACCGGGCTGAGCAGCGTGGCGGCCTGTAAAACTGCTAAGACTACGAAAGCTAGGGAGGAACGCGGTGTCATCTGCTGAGTCATTCGTTCACCTATAAGTAACTGATTTTGTTAATAATTAGCCGTATCGCGGGGAACGCAGGAAGCTTAGTCTGTGACGACTTTTTAATAAATGTTAATAACAAAGTCAATATATTTTATCCGGTGGATAAAAGATATTGACTCAAGCTGATTTCATTAACAAATATGTTAACTTTGGCTCATATGATCATCGCCGACGCCGCGGTCTAGCTGACGGTCCATGTCATACTTAGGGTCCCAGACAAAACGCTGCTCGGGGTCGCCGTCTTGCGTCAGCGGTAGGCGCTCCGTAACACCCTGGGCCAGTAAAGAGTCGCCATACTCAGCGATCAACTGGCCCGCCTGAACTAGCGTGTCAATCTTGGAGAGATCCTCACGCAGCCGCTTCGCCCCCGGCCAACCCTTGACGTACCACAGCAAATGCTTGCGCATGCAGACAGCGGCAAAGCCTTTTTCGCCGTATTCTTCGAGTTGCCAAGCTAAGTGATCCAGCACCGCACGGCGCCATTCATCAACAGCTACACTGGCATCACCGGTGGTAATGGCCCTGAAAATCCAGGGATTGCCTAATGCCCCCCGACTGACCATGACACCGTCGACGCCTGTCCGATGGCGCATCCAGTCAGCATCCGCAGCGGAAAAAATATTGCCGTTGCCGACGACCGGAATGGTTAGGCGGCGTTTGATCTCCGCAATACGCTCCAGATCGACTGGAATCGCATAGTCATCACAGCGAAGTCGCCCATGCACCGTGATCCAGGCAGCACCACCGCGCTCGGCAGCGTCGGCAACTTCCATATAAGTGTAACTACTGCGGTCCCAGCCAAGGCGGATCTTAACTGACAGCGGCTTATCCGTAGCAGCCACTGCCGCTCGCACCGTATCGTACACCCGCTGCGGGTCACGCAGAATGGCACTGCCGCAGCCGCTTTTGACCACCTTGCTTACTGGGCAGCCCATATTTAAATCAATGGTTTCATACGAATGCTCGCTAAGTAGGGCGACCGCACGACCCACTTCATCTACCGTCTTGCCGGTCACTTGTACGCCAAGAATCGACTCGGCGGGATGCCGCCGCATCATTTCAAACGTGCGACGACTCGAGTACAGCAGCGCTGTTGCAGAAAGCATCTCGACATAGGTTAAAGCAGCCCCCTGCTCGGCGCATAGGCGACGGAACGGGGCGTCCGAGACGCCAGCCAAGGGCGCCAAGAACACCGGATTAGGCGCCAACCCAAGCTTTTCCCAAACGGGATAGACCGAAGCAGCTGGAGCCGGCGGATTCAGCTGCGTGATGGCCCCGGCTGTGGCTGCTGGGGATTGGCTTGCAATAGTCGTATTGGTCATTTGGTCGCTGCGCTGAGTGAGCTTTCGACTCTCGCGAGCGTTTAGTCTTTTAAAACGCCCACTCGAGGGGCGGCAACCATAGCACTGGCAGAGCCTTAGTCGCAAGCGGGCTTTTGGCGTACTTCCAAGTCGTCTGATACTGGGCCCAGAAGGCGAAGACGTCCCACCAAGTATGAATAAAGACCGACTCGCCGAGGGTCCAGCCGTTGCGCTGAGAAATGTAGCCCAGGTCTAGTCCGAGGAGAAGCTGGGGCAGCGGCGTGGAATTGGTACCCAAGTGTGCGGCCGCAAAAAGCGCTCCTTGCAGGACGTTACTCCAAAGATCACTGCCGGTCTGCTCGCGCAGCATGGGCATAAGCCAGCCGCGGAAGACAGCCTCCTCGTGCGTTCCGGCATTCGCGGAGAAGGACGCCGTAAAAAAGGCATCTGCGCTGGTATAGTTGTCGCGCACCATATTATCGGGCAGCGCCGAGTTGACCCGCAGATATGCCAAGCCAGCGCCTATGGCGAGCGGAATCCAGGTGCTTGGACGACTGAGATATTGGAAGTGAAAAACGCTGCCCACGATGTCCATAGGGGTTTCATCGCGGGTCAGGAACTCATACTCGCCTTGCTCCTTCCGTGTGGTCGCCGCCATACGGAAACTTTGGTAGGCGCTAAACCCACCCGACCCCTGGGCCACCAATTGGCCAAGCGTGTATTTCCGCACGCCCACCCCTTTTTGATCCAAGATGGAGGGGGGGTCTTTGTCTCCGTACACTTTCGCACGCTGTTCAGCCAGCAGCCGCGCACGTGCGAGATCATCAGCCCTGCGCACTTCATCGGCGTAAGCAAAGCCACCAAGTGCAAGACCCGCATAAACACTGCCACTAGTGTATTCGCCGTTGAGAAATTGGCCAAAGCCCGGCAGTAAGAAGCTGACCGCGGGGACCCAGATATCGCTGCGAGGTTCGTCAGGGTCAGACGGCGGCGTAAACCAACTCTTGGTCTTTGGGGACTCTGCTTTAACGTCTTGGTTTTTAGCATAAAGTTGAGGTCCAGCAACTAGCAGGCTCAGCAATAAACTAAACTTGGGCAACATAACTAGCGCTCCCGCGGCATGGCTGGGTAACTTGGCCATTTATTTTCGTGATGAATCAGTGCAGATTTGGTCGTTTAATTGGTAATCTTTGCTTAGAGTATCAGATTCAAGTGCAGCTGGCACAGCTCGAAGCTGCCACACCACAGAACTAGCGGCATAAGGACGACGGACAGAATGCTGGATATTAAATTCATCCGTGAACAAACAGAAGCAGTACGGCGCGGCGCAGTAGATAAGCGCATTAAATTCGATCTGGGTCGCCTGCTGGAGCTAGACGCCGCCATTCGCCCCCTGCAGATGCAGTGCGAAACCCTGCAAAGTGAGCGCAACAGCCTATCGAAAACCATAGGTCAAAGCCAACCGGCTGAACGCGAAGCGCTTAAAGCACGCGTCAGCGAGATCAAAGCCCAGTACGAAGCTCTTGATGCCGAGCTAAAAACCAAGAAGGCCGAACTCGATAACCTGATGCTCCTGGTTCCACAACCAGCCCGGGCTGATGTTCCTGTGGGCCGCGACGACTCTGAAAACGTCGAGATCAGGCGCTGGGGCACACCGCGCACGTTCGGCTTCGAGCCCAAGGGCCATATGGCTCTCGGTGAGGCACTGAACCTGATCGATGTGCCGCGCGGCGTCAAACTAGCTGGCAGCCGTTCCTATGTTCTGCGCGGAGACGGCGCTCGCCTTGAACAAGCGGTGCTCAGATTTACTTTTGATTTTTTGATTTCCCGCGGCTTTACTCCGCTGTCGATTCCGGTGCTGGTCTCGGAAGAGGCGATGACTGGCACGGGCTACTTCCCGACTGGGCGCGACCAAGCTTATTTGTGTGAGCGCGACAACATGGCCTTAGTCGGTACCTCAGAGGTGTCGCTGACCAGTTATCATTCGGGCGAGATCCTTGCTGAGTCTGCCCTACCCGTCCGCATCATGGCTTGGAGTAACTGCTTTCGCCGGGAAGCCGGCACCTACGGCAAGGACACCACGGGTCTTTACCGCGTGCATCAGTTTCAAAAAATCGAGCAAGTCATTATCGGACCCAATGACGAAGAGGAGTCTAGCCGTCTTCATGATGAGCTCCTAGGCAATGCCGAGGCCATTCTACAGGCTCTGGAACTACCTTACCGGGTCGTCTACGTTTGTACCGGCGACTTGGGCCAAGGACAATTGCGCAAACATGACATCGAGACCTGGATGCCATCGCGCAAAGCCTACAGTGAGACTCACAGCTGCTCGACCTTTCACGAGTTTCAGGCACGTCGTCTCCAGCTTCGTTATAAAGACAAACATGGCAAAAATCTGATCTGCCACACTTTGAACAACACGGCCATCGCGTCACCACGAACGCTGATCCCCCTGCTCGAGAACCACCAGGACGAGCACGGAGGAATTCACATTCCCGCGGCGTTGCGTCCCTACATGGGTGGGCAGTCTCGGATTGCACCTTAAGGCCCACGTGATAACCGGACATTGGCCGGACTTTGGGCGGAAATCGTGGGTGACTGCTTAGTGGCGCAAGCTTTCGGCAGGGAAGAAAACAGAGAGAGTAAGTCAAAACACGCTGTGATCATTAAGATTATAGCGTGTTCTTGTGTTTTTGCTAAAGCTCGCCAATAATCCGCCGACACCTCTACAGCCGCTCCTGCGGTCCCACCTAGGTTAGAGGATGACCACCATGATAAAACAGCCGCTTCGAGCCAAAGGCCTAGTCACCTTGCTGGCTTTTTTAATGCTCACCGGATGCGCTACTACCGGGAAACACACCGTTAAGAAGTCTAAGCAAAAGTCTGGCAGAGTCGCCGGTGGTTATGGTTTGTATGACTCCAGATCTTTAAATACCAAAATTCTGAAGCGTGGAAAAAACCAGATGGCGTCATCTGCCCTTGGGTCCTACTAAGGATCCTGATTTAAGACCGTAACCGCGCCACTAAGCCAGCGGCCGGGAGATATCTCTCCTCATGGCCAGTCTGCATATCTTTAATGGCGTAGGTTCTCGCTGCAGCTTCGCTGCCGCCCACCGTGACAACAAAGGGACAACCTAGCCGGTCAGCATGCTTAAACTGATTGCCTAACTTAGGCACCATCCCAATATCGGCGGCAAGATTAGCGCGGCGCAATGACTGCACAAGTTCACAGGCATAGCCGAGTGCATCGTCTGTTGCGACAGCGACAAAAATCGGCTTCGCTACCGAGGAGGTCACCTGGCCCATTTCCTCTAGCGCGGTGAGCAACCGATCGAGACCTATGGAACCGCCAACACCTGGCAACTCACGACTGGTGAAACGCCCCGCTAAATCATTATAGCGGCCACCTGAACTAATTGAGCCAATGCTCGGCGCTCCGGCGAGCGTCGTCTCAAAGACTATTCCCGTATAGTAGCCAAGGCCCCGCGCCACGCTCAGATCGAGGCGCACTTGTCCGTTGCTGCCCACCGTTGATGCTCGCACGGCATCAAGAACTACCTGCAACCTTTTGAGTTCACGTTCGCTGGACTCGTCTCCGGCAAGTTCGCCGGCGACAATGTGCATGTCGGTGTCGCCTTGCGCGTCTTTGGATACCAGTAATTCTAGTAAGGCCCGGGCACCGCCGCTGTCACTGCCTGGAATCGCCGCGAGCAATTTGTGCACGTTATCAGGGCCAATTTTTGCCAGCTTATCGATGGCGATCAAAGCAGGGGTCTCCGCTTCTTCACCAAGACCGCCCAGCAACTTGCGAATCAGTGCCGACAGCAGACGCCTTTGCCCAACCGCTTGCGTGAACTGGCCACATGGAACGCTGGCGAGAATCCGCTGAAATGTCGCTAAAATTTCAATATCAGCGGCAGCGCTATCGGCACCGATGATGTCTAGATCACACTGACAGAACTCGCGATAGCGACCTTTTTGCGTGTTCTCTCCGCGCCAGACATCACCAATCTGCAGTTTTTTAAACGGAAAGCTGAGTTCGTTTTGGTGCTCAGCGACAAAGCGAGCAAAGGGCACCGTCAAATCGAAGCGCAGAGCTACGTCACGGTCGCCGTGATCGGTAAAGCGGTACACCTGTTTATCCGTCTCGTCCCCACCCTGACCCAGCAGGGTAGTGGCATATTCCAAAGCCGGGGTGCCGATCGTTTGGAAGCCAGCCAAGGCCGCCTCGCGACGAATCGTGTCCATGATCTCCAGGCGGGCCGCCATCAACTGCGGCAGGTAATCACGAAAACCCTTCAGCCGCGCAGCTTGAATCCGATCTTTTTTCGTCATCTTTCGAGCCCCCTCAGAAACCACAACAATAGCGAATTTCACTTTGTACTATACGCTGGGTTGCGAGTCCACGCAGGGCTAAAAGCATCATAGCCAGGCCAGCACCTCTGTGACTGTACCTGGCTATGACTTCGCACTTATTACAAGAAAGTTTTAACTAGACCGATCGCTCAAAGAGTCAGACCTCAGCCCGCTTCGTCGAATGGTCTAGTTCTAGTAAGAATTATTTTTGCCCCGCTGGACTCGGCATCGTTGCGATCTGGAGATACCAAGACAGCGCTGCCATTAAGCTGGCTATATACTCGAGCCATTTCGGAAGGGTCTTTGGCTATCGTCGGCCTCGGTGGATACCAGCTGCTTTTGCTGTCGATAGCATTCAGGGGCTCGCCGTTGCGCATCCGCTTAATGAGGTCGAGATTGTGCTGCTTACGCTGGCTTTTCAGTTTTGTTTTGAGGTCTAGCATTTGATTGGTCTCCCCGGCTAAGTTTGGCCGTAGTAGATATCGGCAGCTGGAGGAAAAACTTTAGGGCTAATTTATGCCAATTTATCGAATTCTGAGATACCAGCGATATCAGCGGGTTTTCAGAAAAAACTTAAGTTTTTCTATAACTCGACCGATATGGGGGTAGCTTTAAATTAGAGGTCACACCAGAGAACTGCCAGAGCGGAGTTTGCTTGCGTGATCGGAGGCCGCGTGGATGAGTGACACTTTGCGTACCAAACACAAGACAGGCGTTACGACGGTTCGTCGTGGGTGGGTTGGTCTCGCAACTCTGTTAGGAGCCGCAATCACTTTGGCCGGCTGCCAGCCTAGTGGCTCGAGCGGCTCTAGTGCTGCCACGTTTACTGATGCTGCAGTCGGGGGACCCATCTCTGATGACGAAATCGTTAATGCTTACGTCGATACAAAGACCGATGATGGCACGCCAGCCCTACCCAAGGCACCGGCGCAGTTGCAGCTCAAAGTTCTCTCGAAAATGAAGCTCGACCGTTTGTACGACTTCCTCCACAAAGTTTCCAACAATGCGTCGGTAAACATCGGAGGCACGACGGTACGCGGCGTCAACGACATGTTGACGATGTATAAACCGCACTTCCTTAAGATACAGATGCATTTCTCTCAGGTAAGTGACTTCTGGGAGTTTATGCGTTTCAATCCGACATCGGTCACGCCATCGGAATTCAAACAAAGCATGCGAGACATCTCCACCTTCGCAACTAAAATTGGCAGGCCTGCGCTCAACAAACAACAACCACCCTCCGGAGTCACTCCCAGTCAAAATACATTCAAAAATCAAGGTCGAGCCTGCGTAACGGCGACACCGTTTCTACTGAATGGATGCACAAATTTGCGCAATCAAGCCGCGTGTAACGACCTAACTGCAGCCATGATTTGTGTCGTCCACAACATGTTCAAGGCCAAGCAACCTCCGGGCGAGGCCAAAGGCGAAGGATTCGACGACATTGGTGGCAACAATGACGCTGGGGCGGGCTCAGACGGCGGTGACGGCGGTGAGTAATTAATCCACGTAGCAAACACAGCCGACTTAAACTTCGATCAGAGCAATTAGAGCAATTAGAGCAATAACTGCCCTGATCCGAGATTTAAGCCGGTGCCTTAGTGGCTGAATTGGTAAGCGGTCTACCCTGAGGGGAGGTCGCTATGATCACGTTGGACGAGCGTAAAGCGCTGATAGATCGGATTCTTTCGAAGCGCAAAAGGATGATC
>JAPLFY010000146.1 GCA_026390435.1 Pseudomonadota bacterium
AAAATCGGGTTTGAGCAGTTCAAGCTGGAGAAAATCACCGCGCACATTTTCGCGTTTAACACGGGGTCGCAGCGGGTTTTGGAGAAGAACGGGTTCCACCTGGAAGGGGAGTTGCTAAGGCACTACAAAAAGGACGGTGAGTTTTTTAATGCGAAGCTGTTTGCGAAACTATGCTAGCCAAGGATGAAATATGACATTGAGCCAAGAGCAACTACTCTCATTTCTCGAAAAGCAGTCAAGTTTTGCGCTTGAAATGAAGGTAGCAAGGGACTTGCGTACATGGGGCTTCCGAGTCGATCAAAACGCCAGCTACGAAGACAAAAGGCAGAACAAGGTTCGGGAGTTCGATATACGCGCGAGTAAATCGAACGGATGCCAAACCATTTTTCTCGGGGTGGAGTGTACTTCTATCGATCCCGGACTAGTTGTGTACGCCTCAAAGAGGCGACCTGACGAGGCGGGACATCAGGTTTTGATTGGTTCCAAGGCGGTAGGCATGGTCTCTGACAAAATCGCATGTAATCTCCTTCGTCCAGGCTGGGAGATCTCGATAGCAAATCTACCTAAAAACTTCAGTGTCTACGACGCAGGGCAGCTAGTCGGGCGTGGCAGAGACATATTAAAGCAAACAGGAAAGTCTGGTTCGGTAGATAGGGCCACGGATCGAGATTTTTATGAAAAAATATCACAAGCCGAGTATAGGAGAAACAAACGCACTTTTCCCTTTAGATTCGACCATGTGTGGGCCCGGATCTAGCTTTCAAAATACTAGAGATTATTGAACGCCGGGCCCTACCCCGCGGCCTTGCCTAGCGTGGTGCGGGAAATCTGCACGCCACGTTCTGTGGGGCTTTGGGCGCCGCAAGGCGCCCCTTGTACCCGGCGCCTACTGGAGCGATCCGGTGGGTCTACTCACCCCATTTGTAGACCAGTTTCCGATAGTACGCTAGGAAGGGGCGGGACTGTCCCCAGTTACTTGACAATATTTAAGACCATCTCTGCCTTCTCTCCTAATGTCCACATGAAATGACTAGTTTTGGCCAGGTAGCAGCTCTCGTCGTAACTTGGGTCTATTTCCTGTACTTTTGCTTGGATTCCGTTACTACAACCCAGAACTGCTGCCGATGCCCGCAATAGTGCATTTTCGCGAGAAGCCGAGGGGCAGGTGCCTTCTTTGGAAAGATCACGAGACCCACTGACTGTCCAATAAAAGACTTGGTACGGCTCAGTTAAATTACCTGTGGGCCACGCCTGTTCTATCTGTTTTAGAGAGACAACTCCATTCAAGCGAGTTTTTAAAACCAGCTTTGATTTATCACTCTGGACTAAAGAGTTCTCATTGAGTTCTTTTGAATCGTATGCAAGATCAGCGAGTGCTACCCCAACGATATGTTTTGTTGTAATCTTGTCTGCAGGAATATTGCAAATTGCGGCAACTGTTTGGAGATGAGGTGCAACCGCGGGTATACGTAACGTCACCTCAGCAATAAACGCTTCTCTCAATTGTTTCCTATCATTAGTTGCAAACTTATATTTAGTATTTTCCGTTGCTTTTATCGTAAATTCCTGGGCCTTTAGAATCGAACAGAGAACAGCTTCAAAGCCCTTAAAATTCTGCGGGGTATCTCTGCAGTGTTGAAGATAATACCGGTCCGGATCCCCGACTTGGAATCCGTCAGAGGGGTATTCCGTTTTTATGTCTGATGTACCTTTGGTGGACTTGCAGCCACCGAATAAGCAAGTAAAAGTTGCCAGCGATAGATAGGCTCCGATACGGACTAGACTCTCAGACATCATAGTGTTCCTTTCATATTTTTGAACCGGTAGCTCTTCGTTAGCAAATAGCCTGCTTCAAATTTTGGGTTTAGGATAGTTTATAAAGGATTCACTTTGTCAGGACCTAGCTGAGCAACCAACTTGTTGTAGCCAGTCTTCGGGGAGATATGGCCAAATGTTGTGGATGGGCCGCATGATCTAGGCGGCGATGGCGGCCATCTCCAGCAGTGAAGGTTTACCATCCGCTTTTCTGATCCCTGATCCCTGATGCGTGAAGGGTACGTCGTCAGCCCATTGCCTTAATTGGGCACGATGGGTTGGAACTGGGGGGAGGTCGGAGCGATCCGATCTCTCTACCACCTACGCACTTTTCCCTTTAGGTTCGACTAGGTATGGGTCCGGATCTAGCCTTCAAAATGCCAGAGATTATATGTGCAATAATGCCTAATGATTCTGACTTCTTTTCGCATTTCTCTACCGCTGGTGGAGAAATCGTTGCTAATCCTACATTTCTAGTGGAGAATTGTAAGTGCGGCGAAATCACATCCTGAAATCAAATAAAAATTAGGTGTTTCGTGTTTAATCGCATCGCAACACGTCCGACCAAGACATTCCTACTACTCGGCCCGCGCGGGACCGGAAAATCAACTTGGCTTAAAACCTTGTCCTTTGACCTGTCGATCGACCTTCTAAAGACCAAAGATCGCCTTGATTACTTGCGGGATCCTGGTTTGCTGGCGCCCCGCACAGCGCATTTACCAGCAGGGAGCTGGGTGCTGATCGACGAGGTTCAAAAAGTACCTGATTTACTGGACGAAGTTCATGCCTTGTACGAAAACAAGCGGCTTAACTTTGCGCTTAGTGGTTCGAGCGCTCGCAAGCTTAAACGCAGCGGAGTTAATTTACTGGCCGGTCGAGCGATCAATCGCCGCATGTTCCCATTGACGTTTCCGGAATATTCGTCGAGTCGCTTTAGTGTCGAGGATCTCACTGACTGGGGCACCTTGCCACTAGTTCTAGATCAGTTTGAGCACCGGGCGGACACGCTGATCAGTTACGTAGATAATTACCTGCAGCAGGAGCTACTAGAGGAGGGCATAGTCCGCAACATCGAGCCTTTCGTCAGGTTCTTAGCAGTTGCTGGTCAATTAAATGGGCAAATATTGAATGTAGAAAATGTGGCCCGGGAGTCCAAGGTTGGACGCACAACCGTAGACAAATACTTCGCTGTACTAGTCGATACATTAATTGGATTCAAGCTGGCAGCTTATAAACCAAACATACGGGTTAACGAAGTTGCACATTCTAAGTTTTATTTTTTCGATGCAGGAGTCGCCAGAGCTGCTGCAGGCCTCGCTTTCGAATCATTAGATCAGTATTATCGGGGGTTCTTATTTGAAACCTATTTACTCAATGAAGTGAGGGCCTACAATGAATACTCAGGCCGTCATCGCGATATTTTTTACTATGCGTTACGAAGTGGTGGAGAATTAGATCTCATAATCCAGGTCAAAAAGAAGACCAAGCAGACGCCAGATGAAATCGTCGCCTGCGAATTTAAGTTAGGGACTCAGTGGCGCTCCGAGTGGGCGAAGCCATTTGCAACCTTGATGGCCGGCGATAAATCAACACAGGTAAAACGTGCAATAGTTGTTTATACCGGAGTCCATCGTGAAGTGCGCGGCTCTGTCGAGTTACTACCGGTGGCAGAGTTCCTGAGCGAACTCTTTGAGGGTAAGTTGTTTTAAACTTCTGCAAGTTAAGGTGTTTGGTAATCTTCCAAAGAAGACTCAAATCACCATGCATTTCGCCTCTTCGCTTGGAAGTACCTAAGACTTCATGAACAAATAACCGATAGCTCTTATGGCGTAACTGAAGGTCACATAAGGGCAAGAAGTGGATAAAAAGAGAAACAACAAATGGCGATTAGCGCTAGCGATGATTGCGCTACCGATCTTTCTCGCCGTTGCGCTTCTCACGCCTGACCTTGATGCGCCAGACTTGGCTAAATTTCCCGTCGAGGATTTAGCAACAGCTTCTCAGACGGCATCGATAGACGAGATCTTGAAGCTCCCAGAGCGTAGCTGGAGCTCGAAGAATTCTGGTAACTACAGAAACATCCGGTCTGGTGCCACAGAGATTTGGCGGCGCATTAAAATCCCGCCCGCAGGTGGTGCAACACGTAAACGTTTAGTCGTGGATGCGGGGGTGCTTTTTTTCTCTGAAGTTGATTTCTATCTGGTCGAAAATGCGAACATCTTGTCGAGCTTGTTGACCGGTATGGACCGGCCGCCTACTACTGAGCAACCTAAATCCGCGAGGCACTCGCTGACTTTAGAGCAGCATCCTAGCCGCTCCCGCACCATCTATGTGCGGAGTGCAGCCGACTTCTTATACGTGACCCCACTGGTCATACGGGCTGAAAGTCGGGACCACTACGTCACTTGGCTCAGAAATTTAGTGGCGGGAATCGGTATCGGGTCGCTCATCGGTCTAATGCTTTATAATCTCGTGCTATCTTTCCACCTAAGCCAAAGCACTTACCGCCACTACGCCGTATACCTTGCCAGCGTTCTCGCGCTGGCGATTATCCTTAATGGAACAGCCTTGGATGTCTTGGGTCTAAGTGAAATATCATTTAGTTTCTGGATGAAGGCCATGCTCGCATCGTGCTTTCTCGTCGTTGCTGGCTACTTGAATTTCACCCATTCGTTTCTACATTTGGAAAGAAATTATCCACACCTCGACAGCTTTATTCGACTTACAGTCGTTGGTACGCTGGTAGCCGCCGGTATGTCCGTGTTTATGCCCACACCTTGGGCACTAGCCCTGATGATAGTCGTGACCTTAGTGGTTTCCGTTCCCACTATCGCTGCTTGCCTCCCCAAATTGCATATCCCAGAAATTTTCATATTCTTTTTGGCGATATCTGGAGTTCTTTTTGGGGCGATAGTGCAGGCTGTTTTAGCTCCGATCACAGCGAAAACTATCCTGTGTGTGGACGGTGTCTTTTTACTGGGGTCACTCTGGGGAGCCTTTTTTCTTTCTATTGCTATCGTGCGTCAGGTTGCTGATGTTGATAAGCGGCATGAAAATATCGAGGCAGAACTCGCCAATCATGGTCCAAAAACAGCATTGAACGCGTATCTCGACGAAACGTTCACCAATCTATTTGACGTCACCGACTTGAACGTCAGCATTATGTTTGTCGACATCGCATCGTTCTCTCGCATGGCTGAGCTCGTCGCGCCTGAGGAAATATTTGTCGAAATATCGCGAAGACTAGAAGATATGACGCGCATCATCCTCGAATATGGTGGCACCATCGACCGCTCGCTGGGTGACGGAATTCTTTGTTTTTTCGGATATCAACGGGCTGGGGGGCGTGCCGTCCCACACGTTAAGCAGGCCTATCAAGCAGCAGTCGCGATCCAACGCAAATACTTGGCTGATTCGCTGAGATTCCGAGAAAATAGCGAGGACAGAGTGCCACTACCCGTGCGCATCGGCATCCATACGGACAAAGTAACGATAGGCAACATGGGAACCACGTCCCACTTAGATTTCACCATGGTCGGCAACGGCGTGAATTTCGCTAATCGGCTAGAGACTGCGTGCGGGCCGTATCGCATCATGGTGAGTTCCGACGCGAGAAATGCTCTAATCGCAGCGGGTATCAGCGCTAAGGAATTCGACCCGGTTATGATTGCCGTTAAGCATCAACTTGACCTTGTGGCAGCTTTCGAAGTGAACCCACATGCGGACAATATGAAACAACTCATCGAAATCAATCTGGACTTTATGGATCGGATTGGCGCTAAGGTAAGGCATTCGCGACTTGAATTTAGCGACAAGCGACCAGTCCTAATGACTTCGCAGTACGGCATAATGCAACTCAAAGACTACTCTGCACATGGATTCTTTTTGCGAGGCCCGTTCTTCCTGGCGCAGAAGGCTATAATTTCCCTGGCTATTGATACACAGGATGCACCGTCTAACGACCTACTCAAAAGTCATGGCCTCGGCAGTATCGAGGTCGAGGTCAGGTGGAGTCGCAGAGAGGGTGATCAGTACGATCACGGAGTACAGGTGGTTGGGGGGCATCCCGCTCAATGGGACTTTCTCTTTAAGGTCCTGACAACTGTCAATGATGAGCTGCGGGAGCGGGTGGCATAAGTGCAGAAAAGTTTGCTAAAAAAACTTTTTTTGACCCCGATAAGCCATCTTTCGGTGCTCGTCTTTATTCTACTCGGAATCTACGTGCCACCTATTGAAGGCGAGCAAATTCGCGATATAGATACTTCGTATTGGAGTGCAGCAGGTACGACGAAGCAATCGATAGGGGACATACTGAGCCTACCGGCTAATCATTGGAGCTCGACTGACCATAGACCATGGTTGCAGATATTAAACGGCCCGCAAGAAGCCTGGACCAAGGTGCAAATCCCGGCTCGCGGCAACGACAAAAAACTCTCGTTAGTCGCCGAGATCAACTTCCCCATGCACCGCGACATTGAATATTACCTTGTGGAAGACGGTAAAATTATAGATAGCTACGTCCCGTCAGCAAGAAAGACAGAGCCCGCACCGAGCATAAATAAATCTGATAATGACGTCGCCAACGCCGAAGTACCTAACGCCTTTATGTTCACGGCCAGTTCGCAGGCTAGTCTTGATCTCTACGTCCATAGCACCATACTAGGCGCGCGGCTGCCTCGCCCTAGTATCATGACGTCGCAAGAATACAGCGATCAACGAAACTTTTTTGACCTATTATTAGGCGCTTTAATCGGAGCAAATGTCGCGATCTTGCTTTACAATCTTGCGGTCGGATTAATGCTGCGGCAAATCGTCTATCATTACTTCACGATTTTTATCCTTGGAATAGTCGGGGTGGCATTTACTGCATCTGGTATAGCTGAGCGAATATTCCCTAGTCTCGCCTATGATCATAATCTTTATTCGCTGATCACCGCCGAATGTGTGGCACTAGGTGTCCTAGGCATTTGTCTATTTGAATCTGGTTTTTATCAACTTAGCGTGATCAATCGAGACGTCAAGGCAACACATCGTAGGTTAGGTGTAATTGCAGCAGCAGCAGCAGCAGCGTCAATGATTTTAATGCCTTGGATTGGTTCAGCGCAGCGCCCGCTTTTTTTAACCTTAGTTATGATTGCGGCGATCGCATCTAATCGGTATGCGACGATGAGGCAACACGACTTGAAAATAGTTAGAGAATATCAGTTAGGTATCGCGATATTCGTGGCGCCGCTGCTCATCAGTATTGCCAGCTGGTACGAGCTGATCCAGGCGCATTTTATGCGCACGATGTTTTTTCAGTTTGGTGTTTTCGGCGCGAGTATATACTTTTCGTCCGCGGTCGCTCTGCGCTTCAAGGAAATCCAAGCGAAGAAAAGTCAGCTCATTCGGCAAATCAAGACTGAAGCGCATTCCGCGGCTGCAACTGGCAGCATGGCGGGGCAGTTGTCCTCAGCAATTGAGGAAGCTGAAGTCGCTATCATGTTTATCGACATCGCTGCCTTCTCGCAGCTATCTGCGCCGCTGTCGTCGCGACTGGTTTTCGATCAACTGTCTAAACGACTAGGTGAGATTGCTACGATCATCCGTGACCTTGGCGGGAATATCGACAGATCGCTGGGCGACGGCCTACTTTGCTTCTTTGGCTACCGCTTGGGAGAGGCACCTGAGAGTAATACGCGACGAGCATTTTTAGCGGCGCGAAAAATCCAGGAGCATACGGTAACATCGACTTTAAAAGCAATTAGCGCAGGCGAGATTCCCTTGGTGATGCCCGTCCGTATCGGCATGCATTCTTCGAAGATGCTCCTCGGCAATATCGGTGGCGCCACACGCATTGATTTTACGATGATCGGCGCGGGCGTCAATTTTGCCAGCCGGCTCGAGGCAGCTTGCTCACCATTTAAACTGATGTTGAGTGAGACCTGTTATGAGCATCTACGCATTCTAGGATATGAGGTGAACGAGTTCTCACGGGTCGGCATCTCGATTAAACATAAAGCCGAATTAGTGACTAGCTACGAGTACGATCCCTTCCGCAATAGAGTGGAAGATTTGCACTTGGCAGAACACGCATACTTTCAAAATCTGGGAATCCACACGCGCGATCAACGCTATCAAGTTCGCAGCAGTGGCTCGATTGCGTTACGTGCTGGCGACGACGAGCTTGTCATTCAGGATCTATCGCGATTTGGCTTTCGCGTCTTATCCAACAAGCAGTTTGGTCGGCAGACGTGTCTTTCGGTTAAAGTCATTGTTGCAGACTCAGCAGTGGTCGAATCACTTAGGTCTTATTTTGTTGACGAGTTAACGATCGAAGTCCGCTGGAGCCGGCAGTCTTCGGTGCCGGGTACGTATCAACACGGCGTTAAAATTGTCGGCAACAGTAAGGACCAGAGGGATTTTCTCTTTGAGAAGTTAGCAGCCAACTATGCCGAAGTGTCAGCCACCGACATTGAGCAACTGTCTCAGGAAGTCGCGTGATTTTAAAAAATCTATGAATTATCATTTAATTTCAGGGATTTACATCACCAGTGTGTCCCTGCCTGGAAGCCGCGAGTGGCTGCCTGCGGCAATATTATCGCGACATTTTGCACCTAAGACAGAAAAAGACGTATCATTTATTTCGATTATAAAAATAAAGTCGTACTACTTTTTCTAGATCGATGGCCTGTTGAGATCAAGTGATGCGACCATGCTTGAAGCCTTCATCGCGAGAAAGAATGTACCGACAATTTCAAGAACAGCTCGATGCTTGGCGCTATAGCTCTAACCGCAAACCATTGATCCTAAAAGGCGCACGCCAAGTCGGAAAGACCTACCTGCTCAAGGAGTGGGGAGCCAAGTCCTTTGTTAAAGTCCATTATGTAAACTTTGAAAGAACACCACAGGCAGTCGGAATATTTGTGCGGGATCTGGACGTACAGCGGATTATCCGAGAGCTAGGGTTTCTGCTGAAGGCCGGCATCAACATTGAACAAGACTTATTGATTCTTGATGAGATTCAAGCGGCGCCCAAAGCTCTCACGTCACTCAAATATTTTTGTGAAGATCTGCCGCAACTTGCGGTGTGTGCGGCTGGGTCACTTCTGGGTGTAATTTTAAGCGAGGATTCGTTTCCGGTGGGTAAGGTGAGCTTCCTTTACCTCCACCCTTTCAGTTTTCGTGAGTTTCTCGTCGCCGTCGATGATCGCGAGTCGCACAAATGGTTGCCGGAGCGCTCTCGTGAGAGAGCGTGAGGATTGGTCGGAGTAGTTCATTATGTAGTTGGCGGCATGCCAGAGGCTGTTGCTGCCTATAAGCGATTAAGCCATCAAATACATTCCGCGTTTACCATTGTCAGAGAGATTCAGCGCGATCTTTTGAGTGCATACGAAAATGACTTTGCAAAGCACGCAGGAAAACTAAACGCAATTCATATCCAGTCCCTTTATCGAAGTATTCCAGCACAACTCGGTAGCGCCCACGACAACTCCGTACAGCGCTTTAGATTTGGTGAAGTTATGGCGGGTAAGAAGGGTTTTGCTGCATGGGAACGCCCGTTACATTGGCTTGTAAATGCTGGGCTCACGCTGCAGGTCAAAATAGCAAATAACGCACAGCTTCCAGTTGAACACTACTGTAAGGCCAATATATTTAAGTTATACATGCACGATATAGGACTCCTTGGCTGTGCACAGGCGCTGGGTCCAGACATCTTGATCAATCAAGCCTACGGATTAGCCAAGGGATTCTTCGCCGAGAACTTTGTCATGCAAGAGTTGCGCGCCGCACACAGTCAACAACTATGGCCGCTTTATTCCTGGAGCAAGGGGGAGGCGGAAATCGAAGTGGTTAGGCCCTATCACGGCAGTGTAATCCCAATCGAGGTGAAATCCGGTCATCGCACCCAATCCAAGAGCCTCGGTCAATTTAGTAAGCTTTATAAACTGCTCCCGTTAACTGGTGATGAAGGTACCTAAATTCAGGTCATCACGAGCGGATTTTTAGCTTTAAGAATGAGTTGATTGTGCCACCAGGCGTAGAGATGGACCAGACTGCCTAGTCGGTCCACGCGCTTGGTAGTGCACCACGTGCGGCGACTGAGGCGCTTAATGCGGTCACGAAACATGGCGCATGTATGATTCAGTGCAAACAGTGGGTCGCGTCCGCCCCGCTTGAGCTCGCCCTGCCCCACGACGCAGCCTTTGCGACCTTTGTGGGTTTCGTGCTTCAGCTGTTTTCCAAATATTTTCTTCACGTAACCAGGGTACCGCGTGCACTTATCCGACTTGAGCAACGTAACGGCCGGGCAAAGCCTATGCACTTCACTAAGGACTCGGCGCATAGTTTCGGGCCGATCATCCTGTCTTTTGCCGTAGCGTTTTCTCGCTATGGGTGCCAGTTTTCCCTTCGCCGGCATCACAGCTACTTCTGCCGCAATGACGCACCGGTTAGCAGCGTTCACAGCGATTGCGATCGCTACAGGTTTGCACTTTGAGTGTTCGAACGTTTCCATCTCGTCAAATATGACTGTTTCAATCGGCGCAGATTTAGCAATGCCATCGGGGGAACGCGCTGATAGATGCATCTGAGCTCTTGCACCAAGGCGCACTAATTTATTAGCGACGGTAGTTTGCGTACATCGCAGTGAGCGTGCGCAGCCCCTCTGAGAGATTCCCTCCATGAGCAGGCGCATGATTTTTTGGGTCAAATGGGGCTTGCGTTCACGGTAGGTTAAGGCACTGGTTTGCGACGAGAATTTACGCTTACAGGCGCGACAGCGGTACCTCTGGACTCGCTTTATTTGACCAACAGCTCTCGGGAAAAATCCATCTTTTACAAAGTGGCTCTTAGGGTCTTTACAATGTGGGCACATAACGTCCTCCGCCGATTTATGGGCGGCTGTTATGGCTCAAACTCGCGCTGATGGGAAACGACATCAGATTGCTGGATCCCCAGTTAACGAGGGCAGTTTATAAGCTTTACGACCCACCACTGACCATCAAAATATCTGCTAATCCGTTGCGCTACGATTCCCATTCAAGGTCGTTGCTCCTACCGCTGTACTTGGCGTCTTGGGGAGCGCTCCTTTAATGTTTTGGCCGCTATAGCGGCTGACGGTCTGAATCAAGAGCTTGCGATCAACAGGCTTAGTTAGGTGGTAATCGCATCCAGCGCGTATGGATTTCTCGTACTCTCCAGGCATGGCATGAGCCGTCAGTGCAATGATCGGCCCCAGGTAACCTTGGCCTCGGAGGGCTGCTGTTGCTCCGTAGCCGTCTAGAATGGGCATCTGAATATCCATCAAGATGACGTCGTAGTCTTTGGCTGTTGCTTTTTTGACGGCCTCAGCGCCGTCTTCGGCGAGATCAACCTCAGCGCCTTCTATCCGAAGAAACCGTTCTATCAGTAATTGGCTATCAGGAGCATCCTCGGCCAACAGAAGGCGAACTCCGGAAAGGGGTTTGAGTGCGGGAACTGCGGAGCCACTGCTCGTCGCCGCAGCGGGCGGCTCAAACGCTAGGGCAGTCATCCCCTTAGCAAGTGGAGCTGCTACTGTGACAAAAAAAGTACTGCCTCTATTTTGCTCCGTAGCGGCCAGCGTCACGTCACCACCGAGCGATCTGGCGAGTCGACGCGACAGTGCCAGTCCTAGCCCCGTGCCGCCAAATTTACGCGTAGTCGATACATCCGCCTGACTAAATGGAATAAAGAGCTTGTCAGCTGCCTCAGCGATGATACCGCAACCTGTGTCCTCAACCGTGCAGGAAAGTCGACCGCCCAAGGGCTCCGGTTCAACCTTGTGGGCGACCTTTACTGTGACACTGCCATGGTTGGTGAATTTGATGGCATTGCCGATAATATTTAGAAGAATCTGCCGCAACCGCGTCGGATCAGAGATGATGGACTCGGGGATTTCACCGACCGATTCGAAGTTGAGGTTGATGCCTTTCTCGCGGGCTTTTATTGCGAGAGAACTTGAAATGTCGGAAAGCAAACTTGGAAGAGACACCACGATGTGTTCGAGCTGCAGGTGGCCAGCCTCAATTTTTGAAAGATCTAAAATATCATCGATTAGCGTCACAAGCTGATGGCCATTTCGACAAATAATATTGACGTAACCGATGCGGTCCTCATGACTGAGGGCGGGGTCCTTCAGTAGCTCGGCAAAACCCAACATCGCACATAGTGGGGTGCGTAGTTCATGGCTGAGATTGGCAAGGAACGATGTTTTGGCTCGGTTGGCATTTTCTGCTTCATTTTTTGACTTGGCGAGCTCCTGGAGTGTTTGGCGCATTGAGGCTTCGACAGACTTTCTGCCGATCAGTTCTTGGGTGTACTTAGCCATGAGGGCGCGGACATCATAGAGCCGCCTACGTCCAGTCACGGCGCCTCGCACTACAGATACGAAGTGGGACACCGGTACAGGTCGGGTCAAAATAGTGACATAGTGTAAGGTCTCGTAAACCTGACGCAATGTAGATGGGGAAATCTGGTACCTCCCTGATCCTGTGAGCACGATCACGGCAAGGCCAGACCAGGTCTCCTGCTTCGACAAAGAGTGTTTAAGACTTTCTAAAATATCGGTAGTGAGCATCTCAGATCCGATAATTAGAACGCTGAGTCCTTGTTCGATAGCGTCATCTAGGTTACTGAGATCAGATAAAGGTTCACAAAGGATATTGGCAGCCTCTAATATCTGGCAGGTTAGTTCTCGGTCCTTTTTTAAGGATGCTAGAACTACTGTTCGATCAGTGTGGGCTGGCAGTTGCAGGGGAGTCATTGAGTCCCTCCACATCAAGTAATTCGTGGATGGGGCCTAGATAAGTCGGTACACCAGTGATTATGCCTTGGAATTTATTTAATGCGGCACCGATCTTGAGACCTTTGCCATTCATGAATGCCAATTCGTGAATAGCATTATCGAATGGCCCAGTGCGTTTTTTGATGACGGAAATTGCTTTTCTTATCCTCCCCACAGCTTCAAAATACTGCAGCAAGATAACGGTGTCGGCGAGAAAGTTGACGGATAAGTTGGGCCACGTGGTGGGGACCGTGCTGACGACTAAGCCGTGCTGCGCTGTAGTTAAAAACGTCGTGACGCCTAGGCTCGAAAGATAGCTAATCAATTCATTGAGTTGGATCATGAGGAACTTTTCCGTTGGGATCACGTTCTTATAGCTATCTAAGCTGTCAATCACGATGACTTGCGCACCGCCTGGACCGGCGGCGGTGCGAACGAGACTGTTAAATTCTCCGGGTGTCAGGGTGGTTTGTTCGAATTTTTTGATAGTGAGTAGGCCTTGGTCAATGAATCCTTGTAAGTCATGGCCGAGGCCAGATGCTCTCTTTAAGTAGGTTTTGTATTGTTCATCAAAGATAAAAACAGAGCATCGTTTGCCTAGATGCGCACTCTGCCAGACAAATTGCGTTGCGATGTTTGACTTGCCGACGCCGGCCTGACCCATGAGCAAAGTTGCGGATCCACGATCAACTCCTCCTCCAAGCATATTGTCCAAATCCCCGACGCCGCTGGAGATATTCTCGTGCTCAAATTTTAGGTGGGGATGCACGTAATAAGACCGCGAGAATAGCGTAATTCCGCCTTTTTGGATGATAAAATCATGAACGCCGCCAAGAAAATCTGAGCCCCGCAACTTGATCACTTTGAAGCGACGACGTAGACCACCGTACTGATTGGCTGTTTGATCAAGATGAATCACACCGTGCGCAAGAGTCTGCAGCCCTAATTGTCTGTTGCTAGTGCGTAAGTCAATAAGCATGAACACAGTTATCGAATGTTTCATGCAAGAACTTTTAAGGGCTGCTAGGTGGCGGCGCAGAAGTAAAGGATCTCTGGTGATCAAGCGCAGCTCAGTTAACGAGTCGATGACGAGGCGTTGTGGACGTGTCTTCTCGATTGTCTCCTCTAATCTGGCCATCGTTTGCGTGAGCTCGATTTCTGAGGCGTGAAAGAATGTGTAGAGGTCACTAGTCGATGGAAATTCGCTGCGTGGGAATAATTCATAAATTATCAGTGAGCCGGGTAACCAGCCGTGAGATTTTATCGTATGGAGCAATTCATCCGACGTTTCGGAAAGGCTGACATAAAGGCAAACTTCACCTTCGCGTAGTCCCTCCAGTAGAAACTGTAAACCTAGAGTAGTTTTCCCGCTGCCAGGGGATCCTTTTATTAGATAAAGGTGCGCTGGCACCAGCCCGCCTTGGGTTATTTGATCAAATCCTGAGATTCCTGTTTTTAATCGCGGGTGATCAGCATCTATAGTGGCCGGAATCATAGTAATCCTCATAGTCAGAGGCTATTTCCAACTTAGCTATAGTTGATTGCTGGTGAGGAATAGGTAAGAAGGGGATGAGTTTGATGGAGTAGTTGATGTACTAGAAAGATAGTGTCTGGCGCTTTCGCGCCAGATGCTTATTACAAATAACGCTCTGTTGCATGCGGCGAGCCTTCCACCCGACCGGCAGTCGTGATCTCCATAAACTGCGCTTTGCGCTTGAGATCGCGAATTTCCAGGGCGCCGCAGTAGGTCATGCCTGAGCGGATGCCGCCCATTAGGTCCGAAATAATGGCCTTAGCTGGTCCTTTAGCGCGGACTTCTAGGGCCACGCCTTCGGCCGTTTTCCATTCCTGCATCTGGCCCATGAAGTCTTCCTGGGCTTCGCGTGAGGCCATGCCGCGGAAACGCTTAAATTTGTGTACGTCTCCAGCCACAGTCTTGCGCTCGAAGAACTCACCTGGAGTTTCATCGGTACCAGACAGCATGCCGCCCAGCATGACCATGTCGGCACCAGCTGCGAGTGCCTTAACAGCATCTGCTGGTTGGCGGATGCCACCGTCGGCAATGATGTGGCGGTCGACTTTGCAGCATTCCACGATAGCCGTCAGCTGCGGCACGCCAAAGCCGGTCTTGATACGCGTTGTACAGACGGAACCGCTGCCGATGCCGACTTTGATGACGTCGCAGCCGGCGGCCGCTAAATAGTCGGCGCCAGCATAAGTGGCCACGTTGCCGGCGATGATCATGAGATTGTCGCGGTAGCTTTGACGCAGATTACGGATCGTGCGATTGACTTCCTTAGAGTGGCCGTGGGCAACGTCGACGCAGACGATTTCGGCGCCGGCAGCAATGAGAGCCTCGGCGCGGGCTAGGCCGTCGTTACCGATGCCGATCGAGAAGCCAACGTGCTTGGGGTTGCCTGCAGCCTTAAACATGGCGACGTTTTCTTCGATCGAGACGAAACGGTGCAGGAGAGCTAGGCCACCCTCGGCAGCGAAAAATTTCGCCATGTCGACACCGGTGATGGTGTCCATGTTGGAGCTGGCCAGCGGCGTTGTGAAGATGTGGCCTGCGATCTTGACACTGGTGCTTACAAGCCCACGGGACTTGATGCCGTTGTATGCAGGTACTAAAAGGACGTCATCAAAGGTCAATCCGCGAGTCAGAGATAGCACCGTGTCACTCCTCAGAGTTAATTCTTGAGCGTAGTTTGCTCAGCCTAGCCGTTGCTCCTGCACCACTATCTTGCAAACACTATCTTGCAAACACTAAAGCCTGCCGATCATTCCTGTTTTAAGCGCCCGACTCAAGGCGTTTGTGATGGCCATGGAATCGAGACGTGGGCGCCGCCCGAGTGGGCGGCTGCAACCTACCGAAATCTTAGGTTTCGTTCTCTTCTGGGTCGAGGATCAGACTGTGGCTTTTGAGGCTGTCGCATTTTATGCACTGGAGGATGATCTCGATTTCCCCCTGATTGTCGCCGTATCCCCCGCTGCCGTCGTTCATCAGAAAGTAAGCTCGTTCCTTAGGCTTGATAGCGGTCTTGGCCTCTTTGCCGATAGGTGTCGCAGTGTCACCTTGCTTCATGACTAAAAATTGGCTGTTAGCAGAGCTGAGCAGGCAGCTCGACCCGCAGGCTTTGTTGTTGCCTTGGGGGTCGGTAAAGGCGTTGAATTTGCTCGACCGCCATTTGCCGTAGGCAGCGATGTGAAAGACGCCGGATTGATCGGCTTGGCGCGAGTAGATGGAGCCGTTTGAATCGGATGCCTTGACGCGCAGGCGATAGGTCAAACGCTGCTGATCGCCGTCGCGGCAGTTGACGCACCGCCAGTAGACTTGCTGCACGCCGGTATTGTCACCGTAGTCGCCAAGGCCATCATTGATCACAAAGCTAACCGATTCGCCTGGAGCAATCTCAACTCGACCGGTCCTGTCGGCGCGATGGTAGCTTTGACCTTCTCGCACCAGTAAGCTGCCCAACTTGTCGCTGGTGCTCAGTGCATTAGAGCTTAGATTAGCGCTGCTGCCATCGGTGGGAATGCCATCGATACCAACTGGAATTTTCTTGCCGTAGTCCCAACTGCGGTTATCACCGACGCTGTAAACGATGGTCATGTTGTCAGTCGAGCCGTTTACTACCGAGTTACCAACCTCGCTGTCAGCGTTTACGGCCAATTCGTTGACATCTAGGCTGGCGCGGTTGATTGGTCTGAGATTCGCCTTTAACTGATTACTTTGTGCGACGCAGGCGCCAAAGTCAGGAGTTCCTGAGGTCAAGCTATAACTGAAACAGCTCTTAGCGACTTGCTTGATTTGATCGCGGTTGGCAGTCACGGCGTTGACCATGGATTGGTCCATATCGACGTTTTTCTCTTTGGCGAGATTTACCGCCGCTTCCAATTCGAGAGAATCCTGTCTTAGTTTTTCGAGATTTGCCCTTATTTTCAAGACTTCGTCGCTGACGGTGGGTAGGCCTGCTACACCTAGATTACGCAGTGGTGCGGTCACGAAGTTGAGTACAGCCGGGTTACTATCAACCTGTTTTGGAAAGTCAGTGCTGGCGTAGGCCATGAGTTCATCAACGCGCTGTTTACAAGTATTGAATTCCTCGACGGTGCTAAGTGGGCAGCTACGCACAGCGAGTAGAGATTGGTTAGGTGTGCCGCCCAGTTGGTTGACTTTAATGGTGAGCGTGCCGTCCATGGCCTTATTTTCGATCTTCCGGCTCAGTTCTTTCGAGACTTCGGGCCAAGATCCACTGAGTTTGATTTGACTTTGCCATTTCTGGCGGCTCTCCTCGTTGGTGAAGTCTAGATTAAGCGTGATCGAAAGCAGGCCGCCGCGATTGATTTGCATCACGTATTCGTCACCGCAAGTCTGCAGCAGTGCCGGTGTCGCCAGCGCTTTTGAAGCATCACTCAACGTGACGGCGCGGAGTTGTTCGCTGCCGCTGTCTATGCGAACGGCATAAACTAAATTCCAGGCGCTACTACTCCGATTGAGGGAGCGGTAAAATCCTGCCGCAGCACCAACGTCGAGAAATACAGCCTTAGCTGTGCCCTTCACTTCGCCGGAAAACTCGCGCATCAGGCTGTCGGTTGCTGTATTTTGTCCTAGATTGATTTGGCTGGCTGCACTACTAACTTTTGCCGGTGTGCCACTTATGCAATTGGGCGAATTTCGCAGCTCCTGCACGAGAGAGTCGTAGCCTTGCCCCAATACTGGTTCTACGTCTCCCACATTAAATGGAACGATGTCCTTGGACTGAGAGCTGCGCGAGGCGCGACATCCACCAAGAAGTAAGGCGGGACTACACAGCAAGATGACATAATGCTTAAGCCCGGACATTTGAGTCTCCCTAAAAGCAAGAATTAAGGCAGTAAGTTAGACGTACATTCGACAAGTTCAGCGCAGTTTAATTAATTTCAAATTTGCTGCGAATTTGATCAGCATTAGTTTGCGTGAAGAGGCTGTCTAGTACCCCTTGTACGCTGCGGATCATGGCTAGGCGAAGGAGCTCATTTGTCTCCGAGCTCGGAATTAGATCGGCAAGATCATCTTTGAGAGCCTGATTTTTACTGTCTTTGGTTGAGTAGACTTTGCATTTTTCGACGTCTTCGCCGCAAAGGCCGCGGAACGCGTTGTAACCAATATTGATGAGTAGAAGCGAGGATTGCAGTGGATTATTCAGACTGGCCATGTTGCCAACCAGAGTTTTGGCCTGCCCGACAAAGGCGCCGACATTGGCGTCGGCATTTGGTGCGGTAGTCTCGATTTTGGCTAGATTCTCTTTGAGTGCTGCTAGATCGAGGTTCCAGTTTACGCTGCGATCAATTTGGGACTTGACGCTTATCGGCTTTACGTCCAGACCCGCGGCTGGCTGCCAACCCGATGCAGTTTGCCGTAAGTCGCTGCCGCTGTAGACAAAGGCGCTGCGAAAGTCAGTGACGGAATTGATGCTGCTTAAGGCCAGGCCAATGCCACGAATCTGACCGCCCTTGGTTTCTGCATTAATATCGAATTTAGTCAGGCGAACGCTGAAGCCGATTTCATTGTCTGCCAATTTGCTGTCCTCACTGGCTACTTCTTCGTTCATAAAGAGGTATATACAGCGCATTTTCTCGACCTTGCGGACGACCTGATTGCGTAGCGGCCGGATCGCATCGCCGACGTATTTAGCTTTATAATCTGTCCAGGCTGCGAGGCAGGCCTCGTCCATCTTTAGGCGAAAGCTCTTCGATTCCGCTCCAAGTGCTAACGTAGATAGTCCCAGGTCTTGAATGAGCTCGTCGCGCGGCACGCGGAGTATCAAGGATAGACACGATCCCGGTGCCATGTTTTTGCAAAAGTTGCGATCGTAGTTATTAGTTGGTCTAGTTTTGTCAGTTTTCGGAATGTCCAGTGGCGCTAGGTTACTGTCCCAGTCAAATTTCGCTGCCGATGGCGGCGTACCGTGACTGCGGCACGCTTCGAGGCCGGACGTAGCGAGCAAGAGCAATAGAGCTATATAGCTTTGGCGGCTAGCGGAACGCGAAAACCCCAACATAAAACTCCCTCACAAATGATCGGCAAAAAGACTGACGACGACGTCTAAAATCTGGTGACTCTTCGCCCATTTCGCTGCCGAGTTTGGCTCAGATATGACTTTTAATTTTTATTATTTCTTGACTGTTAACCGTATCTTATCTGGCTCTCAGGGATTGGGGAAGTCTAGATTTTTCCGACTTGGGCACCTGCCAGACTTAGTCTGTCCTCATGATCAACCTGATTTTATGAATGAATACAGTCGTTTGTCGGGTCGCCGTTAGCGCTGCGAAAAAGACCTAAAGTTAGGCTGGGATTTGCCGACAAGGATAAAAGACGCAAAATAATCCACAGAAAGTGCCGGGTTAGGCCAAGCCACCGGCAGAGAAACGCATGAGAACTCTCGTACTAAATGCCGGATACGAACCAATGCAGCTCATCAGTTGGCAGCGTGCCTTGTGTTTGGTGGTCGCTAACAAGGCGGAAATCGTAGCTCGCTATGACGGTGTGGTCCGCTCTGTGTCCGTCAGTATGCCGAGGCCCAGTGTGGTGCGACTGGTGCGCTACGTGAAGGCCGTGAGCTACTTTGGTAGGGTACGGTGTTCACGTAAAAATATACTGCTGCGTGACCATCATCAGTGCCAGTACTGCGGCCTAAAAGGGCGCGGTTCGGCGATATCGGTTGATCACATTATCCCCCGGTCGCGTGGCGGCAAAACCACCTGGGACAACGTCGCGGCTGCCTGCCATGATTGTAACCGGCGCAAAGGCTCGCTGACTTTAACAGAGGCTGGTATGGTGCTCTTAAGTCTGCCGCGGCGACCGTCCTGGCGTGAGTTGATTGCCAACTTGAGCCGCGAATCCGGCGTGGAGTGGGCAAATTATCTGCTGACCGCGTTATAGGTACCAAAGGAAGCTCGTGAGCCATATGTCTGCTCGTGTCGTGACCCAGTTGCCGGCACACAAATCCCTGTCGAATTATGAACCTTTTGCTGATGCTCCGACTCATGGTTCGACTCATGGTTCGACTCATGGCTTTGGCCTTCGGACTCTAGACCACTTGGATAATATCGCTTTTGCTAAGCTGCAGAACACGTGTCGGCAGTTGATCAGTGAAGGTGTGACGGTTGGCTTCAGCACTTTGCCGAGGGTTAAAGCAGTATTTTTTGACATGGATGCGACGGTCATCCGCGAAGAATCCTTAGTCGAGCTTTCCGCCTACGCGGGTGTGCAGGAGCAGGTGCATCAGATCACCGAAAGGGCGATGGCCGGGGAGCTAGATTTTAAAGCTGCGCTGCGAGAGCGCGTGACTTTACTGCGCGGCCTTGATGCAAGTGCGATTGCCACATTGGCCGCTAGATTGACGCTGATGCCAGGTATCAAAGAGCTGGTTGCAACTTGTAGGGCGCGCGGTGTACCAACTTTCATGATTTCCGGCGGCTTTGTCGAGTTGGCGAGTGTTATTGCCGCTGACGTTGGATTCGACGGATTCCACGCAAATTCGTTTGGGATCGAGCACGGTCGCCTCACCGGCGAAGTCGTGGGCACTGTAGTCGATGCGACGGGTAAGCAAGAATTTATGCTGGCCACCTGTAAGCGTCTCGGTCTGTCACCCTCAGAGGTGGCTGCGGTAGGCGACGGAGCTAACGATCTGCCCATGCTCAGTAGTGTCGGTACTGCCGTGGGACATCAGCCAAAGGGCATTCTGTGGCCGCTGCTGCATGCCGCCAATTGGTCCGGCGATCACCGCTTTCTGGTACCATTGTTGCTTGCTTGAGAATTAAGTGATTAATACTGATTAATTCAGTCAATTCGTCTGGGTGTTGGGTGTATCGCCGACAGCTGGGGTAGCTTCAACTTGAGTATTCGCCTCCAAATGCCGATCCGTCTCCGCCTAAGCGGAGCCGTATGTTTAAGTTTCATACCAAACAAAATATGCTCACATCGTCAAAAGTCAGTTGGCGGTGGCTGATCGCGTCTTGTCTAATCTGGAGTGGACTGATCATTGCGGTTCAAGAGTCAGCGGTAGGCAACTATCTAGAGTCGCACCTAGCGAGGCCAGTAGACTTTCACATTCGAGATGCAGCCGGCAAGAGTCCAACCTTGAGTCCTCGGCTTAAGATCTACGCTATCGATGACTCGACTGTGGGCAAGCTGGGTGTCACCGTCTTAGGTCTAGATGTGTGGGCTGATATGATCAACCTGCTGGTTAAGAATCGTCCCTCCGCCATTTTTATTGACGGGATGTTTTCCCTCGCAGAGGACACAACCGGTAAATTCAAAGCGGCCTTGGCATCAGCTCGTGCGAACCATGTCGATGTTAATGTGGGGGCATATTTTGCGCCTTTTTCGCTCAAGTACAGGGACCCTTTAGAGTTAAACAGGCCAGAATACCAGCTCTCGAACATGGTTGGTGAGGGGGCCACGGGGGAATCGTTAGAGAGTGCGTTGCCGACGATAGTGGATCATAGGCAGTGGTTTGGATATGGGCCCTCGCTCTCGCTGCGTCCCTACATTGCCAATATTGGGCATATAATTTACACCGATGATGGTCATGTCGCACCGCTGGTACGGATGGGAGATAATTCGGCGCTGGGGCATTTGTCGTTCTATGCAGCCCGTGACCGGCGTATTGAGCACAATAAGCTGGTGCTCGATGGCCGCATTTTGCCACTCGACTCTACGGGTAGCGTCACGGTCAATATGCCAAATCCAGCGCTAATCGCCGATGCGATGACGCCTCTGCGGACTCTAGTCGAGCTCATTGAACTGGGCAGGCTATCCTCAAAAGTGAAGGCCGACGATGTTGTACTAATTTTACCGCTTATGTTCACCGGTAATGTCGACTTTCATCAGAGTCCTTATGGTTACGTTCCGGGGGGGTACATACTTACCGCGATGATCAGCAGTGTTCTCACCGGTCAGTGGCTCAAGCCGCTGATAGGTGCTGTCGGTTTGTCGGTGATTTTGACGCTACTAGGCGGATTTTTGGGGATGTATCTTAGTGCAGTCCTGTTTTGGATTGCAGTAGCTGTCGTGATGACTGCAGGCTTTGTAGCAAGTGAATATTTATTTGTTTATCAGGGAATGGTCGTGCCGTGGATATTCCCTATAGTCGGCTTCTTCGCCAATGCGATCACTCTGTTTGCTGAGAAGACACGGGTTGGTGAACGAAGGACGGAGGCGCTACGCCAAGCACTGGAAGGGTCAGTAGGGCCGACAGAGTTGAAGCATCTGCTGCTTTCTCCCGACGGCATTAACTTTGACGCACGCGAGCGGATTGTGACTCTCATGTTTATCGACATCGTGGGTTTCTCCCGCATAGCGGAAAACATGTTGCCTCGTATTGCTTTTGAGCATCTGAAAACCATGCTCTCGACTTTGGGAGAGACCGTTCATGAATTTGGCGGTGTTATTGATAAAACTTTAGGCGACGGTCTTTTGTGTTATTTCGGCTACCGGTTTGACGCTGACACGAGTTCTCCAGATCACGCCGAGAAGGCATTGCAGTGTGCTTTGAAGATTCAAAATGAAAATTTAAAACGTAATATCGAAGCAGCCGAGCATGGTGAGCCCGTCTATCCGCTCCGGATCGGTATCAACACATCTTCGGTGTACCTAGGTGACTTGGGCTCGCACAATCGAGTCGACTTCACTGTGGTGGGCAACGGTGTGAACTTCGCAAAACGCTTAGAAGGCGCCTGCGAAATGCATTCCGTATTGCTTGGTGCCACTACTTACGCATTGGTTAAGAACATCGGGTTGCCAGCTGCCGCCACCACCAGACGGCAGATTCGCATTAAGCATCATAGTGAGCTGGTGGAAGCTTATGAATACGATCCATTTTTTGACCGTCAGCCGCTGCGCCGCGAAGCGGTCGAAGGCTTTCGCAAGTGCGCGAATATCGACAGAATTGATCGCCGCTGGCAAGTTTCGGATCCAACTCGGATTCAGTTGACGTGTGACTTTGGTTTGGCCGAATTGGTCAATTTTTCCTACACCGGCGTGAGTATCCGCCTCAAACAGCTTTTGGTTCGCGGGACGCGCATGACGATGAGCATCGACAGTGGTGGTGGTGCCTTACATGCCTTACTTTCACAGGAGGGTATGAATGTGCTTCACGGAGAGGTCCGCTGGGGCTATGCTGATGGCACTGATTTTGTGCACGGTATTTTCATCACCAACGTAACCACGCAGCAAAGTGACACGTTGGTACAATACCTTTGCGAATTCGCCCTCTCCTGGGAACAAGCGGATGAACAGGTAGGACCAAAAGCAGTATGAATCAGCCCAGTAGCAAAAATTTGCAGCGCAGAGCTCGTAGACTTGGGGGTGCAAGAGTGAATTTGTGGACTCGCGCTCTTTTTATTGTGGCGGCTTTAGCCGTGAGTGCGTGCACGAGTATTTTGGGTGACGAAGAGGATGAGCTGCGAGACTCTGACCTTAAATTAAGCACCCCGTGGAGTGATTTTCTCGGGCATTCTACGAAGGATAAGCCGCTTTATAGCGCCCTTGTGAATGGCGGAGCCAGGAGATCGCTTCCCGCCTCTCTTAGTCAGCCAGAAGCCTATGAAGGTGGTGTTTTCGGTTACATGGGGTCGGCGAAAGCTTTTGTCGCCTATAGAAAGGCGATTCCCGACTACAACCGTCTTTATTGGGTGATGGTGAAGGTGCTATCGGAGAAATATAGCTGCTTTATTTCGGCCAAACAAAACCGCGGCGACGAAACCTGGATTCAGTGCCGCGATAAAAGGCAGATCGTTTTCTGGCGTGACCTGAACTCTAAATATATCCAGTTTCAGGCGCGGCAATTCGACCTTGAAGGATATGAGATTGCGGTCCGCCACCATCAGATTGTACGGTTGGGGTCAATTGCCAGCGCTGTTGGCCCTGTGGGTGGATTTAAGGCTAACTAATGAATGATTGCTCATTGCTCGTGCCCGCTATTGGGTTAGGGCTATTCTGTCTCAGACTTCTCCCCTGGCGGACGCTTAGCCGCGCAACTGCGGGATCTGCGCCAACGCCCACTTCTTGGCCGCGCGTGTCGATCGTGGTTCCGGCTCGTAATGAAGAGCGCAACATTCCGCTTTTATTGAGATCTTTGGCGCAGCTGGATTATCCGGATTACGAGGTCGTGGTCGTCGACGATCGGTCGACGGATCGCACGGCAGCCGTGATCGCTGAGGTCGCTGATTCAGCCAACGTGCGTACCGTGGCTGGAGTCGAGAGGCCCACCGATATTCGCTGGGGTGGCAAGCAATGGGCCTGCGTGCAAGGAGCTGCGGCGGCGACGGGTGACCTGCTGCTTTTTACCGATGCCGATACGGTTCATGAGCCGGATAGTCTTAGGCGTGCGGTCGCGGCGATTCAAGCTAGTGGGGCAGGGCTACTCTCGTGTCTGCCTTTTCATGAAAATCCGCAGCTGTGGGAGCGTCTGCTCGGACCGTTTCAGTTACTGATTTTGGCTCTGACAGCACCGTTTGCTCCGCCTAAACCGGGGCGCGTTTTTGTCATTGGGCAATACCTGCTGTTTACCCGGGAGGCTTACGAGCACATTGGTGGTCACACCGCCGTGGCGAGCGACTTTGCCGAGGACCTACCGCTAGCCAACCGCGCTCTCCGGCTCGGATTAGGCGTGGAAGTCTACCGCGGCGCACCTCTTTTTCACGTGCGGATGTATGCATCACTCGGTGAATTCATCAAAGGCTGGCGGCGTAACTTTCGCTCTGGGTTTATCTACGCATCTCCCCTGGCTGGTTTAGATGCGACGTTAATGATCGTTGGGATTACGGGTGGAGTTCAGTTCTGTCCGAAAGCACTAGCCGTCATGATGCTGGCAGGGCTTTTTATTGCGTGGAGGCAGCGTGCCATCGGACGGTTCCAGATGATTGGGGCCTTTCTTTGGCCACTATCACTCGGCCTATTTTGCTGGGCAACCATACTGGCCATTTGGGATTTGGTATTTAAGCGCGAGATGATTTGGAAAGGGCGGAGTTATTCCGCGTAAAGGGCTCTATTTTGGTGTTGCTGCCTTGTTCTGGTTTTGACTCACCGTACACAAACACGATGCATTTTGTGTCTGCATTGTTTTGTTGCTGCGGCGCTGCAGCGCTGGTGTGGTGTCCCTTTGGGATTGCTACTTCGGCAACCTTGGTCGCGTCGGTGTTGGCCTGCAGCAGGTGGTGCTTCCGTCGCTCGAACGTCCATCGATTATATTGATGACTAAACTGCCGCTGTAGTCACTCACCATGGATGTAAAAATTAGCAACCTCTTGTTTTTCAGCAATAATATCGGCATTGCTATTGCCGTGCGCACAGTGCTTCCAGGTTGCCGTATTTGGACGGCGTCAGTGGTTAATTAGTAATCTGCGGAGGGATGCGTTGATGACAAAATTTGTGAAACCTAAGTGGCAACGGCTAGCAATGAGTTCATTTTTAGTCATGATGGTGACCGTCATTTCAGTTGTAATTTATAAATCCAAGGAACTTGCAACTCCAGTTCTGAAGTCCAACAAAGAGATTTCAACAACTACTCAACAAAGGACTTTCTCTATCGCAGGAAGAATCGTTAACGGCAATGGTGCTACGGTTACTGTGAAAGGAACTTCTGAAACTAAATCAACTATTGCCGATGGTGAGGGGAGATACCTCGTTCCCGGGCTTTCACCTGGCAATTATACTTTTCAGGCCTATCAAAAAGACCCGCGACCTGACTTTGGGCCTGGTGAATTTGACTTCCTACCAAACAACTTTGGTGTCTCCATCACTAGCAGAGATGTGACTGTTGATGACGTAACTCGATATGATGGAGAGGGCTTACCAGAAAAGCTTCTTGAAGCCTTGGATAAAATTCCAGACACTTTTGTACCTCTGAACGAAATTATTCTAGACAATGGCGTAGATTTAGCAACCTACGCGGCAGACCGCGGTATTACCTCTGGTGCAAATTATCCCTCGATAGCAGGGGTCTATGAATATGAATATCCAGATAATACTGAACACTTCAAAGAAAACCATTACATCGTGCTCAATGGACCTAGTCATCAGATGACAGGAATATACTACGGCACCACAGACGAGTTTGATAAGGGAAGGGAAGGCTACTTGCCCGGATTTTTTAAAGCAAACATGGGCCAGATCGTATATGGCGGAGATACTTTAACTTTTTTAGCAATCATTAGGCCCGAAGAAATTTTTGACAGTCCCATTACACCTGCTGACTCTCCGGATAAGCAGAAACAAATGCATCTATGGAAATACAGGCCGGGGGATTCTTCAAAAGTGAAGTATATGCTTAAAAGAGTCGGTAATGACTTAGTCAAAGATGAGGGAGCACTGGGCCTGCGTCGGTATGTTAAAAAAAGATAAAAGTAATGTAACGGTCTTCAATTTGCCTGGCTAATCGCCTCCGATATCGCAAAGCGGTTTACTTGCGGCATATCGTGTTGTGGCAGCGACATGCTGCTCGATGTAACCCGACCAGCGACCAAATCGAAGAAAGCTAATACAAGTGTAGTAGGGTGCAGTAAAGTGTTTGATCCCGATTTCTCAGACTAAATCATGGTATTTACCATGAATCTTTGGCTCACTTAGTACTCATCCACAAGTAGCTCAACGTCACCCATGACCCGGCACTGACAGGCCAGACGCTCATCAGGGTCGGCGCGCATAGCCTTCAGGAAATCGCGTTCCTCGGTGGTGGGCTCAGATAAGTTTTCTGGATTTTTTTGTACACGAACGATGCAGATGCCACAGTCCGCAGCCCGACAATCAAATTCGATTGGGGTTTTGGCCGCTGCGGCAAGGGCCTGAAGCCCAAGCCCCTGACGCAGCGTGTAGTCGGTATCTGTGCCCTTGTGGCTAATCGTAACTTTAACTTTAACCGGTTTTGCCATCGTCTAAGTCACACCAATCATTCAGAACAGAAATTCACAGCAGGAATTCACAATAATTCAAAGACTCCGGCAGCGCCCATACCCGTGCCAATGCACATGGACACCATGCCGTATTTCTGACGTTCGCGACGCATGCCGTGCAGCAGGGTTGCGACCAACTTGCCGCCAGTAGCACCCAGCGGGTGACCAAGGGCAATGGCGCCGCCAGTTGGGTTCACCTTCGATGGGTCCAGACCTAGAGTTCTGATCACGGCCAAGGCCTGCGAGGCGAAGGCTTCGTTGAGCTCGAAGCGGTCGATCTTGTCCAAAGTGATGCCAGCCTTTTTCAAAGCGCGTGGAATCGCCTCAACCGGTCCAATGCCCATGATCCGTGGTGGCACACCCGCAACCGAGAAGCCAGCAAAGCGTGCCATCGGTTTGAGGTTGTGCTTCCTTACGAACTCTTCCGAGCAGACCAGCGCCATAGCAGCACCGTCCGACATTTGTGAGGTATTGCCCGCAGTGACGCTGCCACCTTGGAGGAATGCTGGCTTAAGTTTCGCCAGTGCGGCAAGAGTTGAGTCGGCACGTGGCCCCTCGTCCGCAGCAACCAGACCTTCGTCAATGCGCACGCTGCCGTTCTCGCCGGGGCTACGGTAACTGACTTTGATCGGCAAGGTCTCGTCTTTGAACCAGCCTTTTTCTAGGGCTGTCACCGCCTTCATATGTGATTCAAGAGCGAACTGGTCCTGATCAGCGCGGCTGATGCGGTAGTCCTTGGCGACATTCTCAGCCGTCAGACCCATACCCAGATAAAAATCTGGGTGGTGGTCATTAACCGTGCGACTGCCAACCGGCTTAAAGCCCATCATAGGTACCAGGCTCATCGACTCGACGCCGCCCGCCAAGATGCAGTCCGCATCGCCAGCACGCACTTGCGAGGCAGCCATAGCGATTGTTTGCAGTCCGGACGAGCAGAAACGGTTGACCGTGACACCTGGCACTGATTCGGGAAGGCCCGCCAGTAGCAGTGCAAAGCGCGCGATGTTCATCCCTTGGTCGCCCTCAGGCATAGCGCAACCTAAAATCACATCTTCAATCAAATGCGGATCGATGCCGCTTTGGCCGACAACGGCCCGAATCACGTCTGCGGCCAAATCATCTGGGCGCTTGGTGCGGAAACCGCCGCGGCCGGCCTTGCCGACAGGAGAACGCAGCGGGGATACGATATATGCAGTTTTCATCGAGACTTTCCTCCGATTCGCGCTTTTGCGTTGGTTTAGTTACGTAGTGGTTTGCCGGTCTTGAGCATGTGCTCGATACGGTCCGCGGTCTGCTGCTGTTGACACAGCTCGATGAAGACCCGGCGCTCGAGATCGAGGAAATACTGCTCGTTGACCGTCGTCCCTGCGTCCACTTCACCACCGCAAAGTACAGTTGCCATCTTCGTAGCTACTTCGGCGTCGTAAGCAGAGATTTGGCGGCCTTCCACCATGTTGTAAAGCGCCATGCGGAACGTCTGAATACCTGGATCGCCGACGACTTTCACCTGCGACGCTGGCGTACGCGGCACGTAGCCGTCAGCCACCATGGTCAAAGCAGCGCGTTTCGCCCGGTGCACGATGTGCTCGCGCGACAGTGAGATCTGCGTCGTTTGCGGTAGGAGGCCCATCTCCACCGCTTCGAAGGCGGATGCCGAGACGCGCGCCATACCGATCAGCAAAAATGCGCGTTGCAGGAATGCTGATGGATCGCCCTTCTCAGCAAAGCTGTTGATCTCGTAAGCGCGCAGTGCCAACTCTTTAGTGCCGCCGCCAGCAGGGATCAGGCCAACGCCTGCTTCCACCAAACCAGCGTAGGTTTCGGCCGCAGCCACGCGCAAGGTCGTGTGCAGGGTCACTTCACAGCCGCCGCCGAGGACGAGTCCAGCAGGACACGATACGGTAGGGAAGGGGGCAAACTTAACTTCTTGCAGTGAGCCTTGGAAGGCGCGCAGGAAGGTGTCGATATCACTCCACTTTTTGGCGTGGATCGCATCAAGGATCATCTTGATGTTGGCACCTGCCGAGAAGTTTGGCGCATCGTTACCGATGACCAATGCGTCGAAGTCGGTCTTCACTTTAGCGACTGACTTGTGCATCAGTTCGGTGATGCTTTCGTCGAGGCTGTTCATCTTGGAGTGGAAGACCAAACAGGCAACACCGTCGCCAATGTCGACCAAGCTAGCACTGCGGTTAGACAGCACGGTGCGCTTGTCTTCTTTGTTCTCGCGGGATGGCAGGTGGTAGGCATAATCCGGTTGTGGCAGTGGCACCAGTTTCGCGTGGCCAGTGTGGACCTTGAGTTCGCTAACTGGTCCACCGTAGGCAACCCACTCTTTGCTGCCTGGAGCTGGATCGTAGAACTTCAGACCTGGCTTTGCCCAGGTCGGTAGTTTTACTTTTTCCTGCGTCAGACGCGCTAGGACCTCGTCATAGCCGAGTGCTTGCCAGAGAGCAAACGGGCCCATTTCCCAGCCGAAGCCCCAGCTCAGCGCATTATCCACTGACTGGACGCTGCCGCTAGCGATGTCTTCTAGCAAGAGTGAGGCATAGCTAAACGTGTCGCGCAGAGTGCGCCAAACGAGCTGTGCACCCTCGTCTTTATGCTTCAAGATCACTTGAATGCGCTTAATAGTATCGCGTTCTTTTTCGGCATCAGCCTCCCACGGGAAGGACTTAACCTGTTGCTCGACGTAAGTCTTGCTCTCAGGACGATAGGCAAGGATCACGGTGTTACCCTTGGCGTCCTTGTCTTTCTTGTAAAAGCCGACACTGTTGGTCTTTTGACCAAGGGCGCCTGTTTCGATCAGCTCTTGCATCCACTTAGGCGTTTGGAGCCAGTCACGGTAGGGATCGTTTGGCGCCTTTTCGTAAGTGTTGCGTGCTACAGCTGCGAAGGTGTCGAGACCGACCACGTCCGCTGTGCGCAGGGTTGCGGACTTGGCGCGACCAATCAGTGGACCGGTCAGATTGTCGACCGTTTCGATGTTCAGCTTCAGCTCGTCCATGTGATGGATCACAGCTTGGCTGGCAAACACACCGATGCGGTTAGCGATAAAGTTGACCGTGTCGTTGGCATGGACGATGCCTTTGCCTAGGCGCTCGACGATCCATGTCTCCAGAGCGGACTGGAGTTTAGCGTCGGTGCAAGCGTGCGGGATTGTTTCCAGCAGACGCATGTAGCGCGGCGGATTGAAAAAGTGCGTGCCGAAGAACCGCTGTTGGTACTCTTCGGGCTGCTCTTTAGCGATGTCTTCGAGGCTAATGCCCGAGGTATTGGTCGTCACGGGCACGTGCGGCCGGGCATACTCGGCAATGCGCTTGTGAATGCTGCGTTTGATGTCGAGGCGCTCAACCACGGCCTCGAGGATCCAGTCGCAGTCAGCCAGCACCGACATGTCGTCGTCGAAGTTGCCTGGCACGATGTTGGTAAGCACCCCGGGCGTATAGAGCGGGGATGGCTTGAGCTGCTTCAGATTCTCAATCGCGAGGAACGCTCGCTGCGAGCGGACGTTCTTGCCGACAAGCTTCGCCAGATTTTTGTCTTGCGGCGGTTCGTTACCAGCCAGATCCAACAAGTGAACCTTCACTCCAGCTGCGGCTAAATGGGCGGCAATCTGCGCTCCCATCACGCCGGCACCCAGCACTGCCGCCCGTCTGATCTTCAAACTCATCATCAGCTCCTTCGGTCAAAAGGGTCTAAAGTTATCTAAAGTGGTCTTAAGGCTCCAATTGGGGTCTTAAGAGTCATCCGAGTCTCAGATTGTTCCAAGGGAAAAATGCTTAGCGATCCTCTCACATATTGCCGTTGGCGTGAAGCCGTAGCGCTCCGCTAAAACTTCTGCCGGAGCACTGGCGCCGTAATGATCGACCCCAATATTTAGGCCACGAAGGCCCGTGAAGCGTTCCCAGCCGAGGGTCACCCCTGCTTCTATCGACACGCGATGGGTCACGCCGGGGGGCAATATTGCCTCGTGATACTGCCGAGGCTGCGCCGCAAAAAGTTCCCAACATGGCATCGAGACGACGCGGCAACGATGGCCCTTGAGCTGAGCTGCCACTGCTAAAGCCAGGCCGACTTCGCTACCCGTGGCGAGTAACAAAAGATTTGCATTTGGTGTGTCTTGCACGATGTAGGCGCCGCGTGCTGCCAGTGCTAGGGTCTCTTTTGGCAGCTTTAGGAACGGCACTTTCTGGCGGGTGAGACAGAGTGCACTCGGGAGTTCAAGCTCCAGCGCCTTGCGCATCAACACTTCCGTCTCTTGCGGGTCGGCTGGGCGCATCACATACAGATCGGGAATGACGCGCAGGCCCATCACTTGTTCCACTGGCTGGTGAGTTGGGCCGTCTTCGCCGAGGTAAAACGAGTCATGCGTGAATTCATGAATCACACGTGTGCGCTGGATGGCGCCAAGTCGCAGAGCCGCGCGCGAGTAATCGGCAAAACTTAAGAAAGTCGCGTCAAAAGGCACCAGTCCGCCGTGGAGGGCGATGCCGTTACACAGCGACGACATCGGGAACTCGCGGACCCCGAAGTTGAGGTTGCGGCCGCCGTGGTTCTCGCGGTCAAAGTCGCCGACAGCCTTGGCGAAGGCGCCGGTCATGTTGGACGGTTCAAGATCCGCACTGCCGCCGAAGAGTTGTGGCAGCTCGGCTGCCCAGTGTTTGATGATATCGCCAAACGCATTGCGTGTGGGGATGTCTTTGTCGAGGGCCCATGGCACTGCGGACAGTTTGGCCGCTGCGACGGGTTGGTAGTGCTGATTCCAGCGCTCGCGGAAGTTGCTCTCGCGGTCCAATAGCTGCTGATGCCGCGCATGCCAGCTCTTTGCTCCGGCACGCAGCCCAGCAAAATTGCGCTGAAAATGGGAGCGCAGAATAGCCGGGGCATAGAACTCCTCACCGGCCGGAATACCCAACTTAACTTTGGTAGCGCTACGCTCTGCCTCAGGCAGCGGTGAGCCGTGTGTTTTGGAGCTGTTTTCTAGGGTAGCACAGCCTTTGCCGATGATAGTTTCGGCGATGATGATTGTCGGCCGGTCGGTCGTCTGGCGGGCTTCGTTATAAGCGTTGCGAATTTGGCCGTGGTCGTGGCCATTGATGCTGATGACGTTCCAGCCGAAGCCGGCAAACACCTTCTCGTAGTCATCGGAGATACACTTGTTGGTCGGGCCGGATAGCTGAATATGATTTTTATCGTAAATCCAGGTCAGATTGCCTAAGCGTAAATGACCGGCGAGAGAGGCAGCGCCTAGTGCCACACCCTCTTGCAAGTCGCCGTCGCTGCAGAGGACCCAGGTGCGGTATTTGAACAACTCGCGGTCTAGCACTGCTCCCAAATGCCTTGCTGCAACAGCAAAGCCGAGAGACATCGCGCAGCCTTGGCCGAGTGGACCGGTGGTACATTCCACGCCAGGAGTTTGGAAGTTTTCCGGATGACCAGGGGTGCGGGAGTGCCACTGGCGGAAGGCCTTCAAATCATCAATGCTCAGCCAGCCAGCGCCGTAAAGCATCGCATACTGCAGCATAGACATATGGCCAGCACTTAAGATGAAACGGTCGCGCCCCAGCCATTTCGGATCGTCGGGGTCGTAGCTCAGAAACTCGGAGTAGAGGACGTAGGCCAAGTCCATGCTCGACATGGGGCCGCCTGGATGCCCGCTATTTGCGTGATGCACGGAATCAATGACTAGGCCTTTGAAGAGGTTGACGAGTTGCTGATCTTGCATGCGCCCTCGCAGATAATGGCCGGCTCCGCCGATGAAGGGTTGGCCGAATGGTAAACAGTTTCGATCTCTGCGGGGATTATAGCAGTTTAGCGCTGAAGTCCTAGTGGATCTTCAGCCTAGTTCCTAACTTAGATGCTGGTAGATCAAATACATCCGCGATGTCCGTGGCCCCGGCATTGGCCCGAGTATATTTTCACCTTAGCGCGATATTTTGTGCAGCAATTTGGGAGTCGCGCAGGCTGCGCCGGTTTTAAGACTCATTTTTGCTGGCTTTGGAGCAGTCGTGATGACGTGGGAATTTGACTTTTATATATTTTTATCATTGGTGCCGTAAAACCCTGCCATTCATGGCGGGGATATCAGGCACCAGCCCGAGCTAACGCGAAGCGTTAGCGAGTTCAGGGCGGTGTTTTCTGCGCCTCGATATATTGCCTCACGATAGATAGAGGAGCGCCGCCGCATGAAGCGGCAAAGTAACTTGGGGACCACAGGCTCCCGCCCCACAAGGCGCGCTCCACACTCGGATAGCCTTTGCTCCTAATCAGTCGCGAAGACACCCCTTTGAGGCTGTTCACTAGTTTGGCGATGGCCACCTTTGGCGGATAAGTGACAAGTAGATGTACATGATCGCCCTCGCCATCACATTCGACTAAGGTCGCTTCGAAGTCATTGCAGACTTTGCTAAAACTTGCTCGTAGGTCGTTTAGAATCGTCGCAGTGAATACTCGGCAGCGATACTTAGTGACGAAGACCAAATGCACATGTAGATTGAATACGCAGTGTCTACCGGTTCTAATGTCTGATTTTGTCTCCATAGACCAATAGTCATACAGCGGAACATCTCAGCAGGATATTAAATTGTTGACCACTTGGAGATTTCGCATAAAGGATAGTGGCAGCGCCGGGCGAAGGCTGAGTGCCATGGCGAAGTCAGTCAATTTTTGCTGGAATTTTTTCAAAGAAACACAGATCACTGCGCTCAGGCGCCGCTCCGCGAAGATCATCAAGATTCAGGATGGCAGTGAAAAAGTCATCGCGAATTTTCTATCGGCATTCGAGCTGAGCAATTTGGCCGCTGGAGCGGCCAAAGACTTGGGACTCCACAGTCAGACTGTGCAGGCAGTGGCAGAAGAGTATGCTCGCCGCCGCAAGCAATTCAAAAAATTGCTCCGTTGGCGTGGACAGCGTGCACTGGGGTGGATTCCCTTCAAAGCATCTGCGGTCAAAATCTCATTTGCGGATGTTAGAGTGTGGACGGGACCGCTCAGCGGCAAGCAGCGAGGCCGTGGACGCGGCTGTGTTAGCTATGCCAAGAAGACTTTCGAATTCTGGGCATCCCGCATCCTGCCGGATGATGCGGTGATCAAGACCGGTTCGTTTTGCCAGGACTCTCAGGGCCGCTGGTACCTAAATCTGACGTTCGAGAGCAGCAGCCTCCAGTATCAAAGTCAGGAGGGCGCGGTCGGCATTGACCCTGGCGTTAAGACTCTGGCGACATTGTCTAGCGGTGCCAAAATCGATGGCCCTAGGCTGCGTGAGCGATACTTAGTGAAAATTCGCCGGCTCGAGCGGACGCGTCTCAGTGCGCGGCGGCGTCAGGCGAGGAGTCGCAAGTTTGGCCCATTGCCGAAGCGCAAGCGGGTGGCAAAGTTGCACGCTAAGGTAGCGAATGCCAGGGCTGACTTCCTCCATAAAGCCTCGACGCGCCTTGTTGAGGAGTACCGCAGGATCTACATCGGAAATGTCCCTTGCAAGCTGATGAATCGCTCCCGCACGATGGCGGCGGTAAGCTTGGATCAGGGACTCGGTATGTTCAAGACGCAAGTCACCTACAAAGCCATGAGAGCTGGGGGACAGGCGATGGAAATAAATGAAAGGGACTCCACCCGGACGTGTTCGGTGTGTCTAACGGCACATCCGCGGATCGGGTTGCAAGTAAGAGAGTGGCAGTGCAGCGTCTGCGCAACGGTCCATGACCGTGACGTAAACGCAGCGCGCAACATTCTCCGCCTCGGACGTGAGGCGCTAACCCACCCTGGTGACCGCAAGGTTGCCGGGGCCTAGGGAATCCTCGG
>JAPLFY010000117.1 GCA_026390435.1 Pseudomonadota bacterium
AAAGGTCGCACATGGCAAACATTGAAGGATTCAAATTCCTAGTGTTCGACCATGACATTTGTCACGGTGCCGTACGCATTGACGGGACAAGTACGACGGCATTGATGATTGCTCAAGACATATCAAATGGCTCGAGCAAAGAGTCGATAAAAGAGGCATACGTTCTCAGCGACGAAGCGCTGAACGAAATCTATCGCTTCATTCGTCTGAACCATTTCGAGGAAATAACAAAGGGAACAGCATGAGGCGAAAGGTAAAAGCAGTGATCACAGCTGTGACCGGCGACTTAGTCGTGGTCACAGAGGATCAGTTTGAACACGCAAGAGCCCACTTCGTGGGTATGCCTCCAATGCTTTTCCTAGAGCTGTTGACGATACTAAGCATCCTAAGCTCTACCGCCTCTTCTACAAGTATGAAACCTCTCATTATATTTTAGCTGTAGTCAAAGTGATGCCTGACGGCAACTTCTTTGCGACGATGTACCCGACCGCAAATAAGATCAGAAGCAAACACAAAAACTTAGTGAGACTAAAATTATGAAGGGCAAAACGAAACCCAAAATTCACTTTGATTCGTTTGGTGGATCTGGCCCGCTAGGAGTGTACTGGTACGATGGCCCGTATGGTTTAGCAAAGGAATGCCTGGAAGGTGATGGCGTGGTCTTTCTCTCACCCAACGGTGAACTTTTAGGCGCGATCTTCGGTGACGTCGACGAGTCAAAAGATGACCAGATATTGATCTCGCCGGTGGGCCACCAAATCCATGTGACCGTCACCAATAAAAAGGTGGACATTGAGCTAAAGCAGGTCAAGCGCCGGGCATGATTCAAGCCGCTGCGACGAGAGTTGCCACAACTCTAATCATGCGCATGAGCATCGAGCGACTACTTGATCCCTCAAAGTGCAGCACGAGTGCAAATTTGAACTTGTCACTTTTAGTAAGTTGATTTGTTGCAGGCATATCGCGCCCTCCCCTTTTCTCCTCTAGAGCGCGCCGTTAGGCCTGAGAGGGAGGCGAGATATGACTGCCATGAGCAACTTTAACGTGGGTTACCAGGCACTCTCTGAGGGGAGGCCTGGAGCCACTCTGTGCCATTTAAACGGTCAACTTTCCGTCCAGCAGCAGACCAAAGAACTCATCCTTAGTCAGCCCACGTCGCTCTTTGGCAGAGCGACGATAGAGAAGCTCCAAACGATCCTTGTTTGACAACGTACCGTCACAAATGGTGGTTAAATGGTCGTCGGTGTAGGCCTCCATCTCTGCTTCATTACGTAAATTTGGCGGCCACCAGCGCATTTATATTTTCACCTCAGATTTATGGATTGTAACGTACGACCATATAGCCACAAAAAACGACAACCAGCCCATAACCCTATACGGAAAACCAGCAATTGATGGAGACATCAAAAGTGACGGAAGCAGCAATATGTAGGTAGTCTTTTTAAAACGCTTCCCCAAATCAGTCGTTGAAAGCCAAAGCCCTAAAACAAAGAAAAGAAATGCTCTCGGCATCACCGTCAAAAGTAGCTTCCATGTATATGGATTCAGCACATCAGACTTTAGTCCATAAACAAACCATTCGTGAGTGAGGTACACACTGAAGACTCTCGCCACAGCAGTGTGCATTTTTTCAGAGTTGACCGACAATATACTGATCAAATTCAACTGGGATTGATCTTCTCGCATACCAAACTTTTTTTCTTTACTTTAGACAATCACTTTAGATCTTAGGGACTATATTCTGCGGTAGTGATGTTACAAGTACTAAGTAACAGGACCTATTACTCAAACCTTCGTCAAAAAACCTTTGCAACGACGCCAGCGACGCTGACCCTACTAGGCTGCACTACATTAGGGATCACGATGTCCAGTCATACGATCGAAGATAACGATGCCTCACTTCAGGCTATACCACACGCCGCGCCCGCTACCGTGCTGTTCTAGGTGCCCACGCCCTGTCAGATCGCGAAAATGCTGCTTAAGCGTGTTGCGGTTGCTCCCAGTGAGCTTCATGGCGGTCGCCATTGTAATGCGCCCGTGCTCACGGACGAACTCAACGATCTGCAATGACAACGCTGGCAGCACGGCCAGAATGACCTTCTCGCGCTCAACCTTCTTTTCCAAGCGCCTCACCTGCTCGACCAGCGAGCGCAGGAAGAAGATTAGCCATGGCTGCCAGTTGGGCGCGTCGCTGCGAATCGTACATTGCGTTTGCCGTAGGGCGAGGTAATAGCCTTCTTTGTTCGCCTCTATCACGCTCTCTAGCGAGGTATACGGCACGTAGGCGTAGCCTGCTTGGAGCAGCAGCAACGTCGTCAGAACACGACTGAGGCGTCCATTGCCATCCTGAAATGGATGGATTTCCAGAAAAACGACCACGAAGATAGCGATGACAAGTAGCGGGTGAAGTCGCGTCGTCTTACGTTCGTCACTTACCCATCCTACCAACTCGGACATCAAGCGCGGCGTGTCGAACGGCGTCGCCGTCTCGAACACGACGCCAATCTGCACGCCGTTCTCGTCGAAGGCCGCTACGCTGTTGGAGCTGGTCTTGTAGTTGCCCCGGTGCCATTCGTCCTTATGGCTGTGCTCCAGCAGAATCTGGTGCATCTGCTTAAGATGGTTTTCATTGAATGGGAAATCCTGCCACGATGCAAAGACCAAATCCATCAACCTGGCGTAGCCAGCAACCTCCTGCTCGTCGCGGCTCTCGAATTTCTGGATGGCTAGGTTGGACAGCAGGCGTCCGACCTCCAGGTCGCTGAGCCTGCTACCCTCTATGCGGGTGGAGGAGCCGATGCTCTCAATGGTGGCTACCCTCCGCAGAGCCAACAGTCGATCTGGAGCGAGCATGCCAAGAGCGCGCCATGCGCCCTTAAACTCGTCAATTCGGGCGATTAGGCCCAAAATCTCCAGCGTGATATGTAGGGTATCGGTTCGTATCATGACCCAATGATACACCCATTTACACCCATTTTACTAGGACGAAATGGGTGTAAATGGGTGGGCTATTGAGTGAGCACTCAACAACCCATGCTAAGCTTAATCGCCATAGAGAGCTAATGTGACAAGGCCGTTCTCAGGGGCCTCGCGCCGCCTAGGAGACACATGACAACCAATGAACGCCTAGGCCCTTCGGTCCACCACCCAAAACCACGGCCAGATTAAGGCTCGCGCCCCAACTCAGCCCCAATTTTTATGCTTCCAGATACCACTCCCTACCAAACAAGCCCGGCTATAAAACATTACGTGGCGCTAGAATTTATAGGTCATCGAAGCTATACTTCGAAATATCATGAAATTTCGAGGTACAGCTTCGGTGATATATAAACGATTGATTCAATTGAATAATATTCTGTCTCAGAAATCCCATTTTCTTTTTGGACCGCGCCAGGTCGGTAAGTCCACAGCAATTGAGCAGCAACTTCCAGATGCATATGTGATCGATCTGTTAGATTCAGATCGGTTTACCACCTTCCTTCGCCGTCCCAAAGCTCTTGGCGAAGAGCTGGAACACAGTCAAGCCAAGGTCGTCGTTATCGATGAGATCCAGAAGCTTCCCGCATTGCTCGATGAAGTCCAACGCCTGTTGAAGTCTGGGCGTTGGACATTTCTCCTGACCGGCAGCAGTGCGCGGAAGCTAAAGCGCAGAGGCACCAATCTACTCGGCGGACGGGTTTGGACGAAGCATATGTTTCCTCTCGTGTCTGCGGAGATTGATGATTTCGATTTGATGCGCTATCTGCGAAGCGGTGGACTGCCATCCATTTACCTCAGCAAACAGCCCGAAAAAGAGCTCAAAGCTTATTGTCAGACCTATTTAAAATACGAAATTCAGGATGAAGCTTTGGTACGCAACCTGAGGGCGTTTAGTACCTTTCTCGATGTGATGGGTAAGACCAATGGATGTGAGTTGAACTACAGCTCCATAGCTCAAGACTGCGGCGTGAGCGACCAAACGATTCGATCCTATATAGAGATTCTCGAAGATACACTCGTTGGCTACAGACTGCCGGCATTTACCCGCTCGAAAAAACGAGCTGCCCAAAAAAGGTCCAAGTTTTATTTTTTCGATATAGGTGTGGCCAAATACCTAGCCAGACATGGAGATGTCGACAAAGATCACCCGGCATTTGGCACATACTTCGAGCAGTTCATCATCAACGAAGTGCGGGCATATATTTCGTACAGCGACAAAGAAATGGAGTGCGCCTATTGGCGAAGTCTCTCAGGCTTTGAAGTTGATCTGGTGATCGGAACGAGTATTGCGGTAGAAATCAAGGCTACTGATCAAGTCAAAGACAAACATTTAAAAGGACTACTCGCACTGGCCGAAGAGCAGATTTTTGAACGCCACATTGTGATCAGTCAAGACACTAAAAAGCGCTCAATCGGTGGTATCGAGGTATGGCCATGGGAGCTTTTCCTGCAAAGTCTGTGGCGCGGTGACTGGAATTTTCACCGCTGATCCAACTTTACTGGTAAGGAACTGATCATCACAGACGACGAACCACACCCAATGCTCTAGTCGTTTGAGGACTTGGAGTTGAGGGGAAAGTGATGGCAGAAATCATATGCTGGATTTCACCGATACTGAGTCAAATCATATCCATTTTAAATGGTGGACGATATGTTTGTGTTTACAGACAAGCAATCAGCACGACTAATAATGGCTAAACTGTTCAACCCGAGTAAGCTGCATAGATGGTTAGCTAAGATATTTAGCTGCTATCTCACCTACGAGTGGTTTCTCTTCACCACACAGTCTGATGTTGCTCATATCAGATTTACCTTTAGGATTATGATCGAGCAAATTCCAAAGGTCTTTGTACTTTTTGTCATAGGGCTATGGCTTTCGTCTACAACATGGGGCTGGAGACACAAAAAAACGGTTTACCTACTCTTATTACCGTCACTCTTAATGTCTCCACAAATCGCGGGGTTTCCGTTCACTATCATGGGATGGCTATCATTTGCGGTAGCCCTCTGGTCTTATTTCACGGTTTACAATTCTGAAAGGACAAACCATGTATTGGTGGCCACCCAATCTAATGTCTGAGGCAACAAAAGAGGCTTACATATATTTCGATACGAAGATTCGTCCTCTGCCTAAAGACGAAAATGGTCAAATTGATGCTACAGCATCAGGATTGGTTGATAACGACGTTGACGCGTTTCGCCATGCATACGTGAGTGGAGTTTTCACCCAAGAATATAACGAACAAACGGCAAATATTTTAGGCTGGCTCAATGAAGGGACATCGATACTTTCACCGTTCGGAAGTACAAACATGGACCTATGGAACAACAGTGTCGGCCGTAAAATGGGATCAAAGGCAAAAACCAGAGAACAGCTTGCAGACTTTGTACGACAAGCCCTGAAATCTGGTGAATTGATCATCAGCCTAGACGACCCAAGAAAGTTTACTGACAGTGTTCCCGCAAAACCTTCTGGCGATCATTCGGTGATCGTCCTTAGAAGGGACACCAAGGGAGTAAATGAGCATTTTTACGATTTTAATTCATCAAAGGTCCTATCAAGGGCTGAGTTTGTCGCGGAAATTCAGGCTGACCACTATCCAGGCTACGGGATTAGAAACGTCAGAGTTGTCGATTATCCTTTTTCAAAGAGGGATAGCGATCCACTCAATAACCTAGGCTAAGCTTAATCGGCATAGGGGGCAGCGGGGTAATCACCCCCATCCGCGCCCCAGTTGCGCCCCAATTTTTATGCTTCGAGATACCACTCCGTACCAAACGCGGAAAACTTTTCGGCAGAAGTTTTGAGCTAACTACCCGTAAATACGAACTGATACTTGTTGCCACCAACACTCACTCACCCGCGGTCCAGCGGGCGGCATGGGCGGGATGATGCACTAAACATCAGTGATCCTGGGGTATTGCGCCTCTAGGATCGCGATCGACACCAATTCCCGACACGATTTGGGAATTGGTGGCGAATCTGAGCCTTGAAGAAGTCCCTAGTCAGACCTAGTCTGGCTAGGGACTTTTGCTGTCCGTTGAGGTGGCTGGGGCCTGTGACTCTAGCCACCATGCAAAAAAATCAGCGGGATTTAGCAGATTTTTAATCAGCTCACTTGGCAATTCGTCAACCGTCATTCCCAACTACTTGGATAAATGCCACTATGACCACCAAGGAGACCGAGCATGATTGTCATCATCGGAGCTGGACTAGCTGGTCTGACCGCAGGTCGTGCGTTATTGAACGCAGGCTGTCGTGACTTTCTGATTTGTGAACGCGATGCGCAAGTCGGCGATTACCAGTTCGCTTTGGGCACAAAAAATATGAGTCAGATGCGCTGATCTACGCAGGTGATTATCTCGAAAACCCATCGATTCAGGGAGCTATGCTTTCAGGCGAGAAAGCTGCTAACTTTGCTTTGCAGCGGAGAAACACATGAAGAAAAAGCTAGAGACCTTGATTGTGACTGGCGCATCCCGAGGAATTGGGGAAGCCACTGCAAGGCACTTCTGCAAGAAAGGTTTTAGAGTCGTAGGAATCGCGCGGACCGCCGATGCATTGGACCAATTGCAGTCGGAACTCGGTGACCTTTTTATTCCCAAAGTCGCAGACCTTAGCGATCTCGACCAGACTGAAGAGACTATCGTTTCCCTGCTGAACGACCGCAAACTAAACATTAGCGGAGTCGTGTTAAATGCAGGAATTTCATCTGGAAAAGCCTTCCTAGATTCCTCCCGCGCTATGCAAACGCTGGAGATGAACCTGAACTACCACTCTCCATCTATATTCCTTCGCCACGCATTGAAACGGTTTAGCAGGTTGCCCCGGGGTAGAATTATCACCGTAAGCTCTCTCACTGCCCTAGTACCATTTCCCAACAACGCCTCCTATGCAGCATCCAAAGCTGCTTTCTATCATTTGCTGCGCTCAATTCGCCTGGAAGAGGGATTTAAAAACGTGGAAATTAGCGCAGTGCTGCCCGGCCTCACTGACACAAAAATGTCCGAGTCTCTGGATTCTGTACTGCCGCGCGCTGCTCCAGAAGACATTGCTGATGCGGTCTTCCAGTGTTGGAAAAAACCTGCGTTCCCGCTAGTTGTTGGTCGGCTAAATCAGGTGACTGAAAGTTTCAACCGCCTTCAGCCCTGGTTGTTTGACCGGGTAGCGGCATCAGTTGTCAGGTGGCTACCCCATGAGTAATCAGCCTAAAGATTTAGAATCCAAACCGACCATCATGATCACTGGGGCGGCAGGCTTTATAGGGACTGCGCTGCGCGAGTCTCTCCATTTGGAATACGATCTTGTCTGTGTCGACTTACTGCCAGCGCCTAGTAAAAATTCTAGCCAGTCTGTCGAAGAATGGCATCAAGTGGATGTCACGGACATCCAAGCGATCGATAGTCTCTTTCGCAGTTTGCAAAAACCGTTGTCCGGTTTGATTCACCTCGCTTGGTACTACGATTTCTCCAACCTCCCCCATCCTAGGTACCAAGCAGCAGTGGACAGCGTTGCCGCTTTAGCCGAGGCATTTGGACGTAGCGCCAAGCCTGACGCGCCCTTTGTATTCGCATCGAGCATGGCGGCGTTGGCACCCACCGTGCCTGGCATCAAGCAAACGCCGGAGTCACCAAGCTCCGAAGCTTGGCAGTACCCTGCCTCGAAAGTGCGCGGTGAGAAAGCCTTGCGATCTGCCGCGGTCGCTCAACCAGTAGTTGAGTTAGTGCTCGCAGGAGTCTACTCAGACTTTTGCGAACTAGTGCCTCTATATCAGTCCATCGAGCGTATTCGCCGAGGAAGTATTCAGAGTTGGTTTTACCCCGGTCGCACTGACCGAGGCCTAACCTATGTCCATGTCGACGATGTAACTCGAGCTTTTCGTTGTGCGTTACAGGCAAGCTACCCCAAGTCTCGAACGGTCCATCGGCTGCTAATTGGCGAGACATCGCCAGTAACCAATCAAAAGATCTTTACCGCTGCTTGTACCGCATTCCGCCGCAGCTCCGTACCAAAACTGAAAGTTCCGCCTGCTTTAGCAAAGCTAGGAGCCCGAGTCATCGGCCTTGTCAGTAAAGACAATTTTGTGCAGCCATGGATGATCAGATTTGCCGAAGAACATTTCGAGTTTGATTTATCCCGCACAGAACAAGTCATCGGGTGGACTCCTATAAGGCACCTTTTAGACACTTTGCCGACCATGCTATCTCTAGCCTCTCGCGATACTGCCGAGTGGCTAATGCGCAATAAACGACGACCATGGCGCCGCAAAGGACAGAATATGCTATAGGTGGCACTAAGCAGATGCGGACCGCACCGCGTAAGTTGATAATTCACATTCACCTAAGGAACATCTCATGAACCGCACCAAACACCTTCGCGCCATCGCTTTTGTAATCTTTGGGCTGCTACCCATGACACAGACCGTGTGGGCCGTTGGCTCGATCGAGGCTCAAGCCGCCGCGGCCAGAGTCAAGGCCGGAACGGCTGTGATCATCGACGTGCGGGAAGCTGAGGAAGTCAAAGAAGGCAAAGCCGAACCAGCGATCTGGCTCGCGACGTCCGACATCAAGAGCCAAAATGAGCACTTTCAAAAAGTACTCAAGGACCTTGATCCGAAAAAGGAGGTCATTGTCTATTGCGCTGTCGGTGGCCGAGCCGGAAAGTTTGCTAAAATGCTCGACGCCAAAGGCTTCAAGACATGGAATATGGGCGGTTTCAGCTCCTGGAAGAATGCCGGTCTACCTGTGGTAAAGCCTTAAAACGCGTGGACGAAACTCATCGCACGTCACTCTCAGAGCAGTGGCATCACCTCTTTTAAAGCCACGCTCCTCGCACATGGAGAGTCACCTGATTCGGCCGCGTCGTGGAGCAAAATAGCCTCGGGCAATCGGCGCCAGTGGCGCAGATCCGGCCGGAGTGTAGCTCGAACGACATCGCCACTCTTAGCCATGAGGGCGAAGCCACCCTCGATACTCAGACCGCAAAGCGGTCCGGAGTCTCTGAGTCCCATCGCCGCACTGCAACCCCCGATCACAATACCGGCGCCAGAGACGGCCGTCGATATCCCATACACTAGACCGACAGGCAGCCGTATCCAGGTTTTAGCGTTAACGAGTGGATGATAGCTATGACTGTGCCTAATACCTATCTTGTGAAGCCAGCTGTTGGTCGGCATTACCATGGTATGTTGGTCGCTACAACTGGTGGGAAAGCGGGTTTTAGGCTCGACGCCGAAATATCCGTGGCTTGCGTCGACAAAATCTAGAGACCATGTTAGCTCGGGAAAATGCCCGATTCCTGCTATCGACCATTTTGGGCTGGCTTTGCCGGAATCAATATTCTTGATTCGATTAGAAGCGAAAGCCTGGAGTTCTACTCCGATCTGATCCGACTTGGACAGCCACAGCCAAAATGGGCGTGACGAATAACCATCGCGTGGAAAATTATCCCACAGCGCAGCCTGCAGCAGCGCATTAACAGCATCCTGTCCTTGATTGTAGGTCGCTGCCACTTCTTCATGGTAGAAACGGTTGAGCTCAACCGAGACGCTGTCGAACCGATTGAGTTTGATGTACGACAGCGTCAGGATGAACGAGAGATACCCCCGTTCGTAGCTCTCAAGCACATAATCCGTGACTGTGCCCTCGGGTATAAACAGTTCGACAGACTCTTTGATCAGAGAAAACTCTTTGTGACTGTAGGCGGATCGCGCACGTTCGCCGAGATCAATAGTCTCCTGATAACAGCCGATTTCGAACAGCTCAGATATATGGTCGAGAGTACCTATCGGATCAGCCCACGCCACCTGCTTAACGAGGTAACTGCAACGGTCTTTACGGACTAGGACCTCGTCCTCGACCGCACGGTCGTTAACGCAGGCACTGAAACAAATAAGGGCTAGACAGACCTCAACCCTGACAACGACCGAGCTTCGCATGACCACCCTTTAACTGCAGATTTTTCCAAACTCTAGCATATCCCTCGGAGCAGGGGCCACCGGCCGTGTATCCTAAATACCCACGTCGACATAAAATTAGGCTGCTTCAAGTCGCTCCTGGCGGTTTCGCCCCCATATCTCCACGCCGAGGACAGCAGACGAAAAAATCAACAATTTTAATATATTATTAATAATTTTTATTATTATAATAAAAATATATACTTTTTATAAAAAAATATGTATTAATTATGAACTGTATGAAAACTCACAAAAGAGGTGACCCATGACCCTCTCTTTCAACAATCGCTTCGCTCAAAGCCTCGCACTAGCAGTCACTTTGTTTACTACCAGCATCTCGTCTACCGCGGTCGCTCTGACTGATTCACCTATCATCACCGATACGCCGGTAAGCTCCGTCGTCGTAAAGATTGAAGATTTACCGGGCAGCACGACGAATGACTATCAGCGCATTCGTTTACGCATCACCGGCAGTGCCGAGCTGCCGTCGCGGAAAGTGGTTCCCATTGACCTTAGCGAGGATCAGGTCGCCGTATCCATAGCCGAAGTTCCAGGCGCCCTCAGCCTCACATCACTGTTTCGCGATGGCGACACTGTCCTCGTCCGTGAAAGATTAAGCAGCGGCGAGTACTTCCCCATTGGCCTGGTTAACGATGAGCAGGAGCTAGAGCTAAACTCCGATTTCCACATCGAGGTGGAATACCGTCAGTATCGATACAAAATAACTGACCACATTATCGCCTTTATCCTCGGTACCGTTGCTAAAAACAGTGATTCAGTGAGAGTGGCAATCGTTAGAAACTAAGGTTTACCCCTCGCTCCGAGACATTTTCAAGCGGCCCGACATCACTCAAATAAAAGACATGCCTTTGGCAATTACCCAACCCAGCAAGGCAGTCTTAGCTCTCCGGTAACTAAAGACGGTCGCACCTTAGGTCGAACACCTATCTGTACAGACGGGATTGGATGAAACCAAAAGATGCGTCGCACACCTATAGTCATAAAGTCCGCACTGCTGTTATGGAGCCTGAGCCAGCCTATGACGGCAAAGGCCTGCATTGCTCCGGCCTGGGCGAAGCAAGATGGACTAAAGCGTGACGGCGACATCGTGGTAATTACCTGCATGGCTGAGGCCCCGACAGATGAGCTAGCTGAGACTAGAGCCAAGCAAACCTGCGACAATCTTGCCGGTACGGAAGTAATCAACCGCACTAAACTCGAAGGTTTCTCCAGTGCTCAAAAAAACTTTGTCGGCCCTCCCGCTGAACTAGCAGGAAGTATGTGCGTCGTCGGCGTCGAGTGTGAGTCACCGAGACTGCGAACATGCATGACTCAAAATAGCGCAAAAGTTTGGCGCCTCTGCACTTATAATTTGGAGCGTGCCCGCGTTGGCAGACCAGAAGAGTGCCAAGTACCGAAGCCAGAAGAGGCAATCCCTGCTCACGAGCTGTACGGGCCACCCGATCTACGAGAGCGTTAGTCCGCACCCTAAAACATACGGTTACAAGCAACGATTTGGCAGCCTATCGAGGTCGTGCTATAGCGCACTTGGGCCATAACTATTTTAATAGACGGGTGCCCAAGTGCACGAACGAACCATTCTCATATCCGGTGCCAGTATCGCCGGCCCGGCACTCGCCTACTGGCTAAACAAATATGGTTTTCGCACCACGGTTGTTGAGCGCGCAAGTGAGCTGCGCAGCGGCGGCCAAAACGTTGATGTACGCGGAGCGGGACGAGCCGTGGCCAGGAAAATGGGTCTTGAAAAGGCCATCCGAGCTGCCAATACTGGGGAGCAGGGTGTCCGCTTTATCGACAGAGGCGGCAGAAAGATCGCTCAGTTCGCCGCAGGAACATCTGAGTCCGGCGGACTTACCGCTGAGCTTGAAATCCTTCGCGGCGAACTCGCCCGCATTATTTATGAACAAACCAGGGACGACACCGAATATGTCTTTGGCGACAGCATCGCTGAACTACAGAACAGTCATGATGCCGTTACAGTAAGGTTCAAGTCCGGCACGCAGAGAACATTCGACTTGGTCGTAGCGGCCGACGGGATCCGTAGCCGAACGCGCGATTTAGTTTTTGGTAGCGAGATCCAAACCCGTGAGCTGGGCCTTTACATGGCTTATCTAACGATTCCGCGCCTAGCGTCCGACAGTAACTGGGCTCATTGGTACAATGCTCCAGGCGGCCGCGCCATGTTACTGCGCCCAGACAATGTAGGTACTATGCGAGCCTCGCTATCGTTTTTGTCTGATCCCTGTGGCTATGAAGCTTTAACTCTGAGCGAACAAAAAGATATCATTCGCAATAAATTTTGCGACGCCGGTTGGATAGCCTCACGCATACTCGCAACGATGGACCAGACTTCTGATGTCTACTTTGACTCCATCGGCCAAGTTAAGGCGCCTACTTTTAGCCGTGGCCGAGTCGCACTGCTTGGCGACGCAGCCTACTGCCCATCCCCGATAAGCGGCATGGGGACTAGCCTCGCCTTTGTCGGTGCCTACATCCTCGCCGGTGAGCTTGCGCGTTGCTCGGATTACCGCGAGGCCCTCGTTAACTATGAAAAGCTTATGCGACCATACGTGGACAAGGCACAGCAACTACCGCCCGGTTCTCCCCGACTCGCGCATCCCAAGTCTAAAACGGGAATTTGGCTTTTCCATACCATGCTGCGGCTGGCCTCTAGTCCTGCCGTTGGCGCAATTAGCAGGCGACTCTCGACGCCGAAGGCAGAGCAGATCGTGCTGCCTGAATACGCTGGGAATTAATTACGCTGGGATTACCTTCTCACATCAGGTCATAAATTATTTTGCCGAGGAGCAGCGCTAACACGCTTAGGAAAACTGGGCGAATGAGCTGCGCCCCTCGAAGAATGACTAACTTCGAACCAACCCAATTACCGAAAATGCCGCAGATAGCAGCAGGAATACCAAGCGCAAAGCTCACCTTTCCGTGAACCAAAAACATGACAAGCGCGGCCATATTCGTGGCAAGATTGACAACCTTGGTATTGCCATTGGCGCTCACAAAGTCATAACGCAAAGCCCACACAAAGAACAAAATTAGAAAACTGCCAGTGCCTGGTCCAAAAAAACCATCGTAAAATCCCAGTAAAATACCGCCGACGAGTACCAATATTTGCCGTCTGCGACCCGAAATCAGATACGTCTCTTGAAGCTGGCCTAAACTGGTTTTGCGCAGCGTGCCCAGTGTGATGATCGGAATCACCACTAACAAGACGTACTTTAGAAACGTCGGATCTATAGCAAGTACGGCCCGAGCCCCAAGCAAAGATCCAAGCACAGCGCAAGCGGCAGTGACTAGGGCTGTGCGAAGATCCACAATTCCGTGCTTAACGTAGCGAGCGGTAGCAACTGCTGTGCCAAAAAATGCAGAAAATTTATTGGTACCTAGTGCTAAATGAGGCGGCACTCCTGCGGCCAAGTACGCTGGAACGGAAAGCAACCCACCGCCACCGGCAATAGCGTCCAATACACCGGCAAGAAACACTGCCGGCAGCACCATGAGGTATACGGTTAAAGAAAGCCCCACAGGTGTCACCTAGTCCGAAGAATACAGCCCACAGATTACAACCGTAAGTACCCACAAACATTATACTATACTCAGATGGATCCTTCTCGCAACTAATCACCAGCGGCGACGCAGCGTGGACAAGAAGGTGTCGCGAACTCATCTGTCGGGTATGATTTGAAATAGTAACTTGCACCACACATGGTTAAGGAGAGTCCGTGCGCGCATCTCAGTTCCTTGCTTTGACGTCTTTGCTGACAGCCTTTGCTGGTGCATGCAAAACAGTGCCATCGTTACAAGGCAGTGGCAGCTCCGGAATTAAAGACGCAGTCGTCAGAACGCAAGATTTGCGCTTAGACTCAGATAGTTTTGGCAGTGGCGGCTATGGTGAAAAACATCTCTTTATCGAGATCGCGGCCAAGCAACTTAATCTTGAACTTCATAACCGTAGTGTCCCCGGGTCAGTTGTTCACGATGCCTGGCTTCGCTTGCTCAGCGATAATCCGCTGCAACAAATAAAAGTTCCATCACCTTACCGAAACCATGTGATCAACCTGGGTATTAATGATTTACGGCGTTACGGGGAAAGCCCCCTTGCGCCAGAAGAAGTTGTCCATCGACTCACGAATTTGATCGCCTACCTGAGATTAAGCACGATCATCGATCAAAATGATCCAACGGTAAAATATACCGGCAAATGGACGACTATGGCCGGCAAGGATTTTTATCGCCAAACACTCATAGCTACAGGCGATCCGGGTGCTGGTGCGACAGTGACTTTTGACGGTGATTCAATCACTGTCGGCACACATGTGCTTGGCAATGAGGGTGGAACGATTCAGCTCAAAGTAGATGGTACGGTACGTTACGAGGCAAATGTCGGGCCACGATGCGCTAACAACTTCGCTTCCTCCGCCATTGAACTTCGTGATCTCGGTGCGGGACCACATACGCTGCAGATCAGTAAAAGCGATGCCGCTCCTGATCGCTATATTTACATCGACTGGATCGGTCAAACTGGAAAAAAACCACCCGCTATTTACGTAAATGGCGTCACAAAAATGCAAAAATCTACATATGTTATGTACCCGCCCACAAATCATAGCAGCGGAGAATTGACCCTGGAGGCAAATCGCCTCATAGCCGATGCCATCAAGCACAATTTTGATGACCGCGTAATTTTTGTCGATCAATCTAGCTTTGACCCAGACACGCAGGATCTAATCTTGGGCAGTGATAAGTTGCATCCCAATGATTTAGGGCATCAGCTGATCGCTAAAAACTTAATGGCTGTGTGGCTGCAATCTCAGTAACGCACCATGCATGCATTATTAGTATAGTAGTTGGCTGCGTTTGGACTCCAGCTGTTCCAAGAGCCAGCAACCACGTTGCTGCTCGCACTGCATGTCCGACTCGTCGTGCCCGCGGCATCGCACGTGTAGCTGGTGCTATAACAGGTGTTGTAGCAAGTGTTGTAGCAGGTGTTATAGCAAGTGTTGTAGCAGGTCTGAGGGCAGGTGCTACAAACGGTGCCAATAAAAGGCCACCATACGCAGTTACAACTGTAGGAGCAGTCGTATGGATTGCAGTTATAGGGATTGCAGTTATAAGGCGTATAGTGAGGGTTCTGGGCCCAGATATTCATCGTCTCTGTAGTGGAGTTCTGCGCGCAACTCGCATTGCTATAACTACCGGTCCAAGTCGTGCAACTACCGTTGCTGCAGCTCTGAGACTGCGATTCAGCACTACACGGAATCGGACAAGTGGTACTCGCAGTGCTGTAGCGAGTCCTTGAAGCCGTACAAGTGCTATTCGCATAATTGCCACTATAGGCACCAAACGTGCCATTTGTGCAAAGCGCTTGCTGCGTTTCACTGACACAGGCACCAGGCTCAGACACAGTCGCCGATTGGTACATGATCCGGGTTGCGTAGGAGCCACTAAAAACAGCACCGCAGTTCTGCGGTCCGCGCATAAAAGGCGAATATCCAACCTGCCCCGATGCGATCGGTGCCTCCGCCAGCAGGAGCGCTGTAATGAACAATAATATACGGTTTATCATGACATTACCCTGCGCAACTTAGCACCGATGCTATATGTATAACAAATGTAACACCGCCTTATAAGTACCAACAACCTATAGATAAATTAGCTGCGCAAAGGAGGGGCGATCACTGATAGCCTTTGGTCCAGCCCACCCAAACCGTCGAGCCTCCCTTGACCATGGCAATCACTGAGTCACTGCCAGCAGTCACCGTCACTGGGCAAGCAGGACTGCATCTAAACGTTAATCCGGTAGCGGCCAAACTATAGGATCCACCGCTGGTGTTATTTAGAATCAGCGTGTACCCCGCACCGTCCACCATGTTGGTCATCGTAATTGTTCCCGCGGCGGCAGTGGTACTTTGAATATTACCAGAGTTCCAATCGATCGTGGCAGATGAAGAACTAGCATAACCGCTGGCAGCCTGGCCACTGACCTGTAACTTACTAGTAGGATTGCTGACACCGACACCAAGGTTCCCGCTCGCTGTTATCGCCATGCGAGTCGCCATCGCATTAGCAGTGGCACTCGTGCCTGCAGTAGACGCCGTCTGGAATAAAATGTTACCCGATCCACCGGTACCAGTTCCATTACCTGCAGTAATAGTGAGATCCCTACCCTGTTTATCAGTTCCGGTGACGTTAGCCGTGCGGACTGTGCCCCCCACCGCAGTAGCTGTTGCTTCGCTTGATCCGGCAATGACTGTAGGCGAAATTAAATTATTGGCGTTCAGACTATTAAATGTCGGCGATGCACTGCTGCGAATATCTTGTGCCGTATCGAGAGTAATCGATCCAGCACCGTTGGTGATTGTGACACCTGCCGTTGTACCTTGACTCAAGGTCGTCAAAGCAAAGCTAGTACCGTTACCGATATGCAACTGACCATTGCTTGGAGCCGCTGTCGTGCCGGTACCACCATTGGCGACTGGTAGAGCACCGCTCACCGCGCTGTTCGTTTGGGTTAAATCGATCGGTCCGAACGACGGAAGCGTGCCGCTGGTGGGTATCCGCAACACCTGTGCGCTAGTCCCTGAAGCCGTGCTGCTTAAATTACTCGTGCCGTTACCGAGCATCACACCGTTCGATGTAAACGCCGCAGCACCTGTACCACCGTTGGTTACTGGCAACGTGCCGTTCACCGCAGAAGTGGACGCTAGGTTGACAGCACCGAAGGTAGGTGTGCCACCAGACCCTGCTTGCAACACTTGATACTGTGTGCCAGCAGCGGTCACACCAAAAGCACCGCTTCCATTACCATAGGTGACTCCATTTGCCGCGGCCATCGTTAGCCCCGTACCCCCCTGCCCAACTGGAACAGTACTGAGTGTAAGGGTGTTGCCATTGACGCCCAACGGAGCCAACCCAATCAGATTGGTCGTATTGCTCGATTCTGTCAGGACTTTGAAATAACTACCGCCGTGCTCCGATAGATATAGCCTATTTTGCGCCGAGTCAAAGTACATGCGACTTTGACCTGCTGGACTCAGAGCAGGCGCTGTCATGCCACGCTGGGTGAATGCGCCATTGATATCTAAGATGGAGTTTGGCCCAGTGGTCCCGATTCCGACATTGCCACTGCCGGTGATGGTCATCTTCGCGGTTGGCACTGCATCAGTCGCGCCCGAAGAGCCGCCAGTTGCTGTCGAAAAGATGATTGAAGACGACCCCGTGCCAGTCGCATAACCAGACGAAAGGGCCAAGCTACCACCGTTGAGATCGGTACTGCCTGCAGTAGCGCCACCGGCTGCTACGTTTAAATTCGCACCTGCAGCCGTGTCAGTATTGCGGTCGACTTGGATCGTGCGCGCCTGGTTACCACCGAGGCTGATATCTGCGGATGGCGACGTGGTGCCGACACCCAAATAGAGCAACGAGTTAATACCTTGATTGTTCCAGTTAGAACTGGTCGCACCAATGAAATTAGTCGCGCGGATAGTCCCTGCCACATCCAATGCATAGGCCGGAGACATTGTACCGATTCCGATATTACCTTCGGAGGTAAAGACAACGGGCACACCGCCACTACTCTCATTGATAAACAAAAGTTTGCCGACTCCTTCGCTAGCATCACCGGCGGATGATGACAGTGACCATTCGATGCCACCGGACTGTGCACGGCTATCTAGGGTCATTTTAGCACCGGATTTGGCACCAGAGCCGGCAGAAACTTTAAGGTGCGCTGCTGTATTTTCCCCGACAATATGCAACGGAGAATCTGGCCCAGTCGTCCCGATACCGACATTACTGTTAGCCAAGACCAACTGCTTATCGCCAGCAATTAAAGCATTTGCAGGGAGTACCAGCATCCCAGTCATTGTGTCACCGGCGATGTTCACTTTATTCTGGAAAGTCGTGTACTCAGCATTCGATATTAATCCTGCAGTGACGCCAGAGTTAAGAGCCAGAGGTATCTGCAGAGTATGAGTGTTACTATCTGAAATCCAGTTCGGGTCGATGCCAGTCGTTCCCGGTTTAGCTAAGGTTTGATCGTTGCCACCTTGGCCGTTCAGCCTCATCACTCCAGTGAGCGCCACACCAATCGATTTAGCTGAGTGCCCGTCCCAATATTTAATTTCACCGGCAGCACTACTGAACCAGGTCTTACCCTGGTCGTCCTCTTTGAGGCTAGCCAACAAAATAGCTTCGGCATCGGCATCGTAAGTGCCGAGGCCTAATGTCTTTTGAGTACTTAGGTTAATATTACCAACATTAGTGAGATCGTCCCCCACTGCCCAAGGGCCGCTCAGAGCTACTGAGCCGTCTCGGTGTAGGAGTGTTGCATCAGCATAAAGTTTGGTCACTGCGTCCGATGCCGCGACGGGCGCCGGCAAGTTGGTTAGTCTCTTCCCCCCCATGTTGAGGGTACCTGTCATGGTTCCACCCGCCTGGTTTAGCGGCGAATACCCGAGGAAATCTTGTTTGCTGTTGAATGTCAGCCAATCAGCACTTGAAAGATAACCGCTAGCCACCCCGTTAGCGGCAGTAAGGATTAGCTTTGGGGACGTAGATGGGTCAGTAATTGCCATCGGCGGTTCCACATGCACGCTTGTGACCGTACCGACGCTAAGTGTACCGAGACTTTGAGGCGTCCATTTGCCATCAACAAAGGTGAGAACTTCGCCCGAATTTGGCGCCGTAGTACTGACGTCCTGGCCGCGCAGCTTGGACACCACATTGGCACTGAAGGTGCCCGTTACGTCCCCGACCAGGGCCTGGTTGACGGCAATTTTATTAGAGAGAGCCTCCGTCAGCCCAGTGATTTTAGTGACCGCTAGATCTTTGACCGCTAACTGACCGTTGCCATCAAACGCCAGTGTCCGCCCGTCGACTGGTACCTTTAAGGCATAGGGAACAACGGAGAAGCGTTGCCGAGGATAAGTCTTGCGATCGGTCGCGTTGGTCACCTCGATAAAAGTATCGGCACCTGTCTCAGGGAAGATCGCAGACGCATCGCTACCCGTTAATGGAATCGCAATCTGGAACTGCCCGTCGTCGAGCTTGACGGCGGAAAAAAAATATGGCGAAGCGCCGAGCGGAGTGCCATCGACAGAAGTACTATAGAAGTTGATTTGCACATCGATCGGCCCCTCGACAGGTGCACCGTTCCCTTGCGCAAGGCGGCCGGAGTAGGTGAAATTCGACGCCACTACCGGGCTAGCTATTGCATGGTCACTAGTTCCCTGAGTAGGAGCAAGAAAACCCAGTAGGACAAACATTAATCTGTTCGTGCCATGCAGCATTTTAGCTTTGGTGTTAGCGACCATTCCAACTCCTGGGAGCCGATTAGTTCGGCAGTCTCTCCTATTTGAGAAATGGTTCGGATTATTTAGACATTTCTTGAGAAGAAAATTCATATACAAAATAATATCAATACAATCAACGTCTTGCGAATGTCCGCGACGAGGACCCCAAATGACGATTGCCTACCTACTGATGGAATTCGACTAAACAGCCACGGACCGGGAGAGATCACGCGGCTGCACAATCAGTATCGCTAGAAAAATCGAGCCCACGCCTAGTAGTTGACCATTGGACGCAGTAGCACCAAGTCCGACCCAAGTAACGACGTAGGCGGTGAGTGGCGCGACAGATTCGGCAATTGCCGCTCCGACGGCCGCAGTATTCTTGAGCCCACGGTAGTAAAGTACAGAACCGAAAAGGGAGGCTATCAGGCTTACCATCACAAAACCCAACCAGCCGTTGCCAAAAGTGCCCACGATATTTCCAAATTGAAAATCATTAGGCTCCAGAAACATCGCCAGAGGAATGACCAGGGCTGCAGACACCAAGCAGCGTAGCGACGTCAACAAAATAGAGCTCAATGAACGGGCCACTGCCCGATTGCCGACGGTGCTCAAGGCTCCGAGGATGGTTGCTAAGACACCGTATGCGATGGGTGTGACATCGAAGACACCTTGTTCATTTGAAACAGGAGTAAATCCAAAAGACACCAAATAAGTTCCAGATATTGTCAAAACGATGGCTAACCAAACTCGTAAGTTTGGCTTCTCACGCAAACTTAGATAAGCCAGTGCCAAAACGATTAAAGGCTGCAAAGTTTTAACCAATACTGTTGCGGTCAGGTTGCTTTGTCCCGCAGCAGCATACCTAAAGCAAAGCATGCCAAGCACTGGCCCGCTCCACGACCCAGCAATCAACGCCAGCCAGCTTCTCGAGCCGAGCTGAGAAAGTTCACGACGATGTCTCAATACAAGTAATGCACAAGGCAAAACTGTGATTAGCAAAATAACCGCAAATAAAGAGAGCGGCGGTATCTTTACCAAAGCCGGAGCAAAAAGCGCACTGCAAGCAGTCCAAAGCCCGATTCCTGATGCAATCAAAAGCGGAGCGAATCTCACACCGATGTCTGAGCTAGAGTCTTGAGCATTGCGCACTTGGGTACCATCCACAATCTAAATGACCTGTACACTTCCCAAACCAATAACTAATCCAAAGGTCCGGCCGTTATCTCCATCATAATCTATCCTCGACGATCATGGCGGCTTTAGCACGCTGCATACTGGCCGGAGCCACTCGAATCAGACCACGAAGAGGACGGTCTAAATCAATCAGCAGAAAGATGGTCATCGCTACGATGCCTGCTAGTAAGAACATAAGGCTGGGCTGCCGGTCCAAACTAAGACCGTTCATGTACGAAACTACACTAATGACGACAATTGCCAGAGCAAAAAGAAATATCAAAATATTCTCTGGTACGTGATTTTCAAATAGTGCCGACTGTGTTTCAGCCAAGTCGATCAGGTCATTCATAGCACGCACAATCAGCGTCACAGCAACGTTCATCGGTTGATCACGACTGCTTGCCGCAACGATACTCCACATGTCTCGCTGCAGGTCGCTCATGCTTTGCCTCTGTACCTTCCGCGCCTCTGGAGTCAAATAGTGCGTGTACACATCAATGCGCAAATCTACATACTGCCGCAGAAGTCCCCGAAGTTGGGTTACCGATTCGGAGCGAGGCATGAGACTAGTTCTCAGATATGTAGTGCCAATTGCATTGGCTTCTTGCACACACACCTGCTTGCGAGAATCAAACCGGGATGCAGCGATAGAGAAGGTAAAAGCCAGAAGCAATCCGAGCAGCGTTAACATGGCAGCTTCGATGGTTTGGACCTGAGCCTGCAAGGCAGCCCGGCCCCGCCGCGCAAAATATCTCCCCATCCGAAACCCTAAAAAAGAGGCTCCGATTAGTGCCACAAATAGTCCCAGAGCGATCTGAAAACCATCCAACTCGTACAAAAGTTCACTTTGGAGCATGTTAGCTTCCTGCATGTGATGGTTGATTGAGTGTACACAACTAAAACTGTGCACTATCGGAGTCCCTCAATGGTTAAAACACTTATTTGATAGAGCCGAAAGCACGCCTTTCAGCCGGTTTGTACGATAGCCATATGCGTCAATGGTTATGGTAACTTAAGGACCTTATTACCATTTCTTTTGCTAACAATTTACATAACATGTCATTATATTTGAATAATTTTCAAAAAAGCCGCACAGAGAGGCATTGACTTAGAGTCCTCGCCGGTCCAAAAGTATGCTCCTGAATTTGAACGCTGCATAAGCAGAAGTCTAATGGCCTGCATTCTGGTATGTGGCCTACTTTAAGATACCAACAGCAGTCGCTTCCTGCGGAAGAAAGGTGAGATTCATGTCCCGTATCGTGTGCAAATTTGGCGGCACTAGTTTGGCCGATGCTAACCAGTTTAAAAAAGTTCGGGCCATAATCGAGGCTGATTCGCGTCGCTCTATCGTCGTACCATCAGCACCTGGGAAGCGGTCTGCAACGGATGCCAAACTCACCGATCTCCTTTATCTGTGTAGGCAAAGTGTGGAAGTTGCGACCGACTTCAGTCCAATATTTGAACCATTGCGGGCACGTTTTCTTGAGATAGAGCGCGAGCTTGGTGTCCAAGCTAATATGACGACCCACCTAGAGCAGCTACGGCGCGATATTCTGCGGGGAGTGAGCCGGGACTTTATCGCTTCGCGCGGCGAATATTTGAATGGCCTAATTATGGCGGCTTATTTGGATGCAGAGTTTATCGAACCTGCGGAGTTTATTCTGCTCACAGCCAATGGCGGTGTTCATGAAGACACTTACCGCTTGCTCGGTGAGCGGATGGCCAAAACTGACCGACGCTACGTTGTACCAGGATTTTATGGGCGCGACGTCAAGGGTGAGATCAAAACTTTTTCACGCGGTGGTTCAGACATAACTGGAGCTATTGTGGCGCGGGCTGTTCAGGCGGAGGTTTATGAAAATTGGACCGACGTGTCGGGTCTTTTGATGGCCGATCCACGCATCGTTCCCGGTGCTAAGCCTATGGAAGAGGCAACCTACGCTGAAATCCGCGAACTTTCCTACATGGGCGCCACGGTGCTACACGACGAGGCAATCGCACCTGTCCGGCAGGCGGGTATTCCCATCTGTATTAAGAACACCAATGCTCCCAGTCACCTTGGCACTCGAATCGTAAATACACTCAGTGCAGAAGTGGAAAAATCAACGGAGATTGCTGGGATTGCCGGCAAGAAAAACTTCGTCATGATTAATATTGAAAAAAATCTCATGAATAAAGAAGTTGGCTTCGCGAGCCGACTGCTCGGCATACTTGAACGTTACGGCATCAGCTTCGAGCATTGTCCTTCAGCGATCGATAGCATGAGCGTCATTATGGAGGCGCAGCAAGTCGAGGGCAATATCGAGCAGGTTCTTGAGGAGATCCGCAATACTCTAAAACCTGACCGTCTCGAACTGGAAAAACAAATTGCTCTGATCGCAGTGGTTGGAGAAGGGATGGCAAAGACGATCGGAATAGCCGCCAAGGTTTTTGTGGCATTACGAGATGCTAACGTGAATGTCCGCTTAATCAACCAAGGAGCCAGCGAACTCAATATTATTGTTGGGGTAGCTCCGGAAGATTACGAGAAGTCAGTAAACACTCTTTATCACGCCTTCGTGACGGCTTAAGGAACAGGCATGGCGATCAAGTTATACGGCTATCCTAAGTGTTCCACCTGCCGAAAGGCAGAGAAATTTCTGCAGCAAAGAGGGCGTACTTTCCAATCAGTTGATATTACGGTGGCACCGCCTACGAAAACCGAACTCACCGCGATGCTGGCACAGGTAGCGGGTAAACTGCAGAGCCTCTTCAATACTTCGGGCCAGATGTACCGGGACATGAATCTCAAAGATGAGTTGCCAAAACTCTCGGTCGAGGCCGCCCTAGACCTGTTAGCGAAACACGGAAAACTGATCAAGCGACCGTTCCTTGTGATTGATGGCCGGCCCGCGGCAGTTGGCTTCGATGAGTCAAAATGGTCGACGGTACTTTAGACCAACAAATGCTTCGCGAGTTGAAGAACCATGCGCACGACTTTGACATCGGAATTAGTAGCTTCTAGGCATTCTAAAAAGTTCTTGGTCGTGCTCCACGGGCGAGGCGACTCGCTCGAAGGCTTTCGCTGGCTACCCGATGCCCTCGGCTTGGATATCAACTATCTCCTAGTGAATGCTCCTGACCCATACTACACAGGCTACAGCTGGTACGGCTTGCCGCCGGACCAAAAGCCCGGAGTCGATCGCTCGCGTCTCCTTTTAGATCAGCTGTTTTGCGAACTCGAGACGCAAGGAATCGCAAGCGGTGATACAGCTTTGCTCGGCTTTTCCCAAGGGTGTCTGATGGCATTGGAGTGGGGAGCTCGGACACCGCGGCAGCTAGCAGCTTTCATCGGAATCTCAGGCTACTGCCTTAATCCAGATGCACTCATTGCAGAGCGCACACCTACAAGCCAGAAAACGCGCTGGTTGATCACTCACGGGCACCAGGACTCGGTACTGGACTTTGCTCGCACTAAGCAGCAGATGATGACACTAAAGAATGCAGGCTGGCCGCTTGAATTCCACGCCTTTGCCAAAGACCACACCATTGACGACCGGCACGAACTACCGCTTTTGCGCACATTTATCGGATCTGCGTTAGGACTCTGATCGGCCGACTACAGCCGGTTATCATTATTTTTAATATTTTTATCCAAAAACTCCAGATATTTATATGTATAGATTAAATTTATTTATAAACAAATTTACTATTGATAAATAAATTAATGTTGCTATAAATTACCTCCATACGGACTCATCTTTAAGCCGACTCAGGCAAACTCAGAAAACTGCATAAACACAAAATAAATTGTTACGAAATCCAATAATAACAATCGTTTACCTATAATCACCCCATTGAGCCGGAACGTTAGACAGACAATTTTTAAACACAGCTTTACCACAGGGGAGCATGTCACATGAGTACCGCAGAACGAGTCAGAGCAGTGATAGCCGATGTTCTATTTGTTGACTTAGACAAGGCTGTGCCTTCAGCAGTTGTGATGGCCGACCTCGGCGCAGAAAGTATCGATTTCCTTGACATTATGTTTCGCCTGGAAAAAGAGTTCAATATCAAGCTGCCTCGGGGCGAGACTGAGCAAAAAGCACGCGGCGATCTCACCGAAGAAGAGTTTTCAGTCGGCGGTCGCCTGACCACCGAGGGACTAGCTAATCTACGTAAAATGATGCCCGAACTAGATGCGAGTGCGTTCAAACCCGGACTACACCTTCGTGAGATCCCCAGCATTTTCACTGTCGAGACATTTATCCGCATGGTCGAGCAGAACTTGCCTACAGGGGCTCAATTAGCTGCACCTGCGAACAGTGAAGCTAGCCCAGTTCTCACCTAATTGAAGTCAAGTCCCTAGGCGATGCGATCGAACAATTTGAGTCCGGTCCATGTTGATAAGGTTCTAGGATGAAGGGTTACCCCAACCTAAAGTCGCAGGACAAGAAACCGCCAAAACGGCGTGTAGTGGTAACCGGAATCGGTGCCATCACCCCGCTTGGTCATTCGATGGATATCACCTGGGACGGAATCGTTAACGGTCGCACGCCTGCTAGCCCAATTCAATATTTTGATGCTTCCGAATTCCCGAACAGGATTGCTTATCAGGTCACTGATTTTTCATTAAGCCGAAAGCTTTTAAAGGATGGTGAGGACGCCTACCTTTGTGAATGTGCTGAGTTTGCGGTTAATGCTGCGGAAGAGGCCCTGGAACAATCTGGACTTCTAGGTAGTAGCAGACCGGAAACAACAAATCCAAACCGGATTCAAGTTTGTTTTGGCATGGGACTGCCCAGTCCAAATATTGATTGGTACGAGAAAGTTTTTTTCCCTAAAAAATTATCTCTCGAAGAATCACTCAACAATGCCCGAATCCTTCCTGACCAAATCAGCTCGATCATTGCTCGTATGGTAGGTGCCCGTGGCGGCATCAGCACAGTACATACTGCCTGTGCATCGTCGGGCCAGGCTTTAGGTGAGGCATTTGAAAGCATCGCCTATGGGGATGCAGATTTGGTCGTCACCGGTGGCGCAGACTCCATGATCAGCCCTTTTTATGCAGCAGGATTCGCTCTGCTGGGCGCGCTGTCAAAGAGAAACGACGACCCAAAAACGGCTTCACGACCGTTTGACCGAAATCGTGATGGCTTTGTATTCGGCGAAGGTGCTTGCGTTTTGGTGTTTGAAGAATACGATCATGCATGCAAACGCGGTGCGCTGATACTTGGTGAAGTTTGTGGATACGGCATTACAGAATCAGCCTACCGCATTACTGATTTGCATCATGAAGGAACCGGACCTATTGAGGCAATGCAGATGGCACTTGATGATGCCAACCTAAAGCCAACAGATATCGGTTACATCAATGCACACGGTACATCTACTCAGTTAAATGACCGCATTGAGTCACTCGCCATCAGTAAAGTATTCGGACCGTTTTCCAAGGATACTCTTGTAAGTTCAACTAAAAGCATGACGGGCCACACGATTGCCGCAGCGGGTGCGCTAGAATTTGCCTTTTGTCTGCTTGCTCTTCGCCACCAAACATTACCTCCTTCCGTCAACATATCTTCATTTGACACCGACTGTTTGATTACCTTGACTGCCCCCGAAGCGCAGCCGCGAAATTTCCGCTTTGCCCTGTCAAATTCTGTAGGATTTGGCGGTTCAAATACCGCTCTAATCGCCGGGAGAATCGGACGATGAGCTCATCCGATATCGTCATTACAGGTATTGGAGCAGTTACTGCCGGTGCAGTCGGCCGCGTCGCGCATTGGGATCTACTGCAGAATGGCAGAGTCACCACTTCAGAAAATGACTATAGCTTAAAGCTCTTCCGGCCCGACTCCCATGTCAAGGATCGGCGGTACTTGCGTAGCTGTTCTCAGGCAGACGGAATTGGACTCGCCGCTCTGAGCGGTTTAATGACAGACTCAAATTTTGACCCTAAATATTATTCGCCCGAGCGAGTGGGCATTTATACGGGTGAGTCCCCCCGCAACCCTCAAGATCATAGTGGTCACTTTGAAGCTTTGGAAGCTTCCCGTGATGAGCATGGACATATTTCAGAAAAGGTTTTTGGACAGGCCAGCAGATCCGCTCGGCCAGTGACCCTCTTGCTAGGATTATCAAATAACGTACTCTGCTACGGCTCACTCATGTGGGACGCAAGAGGACCAAACTCCAACTACACGTCATCAGTATTAAGTGCACATTTGGCCGTGATTAATGCGGCTAAACGCATGCAGCGAGGTGCACTCGATTTAGCCATTGCTGGCGGATGCAGTGATTCAACTGAAGAATTCCGAAAAGCTACCTTGATTGCCACCAATATAGCCGCAGGATATGCCAAGGGGACGGCCGTCGCAGATGGAGCCGCTTTTATAACTCTGGAGAGGAGAAAAGCCGCGTTAGCGAGGGGATCTAGAATTCTTGCATCATACATATCTAGCGCCTATTCATGTGACGGATTAGGTCCAGCGCGCTTCGACCGCGATGGTAACGCTTTATACGATTGCATAGTAAGGGCACTCAGCGCTGCCGCAGTCAATCCTGCTGAAATCGGCTTGATATTCAGCGGGAGTAGCGGATTACCAGACCTAGACTTGATGGAGACCCAAGTACTCGGGCGAGTATTTGCCGGTGCTGCGACACCCCCAGCCCTAGCAGATACCTCGCGCGTGCTGGGGGGACTCATGGAAGCTGGCGGCATGTTAGACCTCGGATTGGTATCAGAGTTCTTCACTTGCGGTGTGGTACCTCCTGCAGTGCGACCGCATGTGAATCGCGGACAATTTTCGAATCATATAAGTCCGGAGCGCCCATTCGCTCTGGCACTTAGATGCAGCACCTCAGGTGAATATAGTTGCGTAATAGTGAAAGGCGAGCTCAATTGAATACTACGACTGAAAATCAAAAGAAGAATAGCCCCGGCTTGACTAATCTACTTTTGACCGGTGCCACTGGATTTGTGGGCAAAGCGGTCCTAGCGCGACTAGTGGGAAAACCGCAGTACGGTCGTATTTACCTTTTGGTTCGCACGCGTGGTAATGCTAACGCTGAATCGCGCGTGGCAGATGTGTTGCGGACCGTGTTCCCGTCAGATCAGGCTATGGCCCTGGCGAGTCGTATTATCCCAGTGGCCGGTGACTTTACTCTGCCCGGCATGGGACTGAGTGAGCAGGACATTGCTCTACTACGTGCCGATGTCCATCAAATCCTCCATTGCGGTGCCAGCACGGATTTTGGCGCCCCCCTTGAGGAGGCCCGTCAGCAGAACACAGAGGGCACACGTCAAGTGCTCAATGTCGCACTAAACATGCGAGAGACTGGAGTTTTGCGTAGGCTCGATTACGTGTCCACTGCTTTCGTTGCCGGGATCAAGCGAGGCTTGGTCAACGAAAACGATCTAGATCGCGGCCAAGCTTTTGCCAATTCTTACGAACAGAGCAAATTCGAGGCAGAAAAGCTACTCGCGGAATACGCAAATCGCCTGCCAATTACAATTTATCGACCATCTATAATAGTTGGGGACTCTACAACTGGCTACACCCCCCACTTCAAGGTGCTCTACTGGCCAGTCCTGCTCTTAGCCAGAAAGATGACTTCACTGATCGTCTGCAATAAAAGGGCCTACCTCGACGTGGTGCCAGTAGACTATGTTGCTGATGGAATAGTGGCGCTGATGCAGGAAGAATCGGCTCCAGGTCAAACTTTCCTGCTGTCAGCAGGATTAGGCAACGAAATAAAGATAGGCGAATTATTACGAGACGCAAATAAGTTTGCCGGGGTTCAGCCTGGTCGGTCATTACCGTTCTGGCTGTTCAAATGGATTAATAAAACCCCCTTGAGGCGGATGTTTTCCGAGCAGTTTCTTTCAGTCGTGGCATTAGCGAGTCCGTACCACTCCTATCTGGCGGGTAACGGCGTCCGCTTTGATGCAAGTAAATCGCAGGAGATTCTAAAGAGACTTGGGGTCAGGAACCGTTTCTGGAAGAATTATAGGGAGCCGGTTCTTCGCTACTGTGTGGACTCACGGTGGGGCAAAAGACTGCCACAGCCTGAGCACCAGTACTATATGCAGTGTGCACATGCATCTCGTGATCTCAATATGTTATAATCTCAAAATATCTTCTAACGAGTAACCGTATTCGATTTTCATAATCTTGGTGTTAGATATTTTCTGGGGGTTTTCCATGATGGTGCCCCCCTTACACGCGAGATACAAAGGCGATCCAATGACCACAGCAGGGAATGCCGTTGGCCGGCCCGTTGTAATATTGGCAATGGCGGTATTTTTCGCCGCTTGCAAGCACAATGCGGTTCAAGGAATCGCCCGTGGATCTCGAGTTAGTTCCTTCATCATCGGCCAATTCACTCCAGCCACCGGTGATCCAGCTTGGGACAAGCTCTACATCACTATGTTGCGCAAAGACGGCGACCAAGCAAAGGTTGCGCAAAGCTTCGCAAAAGTGGATTTTCAAAATGGCAGTGCTGCCAACGTGACCCTTGTTATCCCGCAAGGTACCTATGACATCGCGATGAATTTTTCCGACACAAAAGGAGAGGTTCTATACAAAGTCTGCGCCGCAAGTAGCACCAAGCTCTACAACATAAATACGCCACAGTTTGAGGCTTCGATTCCTGTATGCAAAATTGCGTCACAGACACCATCAGGATCAGTAGCCGTTACTCCAGCGAGTGAGGTTACCATCACTCCAATAGTTGGTGATGTTCTAGATTCTAAGCCTAACAGCGGCCAGCAACAAAATACGCAAAAAAATGATCCCGTCCAGAGTAGTAGCGGATGCGGATTAGCAGTAACAGAAACGGGAGTTAAAAACGTAACCCTGCAGGTCGGCAACCAGCAGCGCTCGATGATCCGTGTCGTAAATCCTGCCTTTCAAAATGCCCATACTCACGCACTTGTGATTGGCTTCCATGGATCTGGCCTCGATGGTAACTCGCCAAGAAACGATCACAAATGGCCGATCATCGAAGAACTTGGGAAAGACGAAGCCGTTTTCGTATATCCAAACGCAATCGGAGGCACATGGAATCCGTACGACGGAAGCGGTGATTTTACCTTCTTCGATGCCATCGTGAAATCTATCGGAGAAAAATATTGCATAGATAAGCGGCGCGTCATTGTCCACGGATTTAGTAATGGGAGTTATTTCGTCAATAGCCTTGTGGCGGAACGAATCGATGCTATTCGTGGTGTGATTTCGGTATCAGGAGGCGGATCAGGCTCGAAAAAGGCAGCCATGATTATTCACGGGAAATCTGACGGAACCATCGGATTTTACCCGTCAGCGCCTAACCTTGTCACTTCTTATGCGGCGGCAAATGGCTGCCCTTTGCCAGTGGAATTTAACTCAAACAGTCAAGACTCATGTCATCTTCTCGACGGCTGCCCGAACGAATACCCCGTCTGGTACTGCCCATGGAGCGGTAACCATCATTGGCCGGAATTCACTTTGCCAACCGTCTGGCAATTTATCTCGTCTCTCAAGTAGTTTGTAGCTACATAACAAAGGTGAAGTGTACAGCAGGGTTTTTCATCTTTGAAGCATACTGCACCTATGTATGAATTAACGAACCAAATCTACCCGTCGTAAGCCGTGTCGTTAGACCTTTGCAAATGCACCTTCTAGGAGGCTTACAAAACTCTGTAGAGCCCCCAAGGCGCTAGCACATGAAGAACTAAATACAACTATCTGTTTTGTTAGACAGTGGTATGATCAATCCGTCAAAAAATACGACCATGGCGGAGAGTTTGCATGACCTTCCATTACCCCGACTGGTCTGATCCTAATGTACTAGCCGATCCATATACCCATTATGATAAAATCCTCCACCAGAACCCTTTCGGGTTTGACGAGAGAACGAAGTCTTGGCTAGTTGCTTCCTACGAAGACTGCTTTCAGCTACTCAAAGACCCCCGGCTCACTGTAGAGCGCGGCCCGCTGTATCGCGCCTCATTACCGCAACATCCGGAGATCGACCGCCTAATCAGCTCACTAGAGCACTGGCTCGTATTCGTCGATGGACCTAAGCATGAACGCCTGCGCGCTCCTATTATGCGAACTATAGCGAGCCAAACTCAGCGACTGGCCAAAGCACAAATAGAGATTGAGACAGCAGCCATACTGGACAACCTACCGGGTCATGGGGACATCGATCTTGTCCGTGATGTCGCTTACAAGCTGCCAATCCATATGATTTGCCGACTGCTTGGCTTGCCCCTTACTGATGCCGAATTTTTGTTGAAAGAATCCAAAAAAGTAGCTTACTTTTTTGAACGATCTGCCGACATTTCCACAGCAATTAATGCCGCGGAGGGATTTGCAGCACTTGAGGATTATTTTAGCGCTGTAATCAGCGACAAGGCACAGCTTGAAGAAGATGATCTACTTAGTGGACTCTTAGCACTTAGAGAAGAATTGCCGGACCTCACGGTTGCAGACATCATTGGCAACGCCATATTCTTATTGGCTGCAGGTCACGAAACCGCCACTAGTCTAATCTCTTCTACTTTTGGACTACTTTTAACCAACCCCGATGAGCTGGCTCTACTGAAGGCTCAGCCTTCACTGGTCACCTCCGCAGTAGAAGAGGCGCTGCGTCTAGAACCCCCAGTGCAAAGGAATGGACGCTTGGTACGGGAAGATTTTCTGTGGAAAGGCCACCAACTACGGCGGGGCCAATGGGTGATGATTCTTATGGCCGCAGCCAACCGCGATCCAGCAATATTTCCTGACCCACATCGTTTCATGATCAACCGTGATAAACCTCGCCATTTAGCTTTCTCGAATGGACCGCACTATTGCGCTGGCGCTCACCTCGGTAGAATGGAAGCGGCCGCGATGATAGAGATGACTCTTAGGCTGTTTCCAAATATTGCGATGCGGGAGCCAACCCTGGCTTATCTCCCCAACCAGACTTTCAGATGTTTATCAAGATTGCCGGTGCGGCTCGGCAATCACAGAACGCTCCAAACACAAACAGAAAGCTTGGCGCAAGGTGATACATTAGTAAACTCCCTAGTAGACAAAGGTCAACGCCATGAAACTTCATGCGTTAGTCAAAACACTTAACGATTTAGCGCCCCTGCACTATGCAGAATCTTGGGACAACGTCGGCTTGCTGGCTGGCGATCCTAATGAGCAAGTCACCAAAGCCATACTCACTGTTGATATGACCTTGGCGGTGATTAACGAAGCCCGAGCTAACGGCTGCCAATTAGTGATAGCCTACCATCCACCTATTTTTGACGGCCTAAAGCGCATTAATGCTTACTCGCCCGTGGGTGTAGCTTTGCGCAATGGGATTGCTATCTACTCGCCACACACTGCTCTCGACGCTGCAGTTGGGGGCACAAATGACTACCTTGCGGACATAGCTGGGATGCAAACACGCGCTCCAATTCGGCCGATCTCTGAGCCAGGGGATCTGACGAAGCTAGCAGGCACTGCAGCGACCAACAGCATCGACCATATCGGCATGGGGCGGATTGGCGTGGTTGCACCCGTAACCTGTGCAGTGCTGATCGAGCGTGTCAAACACGGACTCGGGATTAAGCAAGTGCTGGTAGCCGGACCGATCGACCGCACTATCGAAAAAGTAGCAGTTGCCGCAGGGTCTGCAGGTGATTTACTGAAGGCAGCCAGAAGACTAGGCGCCGATGCCGTGATTACAGGCGAAGTTCGCCATCATGATGCACTTGCAGCCGCGGCAGCGGGAGTCACCGTCATCTGCACACTTCACTCTTGTAGCGAGCGACGTGCACTTGACCCATTCCGAGAACGCCTCGCGCAGCGGCATCCAGCGGTGCAGTTCCTTGCAAGCGAGTGCGATGCAGACCCATTTCAGTTTGTCTAGCGTGGCAACGCGCTTTAAAAAAAGGCAAAAATCCGGAATTTTTCAATTATTTTGGTTAATTTCGCCAATTAATTAATATAAGATTACGTCATTGCATTCCAATGATCGACCAAGGAATCCCAATGACGCGCCCGTTTTGGCTGATGCTCGGATTTTTCTTATCTATTCACCACGCCTGCCAGCCAGCATTCGGTCAAGGGACTTCCGAGTCACCCTCACTCAGCCAAAGTTCTCCGGCCATTCAATGGCGGATCATCACCACACCGTTTGTTCGTGTCGTCTACCCCAGCTACCTCGAGCAGACTGGCAATCAGGTGGCTAATTTAATCGACCACTACTCAAAGACTGTAGGCCAATCCTACGGCATCGATGCCCCCCGGCAGTTCACACTAGTGCTACGCCCAGAAACGGCAGACCCAAATGGTTTTGTTACCTTGGCACCAAGGCGGAGTGAGTGGTTTCTCAACAAAGCCGTCACGCCACTCGTTGGTGGCCTGGAGTTCACCCAGGCTCTGGCTATCCACGAATACAGGCACGTCAATCAATTCGACTATCTGAATCAGAGATTTACTAAATTTATTTATTTCTTATTCGGCGAAACTGGTCAAGCAATTGCCACTAATATTGGGGTGCCAGATTGGTTTTACGAGGGCGATGCCGTCTGGGCTGAAACCACAAACACGGACGGAGGGCGCGGCCGTTCACCTAGGTTTTCTGAGCGACTCAAAGCTATGCTCACCAGCCAGCAAATACCCAGCTATGACCAGATGATCTCCGGCACCTATAAAACTGCCTGGCCGAATCATTATGTCTATGGCTATTTCCTAGTCACTCGCGCCTATCGACTTTATGGCAAGGACGTCTGGCGACGAGTCTTGGGCGAAACCGCATCATTCGCTCTGAATCCATATTTATTTTACCGTTCATTTAAAGAGGTCACCGATCAGAGTTTCGAGGACTATTATGACGAGACTATGAAAGAGCTCGCTGACGCTTGGGAAAAAGAAAACAAGGTGGCGCCCTCCACGCAATCGGCTTCATATACTTCTTATCAATACCCGATCACTGACATCGGTGGGACTGCTAAGGATTACTATCTCAAGCAAACCCTCGACTCCTACCTTGGACTTTACGAGCGTCAAGCTAGTGGCGAACGCTTGGTGCACGAGTTCAATATCCAGACACAGCTGTCACGCATCGATCTCAAACACGGTATTGTCGCTTATGTCCAGGGGCTGCCCGATCCGCGCTATCAATACAGAGAGTATAGCGACTTATTTATCTACAACCTTGCCTCTGATCAGACGACTCAGATTACTCAGAATAAGCGGTATTATCAGCCACAAATTAGCCCCGATGGCAAAAGCATATTGGTCATCGATTATGACCAAAAAAACCAGTGGCGCCTCACTGTCGTCGACCTAAATGGCAAAGCTCTGCAAGAGACAGCCTTCGCTGGCAAGGTCATCGATGAGGCTGTCTGGCAAGATCAGAACACCTTGGTCGCTATCATGGAGGACGAAGAAGGCTACAAATCCATCGTCCGCATTAAACTCGGCGGAGCAGAAAGCAGTAATTTCCAAGACACTGCGTACAAAACCCTTCTAGGACGAACGCGCAACAATCTTTATTCACTTAATCTTGATGGCGAATCAGTTTATTTTGAGGCCGACTTTAAAGGCACGGTGCAAATTTTCAAGCTATCTATGAGCAGTGGTCGACTGTCCCAGTGTACGCAGGAAGCCATAGCCGCTCACCAGCCATTTGTGCACGCGGGGAAGCTTGACTATGTAAGCGTTATAGCAAGCGGCAGCACGATTACTAGGCAGCCCGCACAATGCACTGCAGTGGCTGTCAATGCACTGGCACCCTTCCAATATCTAGGCCAAGGCCCATCCGATAATTTTACCGGTACAAAACCGGTGACCATAGCCAATTATCCAGCGATGATCGCTGAGAGTCATCCGTCCGAAGACTACAGTCAATTGGACGGCGGCCTGAAACCCCACTCCTGGAGTTTTTTCGGTGGTCGCGGCCTCGCGCTATCGGGCAATGCAACCAATTACCTAAACACCCTGAATTTGAACGCATCTGTCGGTCTAGATTCAGAGGAGAAGCGACCCTTTCAAAGAATTTCTCTCGAATTCATGAAGTACTATCCGGTGTTCTCTCTAACCGGTAACAATCGCGAGCGAAACACTACCAATACCGATACTCGTGAGCGAAATAACTGGCATGAATCCTCCGTTTTTTTCGGTACAAAAATACCCTATATTTACACTAGCGGCATGTATGACGGTATTCATCAGCTTAGCCTCGATCTAGGATATCAAGCCACTTCCCAGCACCCGAATGCAGCTCGCGCGGATATTAACGGCGACCGGATTGTTGTGACCGCGATCGGCTACAATTTTTCTTATCTGAAAAAGAAACGTTACAGAGAAATATTTAATCCATTGGGCCTTACGCTCTATGGCGTTTACGAAAATGATCAAGCGCAGAAAAATCGCAATTTCTCATCCTGGATTCACTACGCTGAGGGTGCTTTTTATGCCCCTGGAGTCTTTACCAATCACGGCATGAAGTTCACAATCAGTGATCAACGCCGCGCCTACGGTGCAGATAAATACCAGCGGATCTCCTACGCCGACGCCGTCAATCAATACGTATTCTCGCGCGGATTTGAATCCTACGTAGCGACTCACTATACCAAAGGCAGTTATGATTATGTGTTGCCGCTACTTTATCCAGACGCCAACGCAGATGGCTGGGTATACCTAAAACGAATCTACACCGACCTATTTTATGATTATACTCAAGTCTGGGATAACGATGATCCACTCGTAGCTGGAGCGCAGCGAGAGATCTTAAAGAGCACTGGGGCCGAGTTTCTCTTTGACCTCAGACTTCTGCGCAAACTACCAATGACTTTCGGAATACGCGTCTATGAGCGCCTGCAGGGTCGACATGAAAAGTTGAGGGCAGAAGGCTTTGTTGCCGCATCATCAACTTTCTAGGGGCATAGCCATAACCGAGCTCGGTCGCACTCATATATTTTACCAGATCACGATAAGTCGCCCCTCCAGTCACGGCAACGTTTAGTCAGAACGTCGCCCCGTCGCGTGGACTGCTTAAAACACCATGTGAGTAATCATCGCGCCTAATCTCTAGACTTGAGACCAGGGACAAATTTCGATGGTGAATTTTGCTCGTTCCATTTGTCCACGGGAAAACTCAGGATCTTAAATTGATAGCCGGCGGGATCATCGGCCAGAGCGCTAAAAAACTCATAGCCACTTTCATTTGCATTAATATCACCGTAGGAAATCACTCCTGTCGATTTCGCACCAAAGAACCCAAAGCCGCCGCGTACCACACAGACACTGCAAAAATTGCCGTAAATTTTCTCGTAACGGCTGCGCACTTCAACAGGCACAGCATCGTCACCTTCCATAAATTGGCCCAGCGTCCACCTTTCATCGAGCCCATGCAGCAGCCCTTTGCCCTCAGCCTGGTAGTACCACCATCCTTCTTCCAAAAAATGACCGATTTTATCCATTCCGACGAGTACTGTGCCCAAACGCATTACAGGAGAAATGCTATGATCGGCGGTAAGACGCGTTTTTTGCGATGGAAACTTGCCCGAAATAATACCAATAGGATTATCGGAGTAGCGGGACTCACTAAATTTAATCGGTAATATCTCGTTCTTATTCGCATCCAACATATGAATGATGTCGAATTCAGTTTTTGATAGTTTGGATATCTCAAGGCTCACATTTCCGAACGCGACGCCAAGCCCTGTACCCTGCTCAGCAACGGCCGTGCGATTCGCAAACTCCTGGATAAGCGTAGCAGTCATGACCTTGTCCCAGGGCAAATTATTTGGGTTCGCAGCGCTTCTAGCTTCCGCCAGCTTTTGATTCATATACTCATCAATCTTCGCCGACACATCGATCAGAGCAGCAGACCTCGCTGTTTCGCGATCATCTGTCTCCTGACGCAATTGCGAATTATTCTTGGCTTTGGCTTGTACACAACCCAAAAACAGTACTGACAGCAGTAGATCCTTCGTTTTCAAGTTTTGCTCCTGACTGCACTATTGGTCGCCCAGTTGTTTCAATGCAAATGTGGGGCCAGATTTTGGAGCTGCAGTCACAGAAAAAGTATAGTGTTATCAGGCTAATGGGGTGAATCAAGTCAATGCCATCACTGTTTACAAGTTAAACAAAATGAAAATAAGTTTACAGAAATCCTCTACCCAACGATCCCGGTATCATCCGGTCTAATATTTCAATCCTGAGGTTCGCGGCTCAAGTGGGATTCCCTCTTCCCTAGAGGCACTTATTAATGATAAAAAGTCCAATCCCGTATTTTTTACAGGCGAGAATTTCAAATTCCAATTCATTGATCCTCAGCGGCCGCAGTCTTGACGTGCAAACTTGCATGAGAAGGCGTTTATAATGAGCCAAAAAGACACAGGTCAAGGTCGTCACGAACCGGTTTTCTACGCATCAACAAGACATCGTTGGAAGGTGTTTTTAGGAATCTGCTTGGTTTTTCTTATCGTAGGGACAGCACTTGCGATTAGCGCAACCACGTCACTGCTGCGCGAAAGTGATTTGCCTCCCCCTCCTAAGATCGACATCACCCAAACTCCACCTGCGACTAAGAATAAATCCACTACTACCCTTTCTTTACCGCCCCCCACTCAACGGAATCTGGCTTGTTGCGGCCAAATAAGAGGTGGATTTTATGTGAATTGGGACAAGCAGTCGCTGATGACACTGCAAAAGCACGGTGACCAGGTCAACGTTGTATTTCCTGAGTGGATGTTTCTAACTCCAGTTCCTGGCGGCCTGAAGATCGAGGTCGATGCGCAAGCGCTAAGCATAATGCGCGCGAACGGCAGCCTTGTCGTTCCAATGCTCAGTAATGCTCACGAGGAAGGCTGGCCGACCGATTCCATGCTGGCCATGATTCGCCAACCAGAACTTCGCCGTGCTTTTCTCGACAGCCTGATAGGAGTCATGAGCGAGCACAACCTCGACGGCATCAATCTTGATTTTGAAAATCTGCCCCCAGGCGCTGAGCATGAAGTTCTTTCATTTCAGCGAGACCTCTATCACGAACTCCATAAAAGAGGATTAATACTCACCCGCGATATCTCGGCCGACCTCGACTCCTATGATTTAACTGCTGTAGCCGCGTCTAGCGACTACGTCGTCCTCATGGCCTACGATGAGCATTATAGCGAAAGTAAACCAGGCCCGATTGCCTCGCCGGATTTCGTTGGCAAAGTTGTCGGAAATCTAACGAAGGTCATACCACCGTCGAAAATCATAATGGGTCTTGCTGCCTATGGTTACGATTGGCCTGAAACAGGTGCAGCCAAGGAAACTTCTTTTATGGCCGCCATGGCTACGGCCAAAGACCATCAAGCCGAGGTCCGGTTTGACCCGCAGTCGTCCCATATCAGTTACTCCTTTGTCGACGACTCCAAAACCAAGCATACGGTGTGGCTCCTTGACGGAATGACCAACTATAATCTGATGCGGATGGCCGCATCTCTGAAATTAGCTGGAACAGCAATTTGGCGCCTAGGTGGTGAAGACCCGCGCTTATGGACATTTTATAAAACCATCCATGCGACCACCCAAGATGGGGTCAAACCAACAACCAGACCAGATTTGACGCGCATACAGCCAGAAAACGACGCCATTATGATGGGTGAAGGCGGCATTATCGAAATGCTGCAGGATCGAACTGAAGGGCTCACAGAGCTCAACTGGGATGATGCCAGTGGTTTAATCTCCGGTGAAACCTACCTCAACATTCCGGCACCTATGGTGTATGAGCGCAGCGGGCTCATGGACAAAGCTATCGCCATCACTTTTGACGACGGACCGGACGAGATTTTTACCCCTAAAGTGCTTGATATTCTTGCAAGGGAGCATGTGCCGGCAACATTTTTCCTGATCGGAAGTAATGCCGCGCGGCATACCGATATTGTCCGGCGGATTTACGATGAAGGCCACGAAATCGGCAACCATAGTTTCTCCCACCCTAACTTCGCTGAGATTAGCTCGCCAAGAATGAGCCTTGAACTTCATTCGACAGAACGCATTATCGAGGCTCTCACGGGTCATAGCACCTTATTATTCCGACCTCCATTTGGCGGCTATGACGACGATGAAAGTCTTAAGTCTGCCCAGACTCTAGCTGCTGCGGGCCGCAATGGGCTACTCACGGTGACCATCGGCATCGACCCCCGCGACTGGGAAAGCGGCGCTAGCGTCGACGGCATCCTGCAGGCAGCCCGCAGTCGGTCCGGTTCGATGATGCTACTCCACGACGCAGGCGGCGACCGAAGCGTGACGGTGGCAGCGCTGCCGCTTTTAATCGATCAATTCCGTAAAGCTGGTTACCGGTTTACCACAGTCTCGGGCCTTGTTGGCAGAGAACGCATTGATGTCATGCCCCCCCTACTCTCAATGACGGATCGCGCCCTCGCAAAATGCAATAAGCTGCTACTTTGGTTAACCAGTGGCGGCAACATCATGATCAGCTGGCTTTTTGTTGTCGGTATCGTGCTGATGACACTACGCACTTTAGTCATCGTGATCATGGCTAGGTTGCAAGTGTTGAAAAAAAGTCGCATAGCGCTAGCCAAGCCCACATCAGACAACTCGCTTGATAGGAACACCTTAGTCAGCGTGATCGTTCCCGCCTATAACGAGATGCTTAATGCCGTTGCCGTGATTCGGCACGTCCTCGAGAGTGAACACCCTAATATTGAAGTCATTTTCGTGGATGATGGCTCTATTGACCAAACATTTGCTAGAGTCGAAGCGGCATTTTCGCACCACCCCAAAGTACGCCTGATTAAAAAAGCGAATGGTGGCAAAGCATCCGCCATCAACATAGGCCTTCAGCATGCAAAAGGTGAAATCGTCGTTTGCATTGATGCGGACACCCGAATAAATCCCTCTGCCATCTGCCATCTGCTCAGGGAAATGCGGCACCCTCGTATCGCAGCAGTAGCTGGCACTGTTTCCATTGCTAATACCCTCAACCTCATCACCAGGCTTCAAGACGTCGAATACACGACAGCCCAAACTCTCGACCGTCGGGCTTTTGAGCTGGTTAATGCGATCATTACTGTACCTGGTGCTATTGGAGCATTTCGACTGTCTGCCATTACTGAAGCCGGAGGTTTTACCAACGACACCTTAGCGGAAGACTGCGATCTCACTATTCGTCTATTAAAACTTGGTTACCAGGTCGCCTACAGCCCCGATGCAGTAGCCTTGACCGAGGCTCCTGAAAACTTAAAAATGTTTCTCAAGCAACGGTTTCGCTGGTCTTTCGGGATTATGCAATGCTTATGGAAGCATCGCTCCAGCTTTTTTAGTCGGTCTACGCCTGGACTTGGGTGCTTCGCACTCCCCCACGCCCTAATTTTTCAATTCCTACTACCCACGCTGGCGCCTCTTGGTGATATTTTCATGATCATTGGCCTCGTTTTCGGGGCCCCAATACAGATACTGTGGTACACGCTCGCATTTCTAGCAGTCGATATGTTGATCACCACCACAGCTCTCGCGTTCGCGCGGGGACGCCTCCAATGGCCGAGGCTCTTTATACTGTTGCTGGCCCAGCGCTTCATCTATCGCTATGTCCTTTATGTACCACTGGGCAAGGCGATCATTGCTGCAATGCGCGGGCGAATTGTTGGTTGGGGACACTTACAAAGACAGGGGCGCGTTGCGCAAATCTCAGAGACATCCCTAGCGGCCTCTTTAGTAGATTAACAGCACTAAAGAGAGCCTGCTTTATGATCAGTGACTACCACAGAGTCAACAGCATTCTTAATTGCTACCTGACTTTCATTCATATCTTGTTTCTCCAACAGCATTGGACTTTATAATCCCAGCTTTTCCTTTGGATGCTGCGGAGGCGGCACATTTGCTGCATCAAGCGGCGTACAAGCCAAGTTAGTTTGAGTCCCAAGAGCTTCCGTCACTTTGCAGTTAATCACTGGAGTGCCATTCACATTTCGAGCGGTGAGAGCCCAGCCTTCTGATTGACGGTCTAAAGTCGCAAACCCATAATTATACCATTCCACACTCTGCAAGCCTGGTTGAGTCACGGTGTTTAAGGATTGGCCTTTCACCGTTGGTTTTTCCAGGTAAGTACCTCCGTGGCCGTTTATTAACTCTGGAGGCTGCGAAGTGCCGGGAAACTGGTTGTAAGAAAGTAGGTGCTTATGACCAGTCAACACCAGGCTGATAGTCCCTGCAGTCTGCCACTCAGGTGGTAATTTGGCTGGCGCACCCGTAACCTCATCATCGGCTCCAGGTGTCAGGAATGGACGATGCAAAGCCCACCACGTTAGAGTGGACGGTATTGGTTTGATTTGGTTAAAGCTGGGCACCATATTCTGATCATCGGCAGCATCAATCACAGCCAACTGATGATCACCGAACTGCAAGAAATACGGCGGACTGCTGTCGATGCAAGCTGCAGGCATCGGCCGCGGATCGAGTAACGTGAACCAACCGTTACCACCTCTGGCGCATAACTCATGATTACCTCGAATCACAATTATGGGTGCAGCCTCTAGCAGGCGCAAGCCGGGTGCAAAAAAGTCTTGTTGCCAGGACTCCCATGTATCCCCACTAATGGCACCAATACATTCTTGATTGCCGACTGGACAATTTGCCTCTCGGTAATGAAAATCACCGACATGGATGATCAGATCAGGTGCAGTGGCTGCGGCCGAATCAGCAACTTGCTGGAAAGGCCAGGTCGCTTGGTTGTTGCAGTCTTGGAGCTGCAGCGCACCTTTTTCTTCTTTGATCCGACATCCCGTATCGCCGAGCACGACGATCCGCTGCGGATTGGATTTCGGCAGATGAAGCCGCTGAGTTCCCAATACCGCGGAAGTCGTGTCACTAGGCAACGTTAGTTCACAGACTGTGACCGCAAAAGCTGGAGTTGATTTTGCTCTGACATTCATACTCACTGAACCGCTGTTCAGTATGAGCTGAGGGCAAGTGCTAAGTTCGGTAATGACACGCGCAATCACTGTCGAGTTCGGACCAAGTTCCGTCCATGCAGCTTTCACTCCTGGGACTGCACTGCTGCTAACTCTTGGATTTGATCCTCCAACAGCAGAGGGATCTACTTGCTCCGACTTTAGATTTTGAGTTTCGTGATTAGTTTGTTTACAAGCAAAACCAAAGGCGACGATAAATGGAGCATAAGCCCGCAAAAATCTGCTCATCAGGACAAATCTCCCAGCTAGTTCAGGTTAATCACACCTATTTGACCATGAACCCGCTCACTACCCTAGGCATTCGCCAAAGAGCCAGGTTTATCAGAGATACGAGCTGTCTCACGCTTGGCGCGCCCTAGAAGCCGGTACTGGATGATCGTCGGAATGTGAGCCAATAGTCCCAATATCGGAATAGGTACTACCACCAATAGATCGCATCCCGAAGGGACTCGCTCGCGCCATTTCTTCAGCAACTGACTTTCACTTTCATCATGCCGCCTTTGGTAGTTAGGCACTTTTCCCGCATTAACTTGGGCGCCTTTACCGTTGATCCCAGAGTCCACATCGAGACTGTGAAATTTCACTCGTTCGGCAATAAGTCGTCGCCATTTGAGTCCTTGTGCCAAATCAACAGCGGATTCCTGACACAAAAAATCCGGATAAATCTTTTGGCCAAAATGGTATCTTCGATAAACGTCGGGATTACAAATATCGAAGAACATCGCAATGCGGCACATAGAATGCCGGATTTTGTGAAAGGCAACCTTCGTCATCAGATGGCGAAAGCATCTAGCTCCTAACTTTCCCCGTATAGAATTGCCGCGGCAGTCTGGATGTACCACTGCTAGACGAAAACCTATCAGGGCTTCAGTCGGCGTATTTACATTTGTGATAACCATAAACCCGCCAAGCTTACGATCGGTAATGGCTAGGGCAAACTCGTTGGCCTCGGTAAAATAATCTAACCTTTCGCTTCGAGTCAGCTTCAGCTGACCCTGAGAGTCATCAATGAGCTTGTCTATTTCGCTCCGGTATTGATCTAAGCGCGAGTCAGCCGAAGCGAGGAAAAGAACATTCATAAATGATTCATGCCCTCATCTTTGTGATCACAGTTTCAGCGTTAATCAGAAGCCTGATATTTTAAAAGATTGAGGTAGTTAAAACCAATTCGGTCGTCGCTCTTCCCCCACCCGGGCGTCACAAAAAAACGCTACAATCAATAGTTTACTATACTTACCTTTAAGCAAGGAACATAAACATGTACCGCCAAAGCACACCTCATTGGAGATGAAATTTCTTTCATAGACTTTAGCGCGAAAGGGGTGGTTACACCGCCATTAAGGCTGTACCCCATTAGCTTCCGCCCAAATACCGAGTGCTAAAAGAGCCCACAATGTGCCTTGCCAACACCCTCTGAAATACAGCGATGGCTGCGAAAGCCATTTTTCCGCACCCGGTACAGCATTTCTTACCACGGTAGAATCCAAGACATAGCTTTTCAGTGTTGGACCGTGGGAGTCCAGGAGCGAGCGAAGGCTACCAAAATCAAACGACCGTTTCTTAGCATACGCAGCATTTACACCCAGGTGCCGCTCACCCCATTTTCTCAAGATCACTTTGGTATGCCGACTCCCTGGATACGCTCCAACCCGGTACTCTGACGGCAACTTCATGACAAAATCGAAGAGGTCGCGGTCCAAAAAAGGCATTCGCAGTTCAGTCGACTGATCCATGGCGGTGGAGTCGGCGTACGTTAAAATGTTTTCGGAAAGAAAAGTTCTGAGCATGACCTTTTGTATGCGATCTATACCTGAAGCATCGGCGCGGCAGTCCCGATAGAGAGCGCTAATGACTTCAAGATAAGCGGGAGAGGAATCTTTCCCTAATCGTTGAAATAGTACTTCTAGATCCCTGATTGGTAACGGACGGTGAATCAAATACCGTGCCGTAGCTGGGACTAGATTTTTCGGCGCCAGACGCAGAGCGCTCGCCCGCTCATAAATCGACTCAGCCCCGTTCATGAACCGGGTAAAAAGCTTTGTGCTAAGGCTCGGTGGTAAATAACTCAGCTTCTTGAGGACTCTAAGTCTCAGTTGCTCCTGACTTAATCGATAGCCACCCAGGGTTTCATCGGCACCGTGCCCACAAAGAAAAACAGTCGCATGCCTTGAAGCTTTTTTGAGTAACAGCCAAGTCGCTAATGACGCTCCATCACCTACTGGCTCGTTTAGTGAGCTAAAAGCAGGTACCATAGCCTCTACCCGCTCTTCTGCGGAGAAACTAAAATTATGATTATTTTGTTTACTTGCGCCCCCCGCCTGTCCAAGCGGGCTCAGCTGGCCGTCCTGGGTAAAGTAACCATAAGTGAAGGTCGGAATACTCTCCTGCTCCTGGGCCAAGATCGTGTTGATCGATTGGCTATCTATTCCATCGCTAAGAAGCAAGCCGGTCGGAACGTCGGAGACTAGGCAACGCAGCGTTGCCTGCCGGAGTAGACGATCAAATTCCTCAACCACGTCTTCTTGGCGAATTTTGGTCGGATTACTACCGCTATTTGTATAGTCAACTTCAAACCAGCGTTTTTTTTGCAAGCCATCTTGATTGACGATCAGCATGCAACCAGGTTCAACCTTAAATACTTGCTTGATCACAGTTTTAGGCGCTATCACATAGCGCAGTGTCAAGAGCTCCTCCACACTTTCTGGATCAAACTGCTTTGGCACGCCATCAGCAGCTAACATGGCTCCCAGCGACGACGCGAAGCTAACAGTGCCATGCGGACTTTGGTGATAGAAAAGAGGCTTCTCCCCAAACCGGTCCCGCACCAAATAAAGCTCACGTTTATCTTTGTCATAGACGGCCAAGGCAAACTGTCCGACGACTCGTTGCAAACAACTTGGCCCCAGCAAACTCCAAGCCTCGAGCAGAATTTCCGTATCCGATGTGGACCGCAAATCGGACTGGGAAAGTCCCAGCTCGACTCTAAGATCCTGATAGTTGTAGGACTCGCCATTGTATACCATGATGAAGCGCCCACAGCGGCTGGTCATGGGCTGGTTGGCGCCGTCACTCAGGTCAAGAATTTTAAGCCGGCGGTGTCCTAGTGTGACGTCGCCAACGCTAACCATGCCGATGCCATCGGGCCCGCGATTGATCAGTCGCGTCATCATCGATGACACCGTCTCAGCGTCATGGCTGACCACTCCCCCAAGCCTAAAAATACCGGCTAAACCACACATAGTAGACACCTTTATGACCGTTCGCTAAATCAACGCTATTGGTAGGAAAATACCAGCTCCCGATACCTATTATGGGCGGGATCAAAGCTCGCCATTGGCACAGACCAAATAGGTAATAAATGTGATTTCGCAAGTTCCGTCCTCAACTTCCTGAAGGTAGCCTGGGTCTGCCCAGCACTCCCTGTACCACCAGCAGCACCAAGCTCTGCCAAGCGTTTGATTTGTTGTAAAAGCACCGATCGAGCGAGCACCGCTTTGCATTCAACCATGCGCGCTGTCAACTCTTCAACAAGGAACGCCACAGTCTGTGATACTTGCTTTTTAGCCGCGCGATCGTCTTTCGGACAAGGCGTGCTGAGACTTATACAGCCACCAGCTCGACTAGGCGCGATTAACCAACGTTGCCCCGACCAAGCATCGTGAGTGATAAAATTTGCTCGAACTTGCCGATCGTAACGTCGATCTAGTTTAGTCAGCGACTCCGCTACCGATTCAATATTTTTACTCGCCAACTGGCGCAACAGAGCTTCCAGTCCGTCTAGATAAACAGTGAGCTCAGCAATAATCTTGGAGCGGATCGCTGTGGACAAAGTACGTGCGACGATAAGATTTTCTGTCAACAACCACCGCACCTGAAGGGCATAATAGGCCCGCATCTGCAACATACGCCGTTGCCGCACACTCAATACGTGTGTCGATGTCAACTCGGCCAAATCGGGTAGCGCACTGCGGAAAAACTCGGAGAAGTAAGCTTTCAGATCAACCGGAACTTTTTTCGCATGTGCCTCGGCCAAAAATGTCGGTAGCCCTGGAATTGCGCAGAAGCGCCGGTAGAACTCAGTCAATCCACCAAACGCCGTCAGCGCCGCATGCATGTCATCCAAATAACGCCCAGAGCCAGCATAAAAATTATATGCCTGCGCTGCTAGCGACGCCGCAAAATCGCTGGTACCGCGGGGCTGCCAAAGCCGGGTACGCTGACCACTGAAGCCATCGAGATAGATATCAAGAATCTCATGATGATCTTGAATACCCAAAGACTGAAAGGCCCGCACAGGGTGGAACCTAGCATTGCTGGGAGTCTGCCGCTCGAGAGCGAATTCCCCATCGGGCAACCGAACGCGTACGGCGCCGCTGACAAAGATGTCGCTAAAAAAATAGCAAAAACCCTCGGCCATCAGAGAGAACTCGCGAAAACTGCGCCGATTGCGCGGTCGCCAGAATCCGGCAAAAAGTGGCTCCCATAATGCCACATGCATCATTTCGTGCGACAAAACAGTGAATTCATCGATGGCGATTTTTAGCGCCGTGATTTCGCCGCCGAACTCATCGGTTACCACAGGAGGTAAACCACTGTGCGGCCGTTGTGAAATAGGATTCCACTCTTCGTTGCTAGTATCAGGTCTGGCTGGCGCAACCGCACTCAAGGATAGAAAGAGGTTCTTTAGTCCAGGCACCTTTTGGATGAACGGTAATGCCGGCGGAGTCGATCTGTAGCGCCGCTGGCCACGACCGATATCGCCCAAAAAATCAAGAATGGCATGATAGGAGTTTAAAGCATCGAGAGCCCCTATAGCTTTGCCGCTAGGGCCTCGGCCTTGACACGGTTGTTTGCGCTCCGCCAAGCTGGCCTCTCCTACTCTTTTTCAGACTGAAATCTTTGAGTAAATAGCATCAATAGGCAGATATTTCGATGATCTTGTCGACATGAAGGGAGCTTGCGTTACAACTAGGCAATCAACAGCAGATGTTCCTGGATCTCTGAAACGGAGCGCTCCACTATTGAACATGCGGTAAAGATTTGCGATAGTGCCATGTTACCTAACCTCTAGAATTAAGGAGCCCAAGATGGCTAAGGGGCAAATTACCAAGAAGACTGAGAAGAAACCTCCACTCCTGACGCCTAAGGAGAAAAAAGCGGCAAAGGCGGCAAAAAAGGCCGGCAAGAAATGACTGAACGGGGTGATTCGGGCCGCTTCGCCAAGCCGAAAATCATCTCCAGTTCGCAAAACGAGACCTTTAGGAGCTTGCAGAAGCTCCTCAGCTCTCGTGGCATTCAGGAGCAGGGCCTAGCGTTAATCGCTGGGGACAAGATAGTCCCAGAAGTTGCGGCGCATCACCCTGACCTAATGACGACCTGGATCACGCCCGAAGGCGGCAGTCCACCTCCTGCCGACATCCCTTGGCTCGTCCTAAGCAAGGGGCTTTTCGATGAAATCAATCAATTTGGCACACGATCACCGCTAATTACTGTCAAGCTGCCGACCTTTTCCGTATGGACTGATGCGGCCTCTTGGCCGAGCGGCTGCACCCTCTTCATCGCCCTACAAAATCCAGAAAATGTAGGAGGGATCGTCCGATCGGCGGCAGCATTCGGAGTCAGCCGCATCGTGCTCCTCAAGGAGGCGGCTCACCCCTTCCACCCAAAGGCCATGCGGGCAGCAGGAACGGCGTTACTGTCTGCTACGTTTCAACGCGGACCCTCGATCAAAGATCTTCACGTAACGGGAGCGCCGCTCTATGCCCTCGATGCGGGCGGCTCCACGTTGCAAGAGACGAGATTTCCGCCTAGCTTCGCTCTGCTTCCCGGCGTCGAAGGACCTGGTCTTCCGGATCAAATTGCCAAAGAGCAACGGTTCTCCATTCCGATGAAACCTGGCGTCGAGTCTTTAAACGCTGCAACCGCCACCGCCATTGCGCTGTATGAGTGGCGTCGGCTACGCTGAACGAGAGAGAGACTCCAACAAGCCACCTGCTTGAACCTTGACATTGAAGATCACAGAGACATAACTAGCCATACGAGAAAACGTCGGCCTAGTTCGCCCTACGGGATGGGGCTATCGCACTTACTGTATTGACGGAACTTTTATGCATTCGATTAGACGATGGCTCACCCATATGGTCGTGACGACCTTGCTATCAGCCAGTCATATTGCTTCAGCCTCACCGTTAACTATTCTACAAACAGATAAATTACCGGTCCTACACGCGGGGGATGTCGTACTCATCGCACTGAACTGCTACATCTGCGGGGTGATCAGCGAGACAACAGAAAGCCCATATAACCACTCAGGCCTAATTTTAGACACGGACTTGGGACTAGATTCCCGCGTGGCGCAGTCTCTCCAGTCTACACAAGAGCTAAGCCTCTCAGACTTCTTGCACCAAGGCGGCAAGACATCGCCTATGAAAATCCTGCGGCCAAGGGAATTAGATAACGGCTACAAGCACGACCGCGAAGCATATGAATCCAGCACCGTCCTGCTTAATCGCGTTTTCGCTCAAGAGATGCGCGGACGAGCTTTTGATGACAACTACCTTTGGAATAATGTCGATAGTGACGGCCATGAACTGCTGTATTGCTCAGAGATGATCCAAAAGACTTTAAATCATGTACTTGCGCAGCCGCTGACAACCATTGCACTTGATTACTCGCGCCATTGGGACTTCTGGCTAAACTACTTCGATGGTAAGGTGCCCCAAGGTGAGCAAGGCAATTCACCAGCCTCCCTCGCCAACGCCGACCAATTGATGACGATTTTTGAGGGCACCCTCGACACCGCCCCTTAGGGAGGTCGCTAACTTGGATTGTCCTGGATTAATTCAGTGACGAAATAAATCCCCATACATCCGGAAGTGTAAATTCTGGCCAGTGATGGTTGCCGTTCCAGCGGCAAAATCGCACGGGCAAATCCTTAGGACACCCGTCCAAGAGTTGGCAGGTATCTAATTTTATGCCTTCTGCATTCGTCGGCATTTTACAGCCGTTCGCTTGAGCGTATGCGTTTACGGTACTCGGAGCGTAGGAGTAATAACCAACATTCGGATCCTGAATCCCGTGAATGATCATCGCTGGTATCTTGGTACCTCCGCCACCTCCAGCAACCGAAATAACACCGCGGATAGCATCCTTCCGCAGTGACGCAAGACCATTGACAAAAAAAGCGCCATTACTAAAACCATGCACAAAGACACGTTTTTTATCGATGCAATACAAGTCACCTACAGTTTTTACTATCTCGTCAAAGAAGATCACATCTGCACTATAGGGCCCAGCATTCCACTGCCCGCCAAGGGCGTTGCCATAGATGAAGATAGCTTGATCGCCAGCTAGGTCTTCGATGATTGGCCACTTATGATCGACGCGGGGTGAGGTTCCATCCAAACCGAGGCCGTGATAGCCGATAACTAAGGCATGTTTACTGTTGTGGTTATAATTTTTATTTACAACACGGATGAACGTACGCGGGGTGTTCCCAACCTTAATCGATACATTCATTAATCCAGTGTCTTTATTCTCGAGCTTGCAGCCCGGTGATCCGCCGACAACCGGTTGTGGGGACTGCTGCTGGGTATTTTTTGAATCCCTTGCTGGGTCAATGCGTTTTGCTATTCGGTCCGTGCTTTGACAAGATGCGCTAAACAGCAACACCCATAACAGGTTCTTATTTATCATCTTGAATTCTCTCTAGCTTGCTTCACTGCAATCATCTACCATCATAGCAAATAAATTCCGGAGAAAGCATGAAATCGACTCTTCGTTGCCTACTCGGTGGCCTAGTCACCGTTTTAAGCACCGCCGCTACGGCCGAACCAATTGAAGACAACTCTTTTCTTATGGAGGAGGCTTACAATCAAGATGCGGGTATAGTGCAGTTTATACAGACCTTTCAGAGAGATAAATCTGGAGAGGCCTTTTACTCATTCACAGCAGAAATACCAGCGCCTAATAAGACTCATCAGATTTCGTTTTCGGTTCCTTATTCTCGCCTTCAGAGTGAAACGTCCTATGTGCAAGGACTTGGCGATGTAGCGTTGAACTACCGCTATCAATGGATCGCAAACGAGTCAGTCCTACTAGCTCCTCGGTTCACTGTGCTGGCACCGACCGGCAACTCCAATCAGGGTCTGGGCACCGGCCTGACCGGTTACCAAACCAACTGGGCAATTACCGTCTTGCCTTCGCCGCATTGGGCAGTGCACATGAACGTAGGCGCTACCTTTTATCCACGCGTGAAAAAAGATCTAGAAAAGCCAACTGACTTATATGGCTACAACTCGGCACTCAGCGTTATCTGGCGACTCCGCGACAACTTTAATTTGCTGACAGAGTTCGTCCAGACTTCCATGCAAGAAGCCGCCGGCTCGGAGACTACCATGAGCGATACGGTGCTAATTAATCCTGGGTTTCGTTACGCTATCGACTTTGAAAAGTCCCAGCTTGTGTTAGGGGCAAGCGTTCCTACTCCAATTCTGTCGTCTCAGGGCCCGGCCAGTTACTTCGCCTATGTCTCATACGAACCCACACTCTGGTAACTAAGCTACTGGGTGACCCAAACTCGATCCTCCTATCTAGCAAAGCGAACCAAAGTCACCCAAAACATTGGCGTAACCGCCAATACCCGCCCACAACCCAAAATCCACTATAAAACAATTATTACTGATACTTAGCACAAACCCGCCTCGGCCACGCGCCCTATCTTGGGCCAGCCCCCCTCAACTTCTGCGACCAAATAGCCGACACCCTCATACGCGGTCGTCTGAACCGCACACACTGAAACATTTACGCGGTCAGTTACACCAAAGCGTTAGTAGAGGGAGTTAGCATCGTGAAACGCCTTTCCATCATGGGCAGGTTCATCGTCCTCTTTATTCCACTGACACTATTAGGCGCCAGTGTCACAGCCGTTGCATTGAGGACGAAGGCAACCCTGACATTAACCATCGAAGAAATCAGGAATGCAATGGCAGTCCAGTCCATGGCACTCCAGTCGCAAAAATACGTTTCTGAAATGGGCAGTGCGCTCAAGGGCATTCTAGTTAATCCAAATGACAACAGCGAATTTGAGCGCAAAATAGCCGCCGATGATGCCAATGCCAAGATTCTCAAAGAGTTGAAAAAATTGATCAGCGACCGTGAGACCCTCAAATTGCTCGATGTCCTCGAAGATCAAGATGAGAAGAATTTAAATCCGGCTGAAAATCGGGTCATGGAGCTCGTGCGAGCAGGGAAAATCACTGATGCTCGTGATTTTTTCATGTCTACATATGCCCCCATCCGGAAATCTTACGACGAAGGACTCGACGTCTTTGTCGCCCGCAATCTTGACTTTTCCAAATCCCGGATGGATGCGGCGATCATAGAGATCAAAGAGCCGATTGCAGAGCTCATTCTTACACTGGCCATAGGAATCGTCCTTTTCGGAGTCGCCATGCTGTTAACAGCGCGCGGCCTTGCCAAGTCCCTGGCGAATATCAATGAAATAAGCCAAATGCTTGCCAAGCAAGCGATGCACCTTAGCGACTTCTCGGAACAAATTTCATCAGCTAGCGCCCGCCTCTCAACAAGCTCAACAGAGCAAGCCAGCGCTCTGCATGAGACGGCGTCTTCCGTCGATGAAATCAACGCAATGGTCTCGAAAAACGCGGACAACGCTCTGCGCTCTCGAGAGGTTGCGATGGGCGGACAGCGGTCTGCTATGCGCGGCAAGGAAACAGTGACGGACATGGTGGGAGCCATCGCGGATATCAATGAAAGCAATACGCAGATCATGGACCAAATCGATCAAAACAATCGCCAGATTGCCGAGATCGTTAAACTTATCTCAGAGATTGGCAACAAAACCAAAGTAATCAATGACATTGTATTTCAGACTAAACTCCTCTCGTTCAACGCTTCCGTCGAGGCAGCACGCGCTGGTGAACATGGCAAAGGCTTTGCAGTGGTTGCTGAAGAGGTAGGGAATCTTGCCCAGATGAGCGGCAATGCCGCTAAAGAAATTTCCCAGATGTTAGATGGGAGCATGAGGAAGGTGGAAGCAATCGCCGTCGACACGAAGACGCGCATTGAAAAATTGCTCATGCTAACCCGCGAAAAACTAAACAGTGGCTCTGCAACAGCCCAACGCTGCGGCACAGTGCTTGACGAAATCGTGACTAATGTCAGCGACCTCTCAACTATGGTTAGCGAAATCGCCACAGCATCCCAGGAGCAAGCGACCGGGGTTCACGAGGTGAATAAGGCGATCGGGCAACTTAATATAGTGACAACTCAAAATGCTGACACCTCACAAGACACAGCCGCTCTATCTAGCAAATTAGCAAAACAAGCAATCGACATGCGCCTCATGATCGAGGCTCTAGTCCGCACGGTCGACGGAGGGCGCGGTGACACAAAAAAACAAAGCCATCCTTCTCAAGACCACGATACACATCCGAAATTCGATAGCAAAATCATCCCAATCACGCGCGAAGCGGTACAAAAACCAATTCTCGAAAAATCAAAAATTTCGGGAAATTCTCTAAAAATCGCGAGTGGCAGTTCATATATTCCAAGCGAGGACGATCCGCGCTTCAAAGATATCTGATGACCGGGTACATGCAACCACGGGACAAACTTAAATGGATGTATTGGACGAATTAAAATCTCTTTTTCTTGAAGATGTGACAGAACTGCTGGCAGACGCAGAACAAGCATTTCTATCACTAGAGAAAAATACTGAAAATCCAGACATGATCGACAAGATCTTTCGTCTGGCTCACAATATTAAAGGGAGTGCACAGGCAGTAGGATTCAGCGAGATCGGAGGATTCTCACATAAACTCGAGTCTTTGCTGCTAAAGATAAAAAAAGGCGACGTTAAGCTTTCGACTCCGACCGTCACGCTACTGCTAGAGTGTAATGATTACCTGCGTGCCTCTGTCGAGAGTTTAAAAAAAGGAGAAACGATCGCAGTTGATGAACAACTTGCTGCCCGAGTTATAAACGCGACCGGAGATCAAGACCACACCGACGGCTCAAGTAATCAAGTCCCTGATGACATAGATCTAGAGGCTCAGCTCGATCAGATCATGTTTAATTCTCCCGAACTTGTCGCAGCGGTCACATCGTCAATACCTGCCGACCAATTGTTTGTCGATGCAGCAGCTTTCGCTTCAAAACTTGTCTCGGAATTAACCCAAGAAAATCTGACGCCTAGTCCATCAACACAATCCACTTCCACTTCCACTTCCACTTCCACTTCGACTTCGACTTCGACTTCGACTTCGACTTCGACTTCGACTAGCAAGGATCATGCGCCTAAGGTGCGCAGCACAGAATCGCCAGATGAGAGCATTCGCGTATCATTAAGCCGTGTCGAGAAATTAGTAGATAACATCGGTGAGCTAGTCATTCTTCAGACAGTTTTATCAGAAAACCGGCATCAGTTACCAACGCAGTTTCTCCAAAAAACAATTACCCAATTAGCTAAGATCAGCAAGGAAATACAAGATATCGCGATGGGCCTTAGACTGGTCCCACTGAAACAAACATTTCAGAAAATGCAGCGGATCGTTCGCGACACTGCACAAAGTTTAAATAAAGACGTACTACTCGAAATCAGCGGCGAGGATTCTGAACTCGACAAAACTGTAGTGGACCGCCTCGGTGATCCACTTGTTCATCTTGTTCGCAATGCTGTAGATCACGGTCTTGAAAGTACTGAGGCAAGGCTAGCTGCAGGAAAACCGAGGCAAGGCACGATCAAACTCCGTGCCTATCATCGGTCCGGACGAATAGCGATTGAGGTACGCGACGATGGACATGGCTTGAATCCAGACCTACTTCACAAAAAGGGCATCGAAAAAGGCTTGATATCAGCGAATCAAAAATACTCTGATCAAGAACTGTTCGCGCTAATCTTCCACCCAGGTTTTTCCACAAAATCTGAAGTCACAGACATTTCGGGCAGGGGCGTCGGACTCGACGTTGTAAAAACTAATATAGAAAAATTGCTGCAAGGCGAAGTTCAACTTGAGACCGTTCGCGGAGAGGGAACTTGTTTTCGGATCACATTGCCTTTGACCCTGGCCATAATAGACGGCATGGTAGTACGCGCAGGCCGTGAGCGCTATATTGTACCGCTCACCCATGTTCACGAATCGGTGCGCCCAAGACAAAATGATATAAGCTCCCACACTGGACTAGGTCTAGTGCTTAATCTGCGCGGCGAGGCCATGCCCATGCATAGATTAGCTCGTCTTCTTGGCGACAATTCTCCGCCACAAACCGAAAATCGGGAAGAAACGGCAATAGTAGTTCGTTCCGGGACTCACCCATATGCAATTATTGTGGACGAAATTGTAGGCCGCCAGCAGGTTGTCATCAAAAAGTTGGGCGACGAACTAGCAAACGTTAAGGGCATGAGTGGTGGGGCGATACTTGGTGATGGCTGCGCCGCCGTGATACTTGATTTAAACGAACTCATGCACCAGGGCACGGCTAAAAACAAGCCGGTCGTTGCATCACTTCGGGGAGCTGCATGATGGAATCAGCAGGCACTAAACCAACTACGACCCCTGGAAGCCAGAGATTCTTGGCATTCTCTCTTGGCGTCGAGGATTTCGCCGTGCCGCTCTTATCAGTTCGTGAAGTTGTAGCACTCCCGGAAATGACACGCGTGCCGAACACATCCAGCTATTTTTCGGGCATCATGAACCTTCGAGGACAGATTATTTCGGTCTTTGACCTTCGTTTACGTTTCGGCATGAAGGCCGAACATGGATCAGAGACAGCTGTAATTATCCACAATTTCTCACAACTGTGCTTTGGTGTTGTGGTGAGCTCTGTAAATAACGTTTTAAGCCTTAAAGATACAGACATCAGCGAAAAGCCAGATTTTCACGACATGCAAGCAAATGCGTATATTACCGGCGTCAGTCGATACAATGACAAACTTGTACTATTGCTAGATGTGGTGAAAGCCCTCCGCCTTGAAGACGTGGCCGTTCAAAAGCAAGCAGCGAAAAACAAAAGCGCAGCATAAAGATTAAACCTATATTATGCGGTTTTTTCAACCCACCTATCCGCGCACAAAAAGCAGGACCCCAACATGCGACCAGCCTCAAAAGTATTTTCTCCAGTATCCGCTGACAATGATCAGGACCTAGTCCGGATTGTCTCGGACATTGTTGAGAAAATCACGGGAATCCAACTTGGGACTCGCGAAGCCAACATGGTAAAATCTCGGCTCTCAACTCGCATGTCGGAACTAGGGATCACCACGCCTCATGACTATCTAAGACATCTTGACAGCAATCGAGAGAGTGAGTCCAGCGCATTAGTTTCTCTACTCACAACTCATCATACCTATTTTTTTCGTGAATATGCACAGTTTGATTACCTGATCGCAAGTGGCTTAAACCAAATTATTCAGGCTGCGAAATTGGACGGCAGAAAACACCTGCGCATTTGGTCGATGGCATGCAGCCGTGGCCAAGAAGTCTATTCCCTAGCCATGTTCTTTAGCCAACATTTAAAGGCAATCGATGAAACGATAACCTTCGAGATCCTTGGCACTGATGTCGATCCAGAATCAATTGCGATAGCTAAAAACGGTGTTTATAGGTGGGAGGAAGTTAAGGGTATACCATCCATTTATGCAGCAGGTCACTGGGCTCGCGGTGTCGGCGAGATATCCGATTTTGTAAAGGCAAAACCCTCAATAAAAAGCCCATGTCGATTCGAAGTCATGAATCTCCTTGATCTAAAGGCGATCAATAGCGCCCCACAAAGAACGTTCGATTTGATTTTCTGCCGGAATGTGTTCATTTATTTCGAACTAGAAAAAATAAAATCTATTACAGAAGCGATTATCAAACGCCTAACACCAGGCGGTATTTTTAATATAGGTCTGTCGGAAACCTTAAATAATACTGGTGTCCAACTAAAATACCACGGCCAATCAATTTACAGCCTGCCACCAAAAAACGACAGCTCTCCAAAAAAATTGGAGCACCATACAATTTTAAAGCAACCCGGTCGGGAACAGAGACTCGCAATACCAGATTCAACTTTAACTTCTCCTCTTCGAGTTATCTGTGTTGACGACTCTCCAACGATACTGGGAATTCTAAAATCCATTCTGACGAAGCAGGAAGGATTTGAAATCGTTGGGACAGCAACTAATGGCGTCGAGGCAGCTGAGTTGGCGAAGAAAATTGAGTTTGATGCAATGACTTTGGACATTCATATGCCAGTACAAAATGGCATCGAATATCTGCGTAATAATGTCAACAGTGCACATCCACCCGTCATCATGATTAGCTCAGTGACCAGAGAAGATGCGATTCTCGGCATACAAAGCTTCGCCCTCGGCGCCATTGATTATGTAGAAAAACCGACCGCGGCAACTATTGCCGAAAGGTCTGATGAGATAAAAACAAAAATCCGGGCAGCACACCGAGCAAAATTAAGTCAAACCGCGGGAAAGGCCACTCGTGGCGCCTTGGACCTGGCCCGAGCATTCGAGCGTCCGTCTCAGATTATAAAACCAGATAGTTCACTAAGAATTATTGTCGGTGGAGCAGCAAGCCGACAAAAAATCGCAGCACTCTTGCGACAATTGCATGCACCACAGCCCCCTACGATCGTATTATTCGAGGGTTCACCTGGAATCTTGGAGATGCTAGCCACTCAACTAGAGATCCATGGGAATTGCCAGACATCGCCGATTCATGCTGAACCCAACGGAGTAAAGACAGGAGCTATATACGTTGGGGATTTAAGGTCAAACGCATCTTGGGTGTCCGGCATTTCTATAGAGCGCCGCACGTCAATTCTTGTATTCGGAGATGTCAGCGCCTCAGGTGCGCGACTGCTGGCAGCGTTATCAGGATCCCAATTAATTTTAGAGGAACTTGCATACAACACGGAAGCCAACTCACATGTGGCCGCAAAGTATGTGCCGTACACCAGTTTTCTTTTTGATTCTGACGACTTTTTAAATAGAGCATAACGGTATGGAAACAAAAATAATCAACTTATCTCCTGGGGAACTCACGTTCCAGAGTGGAAATAGTGTCGTAGGTGCGCAGGTTGGGCGCAATACATTAATCTGTATGATGTCAGAGCAGCATACCTCTGCTGGTCTGATACTTAGCACAGCGCAATCGAATCTAAGTCTAGACTATGACTTGGAAAAATTACTAGATAAAGTCGGAGAATCGATCGGTAAAATTGAGCCATCGCAATGGACTTTCAAAGCCATCGGACCGAAACACTTACTAGATCATTCCGCACAATTTTTGGCCAGTAAAGGCTTTGATCTTAAAGCAGCACATCTGACTGCACCCGAGAACATTGAAGCTTTTCTATATGTGCAGCAAGTACGCCTGCGCATACGGGAAATAGGTCCCACTACACCAGCCGGTAAAGAACGCGGAAAACAAAAAAGAGTTCTGATTATAGATGATTCGCGAACTATGCGAGAACTGCTCCAACGAATTTTATCGGCCGATCCCGATCTTGAAGTTGTGGGTCTTGCTGATAGACCGTCTCAGGTTGAGGACATGATTAAATCTCTCAAGCCTGATGTACTGACCATGGATATAGACATGCCTGAGTGTGACGGTCCCACTCTAATAGGACGCCTCCTACCAAAGTATCCGATACCAATTGTGCTGATATCAGCATTGGGTATGGAACAAGGTCGACAGGTTTTACGTGGATTAGAACTTGGTGCTGTCGACTATGTGCAAAAGCCGGTGCTCGACAAGCTCGACGAAGCCAGCATTGTGATCAGAGAAAAAGTTAGAATGGCTGCAGATATTAAAATCAAAACGCGAGTGGGCAGCGATGCAAAACTAAGGGCAGCACCTAAACCGTTTCGACATTCTGCCGCAGTCGAAAAAGTGATCATAGCAATCGGAGCATCGACGGGCGGACCCGAGACACTGACGCAATTTTTTAAGAGCCTCCCAGAAAATATCCCACCAATTCTCGTTGTTCAGCATATTCCTCCAATTTTTTCCGGTGCATTTGCCGCACGCCTTGACGGCATGCTCCCGTTTCGGGTCAAAGAGGCGGAAGATCACGACGAGGTGAAACCTAATCAGGTTCTCATTGCACCGGGCGGCAAACAGATGGCTGTCCTCAAAAAAGGCTCGCAGTTCTATGTACGCATTCGAGATGATCAGCCGATGAGCGGTCACAAACCATCCGTCGACTATCTGTTTGAATCGGTAGCGCAAGCCGCAGGTGAATTCGCAATCGGTATGCTAATGACTGGTATGGGGACAGACGGAGCCAAAGGCCTATTATCAATGATGCAAAAGGGCGCGAGGACTATTGCACAAGATGAGGCTTCGAGCATCGTCTATGGCATGCCTAAAGCTGCGGTCCAAAATGGCTCGGCACAGATTATTTGCAGCCTTGATCAAATGTCGGAGACACTTGCTGAGTTGTTGGGGGGCGGCCTTGGCATCAAGCGCCGCGTTGGATAAGGCGTTAATAAGACGCTAAGGCCTCACACACACGACGCCAGACCAGATCGCCGAATGCTTTTCGTCCCTTGATATTCGGATGGAAACAGTCGGGCGATAAATAGTCACTTTTAAAGGCTCACGTTGAGGACAGTAGCTTCCACTGCAAAAACATGGGTGCTAATCATAGCGCGTGATAAAAATGCACGCCAATAGCCGGAGCAGACCCAACCACCACTGTTTGGTCAGCAAGTTTACCCCATCTCCAACTTATCTCTGGTGCTAAGCCAATCCCCCCAAGGTCCCACTCGTAGCCCACTCCGCCCAAAAGACTGTGGCCACGAAGCTGACCGGCGGCTCCATTGCTAGTCAGTTGGGCATCGAAAACCCCACATTTGAAAAACAGATTTACAAGATTAGGCAGCGGGAAAAATTTACCCTCAAGGCCAAGGTGCACTAAGCGGATTGTGCTCGAATAGGACTCAAGCGGGGATTTGGCATGAAGCATGGCCCAAAGTGGACTACCGGCTAGACCGAGAGACCACCTAAACGGTTCCTCGTACCAAACATTAATCGTATTGGTGAACCCAACATAAGACGAGGTTCCCAACTTGTTAGTGATTCGCATAGTTTCATAATGCTCGCGAGCACGCATTCGGATTTGCCCAGCTTCGGCACATTGAGTTCCTAGTCCAAAAAACACATAGGCTGCGAATGCCAATACCTTCAGCTTAGCCAGCTTAGCCATACCACCATCCATGGAGTTGCGATCAGTCTTGGTAATTTTTAAAAAATTGGATCAAAACAAAGTTATCACAGATTCTTAAAATACCACTACTGCAAATGGTCAGTGCCAACTCCCGCAAAAGTCTGGAAATGCAGCGCGGTGAATTGCACTGCAGATCATCAGCCGGGCGCCATTCTCAAGCGCCTCGAAAATCAGTCGGCATATTTATTGCAACAGGCTGTCGCAAACACTCAGTCCGTGTAGGCGGTCTACACAGTATGAGCGTGGAGAACCACTTCTGCTTCCCAGTGGTTCTTAATTCTGGCATCGTCTTGATAAGAACTAATATTGATTTGACGAGGTAAACACTATGCGACACCTATTCGCTCGGCTCTCTGCTGCTGTAACTTTGTGCTTAGCTATTACTGCGTGCGGATCGGCAACTGCTCCTAAGAGCAGCCGCTTACTTTCACAGCTAGAAGACAGACCAAAAGTTACAACCGTAGAAATCTTTTATTGGAACAACAAAAATCTGGGCTTTGGCCACGTCGCTGCTGGACTGACAGGTTCTGGCCCAGAAGGTTTCCATTACATAAGTTACGCAATGGGCAATGATTACTCTGCCGACATGCAAAAACACGGTAAGGACCCCAAGCGCATAAGACTGCCTGAGCGCACACCCGAGCAAATGGAAGAATTTGAACGCTGGTACGCTAGTAGCAGCTATAACGAAGTTAAAAGTGACACCTATGGCAAGGACTACAGCATGCTAAAGCATAACTGCGCCCATGCCGTTCTTGACGTGCTAAGGGCACTCTCCTACGACGTACCGATGTCCGGCAAAGCTCCAATAGCGCTGATGCCGTACCAAATATCTAAACTCGCAAAAAAAATTGTTGATAATGCCGCTGAAGCTGAAGCTGAAGCTAAAGCTGGTTAATACGTTCTAGCCTCTAAACAAAAGGAATCGGCGTTCACTCTGATTCCTTTAAGAGGCGCCTCAGCTCAAAGACCCATGATGGGTCTCCGGCAACCTGCTGATAATGAGCCTTATAGAATACCGCCGGTTGGCCAATGGGCGCATCGATCACGTGCCATCCTCGCGTGTTTCTGTGCCCTGTTGGTAAATGCTCCCAGCCATCATCAGGCAAATATATCCAGACTTTCTGCGCGCCCGGATCAAATACCGGCGCGACCAGCACATCTCTACCGAGCAAAAATTGTGTGGCTAATCCAGCGGTTTCTGGGTCATCTGGATAATGCAGCCAAAGCGGCCGTACCAACGGCAAACCGTCATGCGACGCCTCATTCATAAGCGTCAAGCGATAGCTTGCTAGGGCTGCATAAACCCTGGCAAATCGAGATAGATGTGCCAGTGATGTTTCGTTGTCGTAAACCTGAGCATTCGCCTCAGGAATATTTCCCTCGTGCGTCCTTAGCACCGCAGTGAAGGCATTCATTTCGGTCCACCGACGCATTAACTCGGGTGACCGCTGAAATCTGAGAACTGGGCTATTAACAGTGGTGTAGCCCCCTGTATCGCTATGGTTGAGAGAAAATCCTGACAAACCACTGGTCAACAAACCGGTAAGTGCTGTCCGCATGCCATCGTAGCCGTCCCAAGATACCATCTGATCACCAAGCCAAAACAAACGCGTGATGCCGGGACTTCTGGTGAAAGCTGATCGCGAAAAAACGAGAGAATCATCCCAAGAACCATGTTCCTCAAGCACTTCCCTGTTTAGTCGTGCCCACTCTTCTGGATATTGGTTATGGTAAGTCTTGGCCTCTGCCCCTGCCAACTTAGCATCCATCGGCAGGGCCTCGCCAAAATCCGCCATCCAGCCACTCGTTCCGACACTGAGCACCTGATCGGCGACGACGCTTTTAAACCATGTACGAGCCGATGGATTTGAGAGGTCCAGCAAACCTGCTGCAAAACTTGTGTTTTGAATCATGTAAGGCGCATCTGCCAGGTCTTTCACCAGGAATCCTGCAGCCAAAGCTTCGGCAAATAAATTGCGCCGCACTCCAGCTTTATTGGATGGATCTGTGAGAAATGGATTCACATAAGTGAGCAGCCGAACACCCTGAGTACGAAGCTCTGCAGCAAACACCCCTAAGTCTGCATAACTTTCTTGGTCTAGCTCCCAGTTCCACCAGAGCTGGGAACCAAATGAGGTCTTACGCCTACCGACCCAGTCCTGAATCCATAGTGCGCTGACCGGAACTCCCGCCTGCCGCAGACTCTGGAAAATGTGCCGCACGCGGGCAAGCCCACCCTGAACGCCGATGATTGCTCCCTCACCTACCCAACTAGGCAAGGGCTTCATCCTACCCGCGTATCTGGTATGCACCTCAATCAATTCAGCCGGACTTTTTGCCGCGAAAAGTTGAAGATTGATGTGATTAGCAAACACCCCGATGCGTATATTATTACTCTGGCGCAAATCAAACTGCGAGTACTCGCTCTCTTCCAACACTAGAGAGTGGCGGTCGCTACTAGTATAGTGGGGAACAGCGCCATAACTTGTCCACCAATCACCGGCAACACCGCGCCCCTGAGTAAGGTTAACTGCGGAGGAGAAAGGCTGGAGTCCTCTCCCCACCCCTTGTTCTTGGCAAAGAATCGGAACAAGTTGTCCCTTCATGTCAAATTGACTGTACTGCATGCCGAAGCCGTAAATATGCTCGCCTTGATGCGAGCGATAAGTCAGAAATATGCGATTATACTCAGAACCTCCATTTGGCTGAGTCACGGATAATTGCATGTGAAGACGCTCGCCATCTATAGAAGCGAGCCGCAACTTCCAGCGCCCACTACACCCACGACCGCGCAAGCTCCCAGCAAGCTCGACGCCATGTTCGTCAGCGCTCCAAGACTCCACACTTTGGTCGCGGCAATAATGGCGCATGTGGTCATTAATACGAATCGATCCACGCACCTCACGCGTCGTCTCAACCCCAGTGCCTGCCGCCACAAAGGTCTGACCAGGCAGAGTCGCCCAGAGCGGTTCACCTGGGTATAAGGGGTGCAGAATGACAAGTTGAGCGTCCCCTTTGTCACGACCTCGCCACTGCACCGTAAATTGACCGAGCTTCGCCTCAAGGGATCGCTCCATTCCTTGATCAGTAGCCAAGATGCCGAAGCGTGGACAGAGACCACGCAAGATCCCATCCCCGCAATCATCTATGAGCAGACCTTGAGTGAATTTATCCGCAGTTGCCAGAGCCGGGTAGCTTAAACACAGCGGCAAGGCCAAAAGCTGAAGTAAAAAAGACACAACTGAAGCGATCTTTATACTGCTGAACTTTACGCTCATAAAATCTGACTCTCCGCATTCATTTGTTATGCGCGCTGAAGTGCATCCTTCCCACTAACGAAATCCCTAAGCCGAGCATTGCCACAACCAGAAAAGACCAGCGCAGGTTGCTGACCCCAGCTATCCAGCCGATTAGCGGCGGCCCCAGCAAGAAACCAACAAATCCAATGGTCGAGGTGGCAGCAATTGCAGCACTTGGGGTCAAATCAGAGCTTTGCCCAGCTTGACTATACACCAGGGGCACCACAGCTGAGGTTCCCACACCCACCAAGAGGAAGCCTATCACGCCGGTCGTGACACTAGGGTATGCAATGGCTAGCACTAAGCCGCAGGCCACAAAAAGGCCGCAAGCTGTGAGGATCCGGCGCGGCCCAAATTTTACGGTTAGATGATCCGCAAGAAAGCGAGATGTGGCCATTGCTCCCATAAACGCACCGTAGCCCAGTCCCACATTAGCAGGGGATGCATTGAGCACGCTCTGAAAATAGACGCCACTCCAGTCGAACATCGCACCTTCGCAAATCATCGAGCAAAAGGCGATAAATCCCAAGCCAACTAAAGACCGCGGTGGCCTAACAAAAAGCCGGGTGCGCGCCCGGCTGCCCTCCGGGCAGAGTAAAAAAGCATGCGCATTGAGAGCCACACCAACCGCAATGATCAGGAATATTAGACAGAAGTGCTTAAAAGGAGAAATCTCATGACCCAGCATGAAACTACCAATCGCAGCACCGACGAATCCAGCCGTACTCCACAAGCCGTGAAGTGAGGCCATAATTGGTCGCTGCATCAATAACTCCAAGCCAACGGCCTGAGTATTGCCGGAAACGCTGATCACATTGCTTAGGCAACCAATCCCAAACAAGGCGATGGCTAGCATGAACGGTGTCTCGATCAAGCCGATGCTCACATACAACAAGCCATTGAGCACCAGGGCTACGTTCAAAGTACGCCTGACACCAACTCGCGTAACTACGGCAGACGAGAGAAAACTGGTCAAAATAGAACCGCAAGGCAAGGCAAACAGCAGGGTGCCCAGTAGGCTTTCACTTAGGCCTAACTTGTGCTGAATTGTGGGAATGCGCGACGCCCAACTGGAAAAGCAGAGTCCGTTCAGGAAAAAGGCACTGCCTATTGCAACCCAGCTACGCCGGGGAGAAACATTCGGAGGAAGCTGCATGGGAGTGTCATAGCCCTTTTTGTCGCCAACGCATCTAGATCAAATTGGAAATAACACTCTAATGCCTGCAGAACCAGTAATAAGTCCAAGTTGAAAGTTCCTAAGGTCCGTGCCATTCGGATAATCAGAAATCAACTTCGACCCGAGCGGACCGGAGAGCGTCTGTTCCTCCCCAACAAAAACGGACAGAGCCCCTGTAGATACGCGGACTAATATCAAGGCTATCTCACCAAAAGCCGACGGCTGGATTACATAACGAATTTTTTCTTCTTTAAAGATTTTAAGCCGCCCCCCAACCGTTTGAACCCCCAAACCCAGTTTGAACAGCACATCCGGCAAATACCTTGGGGTCAGACCAAACCGCAAGTACCCTTGCCAGTTGATCCCGTACGCCTCTATGTAGGCTTTGGTCAGAGGTTGTTCACCATCCGCCGGAGCCTGCTCACTTGAACTATTGCTGGAGGCTGACGTGGAGGCGCTACTTTGCAGGGAGCTACCGGACTTGGAGGTAGAACCTAGAGGGCTTTTAGGCTTAGATCCAAGCCCGCCCTTATAGGAGATAGTGCTAAAAGTAAAAGCGGGCTCGAAGTAGAACAAACCCTGTCGCTTGAAGGGCTCCTCGATAAAGAGGCTGCTATCAGACGCGCCACTTGTATCCGGAGCCAAATATGCTTGGCAACGCATCATACTGCTGGATTCAACGCTCTCAGAGCAATCCTGTGGCAGTTTGCTTACGATCGGCGCATCGTAGGAAATCGATGCATAGCTAGTGGTCGTCGAATAAACATAACCAAGATTATACCCAGAAAAATAACCACCATTTTCAGCAAACGCCTGTTCGGGCGTTACCAGAGGAAGTGCACACAGACAAAGTATAATGTAGGCTTTGTTAATCATGAGTGATTCATCGGCACCCGATGAGCTAACTTGATCAACTGCCGGCTAAATCTGTGCTTCGGCCAGAAAAAACGCCTTCCATAACAGAAAATAAATAGTTATTTTAAATAGTTGAGTCGCCCTCTGACGGCATCAGACTCTTGTATGAATCCAACGGAGTACTACCCTTGCAACCACCATCTCTGCGCCCCAGCGCAAATATTTGTACAAGACCTAGCCCGGGTAAAGGCCGCGGCGTCTTCACCACGCGGCGCATCGGAGTCGGACAAATTATTGAAACCGCGCCGGTTTTAGTGGTGCCTAAAAAAGATGTGGCGTTAATTACCGAATCGTTTCTCGGCCACTATCTTTTTCACACCGACAACAAAAAACACTTAGTTATCGGCCTGGGCTTCGCCTCTCTGATTAATCATGGCGAGAATGCCAACGCAGAATTTCTAATTTCCACCGAATCAATCATAGTCAGGGCTCGTCGGACCATTCCGAGCGGCGCAGAAGTCACTATTGACTATGGCTGGAGAGCCGAGGAGTGGGCGCTGATTGGAGTAGGATTCCCCCCACCAGCCTAAGTATGGTGACCGATAAATGAACAAACGCATGACATCAAAACATCATGCGCTTGCTCATTTATGAACTACAATTGTAAAGAAAACTATTCCAGCCCCAGCTGGACTTGAAGTGCATTTGCGCGCTCGATAAACTGCTGAAGTTCGGCACGCATTGAGCTTAGATAGTCTTTGAGACCTTGATTCTGTACTGATGCAAGCATACCGCCATCAAGCAAATCAACAAGTTTTTGTTCCGATGTAATCTGCTGTTGAAGGTAGCGCTGATCAAATGCAGGGCCTTTTACCATATAAAGCATCGCTAAATCACGATACCCCTGGCCGATCAGAAGCAAACTCGTCGCACTCTCCCATGGCCTAATTTTCTCTTTGTTTAAAACCGCATCAAAATCAGCAATAAATTTTTCGTGGTCGGTAGTGACAGCATTCACGTACTCAACCAATTCCGCATTAACAGCGTGCTTCTGAGCAAACTTTGCTCGATTTATGATCTGCTCGTTAGCCACATGTACGACTCGAGCAATCTTTGGATCGCTATTGCGAGCTTCAAGATCCACCGCATCTTCGCTAGCGGCATAGGCTGTGACAGTGGCCAATCCCGTAGACAATGACGATGTCAAAACGGCAGCCAAAATTGCGGAACGTTTATTCAGTAAAAACATAAGATAACTCCTTAGCAAAGAAATTTATCCAACTTCAAGTTTGATAAATATCGTTACCGGAATTAATGCAATACAATTTAATATTTTGTTTTGTTTTTTGAAAAAAACCGCAAAAATAACGAGTTTTTTGATCCAAATTGTATTGAAATTACTCTAAATGAATCAAATTTACTACACTCTGCGCGCTTCGGTATTACGGTGACACTTGTTCCTTCGCCCATCCATTGACGACCGGGCGATAGATAATTCTATCGTGCAGACGGCTAGGCATCGACAGCCAGAATTCACAAATATCAGGGATAAGTCGAAATCCACCCCAGTGCGGCGGACATGGCACATCCTTGCCGGCAAACTCTGCTTCTAGATCTGCATATCTCTTGGTTAAGTCGCTGTAATTCTCTATGCGCTTACTCTGCTCAGACGCCCATGCGCCTATTTGACTACCGCGTGGCCGACTATGGAAATAGCTCTCGGACGCTTGCCGGGAGGCACGTTCCACATGACCTTCCAAGCGAATTTGCCGCCCCAGTTCTGGCCAATGAAAGGCAAGTGCAGCCCAAGGATTTTGGATGAGCTCCTGGCCCTTTCGGCTATTGTAATTAGTGAAGAATACCACCGCGTCCTCATCGATACTTTTGCAGAGAACTATTCTCAGCGAAGGTCTTCCCTCTGAAGTAGCAGTGGCTAAGGCCATCGCATTTGCTTCTGGCAATTTTTTGGCAACGGCCTCGTCAAACCAATGCTTCAACTGAACTAAGGGATTGGCATGGAGTTGATCGATCAGAGTCATCTTGATTCCTTTACGCGCTAGTAAGATCGCGCCACCTAATTCGCTGCGGAGAGCTGCCGGCTACTTAGTGCGCCAAAGAAAAGTCGGCAACACTCAAGATAGCTAGCGCTTCTTCCTACATTTTATAGGATAGCCTAAAAATGGACCAAATCATAGTTGTCGGCTAAAATGAGGTAGAGCCTCTAAAGGCTGCAAAATAATGATTTAAGGCAGCTAGCATGAACAAAGAGATCACACTTGCGAAGGCAGCTTTTTGGTCACTAATCTGTGGCATAGCTATAATCACAAATCCAAATACAGAAGCAGCACATGCAGCAGGCATGGCAGTAACCGCACCCAAACAACCGTGCATCGTACGTATTAGTGACTTTAAGCTAGACAATACTGGCATGAGTTATCCAATGGCCATACTTAAGATGGCATTGGGGAAAACAGAAAAAGAATATGGTCCCTGCCAGATTGAAATGCGTCCTACTGGTAGTCATTCACGCCTGCTTAAGCAAGTTGCCGACGGCAACATTGATGTCGCTTGGTTTGTTTCGACCGCGGAACGGGAAAACTCCTTGCAGCCAATTTTTATCCCTATTTTCCAAGGTCTGCATGGCTACAAGGTCATGATCATCCGCAAGGGAGAGGAAGAAAAGTTTGCAAATATCCGGGATCTCGAGGGACTAAGAAAGCTAACTGCGGGTCAAGCTGTAGACTGGCAATCCACCGATATATTAAAGGCTAACCAGCTACCAGTAGACACATCAGGTAGCTACGATCAATTGTTCACGATGCTGGCTGCCAAACGCTTTGACTACTTCCCACGGGCATTCCACGAGCCTGTAAACGAACTCGAGCAAAAATCAAATCTATCACTGACAATTGAGCCACATCTGCTTTTGCATTACGTCGCCCCAGATTACTTCTTTGTGAGTCGCACAAACAAAGCTCTGGCGGAAAGAATCCGCCTGGGTTTTCTGCGTGGAATCGCCGATGGAACTCGAGATCGGATCCGAGAATCCATCCTAAAACTTAGTGACTTAATCCGAACGATTCAACCAAGTAAACGCTACGTCATCGAACTTGAAAATCCAACTTTGCTAAAAAGTATACCGATTAAGCAAAAAGACTATTGGATTGATTTGCAGACTGCACCTAACTGAAATCATTCACAGGCCCCGTACGAAGCGCAGTACCCTGAGCAGCATTCACCGTCTGAGCTGCATGCCTGACCACCATAACTACAAGCACCGCTGCTGCTGATGTCACTATAAACACAAGTTTGATACGAGCAAATACCACCGCAGCAATCAGACGAAGCGTCACAGCGATCGCCGTTCTCTACGCACTGGCCAGCTTGCAAAGCAAAAGCGAAAACGCGGGCAGATCGAGGCTGTTGTTGATTTTGACCGAAGTTTGCGCCGAAACCCACTGCCGCAGGCATGATCCAGGTTAACAATAAGGTGCTTTTCATCAATTTAAGGGACATTTTTTACCTATTTCCTATCTGAGATTTTATGCTTTCGAACACATAGAAAAGTTCTGCCATGGTTAGTGCTTAGACTTCTCTTCGCTCGTTGCCTCTGTTGAGTTCCCTAAAACACAGCCCATCAAAGTAATTTCTTGGCGATCGTGATAAAGATGCTTCGCTTTCATCACAGCCCAGGGATAGCGGGAAAGCAAAGATAGTGCCTCTTTGATGACAGGCCATGGCTGCGCTTGTGGCAGCTTTACATTGAAGACAAAATTTCTGGCCAAGCCATCTGCCAACCAACGCTCCAGCACACGCAAGGTTTCCCGAGGTCCCACGAGCATGTCACAGGTCACCCAATCAACGGCCAATGACGGCTTATAGGTGAGTCCATTCGCCAGTAAATGAGTGACGCGCTCATTGAACTTCTTATCCTTTGGCAACATCAATGCGCCGTGATCGACAGCCGTCACAGTTGCCCCGTGCCGCACCAGGGTGAAGGTCCAACCACCTGGAGCCGCTCCAAGGTCGACTGCAATCTCCCCAGCCTGCGGGGGCCGCCCAAGGACAACAAAGGCCTCCTCCAACTTGCTTGAACTACGCGAAGGGGCACCGGGAAAGTGCCGCATTCGCTGATTGCCAGCGATAAATATAGAAGGACCGGTGCCTGCACCTGCTGCCGAAAACCAAAGCTCGGTCAGGGAAGGCAAATAAATTTGTACGAGCATCCCGGAACTTCCTGGGCTGCCAACAAATTCGCTCTGGGCCTGAGCTGGCGTAATATAGCGCTGAAATAACCGCGGCAGTCGCTGCCGCACGGCAGCGAGGAGGGCTTTTTCAATCTTGCTGGCTAACTGCAGCGCCGGATCATCGTCTTGCGCAAAGGAATGCAGAGTCCACTTAGCTGCATGACGATTAGCGCGGTTAGATAGTGTCTCCAAACGCTTCACTATGACGCCAACGACTTGCTCAATGCTCTCGATTTGCAGACAAGTCGCTCTTGGGAGATACTGCCGACCAAATACGGTCGCATCAAGCGCTGGCAACACCTCGTGTTCATCGAAAGCCACCGCAGCTGTACCCGCGGGCTTACCGAGTAGCTGCCAGAGGTCCTGAAATTCCTGAACCAAAAGGCCAGCAAATCCGGGGCGGGTCAGAACCAGCTGATGCTTGGGGGTACTCATGTCGTCTTTACCTTGGGCTACTTGGGGCTACTAGATCGGGCTGCCCCCGTCTCGGGGCGCGGCCATAACGCCTTTAAACAGCTGCGACGCGCCCAGTCAAAGCCTTTCTTTCCTGGTGAGCTAGTTAGATCGCAAGGCAGGCAATCGATTATTTGTTTATAAACAATTATTTTGCTGCCAGTTAGCCCTCTTCTGAGATAGAAGGCGCAGCGTCAGCAACCCTTAAACCGGACACCGGATGCATGCAATTTCATCAGTTAATTCGGCTGTTTAATCTTAAGGACAGCAGCATATTGAACGCCTGCTGGCGACGGCCCTGCTCCCTAGTAGCCCTATTGGCCGCCTACGGCTGCGGAGCTGCACCCAAACCGTCTGCGACAGCATTCGCTCAGAGTGATGCAGTGGATGCCGGGACCTATTACGACGCGGTCACCGGATTATCTGGCTCCAGTCTTAAAGATGGCCTGCATCAGATCATCCGTCACAGCCGCCGGCTCAACTACAACCAGGTTTGGGCCCAGCTAAAATATACGGACCAAGATCCCGCTCATCTGGATAACGTCCTAATGGTTTACACCGGCCGTTCGCTCAGCAACATGGCGGTTGGCGATAAAGAAGAGGGTCTCATCGAATGGAACCGCGAACACGTTTGGGCCAAGGCCCGCGGATTCCCCCGCGCCGACATGCCTGCTTACAGCGACTTGCACCACCTCAGACCATGTGAAGCGAGCATCAATCGTGCGCGTGGCAGTATGATGTTTGGGGAAGCAGAGCGAGGCCAGGAATTAACTGAAGCACCCGGTGCCTACGTCGACATCGACCATGCCGTGTTTGAGCCACCAGCTCCTGTCAAAGGCGATATTGCACGCATGCTTTTTTATATGGACGTACGTTATCAGGGAGATAGTTCAAAGGAGCCCGACCTTCGGTTAGTCGAAAAAGCGCCTGCAGATAACGTCCACGGCATCGACATCAAGGACAACGGCTATTTCGCCAACCTGAGCACCCTCCTGCGCTGGCACTTACAAGATCCCGTCGACGACTACGAAAACACTAGGAATGAGCGGGTCTACGAGTTGCAGGGCAACCGCAACCCATTCATCGATCACCCTGAGTTTGCCGACTCGATTTACCCAGGCACCAGATAGTTTGAAGTCCCGCAGCAGCGAAATCGGGGCGTCCACCCGCGACTAACGCCTGGCTATCTTAGGCCAGCCAGCGATGACTCATTGATATCCTTCGCAAAATTACAGACGTAACGCATCGCCGGGTGATTCAGCAGTCGGTCGTTGATCTGGTCAGAGATCTGCTTCAACGATCTTGCCCCCTGCAATGCTCCGTCGAGAGATGCCCAGAAGACTTGATCAAAGTCGACACCGGACTCTTCTGAGGGCAATAGATGTTTATCAAGGAACATCGTAAAGCCCTCGGGCTTATGGTAGTTCAAGCGCCTGACCAATCCCTCCAGCTGGCCCTGCAACAGGCCCAAGTCCCAGGGGATGATGCGAGCAAAGACTTCTGCCACGTCGTGGCTTGGTGGCACCCGCGGGGTTATGTCATGCGGATGTTCAAGTCGGTAGTACCTGTCCCCAACTAACTCCTTCAACTGAGCATAAAATTCTTCGTTGCCTATGCGCGGTTGGCCTGATGTGTAGATAGCAGTGACATCGTGGCCAAGGCGCTTTAACTGCATGCCGTGCAGTACCGCTATCGCACCACCGAGACTATGTCCGGTGAGAAACAGAGGCTTCGGATCGGCTTGAATGCGCGCCAAGAGCTCAGGCATAACAAGGGCCGCAACTTTTTCATAATGCTTAAGCATACCCATGTGGCCATAACCGTCGAAACCTATACGGTTATAGGATACCTGCTTAATCAAGGCGTCCTTGAACACTTCCTCCCAGCTCGTAGTCCCGCGGAAGGCAACCAGCCTAAACCCATCCGCCTCAGCTAAAAAAGCGTAAACACCTTTGGACGGCTGACCGAAATATTTCACGTCGCGGAACTGCCAAGCCCGCAACTGGCTTGCGATCACATCTTTGCTTTGTTTCTCAACGATATGACTTGCGAACGTCGAGAGGAACGCATTCCCCACATCGTAGTCACTAGTGATGCGAAAGCTCACGTTAGGGATGCTGTCGGCACAGTCGATGGATTCCGTCACGGGCAGAGACTGCCAGCCAAATGCCATTCCAGAGCACAGTCCAGAGGACATGACGAAGCAAAAACCAAGAACAGCAACACGGGCAAGGTAGTGCATTCGATGCTCCAAGCTGTGATACCCAGATGATTTTCCTGTGCTTTCACTTAATAGAATAAAGCCGATCCTTGACTGGGTCGAGGTATTTCTACTTAAAGGCTGCTGAGCCTACCTGTCCGTTTCAGCCAGTTGAGACAAAATCCAGCCTCAATCCAGCAAACGGTGAGCGATAAATATGCCAATACCTATCCCTGCCTCAAAAGATTCGCCAGCAAAATTTGCACTAGGAAAAGTGAAACTGGAGAGATCACTGACAAAAGCGACATCACCGCGGTCATTAATCCAGGTAAGTTGAAGAGACCGCACACCTCAATAAATGTCACTGAACAACTTTGAAAAGACGATAGTCAGACCTTGAATTTGATGCTCGATTCTACCTAATCTATAAGGAAATGACACAAACGAATTCCGCTCACTTGGCAAATTTAGCTTGCATTCAGCCGATGAAAGTTGCCTAGTCGGGTACCGAATTGGGTAGCTGAATCAGAGCCACAAAGTCGGATGTTGATGGCAGGCAGAACTCTAAAGAACCACCAAATAACGCGGAGACAAGATGACGACTAGAACGCAGAGGTTCCTATTTACTCTGCTGCTGACTACGCTTCCTGGCGCAGTGCAGGCAGCCGGCAACGAGAGTTTTCGCAGTGGCGATAAGTACGATGAATGCGCCGATTTTAGCGATCAGCCAGACTCATGTACCGGGCGTGTCACGTGTGAGTGGAACGCAGCAGAGCATATCTGCCAATCGAACGGGCTGGTCCCGACAGTATTAAATTGCGACCAATACAACGACGAAGCTGAACGATGCGATGACCAAAACGGCTGTTACTACCGCGAAGATCAGGAGCGCTGCGTCTGTCTCGAAGCGAATACGGCCATCGCTAGTGCCACCCATGAATTTCGCCCTGGTGGCGGACGCCCAGATCCAGGCCCGGGTGGTCCGGGTGGTCCAGGACGCCCATATCCAGGCCGAGGCCCATGGCCGGGACCAGGTTACCCAGGACGCCCCTTTCCAGTACCGGTTCCGGTGCCGGTTCCAGTGCCTTATCCAACACCGTACCCGCCACGGCCAGTACCGCCGCCATATTATCCACCAGCGCCAGGGCAATGGTGCGATCAGTATACCCATCAGTGTTTCCCTTACTGCACCAATGGCAGTAACAACGGCAATGGCTGGGGCTACCAACCAGAGCTAGGCGGTCCTAACGGCGCCTGCAAGGTCCCTTACTAATTAGTAAATATTGAATTTAGTGCAACTTAAGAACGCCGGGGTTAACCATCCCGGCGTTTTATTGTCGGGTAAATACAGCGTAGTACTTTCGCAATTGCCCCTAACTGAGACCAGATGATACTGCGGCTTAACGACGCAATAGTCCTACTCGACGGCGGTCTAATAGGTATCATTGACAACAACAATGCCAGTGATAACGTCAAAAGGTTCCCGTCATTTTACATCCATAATCAGAGGCACAGGCTATGGCTACCCTAGCACTCATTAACATTGATATGCATGGACACGTGAACCCGACCTTGGGCCTCACGGCGGAGCTTGTGCGGAGTGGCCACCGAGTCTATTTTTATTGCGCCGAAGAATTCCGCGATGCTGTCACTGGGCTAGGTGCGATTTTCATGCCCTACCCAAGCGAATTTGGCAAAGCTACGGCCGAGACTGCCAAATTGCAGGCCTTGGCAACGGCTGACGGTAAAGCACCACCAAGGCAAGCATCGGTCATGACTCGCTTCATGGCCGAGTTTGCCAGGACCTTCGGGCCGCTACAAAAAAGCCTCAGCACCGTAAAACCAGACTTCATCATCTACGATTTCGTGTCACTAGCGACGAAGATCATCGCGAGTAATCTTAAAGTACCGACGATTAAATTCTTCACGACTTACGCCTCCAACGAACACTACAATTTACTCAGTCAATCATTTGCCAAACACGACTACCCGTCTCCAGAGGATCTGCAATTGGCGCAGACTCTGATCGACCAACAATGTGCCGCCGTTGGTTATGAGGGCATTAGTCTGATTCAAAGCATGGGACTCATAGACGACCAAAATCTCGTCTTCTTGCCCCGTGCACTGCAGCCAAAAGGTGCGACCTTTGATAGTCGGTTTCACTTCGTCGGACCATGTTTCGAACCAGTCCAGTCAGCAGCAGCGAGAGCCCTCATCCCAAAGGGCGACGGGCCTGTACTCATCGTATCGCTAGGATCGCTCTTTCACGAATGGCCAGAGTTTTTTCAAAGCTGCATCCGCGCCTTTGGCAACACGCCGTGGCGGGTGGTGATGAGTATAGGTAAACGACTGGACCGCAACTTACTTGGCGAGATACCGGCCAACATTAATATTCAGGCTCATATTCCGCAGGTCGCCCTGTTGCCCCAAGCGGATGTATTTATTTCCCACGGTGGCATGAATTCCACGATGGAGAGTCTTTCTTACGGTGTCCCACTCGTGGTGATCCCCCAAATTGAGGAACAGGGTATTACCGCTAGGCAGGTGGCTAGTTTAGGTTTGGGTGTCCACCTAGATCGCAGCGCCGTCGATGCAGTAGCGCTGAAGACTGCTGTGCAGCAAGTTTTCACAAATAGCAGCGTTCAGGAAAAAGTAGCAACCATCCAGGAGCAAATCCAAGAGGCCGGTGGACCCAAAAGAGCACGCGAAGTAATTGAAAGCATTCTGGCGATGCAACTAACACTAAACGTCAGCAACAACACCACTACTAATACTTACTAACACTAAACCAGTTTTTAACCTTTGAGGACTAAACTATGATTCTCTCACGAGTGATCGCCGCTACGATGTTACTCAGTGCCAGCACAGCAGTGCACGCTGCAGACACCTCTGCACCGGAGACAGTTCCTAGTTTCATCGTGTCTCCTGAAGATACCGTCGCAGCAGACAACCAGAGCGGCCCGCTGTTTTTAGCCTTATTTGGTGACAGCGTCTCGATGGCCACCATGGCTGATGCCAAGCTTGGCAACCCAGGCCCACGCTTCTACGCTGACTTTCTTGGCTCCATTGCTGCCGCGACCGTCTACGGTGCCACCCTTGGCAAGCTCAACACCAATCCAACCGAAGAACAACAGCACCAGCTCTTGACCAAACTTTTTGGCAATATGGCGCGCATTCGCCTGTCACCATACTTGGGCACCCAAAGTTACTCATTACCAGTTCTAATCAGGCAGACCACGGGTTATGAACCCAAGGTTTATAACGGCGCGCAAATGGCGGGATCTTATCACTTTGGCCACCTCTATCTGGAAAAATTTGAGGCATTTTTCAAGCGCAACCCTTTCCATAAAAAGCCTGAGTTGATCATCGTCAATTTCAACGGCATGGACTTTATGGATAATCGGACTCCAGAGTCCTATGCTGAGAGCGTTCGCAGTTTTTACCAGCGCCTAACGACCCTATCGCCTTACAGCAAGATTGTGGTGACCGGCCTTGGTGATCCGATTGCCTTGTTAACTCACCCAGACCGTATCGCTGTACCGCACTCGCCTAATGGCCCAATCACCTGTACGCAGCTTTACAAAATTGTGCGCTTTGCAAACGACACGGGCGTATTCCCAGGCGCTCCACAAGAAAACATCGATGCAGCACGCAGACGGATCGCAGCTCTACGCGACGTCTTGGCCAACGAGATCCGCCTGATGAACCACGACCAAACTGTCTATCCAAACTTCAAAGGACAAGCCGTTTATGTGGCGCCGGGAGAAGATGATGGCAGTGCCGCTGAACACATTGCTGCCGACTGCATCCACCCTGACGTAACAATCCAAGAGGCAATTGGCCATCATATGTGGGATATCGTCGCGCCACTTCTGTAAGCGAACGAAGCAAGAATAATTAAAGGCGCCGTTAGTGGAGCCTTTTTTAATTTGGCAAAACAGAATCTTAGCGCAGCGATATTCGACATTAAGGCAGCGCCATGGTGGACTTACTCCCCCAAGCCCCTAAACAATACCCAACCCCCGATTTTAAATAACTTTACTGTATCTAGTTTGAATTTTGTAAAGTTTCCGCCAAATCCTGCCGACACCCCTCCCATGGACGCACTCGCGTCCCGTGGAGGAAGTCATGTCGAGACGCCAGATCAGGAAGAGTTTGCTAGTGATCTCAATGCTGGGCCCAAACTCATGTGGCACCGGCGAGACTCCAATTAGCACACCTGCTGCGAGTAGCATCAGAACTACGAGTGGGGGTACCGAAACAAATTCGGATCTTGGGGTTCAGAATAAAACACAGGTCAAATCCGCCAAGGGTCCTAAAACCAAAGGCAGCTCTAGCCGCAAGCAGATCCCGACAGTTTCGGACAGTGCCGATGCCCTAGCCAATACTAGCGGGACATTTGGCGGGCCACAAACAAATCAAAATCAACGGGCAACAGTTCCTAGCCAAGCAGCTTCCAATCCCTCGGCATCCCCTCTCCCAGCGGCTCAGCCACCCGTCCCAGCCATCTCTGATTGTTATAAAGGCGATGAGTTTACCTGCAAAGTCGAGATCGAAATTGTCCGCTTAACCAACGAGAAACGTGTAGGTTTATCACCACTGCGCCATGACAAAAATATGGCTTTTGTCGCGCGTGATTGGTCGCGGCAACAAGGCCAATCTGGAGGCATCAGCCACAACGGCTTTCCAGGCGCGAGGGCGCAAGTTTACCAAAGAGAATTTGGCCAGAATGGGTCCATAAGTGCTGAAAACGTTGCCATGTTTAGTGGCGGCAGCGGCACGTCAGCTGAGGAGGTAGCCAAGCGCTTCGTGGACATGTGGTACGGAAGTCCAGGCCATAGGGCTAATATGCTTGGCAGTTATGGTAGCCTGGGTGCCGGCGTATACCAATCAGGGTTTGGTTATTATGGCACACAGATTTTTGGCAACTAAACCGCAAAATATTTATAAAAGACCTTCTGGTTTGACTGGAAAATCGATTCAATTTCTGGCAGTATCCCGCAAAATTTTGCTAGTAGCGCCCCCGGTTTGGGTAGGTAGCAGCAAGATAAGTAAGGGAGTTGCCATCGTGCGATTTGCTAGTCTTTACCTCATGGCCGCATTGACACTTTGTTCTTCGTTTAGCTGTGCCAAACATGCCGTTGCTCAAGGCGGCGCGGCCACTAATCTGCCTCAGACTACGTCAGAGTTCGCGCCACCGCTTCATACCAGCGGACGCTGGATAGTCGATACGCTGGGTCGGCGCGTTAAACTCAAAGGCATCAATTGGTACGGTGCTTCTGACGGTTATAACGTGGTCGGCGGTCTAGATAAGAATTCCGTCAAAAACATCGTGACCATCATTCGCGAATTAGGCTTCAACTCGGTACGCTTACCGTTCTCCAATGCCATGCTTCATGCTGAGTCAACGGCTCCCGAACCCGTTGCTGCTAATCCGCAATTTGCTGGCAAAGCACCTATCGCCGTCTTTGATGCCGTGGTGGAAGAGCTCACTTCGCAAGGCATTTTCGTCATTTTGAACAACCACACCACTAGCTCGGCTTGGTGTTGTGGCTGGGACGATAACGCTCTGTGGTTCAACAAGGAACTCACTACAGAACAATGGATGAAAGACTGGGAATGGCTGGTCGAGCGTTACCGGAGTAATCCTCTCGTAATTGGTGCCGATCTTCGCAACGAAATCCGCCAAGGACCACAGGGCAATCCCAATTGGGGCGGTGGGGGTCAGCAAGATTGGCAGCGGGCCGCTCAAGATCTGGGCAATCGCTTAAATAAAGTGAATGCCGACATCCTGATCATCGTCGAAGGCCTCAACTACTCCACCGATTTTTCTGGCGTCGCCGCAAAGCCCGTTCGCCTCACCGCAAGCGATAAGCTGATTTACTCGCCGCACAACTATTCATGGTTTGCCGGCACCGATCCCAACAAAATGACCTACGAGAGTCTGAAACAGGGCCTAGATAAAGGCTGGGGGGTTATTGGCGAAGGCACCGCTGGCATTCAGGCCCCGATATGGATCAGCGAATTTGGTGCTGGTCCAAATGAAAACCATAATTGGTTTAATCATTTTGTGCGATACGTCAGGGAGAACGATCTCGATTGGTGTATCTGGCCTTTAAACAACGGCATTCGCGCGGACAAAAGCGCCGTCGAGGAGTGGGGTTTTGTTAGCGGTGATTGGCAAAGACCCATTGTGGACTGGCGCACGAGCCTGCTCAAGACAATCCAGTAAACTCTAAAACAGTTTAGTCTTTGGATTCACCTTGGTCAGCTCACCAAACGATTAAAGCTTTTGACACACTGCCTTTGAGGGCAATGACTCAGTTCCACCTACTACAGCCGTGACGACGAAACAGAAATTCTTACCGACATAAGGAGCTAACGCTCTGTTGGTACTCTGAATCGTCACGGCTGGTTTTGCTCGATCGAAACTCTCGTCATCGGCTTTTACCGTCACAATTGGAATCTCGGCATCCTTAAGATTCGGCATCCCATACACTTGGTAAGATGTAGCGGGCGTTCCCTGGGCAGCGTCCCACGAAAGTGCGACCGACTTGGCTTTAGTAGCGGCTGAATTTCCTGGCTGGCCGCTCCCTGTAGCCGAAGTTTTCCCGCATGAGCTAGACATGCCTAGTCCCAATAGTAGAGTGATCAGCGGCAGTATTATGACTTGTCGCATTGAGCTAGCTCCGTTTCATGCTTCCATGTTCTTTTCTGGCCTAAGTTGCCGGCTTCACTACTACCTTGAGATTGGTCGGCGCGGCCGGCGTTTCAGTCGCGCCGGTTCCTCCGCCGCCCCCCGGGGATGGGCTTGCAGGTGGAACCTTCGGAGCCCCTGATCCCGGCGTATTACTAATGCGGATATCAGCACACGAATAATAATTCGATGGCATCGCCGGGTTTTCGGTCATCACCTGAATGACTTGTAGCGAGCAGGTCTCGCACAACTTGCTGGGAATAGTAATCGTCGCGGAAAACTGATGGTATGTGGCCGGATCGATATAATTCACCAGACCGTTCTGATTATCGGCAATATTGTTTAGCAGCACATTTTGGTCGAATCCAGTTTGGCCATCGGGAGAAAAGGCGATACGAAAGTAGCCGGGGTGCTGGATAGTCTCTTCCCAAAATACGGTGAACTTTTGCCCTGGGGTCAAAGAGGTACGCTTGCTAACATCGATCGTCGGTGTTGTGGCACCGCAGGGACCAGTTTTTTCCCCGGAACTGGCGCTGCGCGGGGTCAGCGTCGAGCCCGGCTTGATCCGCGTGTGCCCACTCACAGGTTGAGCAAAAAGCACCGCGGTGAGACCCGCTAGACCGACTATTCTCGAGTAGAGCACAAATGCCCCCATATTTAGTGACAGACTTCGCCTAGATACCTATCGGATTGCGGACGGGAAACTTGAGAAACTCTGCCGAGGGACGCTCCAGATCGCCATAACTACATGAATTTTATCACTTATTTGGCTATTTGACCATCTAATAGGCAACTAGAAGACATTGCCAAACAACGGTTATTATTGTTGTTTTTGGCTTCAAACTGGACGATTATCTACTCTCTAATGATTCACTAGTCTACGCTTCCCGTTACGAGTGCTCAAGACACTCGATCCAGGGGCTAAGTAGGAAGGGGCACTGACAGCATGCAAGAAATCCTGTGGAGGATCGGCGCCGTAGCCATCCTCGTATTTGCCAATGGATTTTTTGTTGCCGCGGAGTTCGCCCTAGTCACCGTGCGCCGCAGCAGAATCGATGAACTAGCTGCCGAAGGAGTGGTGCGCGCCAAGCACGCTGCTCGCGCAATCAAACACCTGGACACTTATATTGCCGGCACCCAAATCGGTATCACCATCGCTAGTATCGGCCTTGGCTGGATTGGTGAGCCAGCCCTGGCAAAGCTATTGGCCTCGCTCCTTTCGCACATTTCAAAAACGATCTCTTTAGCCACCGTAAACAATATTGCTGTAGCTATATCGTTCGCCTTCATCACGTTACTACATGTACTCCTCGGGGAGCTGGTGCCAAAATCTTTAGCTCTGCAAAAGCCGGAGACCATCTCTTTGGCGGTCGCGGGACCGATGGCAGTGATCGTGGAAATACTGCGTCCGCTAATTTGGAGCCTAAACAGCGTCGGGAATTGGCTGCTGAGAATCTTTGGCCTAGAACCAGCCGGCGAGCTTGACGCCGTCCACTCGCCCAAAGAACTAGAAATTCTGGTTGGCCGCAGCCACGCGGCGGGTCATCTCGACGAGTTCGAGAGAAATATTTTACAAAGGTCTTTCCACTTCAGCGAAACTGCCGTCTCCGAAATCATGGTTCCCCGCTCCGACATGATAGCACTGGACCTGTCGAAGCCGACGTCTGAGCAGATGCAGCTAGCGGCCGACTCACAACATACTCGTTTACCCGTATTTGACGGGGATCCGGACGTCATGATCGGCATCATCTTCGTTCATGAAATCTTCCGTCTGTCGCAGCAAGGTGGACAGATCGATCTACGTAGCCTACTCCGTCCAGCACTCTTCGTACCGGAGTCGCTAAGTTTAGAGCCGCTGATGGGGAAATTCCGCGAAAAGCAAACTCAGCTTGCTATTGTCATCGATGAGTATGGTTGTGTTGCAGGCCTCGTTACTCTAGAGGATGTGGTTGAGACTGTCTTTGGTGAGATGCAAGATCAGAACGAAGAGCCATCTCCTAGCATACTTAAAAGACTAGACGGTAAGATTACGATCAGCGGCGACACTCGACTGGCAGAGCTCAACAACGTCTTAGGTTGGGATCTGCGCGATGATGAATCCGACACTATTGCCGGCTTTGTCATGCGCAAACTAGGCACGGTCGGCAAAGTGGGCAAAGAAGTCAAAATACCCGGTGGGCTTCTCCGCATCACGGAGGTTGAGCGCAACCGCATCCTGACGTTGGAATTCACTCCGATTCATCGCTGATGGTGCGTTTTAGCTCAGGAAAGACCCGCGCTACTTTAGACAAGATATAGTCGCCGTATGTGCCCTTAAAGTCATAAACTGACCGAAGGTCCCAGCGCTCTGTATTGTCAACCGAACTCACACTCATATTAGGCAACAAACCTACGTCCACATCAAAGCCTGGATCAAAAAATAAGGGATAGGAGTAGCGACCGCGGCCCGACACATTACGCACACGGTGTGGTGTAGAGCGGTACAAACCGCCTGTCATCCGTTCGAGCATATCGCCAATATTACAGACGAAGGCATTATCTATCGGCGGGGCCTCGATCCATAGATCTCTGGACTTGATCTGTAGACCACCGCAGCCGTCCTGCTTAAGTATGGTCAAAAGGCCGTAGTCTGTATGCTCACCAACTCCCCAGTATCCTGCCGATTGTTCTAGCTCTGCTGCCGACAAAGTGGGCCCCGGTGGATAATGAAAGATGCGAAATAAAATCAATGGATCACTGGTAAAGTGACGGGAAAAATATTGCACATCCAGATCCAGACTAAGGCTCAAAAGCCGCATCAAAGTGTGGCCGAGATTGGTCACTGCCGCCATGTACTCTAAAACCGTCTCGCGAAAGCCGGGAATATAAGGAAATAGGTTGCTCCCGTGCAAGGGAGTACCCGCCTTCACTTGCGGATGATCTGGTACCAGCTCTTGGCCAAAGTAAATGCCTTCTTTCAAGTCTGGCCGACCCGATGTCAGCTCTGCACCGACGGGGAAATAGCCACGCCATGCTTTGCCTCCGAGCTCCATGCGTATCTGCATTTTTGTCGCCTCATCTGCAGCGAAAAAATGAGCGCTGTGTTCTTCTAGGCGCGCCTGTAATGCCGGCTCGATACCGTGACCACGCACATAGAAAAAGCCGAATTCTTGGCAAGCAAGTCTTAGCTGCTGGACCAGATCTTTCTTCTCGATATCGCTGCCGTCAAACCCACACAGATCGAGCAGCGGTACTTTCGCCATGAGAGGAGTGTCCAATTTTGATGTCCTCACAAACTTCAAAGGTCTCTTGATGGCCCGCAATCTGTTTTGGCGTCAGACTTAGCGCCTAAAAATATATTACGATCGTTTCTGTAGTTCATGGTAGAATTACCAGAATTCTTCCCAGTAATGCCCATTTAATGCACGATTAATCCTAGATTTTAGTTAGGAGCGATTTTATGATCCGTCGCGGTATGCTCGCCTTGATCTTCGGCGTCGTTGCAAGTGTTCCGACCGCTAAGGCGGCCGACAGTAGTAACGGGTGTGGACCTGGTTGGTATGTTTTTAAAGATACCTCACTCGTGTCGTCGTCGCTGCGCACCATAACGAATGCGGCACTGTTTCCGAGTGCCACGGTGGGCATGACCTTTGGCACCTCGAATTGCGCAAAGCACAAAATCGTCGAAGAACGTGACCGCGAAAGCGTCAAATTTGCTACCCTCGCTTACCATGATTTGATGATCCAGACGGCGCAAGGACACGGCGAATATTTGGCGGCTTTCGCCTCGACCTTGGGCTGCAACTGGCAAGCGCAACCTGAGTTCAATCGCACGATGCAGGGAGTCTACCCAGCCATATTTACAAGCGACGAGACTTTACCCGAAGACGTCGTAGCGCAGTTTAGAGCACAAATTAAACACCATCCCGGATTAGCCCAAGCATGCGCCTTAGGCATGGGCTAAGGTCGCAGCCTTCGGGCTGCACCCTCAATTGGCGCCGTAGAATGTCCTGGTGGTTACTTACCGGGACTCTACTTGCGCCCACCGCAGTCGCCGAAGTACCGCCTTCGGCGGCTGCGGTGGCTTTAGTTGCGGATGACCCGCAGTGGTTAGCTCTCGGCCATTGGACTGCCAGCGGCTCGGGTTGGACCAGCGATATCGAGAATCCAGATTTTTACTTAAGCCCAAATGGCAGACAAAATCCTGGAGCCGAACTAAGCACCACTGCAGATGCCATGCAGACAGCGGCGCCGATGGGCAAAGACAGAACACCTGCGCCCTGCGCCTTCCCTGGTAGAGCCGCCTATCTCAAGCGACTTGGACTACCAGTCGCCTCGGTAGCCTGCCCAGAATTTCAAAAATTTGCCGACAAGTTAGCGGTCAAAAGCGCCACACTAGTCTTTGCTTCGGCCTATGCAAATAATCCGGCTTCCATCTTTGGCCATACGGTACTTCGGCTCAATCACGAAACGGGAGTAGATCACCCCCCGCTGCTAGGGAATAGCGTCGCTTTTCTCGCCCAGATAGATACGGACGACGACCCCATTGCCTATACCTTCAAGGGCCTTGCTGGCGGCTATCCCGGTACTTTTAGTGTCGACCCTTATTACGTAACGGCAGCCTATTACACGAGCGGCGAAAGTCGTGACCTATGGGAATATCCACTCAATCTAAATCAGCCGGAAATAGACCTACTCGTGGCTCACCTGTGGGAGCTGACGCAGCATGCCCGCTTTGCCTATTATTTCTTCGATAAAAACTGTGCCTATCAGTTGCTGGCACTGCTGGCAGTAGCCAAACCAGATACCGACCTACGCGCGAACTTCAGAACTTTGGTGCTACCGCTCGAAGTCACTCGCGAGATCCACCGTCGCATCGGACCAGGACAACCAGCAATTTGGCGCGCATCGCTGAAGACAAGCTTGCATCAACAACTGAACCAGCTATCCACCGCAGATGCCGAAAGCTTCCGAAACCTTCAGGCAGAGGCGCCAAGCCGCAGCACCGAAACCAAGCCCCAAGTCCTCGATACTTATATTGCTTACCTAAATTTTTTACGACTTAACAAACAAAACCAATTTCCTAAGCACGAAAGACTGGCCCTACGCGAAGCACTGATCGCTCGAGCCAAACTTGCGGATTCTAGACCACCGGTTCAATTAACCGCGCCCTTGCCGCCTGACTCTGGTCACGCCCCATTTATGTTAAGAGCCGGAGCAGGGGCACGCGATGCGAACTCATATATGCACCTGCGCCTTCGCCCAGGGCTGCATGATCTCCTCAACGCCGACGACGGCTACGAATCTTTCGCAGCGATCAGTTACTTCGACCTAGCGTTCCGATCATACGGCGCCACGCGCAGCCCAGCGATCGAACACCTAACCATTGCCGAAGTCAATTCGCTAGTCCCCTTTACTTGGCTGCTGCCCGCATGGTCTTGGCGCCTTAAACTAGGCTGGGACCAAGTCGCGGAACAAGGCGACGGCAGGGAGTTGCAGTTCCGTGCCGAAGCTGGTGGCGGCCTTAGTTTCAATTTCTATTCAGATCACCTCGTGGCATACCAGCTCCTCCTGGCTACCGTTGACTACGGATCGGCGTTTTACCGCGGAGTTCGCGGTGGTCCAGGGAGTATGAGTGGTCTTAACTTGCGCATGGGCCGGTTTCACACCCTAGCGGAAGTCACCTATCGCCTGGATCTTTTTAAGGGTCAAAATAGCCGCCTAATTAGCGTCGGCCAGAGCCTCAGTCTTGCGCGTAATTGGGATTTGCGCGCCGAATGGCTGCTTGCTACGGATCTCCACACCACCCAAAGTCACCGAGATGCGGTGCTCACGTTGGGTGCGTACCTTTAGCGATAGCGAAGATTTTCTAACCTGATAAGCTAAAAACTCGGTTTTGAATCCTATGAATCACTTGGGAGCTTGCCCCCGTGGACGCATTTTTGGCAGATTTCTTCACATTTCCAAATATGATCGCACTGCTTTCCCTAGCCGCACTTGAGATCGTGTTGGGCATAGATAATATTGTCTTCCTAGCGATCATTACGAGCAAACTGCACCGCTCGCAGCAAGCCAGCATGCGCCGTATCGGCCTCATCCTCGCCATGCTGCAGCGCATCTTGCTGCTCTTTGCCATCGGCTGGGTGGTTAAATTAACTGATCCACTGTTCACCTTACTTGGTAGAGCCGTGTCTGGGCGGGATGTGATCCTGATCGGAGGTGGACTCTTTCTGATCGCTAAAGCCACCTTCGAAATCCACGGCACCATCGAGGGCGATCACGGCTCATCAGACGCACCGCCGCCGACTAAGCAAGTCAATCGAGCCGCGATGCTCCTTCAGATCACCTTACTCGACATCGTTTTCTCATTAGATTCCGTGATCACTGCCGTTGGCATGGTCAATCACCTCGCTGTGATGGTTGCTGCTGTGCTGGCTTCCGTAGCAGTGATGGTGGTGTTTGCCAATCCGGTTAGCGACTTCATTGTAAAACACCCCACGGTGAAGATGCTTGCTCTATCTTTCCTACTGCTGATTGGTGTGGTTTTAGTTGCTGATGGCAGCGGTCACCACGTGGAAAAAGGCTATATCTACTTTGCCATGGGCTTTTCGATTTTAGTCGAGATGCTGAATTTTAGACTACGTAGCATAAAGAAAGCCCCGCAGGCTGATTAAGCCTGAAGGCGGCAGCGCGGCAGTCCATGTAGCTCGGCAGTCCATGTAGGCCCTTCCCCTTAAAAGGAGGGGCCATTATCCTGGCTAGATTCAGTCAGGAAGGCGCAGCCCTGCGCAGCGTTGAAGAGCCGGGATATGGCGGTCCGCAGAAGCCTCACGCAGATGCAAAAACACCGCTCTCGCCTCCTCATTCGAGGTGTCTTTGAGCAGGCGGTCGTACATAGCTACATTATATTCCTCAGCCTCCAGACTTACGTCGCAAGCTGAGACGACACTGGAATAAAACTGTGCGATCGGATGATAAATCTTTAACGGCGACCAACCGTTCAGCTTAAAAACTTGCTCCAGTAAATTCATGTGTCGTTCTTCGGAGCCGACAAGATTGCTGAATGGCATAATGTCGCCAAACTGCTGAATGATGGATTCATAGCGCATGTAGGCGTTGAGTTCGTCTTGGTAGGCTTCGACTAAAGCTGACTTCAATGAAGTGCTAGCCATCGCAGATGTTGCGAACATAAGAACCAGAGCAGTGAGCCACTTGACCGCGCATCTCATAATATCGTTCCTTCAAGAATAAAAACAAAAAGAAACCCGCACCCTTTGTTATGCAATATTCAGTCCCTTTGACACCTCAATCCGGAATCGTTAACAGTCCGATCAGAACTTTCTCGCAGTGTCTTGTGACTACACAACACACTGGCTAGACCAAGCAAATTACCTAGTCCTACCGGAAACATACGCATCATAAGGGGACGGTACAAAACCTGCAAACTGAGCGTTCGGAGGCGCACATTTATGCTGCTGTTGCGTTGTACGTTGAGCCTTAGCCTGATCCTAACCACGATTATTACTGCCTGTGGCACTTCGCACCCTAGTGCGCCATTAGCGTCACCTGACAGTCATGCTTGCTACTCAGTGAGTGACTTTAAATTATGTGTACCGCACCCGGGCAAGGGTCGTGACATGATCGCTAAAACCAATTTGGACCAATCGCAGCTTGCAGCAGTTAACGAGTGCAGTTTATCACAACCGCATCACTGCGCCGCCGCTTCAATTTAGTAGCCCCCTGCCACAATTTGAGCAGCCCTCGCGATGATAGCAATACGAGGGCTACCGCGAGCACGAGCAAGAAGAAAGTTCCCACTACTCCCAGCGGCTTCAGAGAGTGGAGCGGCAATAATGCGCTGGTCCAATGCGACCATGAGGTTCTGGTTTTTAACAGAGTGGCTGTTGCTGGATCGATGTAAAGCCGCGTGTTGTCACGATAGTAAAAAATAAAATAGGGCCGATTTTCTCTTGGCTGGTAAATTTTCACCAAATCTTTTACGTCATGCACCTGTGCAGCAGTCACCGCCGCAGCTTCAGATGCCTTAGCAAGGTCGACATGGGCGGGAGCGGTACCCACTGCTCCGGGTCGCAACAACGGTGCGGCCAACGTTGGTACGGGATCAAGCCACGCACTTAACACCTCACTATAATTAAGCACCGCACCCAGACTGCCTACGGTTGCTAGTGGTACCCCAAGGCATAGCCCAACTAGTGCATGCCGTGAAATGCCCTTACCGCGCACCCGAATCAGGGCCTTGCTACCAGACCAAATCATCACCCAAAGAGAGAGCCCCAGTGCCGAGATGAGCAACTTACCGGCCCAGCCTGCGACTAAACTACGGTGAATTTGATAGACCAGCGGCCAAGGGTCACCCCAATGCTGCGGCCACACGATCCCCGCATAATCTTTCAAAGCTAAGAGGCTACCCGTGAGTGCCACGATGGTAAGCGGCACGCATGCGACTAGGCCAAGCAACCTATGCCAGCGCCAAATCTTATGAATATGATTCCGTTTAGCCATGCACCGTCATCTGCGCGCGACTAAGATCTTGGGCGCTTGCATTCAAGTCTAGTTCAGGCTCTTTGACATCAACCCACGGGTTACCCAGAGATACGTATGCTGCCTCCGCGTCTTTACCGACTAAAACGCGCGTAATGAGATTGGTTTTTGCGGGCAGTGGCGTCCCGGCGAGTAACTCTGCAAGCATGGGTGCATCGACAGGCTCGCCGTGTAGGCGCAAAAACTCGCTAACGTGATACCGCACGCTCTTCCACAGGAGCGGCTCTAGCTCTGGTTGGGCAAAGCTAAGCTGCCGGATGGCCTCGACGACATGATTGGAAAAGAGACAGTAAGCAAAGCGCTTCCAAGACTTTATTTCAGAATAATTGAGCTCACGTTGTTCGGAGTCGGTAAGGCGCGAGGCAACCTCAGCACTCACTCTGCTACTGACTAACCGAGCGTTCTCAAAATCCCGCAAGTATAGCGACGAGGGACAACCGTTGCGAAATCCCACCACGATATTTTGTAGGTGCGGCTCGAACATGATGCCAACTTTGCTGTAAAGATAAAGCAGCGGTGGTAGCAACTGGCCTAGATAAGCGTCAAACCAAGAGACCACTAAACGTGGCGTAAGACTGGCCGTAATTGATCCGGTTAAGCCAGCTGACTCAGCTATGAGCTGCCGCAGCAAATCACGTCCCTGCGCGGCATTGCCAAATAGACTCGCCGCAACCAGGCAGACATCACCAGAATCTATCCCTGTGTCTAGATTCCGCCTTAGCATCATACCGAAGCCGTCACTGATCAAAGCCTGCTCTTCGGCGGGAGCGTCTGGCAGACTTACGGAAAGGTAGCCGACCTCATCTAAGGTATGAAACGACGGAAACGACTCATTCAGCTCCGGACGCAACGACTCCATCATGCGATTGACCCGCAGCGACGCGGCCAATTCGGGAACAGCGTTGCGTCTAAGGCAGTTGGTGATGCGAAAGCTGAGCGCCATCTTGTAAAAGAACCGACTGTCCTTTGCATAAAGAGTACGTACCGACGCTGTCGGTCGGAACAGCCTACCGTGAGCCCCCAGATAACGCAGTTGATCTGCCGCTTCTGCTGCTTGCACTCCAGCGAGTCGGCGTAGGTAACCAGCCTGCCATGGATGCGCCGGGATCAAACTCCAACCGGCTCCCGGCAGAAGTTCCGACGGAATCTCACTGGCAACCATCGCTGCAGCACTCTCCTCACCTACGGAATCCTGCACGAGATATTCGTTGCGCACGGCAAAATAATGCAGCGCAAATTCCGCTCCTAATTCGGGGGAATAACGCATCAGGTCATCAGCACTCAAACCACTGCGAGCCTTTGGCGTGGGATGGAAGGGATGCCCAAATACCAACGATTGCTCTGATTGCCAGTAGGCCTCGGTCGGCGATTTAAGATTTACGATCGTTGTGGGTCTCTCGGCGAGGATCTTAGCCGTCACCTCGACACTGCATCCCATTTGCACGATGAGATCTTCATTGACGGGACGCTGAAAACGCAAAGCTAGCTCTTCGACCAACAGCCTAGCGAACATAGCGTGCGTCAGTGTGGTCCTTTCACCGTCCCCTTCCAGCCAGACTCCACCGATGTGGCGTATCCCCATGCCGGAGCGGCGGTCAACGCTCACCAGCAAATCCTGCTGCAGAAAAGGCAGCTCTAACTTGGCGACATGCCAGGTTTCGTCCCGACCATGGGCAAGTCGGCCAGAGACCATATCAGACATAAGGGCCACATCGGCCATATCGGCCATAGCGGGCCACGTGACTAAGCCGTGCGGATCCGCGATCTCACGCCAGTAGCATTGCACTAAGATATCAAGCCCGCCCCAGTCGGCCTCGTCACGCGCGCTAGGCTGGCGATGAGCCGAAGCTGTTGGATTCACGGGATCCACGGGATCCGCCGGAATCTCGGAACTTGCGTCCGCAGGATGTACTGCCGGATCCATATATATTCCTGTAATTTTTGTGACTTAGGCACATAGACTAGGGCCGTCAGGGGCATCATATTAAAACTGAGAATCATTATCAAGAGCTAAGGCGTTAGTGCTGGGGATGGCTCACTAGCGAAGCGATCACGACATACCGGAAGTCTCACCATCCACTCACGACACAACTAGGCTGCCGGGGAGAAGCGCAGTTCATCAAGTTGCTTAATCAAGGATTCGTCAGCATCTCCAACTTCAACTCCTTCGTCCCCCAATAACTTTCGAGTGGAGCCAGGTCTTGCAAGTTCCATGGCTAAGCGCTCCATAGCAAGCAAAGCTTGAGATTTGGATATCCGCTGCTCATCACGCAAAATCTTGGACACTTTTGATTTTTGACACCCCACAAGTTGTCCAAACTCATTTTGATTTACACCCAAAAAAGCAATGCAGGCACGCACTTCACTGTTAGAAAGTCCAAACTCAGAATCTTTGATGGCTTTCCTGTAATTTAGCTTCAAAAAATTCAAGACAGCTAATCGACTTAAGCGATCTAACTCGGATGCTGCGAGTGATCGACGTCCCTTTTCGGAAACGCCAATTTCTACTTCCTCGACCAAAATTGATCCTAAAGGATGTTTAAATTCGTAGTTAACCTCTTTTATCCTCTTAATCATGACCTTTCTCCTGCCGAAACAACCATGATCAGTTGGCCGCATTCGTCTACTTCAAACTCGATCACCAGCCTCACATCGTTCTCGTAAATATCCCTCGTCCTCCAGTAGAACCTTTCGCCAGTGAAGTTAGGGTCTGTCGAATCATGAAAAGTACCAGGTGCTTTAACTAGTAAAACAACCTCGCCTATCGAATAACCACGCTCAGGATGATCACCAATCACATGGTCTTCACAAATATCGATTCTGTTCGCAGCACGTAACTTGAAAAAGAGCCGCTTGGCGTCAACTAGGTTCACCACTCACCCTCTCTATATACACCTTATCGGAGTGTCCACAGGAAACTTAAGAAAAATTATTCAATATACTATTTTTATTATATTTTGTGAGTTTCCTTAGGAAACCTAGCCCAGCCAATCGCTCCGTAAATGGTCAGCTTTGATCCGGTCGTTAGCCGAATGGCGTTTGGCGGAATTTACCTGCCGAATTGGATCCTAGAATTCCGAATGTAGAGATTCCATCTTAATTGCGCCAAGCGCCGGTGACATCTTACGCGGGATAAGCTCCACCCCACAGCCCGCGCACCAGTTGAGTTCCAATTTTTATCCAACGTTCCTACCAGCTCACTTTAGAGGCGCATCAGACCGTTGCGCGCTTTCCAAAGCACCTAAGATTCGAGCTTGGGCCGCGCATCGTTGGCGGCTCTCAGGATTTTTTAGAGCGTGTCATCAAGGCCAATTTCATCCGTGATCCAAAGCTCCGCTCTGAAGCCTTGTCGGGACTCTCAGCAGGGCTCTTCACAACGCGCATGAACATTCGTCTAGCAAGGGACCTTCGAGCAATATCACCCGGTCAAGCAGCTCAGCTAACTCTACGTCTTGAGGATCTACAAAAGCAGTTAACTGGTTGGCTTAGTTGGACTCTGTCTAAAATACAGCAAAAACCGGCATCGCCTACTAATTCAACCAGTTAACTCTATGCTTTGAAAGAATATCCCTAATTGCAACGAACATGTCCCACCGCCATCCAGAGCCGAACATTTTAAGCAATCCGCTCCGGCTGTAAATGAAACACCGTTTTCTTGATTTGCGATTTATTCTTCAAACAGTTTTTGTAAGAGGCGAGAAGTTGTTGATACAGAGCCAAATCAGGAGAAAGATACTTATACACGTAGGCCTGGCCTCAAAATTGCTTAAATAAAAAATAAATTAAATAACTGCCTGCTCGGCGACGTCGGCACCCAGCGCTCTCACCTCACGCACGACACGGAGAACTGATAGTACTTGCCGTAGTCGTAGGTGAAGCCGTAGGCCGGATTCACGACCCACGCGAGGCTGGTAGTGGGCGGGGAGGTCGACGACGACCAAAAATAATTCTGCATCTGCGTCGATGTTAGCCAGTTGGCATTCGATGCCGTCATCATTCCGTGCTCGTAAGCATTCATTAGCTCTTTTTGTGTTGGCAAACGCCAGCCGGTCTGATTGTTGTAAGTTAAACTGCTACAGTAAAGCAAGGCATTTACCCAGTCCTTAGTACCCGGGGATTTACTCCACCAAAGCCCGCTTACTTTGTCCTGGTAAGTGCAGTTAGCTGGAGTGCCAGAGCAGGTGCTAGCATTAGAACTTGCATCTGTGGTGACATCCTTCCAAACATTGCTGTCTCCGGCAGTCGCCTCAACTCCGGCACAGGTGTTTGTGGAGGTCCAGAGATTGCTGTATGTGTACCCGCTGCTGGTATAATTATAATAATCATCGATTGACGAAATTGTGTTGAGAGTACCTGTGGCGTAGGCATAGATAGTCACATTCGCACCAGCCCCGGTCACGGCAACTGCCGTACCTGGTCCTGATGTTTGTGAAAGCTGAATGGTATTCGCATCCAAGAAGATGACATAATAAGTAGTGGCAGAAATCAGGCCCGTTGGTACAGTTGAATAATTAACGCGAACCGTTTGATTAGCTGTGTAGCCGTGAGACGGGACCGTTAACTGAGAGTTGGTAGTGTTGATGCTTGTTACAGCCTGCGGTGTGCCCATCGCATAAAGTGTGCTAGAGCCTTGATTACGACAATTTACGGGCAATTTACCCGTGACGCCACCAATGGTGACACCTGTGCGGACGTTCCAAGGGTCAATCGTGCCCACCCCTGAAAGGGTGCCAGTGGCTCCAAAGATAGTGACTCCGTTAGCAATATTTGCAGCAGTGATGTCGGCATCACCAGCGTTTTGGTAGCGAGTGCCGTCAGAGCTAAACCACTCAAAGTTGGCCGCACTCTTTATCTTCGCGTCAAAAGTAGCGAGGTCAAGGTCCGCAGTCGAGTCAGCACCGGCTAGAGGATAAGTCGATGAAGGATAGCTTCCTGTCACACCAAAAAGACTCACTCCACTTTTAATTTTGCCAGCAACGAGATTAGCGTCACCAGCGACCGTAAACTGTCTATATAGGGATGTGTTGAATGTCTGGTTACTTGTGGTCGGTGTGATCGTACCAGCATCTGTGATAGTGCCGGTGTAGCGACTGCCATCGGATCCCCACCACTCGTAAGACCCTACAGCAGTGGTAGCAGCTAAGCTTGCAAGATCTGTAGTGGCACTCGCACTAGGTAATGGGTAGGTCACAGATGGATAGGCACCAACAACCCCAGCAATAGTGACGCTGGACTTAATATTGCCGGCGATGACTTGGGTCATGTCGGCTGCCTTATAAGCGGATACTGCCACGCAGCCTATTGAGCCATCTGCAGCGCAGTTACTATGAGATTCAGCAGTTGCTTTGCCCGATCTGACGTTACCCGCACTTGGGATGGTCAAAGTACCGGTATTACCTGTACCAGCGACGCCGTACTGAATTCCTGTGTAAACATTTCCTACGGTTGGTAACGTGACGTTACCGACAACGCCAGCCACTGTGCTGGTGCTCAGAACTTTACTAGCAAGACCAGGTCAGGGCAGATGCGTAAGTCGAAGTCGCCACGCAGCCCGTTAAGCCATCGGCAGCGCAATTACTATGGGACTCAGCTGTCGCTGCACCAGAAATACCGGCGACCGTGTTGCCACTTACGACCTTAGCTGCAAGGCCGGACGTCACCGCTGCAGTGTAGGAAGCATTCGCTACGCAACTCGTACCTCCGTCAGCCGCGCAAGCTGCAGGTGAAGCGATCACCGAGCCGGAGATTCCGGCGATCGTGGTCCCGGTTAGAATACTGCCTGAGATAGCCTTAGTCATGTCAGCTGATTTATAGCCGTCTACTGTGACACATCCCGCTAAACCGTCGGCAGAGCAATCGGCTAGAGTTGGAGTACTACTAGTGCCACCGACGCCGAAGTTGCCGTTTGATACCCAGACTTTGGTCGGATCGGGTAGCGCCAGAGTACCAGTTAAACTCGTGCCAGCTACCCCGTATGGAGTGGAGCTAAGAACCTTGCTCGCATTAGGTAGGGTGACATTACCTGCGAGACCAGCAACAGTAGTGCCGCTTAGTACTTTATCTTGAAGGTTAGTCGTAGCCGCAGCAGCAAACGTCGAACTAGCTACGCAGTCGGTACCACCGTCAATTAAACAAGGAGGCGCGGTGGGGATGACCGATCCAGTAACCGTAAAGATCGTCGTATCTTTCTTAATATTGCCTGCTACTAGATTTGCATCACCAGCCACGGTGACTTGGCGGTAAAGTCCGGTGTTAACCAGCTGACTTGTAGTCCCCGGAGTGACGCTCACGTTGGGTTCCACTGTCCCGGTTAACCGAGTACCATCTGATTTAAACCACTGATAAGTGTTGCCACCATTGACTGCTGTCAAGATCGGAAGATCAGTGGTGTTATCGGCGCCAACTAAGAGATGCGTACTAGAAGGATAATCGCCAGTGACACCCGCGATTACGATATCCTTTTTGATATTGCCAGCGGTTAGTTTTGTCAGTTTATCGACTGCCGGGAAGTTGGTGACAGCCACACAATTTGTGGCACCATCGGCAGTACAGTTCGAATGAGATTCTGCGGACGCCGACCCAATGATGCCAGCAACTGTAACTCCTGTGCGGACATCGCCGGTACTAAAGTTAGCCAACTTCGCCGCTGGATAGGATGCGACAGTTACACAGTTAATTCCGCCATCTGACGCACACTGGGCTAGAGTCGGTGTCAGGCTCGAACCTGCGACTCCAAACGGACCGTTATTAACGTAGACTTTCGTAGGATTCGGTAGCGTTATGTTGCCGGCTATACCCGCAACTGTTTGGCCACTAACCACCTTATCTGCCAAGCCACTCGTTGCAGCCGCAGAGTATGCAGCGGTGGCGGTGCAGGCCTTGGCGCCGTCTTCGCTGCAGTCAGGAAGCGGTAAATTACAAACCTTTGTGCCTTCGCGCAAAGTTCCAGTTTCATCGTAAAATTTCTTGCCTACACAGATTTCATCTGCGCCTGCTGTAAAGACAGGATAGTCAGTTTTACCGCCGTTGGAGAATAGTGTAATTTGCTGACTTTCCCCGTCTTGCGTGAGTGTCAGAGCATATTTGCCAAAGTTCATTGATGAAGGCAGCGTTACCGTTGCTTTGTCGCCGCTCTGTACGGCAAGTTGCGCAGTGACAGACTGACCATTGGCATCGTTCAGATTTAATCCGGATATTTGAGCCAAACTTAAGGTCGAGCGAAAGCCACTCCCAGTAAGCGTCAGCACCTCGCCAGGGGCGGTTACAATCTTGCTTAGAGAAGTAACTTTGAAGGCATTAGTAGCAGCCTTCTTTATGGCACCGACTGTTGACACCGACATTTTGCTGGAGCAGCCGACGAAAAGCACTGCAGTGATCGCAAGCGAGATAAACACTCGCAGATTTCGCAACTGCAACAGTGGGTAACGTGAACTACATGCCCCCGTCGCGACCGCCACCGTAGGGGGTCCCAGCTGATGCGCGGATGACAAAAATTTCGAGTAACGATGACTCATCCCGATATTCTCCCGTAGAAGTGATGTCGGGATGTTCACGCTGGAGCTTTAATAGTATATATAATGCCTATTATTTACCGATGGTTAAGCCGCAGTAGAAACGAGTTGTGTCACCGCTTGTGTTACAGATCCCCGAAGTCCTCCCCTCCTCTGCAACCATGTTTAAGCCCCCGTCCTAAGCCTAGCTACAACCCTAGTAATGCCAACCTCGCTGCCGCGCAGCATGGGCCGAGCAGTTTTAAAGTCAGCCTAAGACCTCATGGTCGATGTCCGTCCATGTCGTTGGCTCTCGCCAGTCCTTGTGACGTAGATCAGGTGATCACAAAGTTTTGTGTCGCACGAAACATGTTTCACACGATCTAGCGAGGTTTGGCATGGCTAAAGACCGAAATAAAGGAAGAAACGACGACCCCGACAACAACGGCAAAATCTTGGACCCCTGTTTAGACGTCGTCAGCAAGATGCTGCTCTCGTCGCCCGACTGTCGCGATGGGCTGATCGACTTAATCACTAGCATCATCACACCGCCATCTCCCATCGCCAGTATTGAGGTCCTAAATCCGATCGTCCCGAGGCAACTAGTAGACGAGCGCGGTGTTGAGTTGGATCTCTTGCTGCGCCTGGATGACGGGTCTCATGTCAACCTTGAGATGCAGACCTCGACCAGCAAGATCCTGCCGCACCGAGCCCTGTACCACTGGGCCAAGGTCTACAGCGCCCAGCTCAAAATTGGCGCGCTACACCCTGCCCTGCGGGCTGTGAGAAGCATATTTTTGTTGAAACATCCGCTATATACGGCCGACTTAGATATTGCTCACCACATCATCCGCGCCTACCGGGAGCCGCTGATGGTACCAGCGGCTGAGCATTTTCGGCTGGATTTCGTGGAATTACCTAAGTTACTTTCACCTGGCCCAGGGCAGTCAGACCAACGTGGCCACCAAGCTCAGCCAGATAGGCTGCATTTATGGGCCGAGTTCTTCATGAAGGCTACCCAGCCAGAC
>JAPLFY010000004.1 GCA_026390435.1 Pseudomonadota bacterium
GGTCGTTCTGCAGCTGCAGCCATTGATTCCTCACTTTTCACTGGAGGCTCACCTTAGCGTGCGCCTCTATCGAATGCAAATAGACGCTGGACTCCGGTTCGCAAGATATGGGAATTATGAAGGCTATGGAAAATACAGCACCCACATCAGCATCCGAATCGAAGCCCTATGATCTGCTCATCGCAGGTGGCGGCATTGCCGGTATCCTGGCGGCGGCAAAATTCGCCGCAGCACATCCTAATAGCAGGATATTGCTGGTAGAGCGAGAGACAGTGCTCGGAGGACGCTTGCGTCAGAGCTCGCCTCAGCTGCCACGACCAGGCTACGGCCTGAGCGGAATCTCAGACGCGCTGTACGGAGAGTGGCAAGATGCATTAGTCGCGCATGGGCTAGTTGGGGAGACTTCGATGCTGCCTGGCAGCCGTCAGCAGACTGTCGGTGTTCTAGCTGGTAATCGCTTGGCTCAGCAGACGATCGATCTATGGTTCACTCCCAAGGGTGCGCGTATCTTGGGTGGCATAGCTGCATCTAAGCACTGGCCCGAGGTCGAAGAGATCGTTCGTCAGGGAGCAGTAGCTGCGCCTGTGGACGACGCCGACGAGGATCTTGCTGGTGGCGACGATGAGGCTGCTCCTGCACAAGCTAGCAAAGCTGCCAAGTCGCATGCCCTTGGTCATTATTGGAAGCAAACGCGGAAAGCACCTGCAGCCATCGTGCTGGAGCACTTTGGTAGTGCATTTGGTATTCCTGACGTCTGGGATGCTGCACCTGAGGCCTTGGCGCAGCGGGCGTCATTTCATAGTGGTAGGCTCCACTGTGGCGATTGGTCAGAGGTAATTACCAGCCTGATGAATCAGCCTAGTTTTCAGACTGCGGTTAGCGTATCGACCGGTAACAGAATAGTTAATGCTGACTTACAAGACGGCATTTGGCACGTCAATGCGGAAAAGGGGCAATATCAAGCCACCGCTTTGATTGTGGCGCAGCCCCCGTGGCAAGCGACGGCTTGGCTAAAGCGCACCCTTTGGCCACCAGCATTATTGCAGGTAGCGAGTAAGACGAAGCCAGTCAGTGTGGTTGTCCTTTCGGAAAAAATTATCTCGTCTGAGGCGACAAACTTACTTCCTGATGTCACCATCGTGCCGTCCGAGAGGGTGCAGATTGTGCGTGACGGTACCGATGCTGTGTACTTTCAGGCCACCATTGATTTTGAGTTGTCGCTGCAGGCACCTGCTGTGGTGAAAGCGGTGAAAGCTTTGAAGCGTGCGCGCAAGAAATTGCAGCAGTTGCACCCAGGGGCTGTGACGGAGAGTAACTTCATTGCCCTATTGCCAGTAGCTTGGGCCCAATCACCGCTGCACGGTGACAGGCGTTGGTTGATGCGGCTAGGTCAGAAGAATTTCAATGCAGCAAATCTTGCATTCTGCGGCGATGCCTATGGCCCTAGCTACGATGGCGATGCCAATATTTTAAAATCTCTCACAAGCGCTTGTGAAACGCTGAAATTTTAAGATCTGCTGCGGAACTTATTTTTTAAGCAGTGCTTTGATCTGCCGATGGATTTGATCACGGCGATCCTTGCTTGTGTCTAGCAGCCGCTTTGCCTGCTGCTGCACGTCTAGCTTGAACTGCTTGTCCTGAATATAATTCAGGTTAATCCAGAGGTTGTAGCGGCAAGATTTGATCGCAGCATGAATGAGCTGAGCTGCAACTCCCACGTCACTGGCCACGGTAGATTTAACTACTTGAGCGACGGCGTCGCCATTGTCATACAGAGCGGCAATTTCGTTCATCACTTGCAAAGGGACCTGTGTTGCTGCTTTGAATGCGTCTTGAATGGCCTGCACTCGTCTTAACTTCGCCTCGTCGTCGTCGCCGGCAGGTAGCTTATATGCCAGCATAACGGACGCAAAAGCTGCAGCGTCTGCTTCTGCCAGTTCAGTTAATTGGCGTCGCCGAGCGTCCAGATCGCTGCTGAGCTGTTCTGCGGCGTCTGTTTTAGCCGTGACTCGCATGGACATAGACAACAAGGCTGCCGCTTGAGCGCCCATAAGTGCCACAACAGCTCCGCCGCCTGGGGTTGGTTCGCGGCTGGCCAAGCTGTCTAAATAAGACTCGATAGTTAAATGGCGAAGAATTTCAGGCATGGTAGTTTTCATAAAGTCGCAAGGTGTTGCGCAGGGCCATGGCGACGGTCATCGGCCCAACGCGAGGAATAAAGACGCTGGCCTGGTCACCAATATTGGTCGCGAAATTCTTCAGCGTCGAAAAGTTGAGGCAGATAGCACCGGGCATGATCTCCTCTGGTGTCACCAGTGGAAACTCGCGACTCGGCACGCCGGTAATGACAACCTCTGATTGGGCTAAAGCTTCGGTACGCGTTATCTTTGATTCTTCGATTTTTCCCTGCGAGAAGACTAGGGCGCCGTCTAAATCAAACGAGAAAACGTGGGCCCCGTCGTTAGCCAACATCGCTGCTAACGGCCTGCCGACTACCTCGCTACGGTTGAAAACCGTAACACTCGTACCAGCAAGTGGCCTGGGGGGTGCGGTATTTAGTCCGCGAGACGCCCGAGCTACAGCGAGTAGCTTCACCACGGCTAACGGCGTGCATGGCAGCAGAGCTTTTTTGGTTTTCGTCTCATCAATGTAGCGCTGATTATGGTAAAGCATCCGCGCCCAATAGGTATGCAGGCCCTCGATATCTTTTCGGTGATCGACCAGATCTTTGATGTAGCGATCATGTTCGCTGCCGAAGATCGGGTAATAGACTACGATGCCGTGCACATTGGGATTGGTGTTAGCCTCGTCTATGGCAGACTCAAGCTGCAACTTTGGCACTTCTCGCAGCTCAAATTCAATCCCCACATCGTCACAGCCTGCCTTGGTGTAATCGGCATAGGTCCTAGACGGTCCTTGGGTCGTTGATAAAAAGCCGATCAGTTTGAGGGGGCGGCCTAGCTTGGCCACACGCGCCCGCACGTCTTGCCGGAAATTTTTGGCGATGTCGCTGGGATCTATTGATAAAACCACGTTTGTTCCATCCTTGGCGAAGGCTTCTTGGATAGCATGACTTCGGCGATAGGGCTAGAATAGACATTCGCCTTAAGACCTTATCATCGGGGGCCATCGGCTCACGCAGCAAACATGGGAGATTGTCTCGATGCTAATTAGTATCAAGCGCCCAATTCTGGTGATGATTTGCATCGGATTCATGGCCTGTAAGACTAGTGCAGGTAGCCGCGTGAGGGGAGATACTCAGCAGTTTGCAGCCGCTGTTGACCCCAAAACGGAGTTCGTTCGAGTCCAAGATACGAACTTCATGTTGGCGGGGCGCCCGTTTGTCTTCCAGGGGACAAACTTCTACCGTTTAGGCCTTAGGGACGTCCTCTACACCGACGTTGAAGTTAAGGATATCGTAGCAAAAATCGCTGGGTCGGGGATGAAGGTGGTGCGTCTGTGGGGGTTCGCCTGCGACACACCAAACGACCGGGTGGATTCTGGGAATTCCGACTCGGGCAATGCAACCCCGCCAATTCTAGATCGTCAAGGTAACTACCAAGAAGCTGCGCTGAAATATCTAGATAAGGTCATCGCTGAGGCTGGCAATGCCGGGCTCAAAATTATCCTGCCTCTGGTAAATTTTGAACCAGCTTATTGCGGGATGGAGTGGTGGACACACCTTTATGGCAAGGCTGGCGAGAGCAAGCAGAGCTTTTATTGCAATGCCGACGTCATCAAGGCGTATCAGGGATACGTCGCGACCATGTTGAATCGCGTGAACACAGTCAATGGCTTAGCATATAAGAACGATCCAGGAATCATGGCTATCGAAGTCGCCAATGAGCCACATACCGAAGATAACTATGAAACCTCAGGTCACGTGGATGCCAGTTGCAAGTCAATTGCCAATGGCAAGCCCGGAGACATCGTTAACCACTGGTTGAGTGACATCACTACATTTGTGCGCAGTGTCGATGGTAACCACCTCATCTCGACTGGCGAGGAGGGCTACCGGACACACGGCGACGTCAGCAAGAACGAGTGGGTTCATAACGGCATGAAGGGTGTCGACTTCGATCGTGACATTCTGTTGCCCAATGTCTCATTTGCGACAGTCCATCTGTACCCAGATAACTGGAATCTGCCGCAGTCGGACTTTGCCAGTTGGTACGTGCCAAATGTGATTAAAAATCGCGCTGAAATTGCTCATGCCGCAGGTAAACCGATCGTCTTGGAAGAGACGGGATTCAGCGTCTACAATCCCAGCGATAATAGTAAGTTCATGGATAAAGTGAAGGCGCATGAGTACTACCTCGACCGTGCTAAATGGATTGGTGCCATGTATCAGGCCGCGAATGAAGCTGGTTACAGCGGAACCATGATCTGGCAAGCTGTGCCCATGCGGTCTGATGGGACCCCTTATGATCTGGATTACTTCACGTTTGGCTTTAGTGACCCAGCGATGAAGGCAATTAGTGGGCAAGTCGAGGTTTTGAAAAAAAGATATGGCAATCCTACCGGTGGCGGCTGAATTAGCCCGGCGATCCGTGTTAACAGAGCTCAACAAAGCGACTGTCAGCCGCTACAGCCGGCATATACTTTTACCCGAAGTTGGGCGTGATGGGCAAAAGAGACTACAGGCTGCCCGTGTTCTGATCGTAGGTGCCGGTGGCCTGGGCTCGCCAGTCGCTCTTTATCTAGCAGCAGCCGGTATCGGTGTCTTGGGTCTGGTTGACGGTGACTGCGTCGACGCCTCAAATTTGCAGCGGCAAGTTTTATATCGCGAGGCTGACGTCGGACAACCGAAGGTGGTCGCGGCGGCAGCGGCTTTAAAACAGCATAACTCGGCTATTGAGATTGAACTGCATCAAGAAATGCTGACGCCTGAAAAAGCTTTAGCTCTGGTGAGTGCTTATGACTTGGTGATCGACGGTACGGACAATTTCCCAACTCGCTATATGGTTAGCGATGCCTGCGTGCTGGCAGGGCGGCCTTATATCTATGGCTCAATTTCTCGATTTGCCGGGCAAACATCGGTGTTT
>JAPLFY010000053.1 GCA_026390435.1 Pseudomonadota bacterium
GTGCTTATCGAAAAAAGACCACCGCCAGTCTGGGTCAGCTACTCAAAAAGGAGTTGTTGAAATGAAGAATATTGTCCAGCAACGAATGGAAAAATACGAGAGAGCAAGTGCCGAAGACGAGGAAAATGCACTCAAAGAGGTGGCGCAAGAAATTGCCTTGTATGCACTTTATAAAGCCAACTTTTTTGCTGAAGCTATGTTTGAGGGTGGTACTGCACTACGGATATTGTACGGGCTTGATAGATTTTCGGAGGATCTCGATTTTTCGCTCTTTCAGCCAGATTTATCCTTTGATCTGAGTAAATACCTGGCCTCTGCCGCCACTGTCATGAACACTTTTGGCTTTAATATCGAAATCGGTACGGGCGACAAATCCGAAAAAATCATTCAGGCGGGAATGTTAAAAGATGACTCAATCAAGAAAGTGATCATCCTGAAGCATCAGCACAACCTTAAAAAGAAAATAAAAATAAAGATCGAAGTTGATACTAATCCGCCACAGGGTGCTGTCGTAGAGAAAAAATTCCACGATTTCCCCATCGACTTTTTGGCACTCTGCGGCGATCTGCCGTCGCTCCTTTCCGGAAAGTGCCATGCCCTGCTCTGCCGCCCATACATTAAGGGGCGCGATTGGTATGATTTCTCGTGGTTCATGACTAACGGGATCCAGCCAAACTATAACTTACTCAGGCAGGCCCTTGAACAATCCGGTCCGTGGAAGAATCAGGCTCTGCTTAAGGACAGTAGTTGGCTGAAGCATGCTTTGCTCGAGAAGATCAATACGATTGACTGGAGTGCCGCTCGTAACGATGTGAGGCGTTTTCTTAGCCCTCAAAGGCAAGAGTCCATCGCCTTGTGGGATAAGGGATTTTTTCACCACAAGCTAACAAAGATTGTGTCTGCTTGAATTGATGATCCCGGACAAGCCCAACAGGCGGTTGCAGAAATATATACGCACTGACAAGGGCGGACATCTAGTGGTAAACAGCCACACACGCCAACATGGAGCACGAGAAAATTGGCAAGCGATTATTCCCAAGTGCCGATTATCCAATGTTCCTACCAGCTCGCTTTAGAGGCGCATCAGACCATTGCGCGCTTTCCAAAGCACCTAAGATTCGAGCTTGGGACGCGCATCGTAGGCGGCTCTCAAGATTTTTTAGAGCGTGTCATCACGGCCAACTTCATCCGCGATCCAAAGCTCCGCGCTGAAGCGTTGTCAGGACTCTCAGCCGGGCTCTTCACAACGCGCATGAACATTCGGCTAGCAAGGGACCTTCGAGCGATATCGCCCGGTCAAGCAGCTCAGCTAACTCTACGTCTTGAGGATCTACAAAAGCAGTTAACTGGTTGGCTTAGTTGGACTCAGTCTAAAATGCAGCAAAAACCGTCCTCGCCTACTAACACACCCAGTTAACTCTATGCTTTGAAAGAATAACCTTATTTGCAACGAACATGTCCCACCGCCATCCAGAGCCGAACATTTTACGGAATGTCCGGGAGTGAATCCCTAACTGCGGCCGTCCCCCTCGTCAGCGATACCAATCGTGATCGAGGAGCGTTTACCGGCGCTGCTGTACCCGGGAATGCCGGGATCGGCATGGTAGCCAAACTGGAGTGGATGGTCTCTGCGTCGTCGTCGACCAACTCGACCAATACCAACAACGCGTGGATCGTGAATCCGGCCAACGGCAACACCAACAACAACAACAACAACAAGAACAATGCGAACTACGTGTCGTGCGTGAGGTGAGAGAGCTGGGTGCCGACGCCGCCGAGCAGGAAGTTAGGTGGCGGTGGGACAAAGGCCATCTGGGAGTCGCCCTTCGACTCTTGGGTGGCCACCCTCACCACATGCAACCAGGTCTGCTATTGGACGCCAATTCTTAAGATACAATTTACCACGCTGCTGAGCCGCTAGCGGATCTAGCGCCGCAAGCGCGGCAAGAAAATCCTGCTGTAGGGCGGCCTCGGTTGAGTGCTGCTCGGCCCTGATCGCGCGCTTTGTTTTCTGGACTAGTGTCACCTTGGTATTCTGCTGGTCAGCTTCAATCACCTTGGCAAGGTGCGGCGCAGAAACTAAGCGTTCTGTCACCCTCTTGCGCAGCGAGCCACTTGCTGCTTTACAAAAATGGCCGAGGTATGAATTGACGGTAGCACAAACAGCCGCCCCATCTACGGCGTCAGACGGACGTGCCATGATCTCATTAATCTTGCGACGGCAGTTACCAACAACGCGCCGCCTAACTAGTGTATATGACGGTCGCATAAAATACCCTAAATGGTCTAGACCTCGACTCAGCGGCTGTAGGAGAGTTTTCTTTGGATTTAACTTTAGATTTAAGTCTCGCTGAAGGAACGAACCGAGCTCTGGCCCCAACAGTCGAAGTTCTGCCGGATTATCGCTAAGCAGCAAGATATCATCCACATATCTTTGCCAGTAGAGGACTCTGCCCTTAACTTGATGAGTCATATATTGGTCAAAATGATTCATATAAACATTAGCAAAAAATTGGCTCGTTAAATTCCCGATGGGCAAGCCAACGTCCTCAGGGGCATAAAACATACTCTTATACTTAGGAAGCATTTGCCAAAGCTTCTTCGGCGAGGTTAACGAGAAGTTACCTTTCACCGTTGCGCGGTGGAAGATCACCACTTGGCACAGCCAAAGGTAAAGGTCGTTCTCGAGACTTCGCTCGATCATGCGATACAAAATCTTTAGATCAATCGATGTAAAGAAATTTTGTATATCCATCTTTAGATAAAAAAGCGGCGTCCCTCGCTCGCGCTCGTGACGCCGCACAAATCTCTGCAGATCACTGACGGCCTGCAGCGGCCCTTTGCCTGGTCTACAGGCATAAGACCTTGGCGAAAAGCGCCGCTCCCAATGCGGCGACATATAATCGTAGATGAAATGATGTACCACTCTGTCGCGCAAATGCGCGGCAATTACTTCGCGCGGTTTAGGATGAGTAACCACAAATATGTTTGACTTAATTGGTTGATATGTTCTATTTTCAATGTCTAAAGCAAGCTGATGAATGATCCCTTCGTGATGTAAATGAAACGTAGTTTTTTTAACTTGCGGCTTGTTCTTCAAACAGTTTTTGTAAGAGGCGAGAAGTTGTTGATACAGAGCCAAATCAGGAGAATTATACTTATACACGCAGGCCTGGCCTCAAAATTGCTTAAATAAAAAATAAATTAAATAACTGCCTGCTCGGCGACGTCGGCACCCAGCGCTCTCACCTCACGCACGACACGTCGTACTGAGTGAACTTGGTGTTGTAGCTGGTGCTGCCGGAGCCCGGACCCACGATCCACGCGTAGTAGGTATAGGCCGAGTAGGTCGACGACGACCAAAAATAACTCTGCATCTGCGTCGATGTTAGCCAGTTGGCATTCGATGCCGTCATCATTCCGTGCTCGTAAGCATTCATTAGCTCTTTCTGTGTTGGCAAACGCCAGCCGGTCTGGTTGTTGTAAGTTAAACTGCTGCAGTAAAGCAAGGCATTTGCCCAGTCTTTCTGGCCAGGCGATTTACTCCACGAAAGGCCGCTTACTTTGTCCTGGTAAGTGCAATTCGCTGGAGTTCCAGAGCAGGTGCTAGCATTAGAACTTGCATCTGTGGTGACATCCTTCCACACATTGCTATCGCCTGCAGTCGCCTCGACTCCGGCACAGGTGTTTGTGGAGGTCCAGAGATCGCTGTATGTATACCCGCTACTAGTAAAGTTATAATAATCATCGATTGAAGAAATCGTGTTGAGACTGCCAGTACCAAAAGCGTAGATCGTCACATTCGCACCACTAGCGGTGATGTCAATTGCTGACCCACCGGACGTGGACGCAAGCTCTATCGTATTCACATCAATAGACCTCACGTAGTATGTTGTCGAGTAAACGAGTGGAGACGGCGCGGACGTATAATTGACTCTAACCATTTGATTTGCGGTGTAGCCGTGCGATGGCACAGTTAGCTGATTACTATTAAGATTGATACTCGTCACAGCCTGAGGCGTGCCCATCGTATATGCAGTGCTAGAGCCCTGATTACGACAGTTTACGGGCAATTTACCAGCAACGCCAGCAATGGTGACACCAGTGCGGACGTTCCAAGGGTCAATCGTACCCACCCCTGAAAGGGTGCCAGTGGCTCCAAAGATAGTGACTCCGTTTGAAATGTTCGCGGCTGTGATGTCAGCATCACCCGCGTTTTGGTAGCGAGTCCCGGCAGAGTTAAACCATTGGAAGTTGGCCGCACTCTTTATTTTCGCGTCAAAAGTGGCAAGGTCAAGGTCAGCAGTGGAATCAGCACCTGCCAGAGGGTTGGTTGAAGAGGGGTAGTCACCTGTGACACCGAAGAGACTAACACCCTTTTTGATCTTAGCTGCCGACAAATTCGCATCACCAGCAACCGTGAATTGCCTATAAACTGAAGTATTAAATGTTTGGTTGGCAGTCGTGGGTGTGATCGTACCAGCATCGGTGATCGCACCGGTGTAGCGGCTGCCATCGGATCCCCACCACTCGTAAGACCCTGCAGCAGTGGTGGCAGCCAAGCTTGCAAGATCTGTGGTGGCACTCGCACTAGGTAATGGGTAGGTCACAGATGGATAAGCCCCAACAACCCCAGCAATAGTGACGCTGGACTTAATATTGCCGGCGATGACTTGGGTCATGTCGGCTGCCTTATAAGCGGATACTGCCACGCAGCCTATTGAGCCATCTGCAGCGCAGTTACTATGAGATTCAGCAGTTGCTTCCAAAGGTACCATTGCCCGATCTTACGTTACCCGCACTTGGGATGGTTAAGGTACCAGTATTGCCAGTGCCAGCAACACCATACTGAATACCTGCGTAGACATTGCCAGCGGATGGAAGTGTAACGTTACCAGCAATACCGGCGACCGTGCCGGTGCTAAGAACTTTACTAGCCAGACCAGTCGTCAGAGCAGAAGCGTAAGTCGAAGTCCACTGGGGAGAGTCAAAGTTGGCGTCGATCCTGTACCACCAACACCGAAGGCGCCGTTACTAGCTAGTACGTTGCCCGCTGACGGAAGAGTCAAAGTACCGGTATTACCTGTACCAGCAACACCATACTGAATACCTGCGTAGACATTGCCAGCGGATGGAAGTGTAACGTTACCAGCAATACCGGCGACCGTGCCGGTGCTAAGAACTTTACTAGCCAGACCAGTCGTCAGAGCAGAAGCGTAAGTCGAAGTCCAAAATCACCGTCGGCAGAGCAATCTGTAAGGAGCGGTGTCGAACCAGTACCGCCTACGCCATAAAGTCCGTTAGATGTGCGAACATTGGCGGCAGTTGGCGTCGTCAATGTTCCAGTGACCCCAGTGCCAGCAACACCAAACTGAATGCCACTGTAAACATTAGCTGCGGTCGGTAACGTCACGTTACCAGGAACCCCAGCGACTGTTGATCCGCTCAGTACTTTACTCGCAAGACCAGTTGTCGCAGCAGCAGTGTAGCTACTGACAGCCACACATCCCATGGCGCCGTCTGCTGAGCAATCGCTGTGAGATTCTGCAATTGCTGTGCCCGTGACGCCAGCCACTGTGTTGCCACTGACAACCTTCGGTCCTAAGCTTGAGGTTAATGCTGCAGCATAAGGCGTGACGGCAACGCAAGTTGTACCGCCATCGGCTGAGCAATCGGCGAGTGCTGGCGCCGATGCAATGCCACCGATACCGAAGTTGCCGTTTGATACGCGGACTTTAGTCGGATCGGGCAGAGCCAGGGTACCAGTTAAACTTGTACCAGCTACTCCGTATTGAGTGGTGCTAAGAACTTTGCTCGCATCAGGTATGGTGACATTACCTGCAATGCCAGCAACGGTAGCGCCGCTTAGTACCTTATCGGGAAGGTTAGTCGTTGCGGCTGCGGTAAATAAGGAACTAGCTACGCAGTCGGTACCACCGTCAATTAAACAAGGAGGCGCAGTCGGGATGACCGATCCAGTGACCGCGAAGATCGTCGTGTCTGTCTTAATATTGCCCGCGACTAGATTTACATCTCCAGCCACGGTGACTTGGCGGTAAAGTCCGGTGTTAAGCACCTGACTTGTAGTCCCCGGAGTTACGCTCGCGTTGGCTTCGACTGTCCCAATTAGTCGCGTACCATCCGATTTAAACCACTGATAAGTACCGCCACCATTGACTGAAGCAAACGTCGGTAAATCAGTGGTGGTGTTATCGGCGCCAACTAAGGGATGCGTACTGGAAGGATAATCGCCAGTGACACCAGCGATTACGATATCTTTTTTGATGTTGCCAGCGATTAGTTTTGTGAGTTTATCGACGGCTGGGAAATTGGTAACAGCAACACAATTTGTGGCACCATCGGCAGTACAGTTCGAATGAGATTCTGCGGACGCCGACCCAATGATGCCAGCAACTGTAACTCCTGAGCGGATATCGCCGTTACTAAAGTTGGCCAACTTCGCCGCTGGGTAGGATGCGACAGCCACACAGTTAATTCCGCCATCTGAAGCACACTCGGCTAGAGTCGGTGTCAGGCTAGTACCTGCGATTCCAAACGGGCCATTATTCACGCGGACTTTGGTAGGATCGGGAAGAGTTAGGTTGCCGGCTATACCCGCAACTGTTTGGCCACTAACCACTTTATCTGCTAAGCCATTCGTTGCAGCCGCAGTGTATGCCGCGTTGGCAGTGCAGGCCTTGGCGCCGTCTTCGCTGCAGTCAGGAAGAGGCAAATTACAGACCTTTGTGCCTTCGCGCAGGGATCCGGTTTCGTCGTAAAATTTTTCGCCGATGCAGATTTTATCTGATCCTGCAGTGAAGACTGGGTAATCAGTCTTGCCACCATTGGAGAACAAAGTAATTTGCTGACTTTCCCCGTCTTGCGTCAGCGTCAGAGCGTATTTTCCAAAGGACATCGATGCAGGTAGCGTCACCGTTGCTTTGTTGCCGCTCTCTACGGCAAGTTGCGCAGTGACAGCCGGACTATTAGCACCGTTCAGATTTAATCCCGATATTTGAGCCAAGCTTAACGTCGAGCGAAAGCCGCTACCAGTAAGCGTCAATACCTCACCAGGGGCGGTTACAATCTTGCTTAGAGCAGTAACCTTGAAGGCAGCAGTTGCAGCCTTCTTTATGCCACCGACGGTCGAGACCGACATTTTGCTGGAGCAACCAGCTGAGAGCGCTACTGACATCGTGGTGACGATTAAGCTGGAGAGTATGTGCATACGCCATCGGGTGACTGGTGCCGGCGATGCTGCCAATGGGCCCAAGGCAGCCGCTGCGAGCGACTGTGGAACATATGGCAGAAATTTTGACCGGATAGCACCCATCCCGACGGTCTCCTTGTTATAAGAGCCTTCGGAGTGTTCACGCCTTGACTTAAGAAGAAATTTTAACACGTTGTTTTTACTGTATTTTAATTGCCATTTAGCGCAACTCAGACTGGCATAGTCGCTGCCGCGCGCCTTCTTCTGCAAATAAGTTTAAGTCCCTGACGCCTGGTTCTCCAGAATCTTGGACCGCAGGTACCCACAGACCTGCATGATCTTGAGTTTGAAATACTCCATGTTGCGGTAACCGAAGGCGCGCCGTTTCACCAT
>JAPLFY010000143.1 GCA_026390435.1 Pseudomonadota bacterium
GGTTCGTTTCTTCGATGATTTAATCGAAGGGAAAGTAGTCTTGATCAACTTCATCTTTACGAGCTGCAAAGCTTCTTGTCCGCTCGAGACGGCGCGGATTCGCAAAGTGTACGACCTTCTGCGCGACAGAATGGGAAAAGATGTCTTTTTCTACTCCATTTCCGTAGATCCAAAGCATGACACGCCAGAGGTTTTAAATTCTTATCGTGAGCGATTTAAGCTCGGCGAAGGCTGGACTTTTTTAACTGCTGACCAGGAGACAGTGACCCTCGTCCAGAAAAAGTTGGGTCTTTTCGTCGATGATGTGACCCTGGATTCTAAAGATAATCATAGTCTCAATTTGATCGTGGGAAACCAGGCTACTGGTGAGTGGATCAAGCGCTCACATTTAGAGAATCCGCAGATATTAGCAACAATTCTGCAGCAGCTACACCAAGAACAGGCGGAGCCATTGGCTCTGCAGAGCTACAGTAAGGCTCCGGTCAAAGTCACCGCGGTATCTCCCGGTGAAAAACTTTTTTATAGCCGCTGTGCTGACTGCCATACCATCGGGCACGGGGATAGCATCGGCCCTGATCTCATCAACGTGACTAAAGTGCGTCGTAAAGACTGGTTGCAAAGATGGATCAAGGAACCTGACGCAATGATTGTTGAGCGCGATCCCATCGCGATCGATCTACTCGCTCGCTACAACAATATATTGATGCCCAATCTGAGACTTTCTGACGATGACTCGAATCAACTGATCGAGTTCATCGACAAGGAATCGGCTTCGGTAATCAAAAAATAAGCAATCGAGAAGAACGATAATACTGAACTTCTGCCAATTCTAAATCCTAAATAAGATAGAACTGAGGAGGCGAGAGATGAGAGGTTTCAGGAATCACAAAAGAAAATCGTTAGCGATTGCGACTGTGCCCTTTGTACTTGGGCTGGTTTTCACGGGTAAGGCGTCGGCGGTGACTAATCTAGTCCTACGGACCGTCTGTCCGGGCAATGAACCTGGAACATGCCTTGCAAATTTCACAGGCGGTCTGCTTACATCCACCCTGACCTTTCCATTCGCCATGCAACCTGTTGACAAGTCGAAGTTGACGCCTGGAGTTATCGGCGGCAAGGCTGTCAATCTTCAGGACGGCGTCGAAGTGACAGGCGGTGCGCTCGTCGGCGGTGCCACTGGTACGGTTGCCGACGTCAGGCAGTCGCTTAAGCCAGGAACGTTGATTGGGACCAACAGCTTTGATATTCCATCGGGTGCTGCGCCAAGTCCGTTATTTGGTGCGCTACCTTTTTCTCAGAAACTGGTTCTTTTTGAGGAGTTTGGCCCGGAGGCGCTGCAAGCAGCCACAACAAATAGTGTATTGCCGCAGCCAGTAAATTCATCTAGACTTGCAAACACGACTCTCACCAATCCTTGGTGGAATATCATTTGCGGCTATTTAAGCCGGAACAACTGCACGCAAGGCGGACCAACCGAAGGACGTCCCGAGGGCGAGGGTTGGGCACACCAACGGTGGAACGAATTTTTCCCAGTGAAGGCATTTAAAACAGCACAAGCTGGTGCTCGGATGAATCGCGGCTTCCGCGATAAAAAGCAAATGCACGGCTATGCAGTCGGTGAATTTGGCCCAGGCGGTCTTTATTATAATACAGTGGGTGTGCCAGGGTTCAACGGCACCACTGCAGGGATCAAGCCGCAGTTTCATCCTAAGATGCCTGTGCAGCACCATCATTCCCTATGGACTTTTGATGGCACCTTCCCGGTGAAGCTACTCATGGCGCGCTACGGCGAACCAGTACTGATGCGGCACTATAATGCCTTGCCGATTGACGTCTCAGCCAACAACGGGTTTGGTATGCACACGATATCGACGCACGAGCACAATGGCCATAACCCTGCCGAAAGCGACGGCTTTGCTGGCGCCTTCTTCTTCCCAGGTCAGTTCTATGACTACCGTTGGCCGGTCACTCTTGCCGGTAACGATACGATTAATACAGACGCGGTAGACACGATGGCAGCGACGCCTTGTAAAAAAGGCGAGGTTATGAGGGTTCAGCGCAAGACTGGTGCTCAGCTAGTTAGCTGCGATGTCAGCAAAGATCCGAATGGGCTTGCAGGTAACGTGAAAATCCGTGGGGACTATAGAGAAACCATGTCCACCCACTGGTTCCACGACCATATGCTCGATTTTACCTCGCAGAATGTTTACAAGGGCAATGCTGCGATGATGAATTACTACAGTGCGATTGACCGCGGCAATGAATCCATCAACGATGGCGTCAACCTACGCCTGCCTAGTGGATCGGGACTGCCGTGGGGTAACCGCGACTATGACGTCAACTTGGTCGTGAGCGATAAGGCCTGGGACCAAGACGGCCAGCTTTGGTTCAACCCATTTCACGTCGACGGATTTCTCGGCGACAATTTGCTCACCAACTTGACGTACAAGCCGGTGCTTGAAGTGCGAGCGCGTCGCTACCGCTTCCGCATCTTGAATGGTGACGTAGCACGCTACGTGAAAATCGCCCTCGTCAAAGAAGTTCAAGGCAACGCAGGTACAATCCCTGGACCAATTGGTAAGAATATATCGTATGAGCGCGTGGTTTTTCACATGATCGCCAACGATGGCAATATCATGGAACACGCCATAGCCATGGACGGTACCCTGGGAACGGAGAAGGGTGTTTTGCCGGTCCAAGCAATCGCCGAACGCTACGATATTATCGTCGATTTCGCTAAAAACGGACTGCGTCCAGGCGATAAACTGTACTTCGTCAACCTCATGGAACACAAATCAGGCAAACGCCCAGAGCGAGCAATTGCGCTAGAAGAGGTTTTAAGTGAGAAGTACAAGCCACTGCGCAATACGACCCAGTGGACCAAAGGCGACCCAGCAGTAGGTGCTTTTCTTCGCTTCGATGTAGTTGCTTGTAAGAATGCAGCCGGAGCCGCTGTCGCCTGCACCGACCCGAGCCTTGATCCGGTACAATATGCGGTTGGTAATCGGAACGGCGTTGGTGGCACCGCAAAGAAGATGATCGTACGGCCAGTGTTTACGGCAGCCGAGATTGCAGGCGCAAGACACCGTACCTTTGACTTCGGACGTTCTTCAGGTACCGATGCACTACCTTGGACCATAAAGACAGACGGTGGCGCAGCGCATACAGCAGATACCCGCCGTATTTCTGCCGCTCCAAGCCTGGGTAATCTTACGCCAGCAGGTCAAGGCGGTGTGGAGATCTGGCACCTTACGGGCGGTACAGGTGGTTGGAGTCATCCGGTTCATATCCACTTCGAGGAAGGCCAGATCTTGAACCGCGATGGCCAAGTGCCGCCAATTTGGGAGCAGTTTGCTCGTAAAGATATGTTCCGCATCGGTGGTGAAGCTAATTCCTCGTCATCTGTAAGCATAGCCTACCGCTTCCGTGAGTTTTCTGGGTCCTACGTGGAGCACTGCCACAACACCACCCATGAAGACCATGCCATGCTGGTGCGCTGGGATATCGAGAGACCTGGTCAGACCTTGCTCATGCCTAGCCCGATACCCACCTGGGATGGTGTGCGCTATGTGGACTCTGTTGCAGAAAGTAGCTTTCGCACAGGTGATCCGAGTCAGACTAAGCCCTAATTTCGCCTAATCAAAGTTTAATTGAATATGAGTTCTGTCCGGTGATTGTAGTTCCTCTTACACAAACTCTTATGGAAAGGTTCTTGTCATGAAAACGAAAAACGCAGTGGCTACAGTAGTCTTTGTCAACTCCCTCATAAGCTGCACGGCCATTAATAAAGGGGTTGTAGGTGCCCAGGGAAAGCTAAATGAACTGAACGAGAAATTTGATTCCTTCGATCTTGGTTGTAGCTTTGATGACATCTCCGGGGAGCCTGGAGATGATAGCAAAAAGAGCGATGTGCTACCTGCGACATCGAAAGTTAAGTCGACCTGTGACAAGGCTCAAGAATACTACGCCATGTTGCTCAAAAAATTCGACGAAAACCATGATGGAAAACTCTCAGAAGACGAGTTATTGAAAGCTAAAAATGCATACGTCGAGGCGCAAAAACTTGCACTGGATAAAAATCTCGACGGCAGCATTTCTGACGAGGAAATAGCTGCGTGGCGTAACAAGGAAATCCCCGCTCGCAAAGAAGTGTTAGTCACTGAGTTTGCTCAGGCTTGTGCCAAGCTCGAAAAAGATGAGGATTCATGTAAGGCGCTGATTGATGTTCGCCGCGAAGATCGTCGTCAGGAAACCGAGAAGAAAGAAATCGAGAAGAAAGAAATCGAGAAGAAGCAGGAAGATGTTCGTCATACTGGTGAAAGTGAAGTCATCAAAGTAGGCGATGATAGTAATAGCAACTCTAAACGCGACGTTCGTTAAGTCGCGAAGTTAGTAGAGATTGGGTGGCTGGGTTCGTTTTTAACGGACCTGGCCACTTCTGTTTTCATCCGTAAGTTCGCTCCGCTGCCAGCTACAATGAATTCAGTGGATTGACCAAAAAAATAATTTATACCAATCATTTCTGGTTTTTGAACCGATGAATAAAATTTAATTTAAGCTTAGTGTTCAATTTCTACCCGCTAGACCCGACAGGCAGATATGTAAGGGGCGTAGCCTTAGTTTGGTCGGCCCGCAAGACTTACCTAAATCTGATATCTCGCGCTTTGCGGAGTGGATCATGAACGCCACATTCCACATCAGGAATTATAAATTTTTATGTTTAGCTTTAGGCTTAAGCACAGTTGCATGCAAGCCCCACTATCGAGCTGGGCGGTCGGACGGAGTGGGTGAGGCACCGGCAGTTAATAATGACGTGCCTGCGTCCCCCAAGTCTAAACATCCAGGTCTCGATTGGTATCTGCAACATACGGCGGGTGAACGTTCTGCCTTGCCGATCGGTGGCACGGTGCCACCTCCGCCGACTCCGACAAACTTTGCTAAGCCGCAGTTACCTAGCGTTTGTGTAGTGGATAGCGAAGGCAGTATTGAGCGTATTCAGCCTTTGTTCTGTGTACCTGTACCACGGCCGACGGCAACTGATATCGTGGATCAGCAAGCAGCTATAAGGCTTGGCAAAGCTCTATTTTGGGATATTCAAGTTGGGGGAGACGGCAATACATCCTGTGCGAGTTGTCATTTTGTCGGAGGGGGTGACAATCGTGTTATTAACACAATTCATCCAGGAGTCGATGGGGTTTTTGCCAGTGGTGGCGTGACTGGGCCTGGCCAAGTTTTCACCAGTTCCGATATTACAAATGACGACCGAGTTGGCTCACAGGGTGTGGTCGGTAGCGTCTTCACTAGCATAAGCACCGATTCCGCCAGTGCCCGAGATAATTGTACCCCAGACCAATCGGCTCCTTTCTTGACGCATCGGCGCGTCACCGGCCGCAACACTCCAAGCGTCATCGGTGCGGTTTATAACCTATTCAATTTCTGGGATGGTCGTGCCAGCCCGATATTCAATGGCTATGATCCTTTTGGTAACACAGGGAATGCTTCCGTTTCCCAGGTATTATTCGATAACGGAAGCCTTGCTTCGCAGGCCGTAGGTCCGCCGAATAATTCAGTAGAGATGTCTTGTGGCGGTCGTCCTTTCAACGGCCCAGGCAGTCTGGGCGCTAAGCTGCTGTCGCGACAGGCACTGCAATTTCAGCAGGTCGCATTCTCAGACAGCTCACTTGGTGTCCTCTCGGCGTGGCCCAATAAAGGCCTGAAATGCTTTGGGCGCGCTTGTAACTATAGCGATTTGGTTAGCGCTGCATTTGGAGCCAAATGGACTTCTTTGTCGCAAAATCATTTTAGCAGACTGTGGGGCGAGGCACTGCAAGCGTATATGTCAGTTCTGGTTCCTGATCAGACACGCATGGATCAGTACTTAGCAGGCAAACAGAAATTATTATCGGCGCAGCAAGTCAGAGGGCTGGATATCTTCAAGGGCAGAGGTAATTGCACCCGCTGTCATTCAGGACCAGAGCTAACGGACGCCTCGGTTAACTACGGTAGGCTGGATAGGCGCGAAGATCAGGGCAATGATGAGGGTTTCCACAATTTGGGTCTGGGTCCCACAGCCGAGGATTTAGGGCGAGGTAGTGTGGGGCCGGGAAATGTGCCACTTTCTGTTAGTCGCAGTGAATTTGATCAAGGAGCTTTTAAAACTCCTGGATTACGAAATCTTAAGCTCACAGCGCCGTATTTCCATAATGGCGGAAAAGCGACTCTCGAATCCGTAGTTAGTTTTTACGCGCACAACGGCGGTGACGCACCTAATCCCGAACTCTCGCGCGAACTCGAGGAGATAAATTTAGCGGTGGCAGATTTTGGTCCGCTGGTTGATTTATTGAATGATGGTCTTTTAGACTGCCGCGTGGAAAAGCAGCGTGCACCCTTCGATCATCCCTCACTTCCCTTGCCTAATGGCACCAATTTACCGGAACTAGGAATGACCGGCCTAGGTTCCTGTCGACTGGATGCCGCAACGCCGCCAACAACATTGAATTGCCTAAATTCACCGTTTCTTTGTGAAACTGATGATGCCCTGGTGGGCACTAGCATTTACCTCGACCTCACTGGTCAATTACCGGTATCTAACGCCGACTTAGTAGCATTTCAAGGTGCATCACCAACACTAATGTTACCGAAAATAACTGCGATTTTGAACAGTGGGTCTTACTTAGACCGTGAAAAGAATAGATTGCTTGAGGCTTATTTGCGGCGTTCCCCTACTGCGACAGACATCGCAGCCTATGTGAAACCGACGCTTCGAGACACAGTGATTGCGGTGATGATTTCAGCGACATATCAGCAATCCACCGGTAGTTCTGCGCAGGATTTGGCTACTCTTATCACTGCGGATTTAGCTGGGCGTCAACCCACTGCAGCTGAAATTACGCTATTAAAAAGTGATAAGGCATCGTTGATCGGTAATTTGTATGACTCTGTTGATGGGAGGAAAAAAAGAGCGGTCGACCTATACCGGCGTATTTTGCGCCGTGAATCCACTGCGGCAGAGCTGACAACCTGGGCTAATGCCAATAATGAACGCAATTCCTTAGTGGCATTAATAGCCGGGCCTGAATATAGAAAATTTGCCATTGCGAGAGATGACATTTAACTAGATGCGTGGGCAATAATATGGACCGTTACTACCGACTAAATAATCGATTTTTAGCTGTGATGATGGGTTTGTTGTTAACCGAATGCAAGCCTTTCAGATCTAAGACAGGCTTGAGTGAAAATATTACACCCGCCAAAGGGGGATCACAGAATTCTTCAGATGATCGTGCTTCGTGGCATACCCCGCTTAATCTAGTCGATATTTTTGCTCCGTCTCAAGAGAGTACGAAGGTTGATTTGATTGGTGAGATTGATCGTATCTCCGTCGATAATCCTACAGATATTTGGTCTGCAGGATATATCGAAGTCTCAGGTATGCGAGTCGTCATTCCGGCTAACTTAGTCATTCAGATGCCGGTTCAACGGTATACGCTGCAGGAGCTTTTTAATAATGCTCGGCCTGAGTGCTTGGCTAAGAATCAGACTGGACTTGCGCGTGCTGATGATTGTTTTTTCGAGCGGAGGGGTGCAACAGCAACGATCCTAGCTAATCGCACCAGCAAGGGGGTCGTTGTTGCGGGTCAGGTTTCTATTGCGAAAGCGGATGAATTTTTAGTTGGAGTGGTGACCTATATTAACCATGACATGGGTTACTTTTACTTAAATGGTATTGACCGGGCAGAAACGGCCGGAGTTATGGTACGGATAAACGACCCGCAGGGACGGCATAGTTTGCAGTCCGGCAAAGGTTGTGATGGCGGGCCAAATTGTTCGCCTGATAAACGATTTCCCGTAGATTCAGATAATTACACCGCAGCTTTTGTGACCGGTTATCCCCTGTGTATCCCGAGCACTAAATCCACGCCATTACGCACTGCTCAGGGTGCAATTACGCTCAAATTCACAAGTAATGCTCTAGTCGGCAATGATCCAAACTGTCCGTTTGCTGCGCGTACCGTCAAACCATTTATAATACCGGTGCCTGATTCTCGCCATTTTGCCCCTATTAAAGTGGGTGATAGCTTAGAAGCTACAGGTAATTTTGAAACAATCGGCGGCGTTCGGTTTTTATCTTCCCATACCGTGCGGGTTCACGCGGCACCGACTACGTCCCCGGGTAAACCGGATTACTTAACCCTGAATGAGTCTGTTTGGGACGTCGCGGGTTTTCCCGGCGGCCGATCTCGTTCAAAGTGGATTGGGTTTACAACTGAGACTACGCCCCGTGTCGATCTTTATCGTTTGGCAATCGATCCATCGGATAACTCTCAACATGAAGTGGCGATGGGCTCGACCGTAGGGAATCCGGGAACGGTGTTGATAGGAGTGCCTATTGGTAACATCTTTCGGATGAGTTTCCGCGATGTATTTGGTGTTGGGGCATCCGGTAAACTTTCACCGTGCGTCCATCTGGCTAATGCGGATATTGCAGGTTGTGATGACCTCGGCACATTGGACCCTATCCAAAACTTTAAATTGATGAGCCCGATTTCGCGCGAGGTGATTCTGCGTTCGCGAAATAAACGGGACCATCCTGACCTGGTGAGTTTTGACCTCAGCGGCCAGAAGGCACCTAATGGCGAATATCAGGCCCCGGTAGGAGTCGAGCATCCTGACTATCTCGAGATCAATTTGAACCGGATTCAAACGCCACATTTATTTACTGGCGAACCATGGAATTTGGATCGTCGGCTCGGTCCTCAAGGGTGCGGTGGCGATCGCGGCTCATGCTCCAATAGTGCCTCGCTGAGGCCGTTCCCATATGATGGGGGCCTGGATCCAGGCAACCAAGCGATCGGAGTTTTTCCGGTTCCTTCAGCTGGCAGTATTATTTCGGGATATCCCTATACAGAAAATACCGTTGGTCCACCGTTGCCTTGGCGAGACATCAACGTGGATACGACCGGATCCGTGATGCCATCTACGCCAGTGATTTTGGAATGCTCACCCTAATGGTTCAGAGTCATGAGGAGGTGCGATGAATTATTTTAAATGTCAATTTAGACTCGCATTTTTAACATCCGGATTAATTCTGCTTTTTTCTGACCACCTGATTGCATCGGCTGGCAACATAGGTGAATTCCGCAGGGTCATGAATGCAAATGTAGCATCGGACTATGTAGCCTCGTCGATGCCGATGGCAACGCCCGGTTGCCCTCTTGTGGGATTTTTGCGCCTTTTGCCCGGTGGTGATTTGAAGGGTATTTTAATCACGGACATGGCGCGGAGTCAGGCTAGGGTTTTCAGCGGTAAATACCAGATATCAAATGGCGGGGCTATTTCGTTCACTTCGAATGATGCTCAGGTTCCGTTAGCCAATATTAGCGGTGCATTATCATTTACTACAGTCATCGATTCAGCAAATCCGCCGATTGATCGGCTGACCTTAAAAACTGCGACGAAAGAGTGTGCGGATGGCACGTATAAGTTTTCGTTGTATGTGGACGACGAGTGATTTTTCGGCGGCGAAAGACTTTGGGAGGTTCAGGCTGTATGTTGAAATATAGGCGTTGCTTATTCTTTAATATATTTATGATCGCGGCGTCATTGATTGCATCAAGTCCTGTTTTTGCTGCCTCGACGCAGGTGACATTGATTGGTGAAATTCAGTCGTTCACAGTTTTAAATAAGGCAGATGTTTGGTCGAAGGGGGTGATTTCAGTTTCTGGTATCAACGTTATCATACCTCGCAATCTGATCATTCAGATGCCGGTATCAAGGTACACGTTGCAGGAACTTTTTACACAGGCTCCAGAATCTTGCCGAGCGGCAGGTAAAACTGGTCTGGCGAGGTCTGATAGTTGCTTCTCCGGTTACCGTGGCGCGATTGCGACTATTTTGGCTAATCGGCAAGGCACGGGAGAAGTGATTGCGGGTGAAGTTAGGATAGAAAAGGCACCTGAATCATTGATGGGGGTTGTGACCTATATTAATTACTCCGAAGGGTACTTTCGTCTTAATGGAACACCGAATGATTCAATGACTGGTGCAATGGTGCGGTTAAACGATCCGATCGCTCGACACACCATTCAGGCTGGTCTTGGGTGCAGTACAGTCGCGACGGCTGGTAGTAATTGCAGCCCTGATATTAGATTTGGTGTGGATAACGACAATTACACGGCTGCTTTTGCTACTGGTGTTCCGCTGTGTCTGCCAAGTTCACAAATTGTTGGTAAGCGTACTTTGGGTGCAAATCCCATTAACGGGGCTGGTGATCCACTCTGTCCGTTGGCAAATCGGACGCAAGATCCAGTGATCAATCCTATACCCGATGCAACCGCATCTTTTTTCGTCCCGCTAGTCCTAGGTGACAGTATGTTGGCTTTAGGTAGCTTTGAAGTGGTCAATGGGGTGAAGTTTTTCTCAGCGCATACTTTGCAGGTGCATACGCGAATTATGACTAAGCCAGGAAATCCCGATTACATGACATTTTCAGAGTCTGCCTGGGATGTTGCTGGTTTTGCTAATCAGCGGGCACGATTACTAGTCATTGGCTTTACCAGCTTAACAGATTCTCAGTTGGATATTTATGGGCTGCATATTGATCCTTCAAACAATCAAACTCATGAAGTTATCCTTGCCTCTACAGTCGGCAATCCATTGACCGTTAATCGCGGATTGCCCCCCTTTGGAGGCAGTATTTTTAAAATTAATTATGACGTTGATTTTGTTGTGGGACCCACTGTGAAAGGGTCGCCGTGCATCAATCTGGCCTACGCTGGCTTCCTCCCAGGCGATGGTGGTTGCTCCGGCGGAGCTACAGTTGATATCGCCAATAACTTTGCCGTACTCAGTCCAATCTCTCGGGAAATTATTGGGCGTACCCGTAATAAATCAATTAACAATATCGGTGATAGTACAGACATCAGCGGGAATAGCGCTCCGAATGGTCAATATCAAGCTCCAGTGGGAGTAAGTCATGCTGAACCAATCGAGTTCAATCTCGGAGGCCTCCAGACACCACTAATATTTACGGGTGAGCCATGGCTACTCGATCGAAGGCTCAGTCCCGATGGCTGCAAGGGGCAATGCGAATCTACTCCCCAGCCTCTTGATCCGTGGCCCTGGGACGGTGGTCTTGATCCACGTACGCGGAATCCAGTAGCTGTAGGCGTGCCCAGCTCGGTGGCAAATCGGATTCTGTCTTATGTGACTATAGCTGCGGACGGTACATTTGGGTTTAACGGTGCACTGCTGAGTTTGCCTAAAGTGCAATCTCCAGTGGTGCCATTGCAGCCGACTCCGGTCGCGCCAATGAAGCAGTGTAAGTGAATTAAATAATCTCGGTCAGTACTTCACGGCGGCAAGATCGCCTTCGATGCTTCAACTCAAAAACTTGGCCAGTACTCAATGCTTAAACAGTAGTGCTCACCTAGTTGTCACCAGGGGCAAAGCTGCTGAGTTCAGGGGCTTAGGCCTCGAATCGCTAAACTATGCTGTGTTTTGACCAATATTTCTGAATTGATGAACTTTTCGTTTCTCCGATTGGGAGCCTAAAAGATTCAACAGAATTATTTGCAAATTCGGTGGTTTAGATGGCTTCTTTAAGCGGTTTAACACAGTTGGAACAGTCATTGCATTTATATCACACAGAGGTTCTTAAAAAGTGAAATCAGAAACACCAAATCATCTCTATTTAACTTCTAGCGGCGGAACGCGCCAGGGCGAAAAGGTTAGTTCCTCTTACACAAGCTCTAATGGAAAGGTTTTTGTCATGAAAACGAAAAACGCAGTGGCTACCGTGGTCTTTGTCAACTCCCTCATAAGCTGCACGGCCATTAATAAAGGGGTTGTAGGTGCCCAGGGAAAGCTAAATGAACTGAACGAGAAATTTGATTCCTTCGATCTTGGTTGTAGCTTTGACGACATCTCCGGGGAGCCGGTAGATAATAGCAAGACCAGCACGGTGCAGTCTACCCCATCCAAAGTCAAATCGACTTGCGACAAGGCTCAAGAATACTACGCCATGTTGCTCAAAAAATTTGACGAAAACCATGATGGAAAACTGTCAGAAGACGAGTTATTGAAAGCAAAAAATGCATATGTCGAGGCGCAAAAACTTGCACTGGATAAAAATCTCGACGGCACCATTTCTGAAGAGGAAATAGTTGCGTGGCGTAACAAAGAAATCCCCGCTCGCAAAGAAGTGTTAGTCACTGAGTTTGCTCAAGCTTGTACCAAACTCGAAAAAGATGATGCCGCCTGTAAGGGTCTAATCGACGTCCGCCGCGAAGATCGTCGTGACGTCCGCCGCGAAGATCGTCGTGAGGAAATCGAGAAGAAATAGGTCGAGAAGAAAGAGGTCGAGAAGTAATAGGTCTATAAGAAAGAGGTCGAGAAGAAAGAAATCGAGAAAAAGCAGGAAGATGTTCGTCATACTGGTGAAAGTGAAGTCATCAAAGTTGGCGACGACAGTAATAGCAACTCTAAACGGGATGACCGTTAAGTCGCTAAGTTAGTAGAGATTGGGGGGCTGGGTTCGTTTTTAACGGACTCAGCCATTTTTTTTGAGGTCACTTATGTGATTGGTTTCAGACACTTGAATTAATAAGATCACTTTTTGAGATCTAATAAGTTCAAGCCTCCGCTCTCATTGCCGATACGCATACCTAGTTGGGGTTCAGCGATATTTTTGGCTGGCCCACAGGACTAGGTAAATTTGCTGATCAGTAGTTTGGGGAGTGAACGATGGACACTGTGTCATGCTTTAAAATGTACAGTATACGCGCTGTTGTTTTAAGTCTTTGTTTGGCTGGCTGCAAGGCTGGCTCGCACAAAGGTGGTGGTGGTGGTGGTGGTGGTGAAGAGGTAGTCGCTACGCCGGCTAATAACGATGTGCAGGTGCAGCCCGAGTCCGCACCCGCGGTGCTCGACTGGTACCTTGAACACACGGCGGGGGAGCGTTCGGCTCTTCCTATCGGTGCTAGTGTT
>JAPLFY010000036.1 GCA_026390435.1 Pseudomonadota bacterium
TTGGGCACGCGTCTTTACGTTCTATTTTGGTTCACTCTGCTGGCTGTTCTGACGGCAGCCTGGCCTTGGTATAATGCGCGCAGCGGCGAATATTTCCGTTATTGGCTAGGATGGAGCGGCTTTGGCGTCATCTGCCTAACCAACCTATACATCTTGCGCAAGAAAATACCGGCCATCAAAGACCTAGGTAACGTTTCCGGATGGTTAAATTTCCACATATTTTGCGGCTTAATAGGCCCCACGTTAATCATTTTTCATTCGAATTTTCGCGTCAACGGCCTAGTCGCAATTAGTTTCTGGAGCATGATGATCAGCGCCACCAGCGGTGTCGTCGGTCGCTATTTTTATACACAAATACTCCAGCAACGAGGATCCTTGAAAGGTCAACTTCGCACCTACGACCAAGGCTTTGTTAAGCTGCAACAAGTCGCACCCCAGACCTACTCGGCAGCGATGCTATCCCAAGCAAAAAGCGAAGCCTTGAGAATGGCGTTTGGTGGCCATACAATGAAAGAGATTCCGCGAAGTCTAACGACTGTAATCCTTTATTCTATACTCGGTGATATTCAATTTTATTTGAAACCATTGCCAGTTCACGTTCAAACATCTAGAGCTGTTCGTCGCAAGTTAAAAGAATACGGCGTCATGCAGCGTAAACTTGCATTATTGGACGCATATAAACGGCTGATGGGATACTGGCATACTTTCCACGTGCCATTTGCTGTATTTATGTATGTAGTAGCGATCATTCATATCGTAGCGGAGCTACTTTTCCGCGTGAAATAGTTCGCGGAGTGTGGAGGATGTGATCATTGGATTGGCCTGCCTTTTCATACTGGACAGCAGACAATCTACCCTACCTGATGGCCACGGCCATCTTAGGTCTAACTTTTGCCGTTCTATCCAAGCGAAAGAAATCCAACCTTCGGGCCTCAAATGTTTTAAAAGTTGCGATAGAAAAAAACCAAGCTGAACCGTTCTCGCTGCACCCCAGCATCGACCCCAATTTATGCGCAGGCTGCGGTGCCTGCGTGCGCGCATGCCCAGAGGGTGACATCCTTCAACTGATTAATCACCGTGCGGCACTAGTGGCGCCAACTAAATGCGTCGGCCACGGAGAGTGTGAGGCAGCCTGTCCATTCGATGCCATCACTCTTGTTTTCGGCACCAAAACTCGCGGCAAAGACATACCCCGGATCACCAGCCACTATGAAACCAATATTCCTGGCCTTTACATCGCTGGTGAACTAGGCGGAATGGGACTTATTCGTAATGCCGTCAGGCAGGGGCGCAAAGCAGTAGAGCATGCGGTAGAGCAACTAAAAAAGAAGACACAAACAACTGCGGACTTTGACCTAATAGTCATCGGCGCGGGACCGGCAGGTATTGCTGCCGGGCTAGCGGCACAACATGCCGGTCTAAATTATCTCTGCATAGAACAGGGGCAATTTGGTGGCACAATTGCGAATTTTCCCCGTCAAAAAATCATCATGACTCAACCCGCAGAGCTCCCTATCGTCGGTGCCATGCGTTTTCCGCGCCACCGAGTAAGCAAAGAAGAGTTAATGCAACGCTGGGACGAGATCCGTCGGTCGACTGGACTTAAGGTTCAAGAACAAACAAAATTTGAGACGTTACAACGTATCGACGGCATATTTCACCTAAAGACAAGTGCGGGCCCGCTTAGCGCAAGGCGGGTTATTCTTGCCCTTGGGGTCCGTGGCACACCGCGACGACTTGGCTTGGCCGGCGAGAGCCTATCCAAAGTGACCTACCACCTGATTGAGCCCGATCAATATAAAGACCAGCATATTTCGGTTGTTGGCAGTGGCAATTCGGCTGCTGAGGCTGTGGATATGTTGTGTAAAAAGCACCTAGGCAACACGGTCACTTTATTGGCTATAACTCCAGGTTTCGATCGTTGTAATTTTGAGAATGAAGAAAAGGTGCGAAAAGCCGAAAAATCTGGCTCAGTCAAACTCATGTTCGAAACTAAGGTCGAGGAAATCCATGCAGACAGGCTGGAGATTAATGTCAATGGTCGGCGGCAATCGATAAAAAATGATTATCTTTTCATTTTTATTGGGGCCGAGATGCAAACTAAGTTCTTCGCAGATATAGGCATCAACATCGATCGAAAATTTGGTGAACCACTGCGCAAGGACCACGAAAAGGAATGATACGACCGCGCTGGATTTCATTACTACCGATCACGGAGTCTATGCGACGGCCGCGAAGGTGCGCCACCTTAGCTTGGACATTTCTTATCTTGGCGCTACTCGTGGCTGGCGAGGCTCTTTCTTATGAATATCATGGCTCACTTTTAAGCGGTGGATATCTGGCCCGCGAGGATATTACGGGAGAGAGTGAAGTAAACACCGACAATGACCGTGCCGTATTTTCTGGCCGAGCCTATCTAGATGTCAACCGGATCGGCTCACAGCAGTATCAATTCACGGCTGATCTACGCGACAAGCACGATTTCTTCGACAAAATTGACACGCAGCGTCTGCAATTATCCGGCAAGAACACCCCTCGTTTAAGACAACTAGTGGTTAGGAATCCCGGAACATCGCAATCCCTTTATTGGTCTGTTGGCCGCTTTCTCCCGGCCGAAAACAACGTCATCTACAACGATGGCCTCGAAGGCGGCATTCGCCTTTCGGCTAACCATAAAGTGGGGGTCTTTGCCGGCTATAGGCCAAAAATAAATGAGGAACGTGCGGCAAACCTGGGATCTAACGCCTATCAAACCGGCATTTACCATGTGTATCAGAATGACGCGTCCTCTTGGGACGAAGGGAAATATCTCAGCAATATGCTGGTCTACGCTCCGCAATACTTCGATGATCAGCCCACCCCCACCATGGCATTCATAAACCAAGGATTCTTACACCTCGGTGCCGACAATAGACTGCTGACTTATCTCAACATCCAGGGCACCCCAGACGTCCGAGTCGAAGACGCAAAGTTCGAATTCGATAAACGCTTTAACCCAAAACTATCGACGAGATTCATTGCTTCACGTATCGATCTTATCGAATACCGTAATCAACGGGATATTTTAGAACGCCTTCCTCCATCCGCTTACTCTCAAGCAAAAATTTCCAGTCAATATCGGTTGAATGGGACTATGCGGCTCGACGGAAACCTATTAGCAGGCCAGCGAGAAGGTGACAGATTGCGTAAATATGAAGTGTCTGGAGGAGCAAACTTCACCAAACTTGCCGCGGGTCATATAGCCATAGGCGCCCACATGGGTGCGCGACGCGGTTTTATTAGTCGAGACTTATTTGCAGCCAGCACAATCAGTTGGTTTACTGATAAATGGCTGATCGATGCCGATCTCCGGGTAACTAGACAACAGCGCGACTCGGGCGTGATCCGAAATCAATATATCATCGGATCGAATCTTGGCCTTTATGCAACCCGCTCCCTGCTCGCCACGGCTGGCGCTGAATTAGCAAAAGACGAGAATATAACAATCGTCAGCGGCTTGCTGACGATCGGGTACCGATTTGGTAGTCGTGAATTAACACCGCTGCGCGACGTAGCTCCGCCAAACACGAGGTTCTAAATGTCGCGGCTGCTTACTTTGATCATCTCTATTTACTTTGCCCTTTGCTCCCCACTCACACAGGCGCACGGACAAACCCAATTAAAAGCGAAGGCTCCGCCACCGTCTCCCCAGGGTATTTTGAACAAACTCTTAGCGCCTGGCCCGCTGATGAAGGGTCACAAAGACCTTGAGCACGCAGACTGTCTCAGTTGCCATACCGCTGGCAAAGGTGTCCCAGATCGCAAATGTCTGGACTGCCACAAAGAAATCAGACAATCGATGAACAAGCCAAAATCCTTCCATAAATTAACCGAACAGGAGTGCATAGGTTGTCACAGTGATCATCAGGGCCGTGATTATGACGCCGTGCAATTTGACACGGAGTCATTTGATCACAATAAAACCGGCTATTCTTTAACCTCGGAACACGCAAAATTAAAGTGCGCCGAATGTCATACCGACACCCGCAAAGAAAAGGCAATCCGCCCAAATGACACTCGATTCTTCGGACCAGTTGCCACCTGCAAGAGTTGTCATATTAAAGACGACACCCATGACTTTAAAGGGAAGTGGGCGGCAATGGATTGTAATGAATGCCATCGCGAGGACACATGGAAGGTTGCCAGTTGGTTTGAACCGTTAAAAAATAGTAGCCCTAAAAAACAAGAAGGATTTAATCACAACACGCAAACTCGGTACCAAATAGACGGCAAACATAGCAACGTCGCATGCAATGACTGTCATAAGTTAATACCAAATCAAAAAGCAAAAAATAGCACTGAACGGCAATATATCTGGCCTGATTTGAAAACGAAAACATGTGAAAGCTGCCACAAAAACCCTCATGCTGGTAAATTTTCCCCTGCACTTCAGGCTAAATCTTGCACCGAATGTCATGTTACTAGCAGTTGGACAAACTTTCCCGCACTAGAGAAGAACTTTGATCATAATCAGTTGACTAGATTTGCGCTGACTGGGAAGCATAAAGACATTACCTGCAAGTCATGTCACGTTCGTGACGGCAAGCCGATTTACAAATTCCCCAACGACTATGCTGGTTTTTGCGTAAGCTGTCATAGCAACATACATAAAGATCAATTCCGCCACGATTACTCCTCCGAATCCTGCGCCACCTGCCACGGCACCACTACATTTTCGGAGCTCAAGCCGTTTAATCACGACAAGCAATCCAACTTTAAGCTGACGGGGGATCACTGGCGAATAAAAGATCAGTGCATCAAATGCCACACACCAACAAATAAAATCCTAACCGAGGAGCCTATAAAACACCCTGGTCGATTTGTCTTTGAGCACCCCGAAAAAAACTACTGCATCGACTGCCACACGAATGTGCACAAGGATCAGTTCCACTCCAATTTCGCTGAAAAGTCCTGCTCTGATTGTCACACGACAGTGGATTTTCTGAAGAACCTTCCATTTAATCACAACCAAACAAATTACCCGATCAAAGGTAAGCATAGTGAACTTGGTTGTATAAAGTGTCACACACCAACGCACGCAATGTATGCACCGCCATATAAAAAACCAAAGGGGAAATATATATTCCCGGATCTTAAAAGTCGCAATTGTGCCGCATGCCACAGCGACCCACACAAAGGCAAACTAGGCACGCGTTGCATGGACTGCCATTCTGAATCTCACAATTGGTCATCGATAGAAGATTTCCACAAAAACTTCTTACTCGTTGGCGCCCACAACCTGTTGAGCTGCGAACAGTGTCATGGCCAAGACAATCGCCGGCGGCTCACTGGGGCGAGCGAGCGCTGTGTTTTCTGCCACAAGAAGGACGATAATCACAACGGCGGATTACCCGAGTGCCAACAATGTCACTCGCAGCAAACCTGGCAAGCAACTACGTTTCATCATTCGATGTCGCAATTTCCACTGATTGGCGCTCACCGCACGGCCGAGTGCAATGCCTGTCACCGTAATGGTCAATATCAAGGAACGCCGACAGACTGCGCTAGTTGCCACGCCAAAGACGCTCGCGCGGTCACATTTCCGAATCACTCACTACCCGGATTTGAAGAATGTAGTGAATGCCACAATCAGTTCTCTTTTCGAGGAAAAGGCCGCTAGAGGCTGACATATTAACGTCAGCCTCCCGGTTGAGACCACCTTAGGCTCAATGCATTTTCTTGCGCAAAGGCAATATCAGCCCACCAAGCACGCCAGCGGCAAAGGCTCCACCTAGAGCGCATAATAGCTGTATGGCCTTTTGTGCAGGGTGGCATCGGCGACAATAAGTTGTCGCTTAGTTTCCGCGCTGATCTTTGCCACTTGATCGGCAACCGTCTCTAGCTGCTGAGTGACAGCTGTAACTCCCTGATCAACGCGTGTTTCCACCAAATCTGCAATCCGACTAGCGGTTGTAGCAGTCTTAAATTTACCTTCCTTGACCAAATCAGCCTGAAGGCGCCCAAGATCCTCGATCATTTTATTCGCATCTTGACGCAGACTATCTACATTCTTACCAAGAGAACTTTTGCTTAGCATCATTTGCCTCCTTGTTTTAAGGCATCCGAATCTTAGTGGACGCACATCTACCCAGGTACGGCTCTTCAAAGATCATGCCATCGCAATCATCTTAAACGGTCAGGTTATCTTTAATCTGTAGCCGCCCGATCACGAGAAGCGCCGCCTCAAACATAAGATACATGGGCGCCGCTAATGATAGCTGTGACACAGGGTCAGGCGATGGAGCGATTACAGCCGCGATTATAAGAATAGCCACCAGAATGCCGCCGCGATGTTTCTTGAGCGTCGCCTGCTGCACTAGTCCCAAACGCTCTAAAGCGATTACTAACAGCGGTAATTGAAATGCAGCGCCAAAGGCCAGAATCATAAACATGAGCATATCTACATACTCACCGACAGTGATAATAGCGGAGGCCTGATCGCCACCAAACCCAACCAACCACTTTAGGCCCACGGGCAACATCACGTAATAACAAAAGGTCACGCCGATCCCAAACAAGACCAGTGAACTGATGAAAAAGGGCATAACGTATTTTTTCTGATGTTCAGGAAAAGCCGACGCTACGAAACGCCACGCCTGATAAAAAGCAAGCGGTAACGCCAGGAGAAAAGCCATTAAAAATGAGACCTTCATGTAAGCCATCATGACTTCTAAAGGCCCCGTAAAATGCAGCACGTTTTTTTGATGAGGCAGAGCCTCTGACAAAGGGATTTTCAAGAAGTCGATAATATCTCGAGCAAAATAGAATCCGACTCCAATCAAAACGAATAAAACTATCGCCCAACGCAGCAGCATCGCCCGTAGCTCATCCACACGCTGCAAAAGGCTTTGAGCCCTGCTGCCTTGCAGGTGTTGCAACAATGATTGTATGGGAGAAAGTTCTTCCGACATTCCCAGTGCTTCCAATGCTTCAGTGCCCGAGCGTCAGCGCTTTATTCCTGAATACCTAGACATGGCGCATAGCATCTGCAACTACCATGCGACTAGCACGCCGTGATGAAAACCAAGCTGTGCCAGTGGCTAAAACAGACAGAACTGCAGCACTAATGATCCAAGCTCCGACAGAATAACGGACCTTAAGATTGATCGGCACAGACAAAATCCCAGCACGATAGGTCAGCCCTATGTGATCAATCGTAAATGTGAGGACCAGAGTCATCGCAAGCCCAACTACACATGCAATTAGGCTAAGGAATGCTCCTTCTAACGCAAACATATACACCAGATGACGGCGCAGAAACCCTAAACTGCGCAAAGTCCCAATCTCACGGATACGCTCGTTGACGGCCTTCATCATGGTATTGGCAACTGACATCACGCCAATTAGCACTACTATGCTCATAAAAAGATTGCGAAACACATGCAAAATTTGCAATCCGCTACTCACATAAGCAGCCATCGGATGATCTTCCCAGGGATCTACATCGAGTTGAAACCCCCTAGACTTAATGGCATCGCGCAGACGTTGGATAAAAGCCTGCCGATTATCAACATCCTTAAGCTGAATCCCGATCATTGAGATCTTATCCGTATCCAAAAGACGCTGGCCTTGAGCTAACTCCATGCGGATCGCTCGTTTATCCAGCTCCCGAAAACCGGCATCGAACAGCCCGGCTACCGGCAGATCAATTGCATTGACCTGTGATGCTTCCGTCGTCGCCGATAGAGTTATGCGCGGATACTTACAAGAGAACGGACGTTTCTCCGCAATATAATTACCGTCCTCGAGTATAAAATTGCGGCCTTCGTAAGTTGATGCACAATCCACTAGGTGACCGAGCCCCACGCCCAAGAGAACAGAGGGATCCTTGACCTGATCTAATGGCTCGCCTGCAAGAGTCATCCAGTACCATCTGTTGCCGCGAACTTGACCGCCTTCTTTGACATCGTAGGCATAGCCAATGAAAACAGTATTATTAGGACCAGCATTCACCATTCCAGAGAGAACCAGAAACCTAACACGGCGGACAAAATCAGGATCAGACTTGAAGTACTCCTCGAGAAAATCCTGCTCGGGCCGACCGACCGAATACAACCACTGATCCTCTGACGCAGCTTGGTTTGCTCCAGTCTTTTGGACCAAAACTTGTCCCAGCATCCCACGCGTGGTGTAACTATCTATGTTGCGTTCGTGCAGTTCTTTGAGAAAACCATCGAACAACGACACAGCCATGAAGCCCGAAGCAATTGCCAGAATCGTCGCGAGACTATGGCGCCAATTTCTGACGACATTACGCCAAGCAAGTCGGGTCATTTGCACATAGACGATCATGAACTGTGCCATCATGGGCTTATCTCACCAGATTGTTGATATTGAATAAGCTATCAGGATGTTTATCAGCCCGAGGACTCGTATAACTGATGACCGTATGGCTACCAGCCTTCAGCGTGTCATTGATATCCATCTGACTGACAAAAGCGGCCTGCTTGCCTTCCAAGCTGATCTTGTTGTCATATTTGAAAACTGCACTTTTAAACATTTCACCGCTGACGGTCAAAAACTCAGCCTTTAGACCGAAATGATTGGATTTCGAAATCCAATAGCGAATGCCATCGTAAGTGACGTTTTTCGCTTTGGCCTTGAGCTCGAGTTTAAAGCAAGGAACACCATCGATATTTTCCTCACCAACTACTTTACCCTCATAGTCACGATAATAATTGGTGGAAGCAATATCCCCATTGGCAGCCTGGCCCATTAGCTTTTGGCGAGCAGAAATAGCCACTGGCTTCTTAAGCCCAGGCTTAAAAAACCAGAGGTTCCTATCGTTAAATAGCATCATCTCACCCTTGTTGCGCGCCGGCGCCAAAGCTTCTGCAAGAGCGTCTACTCCCTTTACTTTCACAATGTAGTGAACCTTGTTCTGATTTCCCTCGTCAAATGTCTCTACATCGATCTCCCAGCTTATGCCGTCTTCAAGAGCACCGCGCGCGCGATCAGCATCCTTTAGTAGTTGCTCAGCTGTCGGTGCTACCGCTGATACTTCAGCTGATTCAACTTCTTTGGCCTTACCGCCCTTCGGCTTACCCTTAGCCAGCGCAAAACTGGATGGCAACACTGTCGCCACAACTAAAATCATTGAAGAATACCTGCCAATTTTGCCCATGATACACCTCTAGAGAATTTAGATTCGCTACCGCTGTGAACCTAACAATAGTGTCGCGATGTTCGTTTTTGCAACAGACCACACAGCTATCAACGTCGTTAAAATTGCCAAGCTCAACGTGAGCGCAGCAGACGTCGACACAATCAAAAAATTAGGGGCGAGTTGAAGTGTCATATGCCCTGCGATACCAGGCGCCTTATAGGGCACCCCAAGACTATTCACAATAAAGACCCCTAGGGTCCCCACGATGCCGCCACAAACCACCGAAATAACAGACAGGAATACCATTTCTGCAACAAACAACTGGCGGATTTGACGGCGTGTAAAGCCCAGCGACCGCATCATCCCAATCTCCTGCGACCTCTCAATAATCGTCATTGTGGCAGAATTAAAAATGGAAAGTATAACCACAGCAGCTAAAACAAAGGAAATAAACCCAACCATCACATAAATAAACTGCATCGTACCCGTGTAGAACGGCGCTACTGATTCGTCCATCCACGGATAAAGCTCGGTCTTTAGTCCAGCAGCAGCTAACTTGTTCTCCAACTTAGCCATGTCGACTGATAAATCTTTTGGGTTCTTCAACCAAATGGAATAAAATGTTGCGTTTTGCGTATCATAAAGCTTTTGCAATAACTTGAGTGAAGTCAAAATAGCCGAATTATTCGTCTCGGTAACAGCTGAAGCAAAATTAGCTACGACTTCACCATCCAACGCCGACATCATTCCAGACCAACCGCCAGCCACCAATTGAACATTGGTATCTGCAGAAATCTTTTCCTTGGCATCAGGCGCGGAGCAATCAACTACGACCACAGATTTTTGATCTTTTGGCAGTTCATCAAAAACTCTAGTCTTACCCAACAGTCGGGCAAGCCCATTGCTTAGCGCAATGGCACCTTGGCTCTCGTCATAGTTCCATAGACCGCGGCCCTTGTCGAAATCACGCAACTTGGGCATCCACTTACGCATCTGAGAGTGGTTCCGAAGCAGCAAGTCGATCGAAGGATCGATACCATTAGCTATAAATGGAACGGTACGACAGCCATTGCCGATAATCCCCATACCTACAATTTGGGCACCATGCATCTCAACGTTATCCATTGATGCAACAATATCTTCGATCGCCCTTAGGTCATGTTCGTCTAAACTATAGAGCTTTGGCTTTGTCGAAAAACGCTCAAATCCATGCTCTTTATAAATATTTATGTGCCCGACTCGGGTTGCATAGATCGTGTACACGCGCAGATAATTTTCCATGCGGTTCACAAATCCACCGAGCGCAATAAGTGCAGCAAAGCCCGCTGCTATCGCGGCTCCAGTAGCGAAATTTCGTCGCTTATTGCGACTGAGATTTCGCAAAGCCATAGTCAACTGGCCAGCCCTCATACGCGAATCACCCCGTCTTGGATGTTCACTATCCTGGACACACGATTCATGAGGTTGGCATCGTGAGTGGAGAAAAGAAACGTCACCTTGCGGCGAGAGTTTAACTCTAACATCAGATCAATAATCTTTCCTGAATTGGTGGAATCCAAGTTAGCCGTCGGCTCATCCGCTAATACTAAATCCGGATTACCTGCTAATGCTCGGGCAATTGCAACTCGCTGACGCTGTCCACCGGACAACTGATCGGGACGGTTCTTCATAAAAGAACTAAGACCAACATCCGCAATCGCTGCGGCCACCCGTTCGCTGCGCTCAATTGCTGAGATAGAGTGGTTAATCAGCAGCGGCAGTTCGACATTTTCTTCGACGTTTAATACCGGTATGAGGTTAAACGACTGAAAAATAAAACCTATCTTCTGATTTCGCAGATGACTTTTGGCATCGTCGCTCAGTTGCGTGATCTCTACACCATCAAATTTAATACTGCCGCTGTCCGGATTGTCTATGCTTCCGATCATATTCAGCAGAGTGCTCTTCCCCGAGCCTGAGGCACCAATAACAGCCGTAAACTCTCCACGGTGCAGCTCAAGGTCAACACCACGCAGAGCTGAAACGACGGTCTGGCCGAGGCGGTAATTTTTTACCAAGCCTTTTAATTCGACGAATGTCTCACCAGTTTTTACATTACTATTCATAGAACTCTCCGTCACCAATCATGGCGGTAAGCTAAGTATTCAGTGGGGGCTGAATAGCCCTTCAACTCTCCATCTTTTTTACCGGCACCGCCACCAACTGCGACTATAAGAGTGCCGCCGTCATTTACTTTATAATCGAGGCTCAAATAGGACGAAGAGCTGTGGTCAGTGAGTGAGTAGACCGTCCTGGCGCCTAAAATAAAATCTGTTAAAGAAAGGAAGTCGGGTACATGAATAGATGCGTAGGCATAACGCTGACCCGGGACATCTAAATTCGGAGAAAAAAAGCGGCGTAGATTCTCCCCGAGAACCGACTGCTGAAGTGGGCTAGCAGGGGATAACCCGGCAAGCGCCAGATCCCTCTGGCTTTTACTATAACCAGCCTCATTGTAAATATATTCTCCGCGCAAAATAGCACCATTGACAAAGTCATACTTCAAGCCAACGACTGCCAAATTGTATACACGCTTGCTTGCTTTCTCAGTTTTTTCAAATACAACCTGCTGCCCTGGTCCCACGGGAGTTTGCTGCAATTTAGCCACGGGGTACCACACATCAGCACCTCGCTGCTGGCTAGCGTCGCCGAATAGCGATATGCCGTCAAAGAATGGCATGCCGACACTGAAATACTCACCGACCCAGGGAAAACCATTTCCCTGCCCACCAACAACCAGACCAAAGTAATCTGAGCCCCCGCTCCAACTATACTCGCCCTTGGCCACTACCGTTGGGGTCCAGGGTGTATCCGCACTGAACAGCGGGGCATCTTTATCCTCTTTCATGTCAGCCATAACAACCGCACTAAATTCTTTGCCTAAGCTGAAATTTAAGCGCGCGAGATTTTTACCCCGCACCTCATAGCGGACATTTCGATTCGATGCGATGTCGTGAAACAAACGATTGCTAGGACTAAGTGTCTCCGCCGCTCCCCACTGGTAACACTGCAGCCCATAGGCCATCGACACAGAATCTGACATTGTCCATTGCATAAAAGCATCATTGAAATACGACTGGGTCGTGCTCTTAGCTACACCCTCACGGTCATTAATCTTGATCGCATCGTTGCGGTAGATTACTCGTGGCCTGGCGATAAATTGAACATTATTCGCAGTAATCTTTAGATTAGGGCGAAACAGGGACACCATCGTCCTATTCGGGATTTGGAGAACTTGGTTCTCCGGATTAATTGGAGCCTTGGTATTTACCGTCGTGAGCTCAGCCACGTTCAGCCACTGCAACCAACCCCGAAAAGTCAGCGGGTCGCTGTCTGCAAGCGCAGTATAAGATGGCAGAAACCAAATGAGCGTAGCGCAGATTTTTAAGCTATTTCTCATCCGTTGACATGGCCTCAGAGCCTCATGGCCTTTTGCGTTTAGACATATAGCCCAGGTATGCTATCAAATCTTCCAACTCAGCGTCAGGTAAAATGCTGGACGGAAATGCGCTCATTCGTGAACGCGGAAAATAGCGTAGATCCTGCGGACTCCTAATCAGTGTGCGGAGCGCCCCTGGTGTGAAGTATTCCGTCACGCTTTTAGGAACATTTAAATCCGGACCTACATCAGAGGGCCCGGACTTATTCATAGTGTGACAAGGGAAACAGTTTCGCGTGAAAGATTGAAAACCACGCTGGACACCAGAAGGTGCACCCTGAGCTGGGAATATCGCCGGATACATTGCCTGCAGACTTCCTTTCACAGCAAAGCCTGCTAACTGAAAGGGCCATTCCTCCTGCGCTATGGAGGACAACTCTGGATGTAACCAAATCAAGTAGAAAGGTCCGGCTGAAGGTCCCTCTGACTTTACGGGCGGCCATGACTCAGCCGCCGACTCTATCGCTACATAAGCTACAGACCGCTTGGGGTCTGTGTTAAGAATACGGGACTGGCTTATAGTGGCCGCAAATCCGTCCAAGCATTTGAACTCTATGACTGCATCTGGAGCGATTGAGGTTTGCGCGAACAAGGCAGCAACAGGAACCGCCTGATAAATCATCACCCGCCCGGGATAACTCGGATCCTCTTTGACCTCAATTTTTTTAAGATCGCTCCGCTTGAGCAGGTCTGAGCGGGAAAAGCTTAGTTTCTTGTCACCATTTTCTAAGATTAAAGTCGGCTCCGCGATTTCTCCGACGGCCATGATTGGCGTAGCAGAAAAAACGAAAATAACGACGATCTTTAACAACAAACTATACATGGCGCGATTGACCCTAAGTGCCCTAATTGATTGCTCAAAACCTTAGTATCGTCGAGATCTGCACAGCAATGCAATACAAGTTTTATGTTTACTTTATTTCCCGGACTATAGCGTCGCAGGCAGATCGGGCGAGCGCCTATCGCCGAGCAAATGATGGTTATGGGCTCGCAATGCCTCAACCACACGATCGCGGTCCGTATATAGGCTGTATTCTTTGAGGTGAATCAACGCCAAAAGCCCCTGATAGGCTATACAAAGCCCAACCAAGCGACCAAACCAAAGCCGCCGTCGCTTTGACGTGAACATGAAGCTCATCCCGCTAAGGGCAGCAAGAGCCGCAAACGGAAACAAAATATAGTAATTGCGGGCAGTGGGAGGCCGCGACGATGCCAAAAATGCCCCGCACACCTCCAAAATGCAAAACACAATCAGAATACGAATGGAAACCGGAGTAGTTTTTCTAGCTAAACTCCAGAGCGCCAGCAGGGGCTGAACCACGCCCACTGCGCCTAAAACAAGAAAAAATGGCAGCAGGTACGGATGCGCCAACAGAAAAGGCCACCTATCCTGCGAACGCTCGGTCAAGAATCGGGGCAACTCGTACGCGCCAAAGGAGAGTAGACGCGCCACTATAGTGAGCGGTTCACGCGCATTGGCATCGTTGATCCCAGAATTCGCCAACATCGGCGCAAATGGCACATAGATCCCATATTTCACGATAGTCGGCAGCAGAACCAAGGTCGGCACCATAAAGCCGATGGCTAGCATCAGAGCGTGTTGCCAGCGCCAACTTCTTTCTCGCCAACTGAAAAGCAAAGCTACGGCGAGAAGTGGCAGCAAAAGCGGCCAGGATAAATGCAGCTGGAGGCTCCAACCAATAGCAAAGCCCATCATACAAAAAGCCCATGAAGGCGCCAACAGACCTACCCTGAGATAAGGAATTACCTCACAAAAAGCCACAAAAAATAGGCAACTCGCGAAGAGTAGATACGACGGGTTATACACGTGGGTGGAGATATTTAGGGTCCAGGGTAAAGTGAACAACCAAAGGCATAAAAGCGACCTAGGCAACTGCGGAAACAGTCGCCCAAAATAAACGGCAAGTAGTAGCAAACCCGAGAAAGATAGCAGATTGACCAGGAGAAATGGCGCTTCTGGTTGCCGCCAAATGTGCCATGGCAATCCAACTAGCAATGGCTGCAAGGCGCCAGCGATTTGCTGATTCGTATGCACGACATCTGGCCCAAAATAAGGCCAAAGCCCTGTCGAAAACCATTCTAGACCGAGCAAGTAGATTTGGCGTTCATCGTCCTTCCAGAAGTTCATGCTTAAGCCGTAGGATAGGCGAAACAAGAACAGCGCGATTAACACCAATATCAAACCGAGCCCACGGTCACTGCTTAGCCGACGCCACCCCCCTGAAAGAACGGCTTCGGCTCGATTGTCGTGAAATTCAGATTCCATGCTTTTGCCCCGGATCGCGCCTCACTCTGGCGGCTTCTTGGACCAAACGTCACGAACAGCATCGTAATCGAGCAGCTCCACGGTTCGACCCCAGTCGCATACTGTATCTGCTAGTTGCTTGGCTGGCTCGCGCGGTAAATGGGCCGCAATTGCCGCTACGACGTCATCACCGGCAATGCCATCCTCGGAGGCTGACTCTAACATATGAAGAACCATGCGGAAAATGCCCAGGCCGGTCATGCGCGACGCCAATAACTCGTTGCGTTCAGCCACACTGGCCTGGAGAAAGTGCTTACCGCCCACTGTTAGTTTGACCAAGTCACCGGGGGTTTCCACCAGATCAAGCAGCTCCCCACCCTTAACCACGGTCAAAGTCTGCCCAAGCTCATGCGAGACGAACTCATTCAAATCAAATAGGTCCATCTCATCACCGTGATCATGAAGGATTTCCATCATACCGGTGATCTGCCCGAGGTTTACCGCAGGTATTGGAGTGATTCGCTCCAAGTTTGCACTGGGCGGCATACGCGGCTCAACAGGCACGTCCGGCAAATGCACGGCCGTTAAAATATCGTGAATGTGATCCACGAAATTCTGAAACTCTCGCGACCGATACTCGCGGGGGTGACCTAAATCATTTGAGACCACGGCTCGCACCCGCCCTGGGTTGGCATCCATGATCACAATGCGGTCACTGAGAAATACCGCTTCCTCGATCAAATGAGTGATCAAGAGCACACTACTAAGCCCAGACTTGCCTTCACTCCAAAGGCGGTAAACCTCAGAGCGCAGAGCCTCTGCCGTCATGACGTCGAGCGCCGAAAATGGCTCGTCTAAGCAAAGCAACTCGGGCTTGCCAACCAAGGCTCTTGCCAAGCCAACCCGCTGCTTCATTCCACCGGATAGCTCCTTGGGAAAGGCCCGGTCAAAACCGCCGAGACCAACCTTTTCCAGCTGCGCCTCTATCAGCTCTGACTCTGCAACTCGAGAAAGACGACGCCCATGCAGCCCAACACGAACATTGTCTGCGACAGTCAACCAAGGAAATAAGCCGAAATTTTGAAATACTAGAGACGCGCCTGGATGAATCCCGCGCAATTGTTGCCCATGGCTAAAGACAACACCAGCACTCGGTTCAATCAAACCAACCAAAATTCGCAGTAAGGTACTCTTACCACATCCAGATGGCCCAAGAATGCAGACAACTTCGTTGGGTGAAATAGCTAACGACACGTCTTGCAACGCCATCCTGGCACCGCCAGACTCTTCCGCAAAAGTTTTACTAACATTACGCGCTTCGGCGATTAGTTCTGTTCGGCTACCGCTATCCTTGTAGGGCTCGATGATCTTGATCGTCATAGTTTTCAACTCTTGCCGGTTAACATGTAACGCGATACGGCCTTGGCATAAAGGCGCTTCCAAAACACTCTATTGATTAGTACCAGTGCGAAAGACATCGTCATGACTCCAGCACACAGGAGAGGGAAGTTAGCCTCTTCCGTCGCCCTGGTAATCAGGGACCCAAGCCCGGGCGCCACTAAAGTTTGATCTTTGAAATGAACAAATTCAGCAACAATACTGGCATTCCAAGCGCCACCTGCAGCAGTAACCAGGCCCGTAACCAATGACGGGAAAATTGCTGGTAGATACAGGGTCCGCCATAAAGCCCACCCTTTAATGCCGTACATTTTAGCGATCTCACGTAGGTCACCAGGCATACCCTGAGCACCTGCGATCACGTTAAAGAGAATGTACCACTGCGAACCAAGCATCATCAGCACGGTGCAGCCGTACTTGAAATCAATTCCTAACCAAAGGACCGCCATAGTTACCAATGGGAAGAGCATTGGAGCGGGGAAGGATGCAATGACCTGCACAGCTGCTGATAATTTGCGCGATAGTTTGCGTGACCGCCCAATGACGATGCCAGCAGGCACCGTCCACAATGCCCCAAGCAATACCGCTGTAGTAGTCCTAGCGAACGTCCCAAACAAGGCCACTAGAACACTCGACCAGTCGCTCAGAGTTAAATGCGAAATAAGGCCTATGAGCTTGACGCCACCCAAAAATGCCAGCCCACTGAAGACGACGGCAGCTACCCAACCCGCAGTTGGCAGCCACCGTTCCCACCGCGGTTGCAGAGCATGGGCCGAAGCTCCAATCGAAACTCCTTCATCCTTCTGCACTTCGGCTAGTTTTCTCCGTACCGAGCCAGATTGCCGGCTGCGTAATAGTGCTCTCAATTTCGCCAGTAACCTAGACCTGTGCAGTAACGAAAGGATAAATGATTCCTCCCGTTCGCCCGCGATTTCCTCCGACTTAAAGCGCTCTGACCAAACGGAGAGCGGCCGCCAAAGCAGCCAATCTGTGGCAACAATCATTAAGCCCATTGCGATGACCGCATAAAGCTGTGCCGCGCGATCACCAGTGTCGATCGCCATGCTCATATAGGAGCCAATTCCAGGCAGACGAAAATCCTTGTCTCCTAGACGGAAAGCTTCTGTAGTCGTCAGAAAGAACCAGCCCCCCGCCATGCTCATCATACTATTCATGACCAATCCGATCATGCTGAACGGAGCTTCGACCGTGCGAAAGGTCTTGAACACACCAAAGTTATGCAGCCGAGCCACTTCTCGCAGTTCCACTGGCACTGACCGCACAGAGCCATAAAAGGAGTAGGTCATATTCCAGGCCTGGCCGGTAAAAATCATAATGATGCAAGCCAGTTCCAGGCCAAAATTACTGCGAGGAAACAGCGCCACCAAGCCCAGCACCAATCCAGGCAAAAAACCCAACACCGGTATACCCTGGAGGATATCCAAAATCGGAATCATTACCCGCTCGGCCCGCGGCCGCTTGGCTGCGATTGAGCCATAAACCAAGGTAAATAAGAGCGAAAATAAGTAGGCTAGAAACCCGCGCGCCAATGATTTAAGCGAATAAACCGGCAAAGCCCATGGCGACAGATCGATCACTAAGGGTTTCTGACGCATTGGTTCGGCCGGACTTAACCATTGCATGCCAAATTCGACGACCCCAAAGAGTAATGCGGCCAAAAAAAGGAACAGCAGCAAGTCAACTAGCCAAGACGCCTGCTCACCACTATTGGCAGGAAACTGGGTAGAATTTGAAGCTTGGGTTCTCAGTCTAAACATTGGCCCGCTACACTATGATTGGCGTCCAACGGTAGCACCATATTCATAGAAAATCGATGCGAAATCAAAAACAGATTCGGGTTACAATATATCTATGCATAAAGATCTATTAAAAAAATCCCCCTGGCTGCTATTCGGTCTAACGCTTTGCCTATTAGTTGCGAGTCTGACCGCCAAAACCGTAGATTTAACTACAGCCGACCTCGGTCGACATATCGCCAACGGTCGCTGGGTTCTCAGTCACCCAGAGGTGCTTTTTACAAACTTTTACTCCTACACGCACCCCGCAGCACCCTTTACAAACCACCACTGGCTAACTGGATTAATTTTCCATGCTGTTGAAACTACCATGGGATTTACCGGCCTCTCGGTCTTTTACGTCACCCTGGTGGTCAGTGCATTTGCGATTATGTTGGTGGCAGCCTGGCAGCGCTCAGGCCCGATGGCAGCCCTAGCTCTGGGCCTGCTCGTGGCCCCACTAGTTAGCTACAGAACAGAGGTGAGGCCAGAAGGCGTCAGCCTGTTCCTATCTGTGGTTATTTACGCTCTGATTAGCGCCTTTGCCGAGCAAAAGCTGAGTTGGAAATGGCTGCTCACAGTGCCCGTAATCATGATTCTTTGGGTGAACAGTCACATCTATTTTTTCTTTGGACTGCTAATTATCGGCATTTTTTTGTCGGAAGCAGCCCTAAAAGCAGGGATGCTCCCTCACGGCCCCGAAAGGAAAAAGCTCACTAAGCGCTGCTACACCTTGTTAGCGATTCTGATCTTGTCTAGCCTAGCCAGCCTGGTAAACCCCGAAGGCTGGAAACTGGCCACGTATCCCCTCAAAATTTTTGATAACTATGGCTACATGATAGTGGAGAACCAGTCCGTACCGTTCTTCCTCGATCGGAACATGCACTTTCCCGTATTCACTCCGCTGTACGTCACGTTAGCAGGAGTTTGGGGTCTGGCCGTGTGGGGAGGGGTGAGGCACCGCATCGAAAATCTACCGTTAGCTTCAATATTTATCGCACTTTTGCTGTCTGCTCTGGCGATCAAGGCAATCCGCAACATCAGTATGTTCGGCGTGTTCGCCCTTCCAGCAATGGCTCAACTGTGGCCAGAAACCCCAAGGAGATTCGTCAAATCTCTGTTGCTTTGCTTGGTGGCCTTCGGCTCTACGGCGGCTTATTTCGCCACATCATCTCCCGCTACCTTCGCCAATCTCGGTATCGGCCTACGAGAAGGCAGCAACGAAGCCGCAGATTTTTTTCGTAGCAAAAATCTAAAGGGCCCGATGTTCAACAACTACGACATTGGCGGCTACCTTATTTATCACCTGTACCCAGACACTAAAGTTTTCGTAGATAACAGACCGGAGGCATATCCCGCCAGCTTCCTAACAGACGCATATGTCCCGATGCAGGAAAACGATACTAAATGGCGCGAAATAGATGCCGACCAGCATTTCAACGTCATTTTCTTCAATTGGCACGACTATACCCCAGCGGGGCAAACCTTCTTGATTACCCGCATCCGGGACCCCGAATGGGCCCCGGTATACGTCGACCAATTTGCACTCATCTTCCTTCGGCGAACGACCGAAAACCAGCCGATCATCAGCCGTTATGAAATCCCGAAGGATCGCTTCTCAGTGAGGTAGCGAATCAAATCTTACCGCCGCGAAATAGATACTGATTAACAATGTTCTCCAGCAATTCCTGCTTGCCGCTTTCTGCCGTAATTGCCGGCAAATCCGCGGCATAGTCACGCAACTGCGTCAGATTCAGGGAGCCACGCGCAAAGTCTAGCCCTGCCCCTTGCGCAAATGAGCGATAGCGTTCGCTACGGATCTTAGTAATCGCCGAACTCTCTATAAGAGCGACAGCCACCTCGAGTCCGTAGGCAAAGGTATCCATTGCGCCAATATGGCCAATAAATAAATCATCTAAATCAGTCGAATTACGTCGGACCTTTGCGTCGAAATTGATCCCTCCATGCTTGAACCCTCCATTACCCAAAATCACAAGCAAAGACTCAACGGCATCATAAATATTGGTTGGGAATTGATCAGTGTCCCAGCCGTTTTGACTATCGCCACGATTAGCGTCGATGCTGCCTAAAAGACCAGCATCCGCCGCCGTCTGCAGCTCATGGGCAAAGGTATGGTTAGCAAGAGTTGCGTGATTCGCCTCGATATTAAGTTTGAAGTCCTTATCCAAACCATAATGACGCAGGAACCCAATAGTAGTGGCCGCATCAAAGTCATACTGATGCTTTGACGGTTCCATGGGTTTGGGCTCAATTAAGAAATCGCCTTGAAATCCGATCTTCCGGCCATAATCACGTGCCAGTCCGAGAAATTTGCCAAAATTATCAAGCTCTCGTTTCATCTCTGTATTCAGTAGAGTTGAGTAGCCTTCACGCCCACCCCAAAATACGAAACAGGATCCACCGAGCTCAACAGTAGCTTCTATTGCTGCGTGAACCTGCGCCGCGGCATGAGCCACTACGCGAAAATCAGGATTAGTGGCTGCTCCGTTCATGTAGCGCGGATGACTAAACAAATTCGCCGTACCCCAGAGCAGCTTAACGCCAGTGGCCTTTTGCTGTTCTTTAGCCAAAGCGACAAGCGTCCTCAGATTCGCCTCACTTTCTTTGACTGTCTCACCCTCTGGAGCCAGGTCACGATCGTGAAAGCAGTAATAAGGGGCGCCAAGTTTACTGAAGAATTCAAACGCAGCATCTAATCGCCGCTTAGCGCGATCTAGTGGATTACTCGCGGCTTCCCAGGGATGATTCAGAGTGCCCGCGCCAAAAGGGTCGGATCCATTGGCGCAAAAGCTGTGCCAATAACAGACCGCAAAGCGCAAATGCTCTTTCAATGTTTTGCCTGCGATACGCCGATTCGCATCATAATGCTTGAAAGCCAACGGATTATCAGAATGCGGACCTTCGTAGGAAATACCGCTCACATTTGGAAAATATGCATTATTCAACATATTCAAATCCTCAAGCATGGACGTTGTTAAAGTCTTGATTACGCATCATCACCACAAGATCCAGATATCGCCGATAGACTTCATTATAGCATTCCACAGCGGCATGTCTCGGCCTGACCGCCTGATCTTTTGTCTCACCGAAGTGCGTGGCAATCAAATCTCCAATGCCGAGTTTCTCGCCGCGCTCCGACTTAAAGCACCACAAAGCCTGCAAAGCCGCTCCAAACGCTGCAGCTTCATCATGCGGCGGCAAGGTCACACTGACGTTCAAAACGTCGGCCACAATCTGTAGCCATTGACGGCTATGCGCTCCGCCACCCGTGACTCGCGCCACCTCTGCCACCAAACCGCGCTGTTGCATAGCCCATAGGCCCGTCCTCAAACCAAGAATCGTAGCCTCAACCACTGAGCGCATGAGATTTGCCCGAGTTGCGTTTTCCGCCGTTAAGCCAAAGACGGCGCCCTTCGCATGCGGACAATCCGGCGTTCTCTCTCCATTGAAAAACGGTAAAGAAATGATGCCACCAGCACCTGGCTGACTTGTGGCTAATAGCGAATCGAATTCATCGATAGGCACAGCCAACAAATCTCGCATGACTTCTGTAGCCGCAGTGCAATTTAGGGAACAAACTAAAGGCAAGTAACCACCAGTTGATGAGCAAAAGGCAGCGAATTCCTGAGACTCAGAAATCGCGACAGTTTCTGCATAGCCATAAAGAGTCCCCGAGGTACCCAAACTTATGGTGAGCGTGCCCGGCATAACAGTCCCTGTGCCAATTGCACCCATCATGTTATCGCCACCACCAACACCAACGACAACCCCTGGACTTAAACCAAGCTCCTTGGCGACTTGCGGCAATATCTCACCAACCGCCTCCGTCGGGCGAAGTATAGGCGGTAGCACGTCGAGCAAATCTCGATCAGGATCGATGGCTCTAAGTACTTCTCTGCTCCAATTGCGCCGCTTGATGTCAAAAAAACCTGTGCCAGATGCATCTCCGGCCTCAGCAGCGAAACGTCCTGTAAGGTGAAAATTGATATAGTCATGCGGCAGTAAAATCTGGCGTAATGCAACATAATCAGAGTAGCGATGGCGCTTAAGCCAGAGCACTTTTGATGCAGTATATCCTGGCAGAATCGGATTGCCAGCCAGACTGATCGCTTGCGCTACGCCGCCCAGCGCAGCATGAATCGCATCGCACTCCTCGACAGTCGAAGTGTCGTTCCAGAGCTTAACTGGAGCCAGAACTTGGCCACCGTCACCAACAGCCACAAAGCCATGTTGCTGGCCGGAAACTGCTAAGGCCACAACCCTTTGCTTAATATCGGCAGCGATCTCAGCGAAGCAACTGCGCATAGCAGCTAGCCACCAGGATGCTTCTTGCTCACGCGTTCCATCTCTTCGACTGATGAGATCAAGCGGAGCTCGCGCGGTCGTCACTACAGATTTATTAACGAAGTCATAAACCAAGACTTTTAAGCTTTGTGTGCCAAGATCGATTCCGATTACGAAACCGCTTGCCGTGTCCTTAGCCCTCATCGATATACTTCCTCAAAGTGTCTCTCATGGCTCAGATCGAGCCAAGCATAGCACTTAGGGAGTATTGATGGCACCAAACGTATTTGCTGGCGAACAGAATTGTGCTGTTGGAGCTGTCGATTCTGCTGCGCAGATCAAAGCAGCAGCCGCAATGATAGCCCCGACCCTAGATGAAGCTGGCTTTCCAAAAAGAACGCCAGCACCAATTGCGGCGGCTATAGAACATTTGTGCTTCAGGTCCAAACCCGATGGCTTAATACATTCCTCATAGCTTCCAACCTTAGCACCCACTGATTCCATTTTAATTTCATCAGGGGTGCACTTCGGTTGCCCCGCAGTACCGCACTTATAATTCGCACTCTTATCAACCGTTCCCACGGCATTGTCCGCGTTTAGCTGATCGATCCGCGCTTGTGCCTCAGCCTGCTGAATAAGAGGATCTATTTGACGATTCTGTCCATTAAAGTATCCCGAAGCTTTCCCAACTACGTTGTAAACATCGATAGAATTAATCGCTTTTGGGTCGATGCCCTGAGCGCGCCAGAAATCGACAATCTTGCCGTATTTAAAACCCATGGCTAGAATCTTTTGCTCTGCAGCAAGTAAACGGGTCTTCGCGCCACTGATCTGAATTGTCCCATCAATACGCAGTTCATCGTTAGAAATGACTTTCTTAACTGCTTCGAGAAGCTGTTTAAAATCTAACTGCCCTACATTGTAAATTCTCTGTTCCAAGTTCACGGCAGGGTCGGATTTTTTATCCCCGATGCTCAATGCAGAGTAAACCTGCTCTGAGCGCAGATTGCTCATGTCTACGAACTTCGTTTGTGCGGCATTTTGCTCGGCAGTAAAAATTGGGCTGGTCTCGGACGGACCAACGGTGGGTAAAGCGGGACCTTTTGCGGAAGGGCCACTGCATCCCAGGCAGACAAACCCTGCCATAGCTAAGATGTGACAACCATGACGAAGCAAGATCATAGATTCCTCGACAGACCTTGATTTTTTTATTCTTCCCCCTTATCGGGATTTCCGGAATTTTCTTTAGAAAAACCCCAAAAAATTAGAATTAGTAATTTATTACAATTAGTTACGGAATGGCTCAAAAGCCTCGCGGGGGCAGAAGCCCCCCGCCTCGCTCCTACCTGAGATAGCCCAGAAAGCGCAGCGCCTTCTCAACAACTAACCTGGTATCCAGCGAGACATCACTCAAAGTGTAGAACTCCTCGAGCTTTTGCCTAACCTGAGCACCACGCTTCATTTTCCCAGTCTTCTCTGCTGCAGCCACGAAGCGATCGATTAGTGCATGCAGCTCCGTCGTCGTTCGCTCACCCGCAGCAAGCATATTAAGCAGAAAGCGAGTGGTCACCTTTGGTCCTAACTCCCGCAAGCGACGTTTGACCCCGACATCCCATCCAGATGCTCGGAGGTATTTGCTAACGGTTCGCTGATCGGCATCCAGTAAGGCTGCAATCTCATGAACGCTCATTCCCTGCCGTTCCAGCAGGCCATAGCCATCGGCCTTGTCTAAGAAGTGCAAGTCTTCGCGGTTGATGTTTTCCGCAAGTCCAGCCAAGGCTCGGTGACGCTCAGACTTAAAGGTCTTGAGCGCACAAGTTATGCGAGCCTCACCCAGAGTTTCTAGAGCTAAGAGGCGACGGTGACCAGAGACACAGACGAAGTGGGTTTCCTTCTCATCCTCCGCTACACGGACCTCAACCACAGGTGGATTTTGCAATCCAATTGTCTCAATTGATGAGACCAAATTTCGGAAATCCGGACCATCAATCAGGATCTCTTGCCTTAAATTCTCGCTCCGAATGATGTCCGCTATCGGTAGCTCCAAGAAACCATTCATTCGTGCAATGGCGAGGGGAGAAAGCTCCTCCGATACCGGCATTGCCACCTCTGGTTGTGCCAGCAAATTTGCTGCTTCTACCTCTGTTAAGCGAACCAGCAAAACCTGTGCCTGATCTCGCCCCATTTCAAGTGCCGCTATCACCAACTCGTGTAGCGACAGCAGCTGAAACTTAAGGTCTCGATCGCTGTTACCAACGATGTTTACCAACGGGCGACCCGGCTGAGCATGCGGATTATCGCTCAGTATCTTGCGATACAAAGCTACTCGACCACTTTCGCGCGCAGTCGTCTCGGCATGCGGATCTAAGATTAGATCCTTTAATAAAATGGGGCCTGCTTCACCCTTTTGAGCTCTAGAAATACTACGTTCGAAGCGAGAGTTGCTGCCCGTCAAATCGGAGGCCGCCAATTTTTGCGGCACCATTGGACGCACCGCGCCAGCCGCACTTGCTCCTGCACGCCTTGGCTCTGGTTGCTGTAAAAGCGCGTCGACAGCCGCCAGCGCTTTCGACTTAGCTAAGGATTTACCTGCCTTAAGCGGGACAGCTTTTTTGGCCTGTTCCTTGGTTTTATTCGGGCGTTTTACAATCGCTTTCACTGGCTTCTTGGTCCGTTCTGTCGCTCTCATAGTCACCCCCTCAAATGAGTTCCTGTGCTGCAGCCTCGGCGCTTGCCTCGGCTAGAACTTGCTCCTCAACTGCCGCAAAACTAATCGCTTTTTCCGCCTTAGTGCTTGCCGTTTTAGGCTTAAGCTTAGGAATCACCTCTTTAGCTAAGGCGACAAAATCTTTCGCCACCTGCGAAGCAGGCTCGAAAGTAACCACGGGACGAGCCATGAGTTTCGATGAAGACAATCGCTTAGAAGCAGGGATCACATTTTTAAAGACAGTGTAGTTGCCTCGCTTGGCACCAGACCGAATCTTGGCCTCTAGCTTCCTGTGAGTCGCCTCCGACTTATCAAATTTTGTTACCAAAACACCGAGCAGCGAAAGATTTTTGTTGTAGCGCTTTTTGATTGTTTCGATTTGTAGAAACATATCTGTTAGCCCTACGATCGGATCTAACTCTGCGAAAAGCGGCACGAGGTAAAAATCACTCGCAACTAATGCACTTAAAGTTAGGCAGTCCATGTCTGGGTGAGTGTCGAAAATGACGACGTCATAACCCAGCAATGCTTTATCATCACGCCAATTTTCGAATAAATACTCACGACCCAGAGCGCTATTCCGTGATTTTGCATAGTCAAGCAGCCCCCGATGGCCGCCGACTAAATCTACGTTCTTGACCTCTGTCTCATTAATCGCCTCTGCGATGGTGTTCTTACCGTTAAGGACAGAAAAAATATTGCTGCCATGTTCTCCGCGAGCCTGCCCCAGCCCAGTAGTAGCGTTGCCCTGAAAATCCAGGTCCACGACGAGAACCTTTTTCCCCAATTGGCCCAAAGCCGCCGCTAAATTGATCACTGCAGTTGTCTTGCCAACTCCACCCTTGAGATTGGCTACAGTAATCATGGTGCACTTGCGTTTCATTGCGCAAAGCCTCCCCGACTTAGTTGTTGAACAAAAGGTATTTGTTTTGGTGATCGTATCTGGGGAAGGCTAAATTTGCAAACTAGCAATGTGAAACGGTTTCACCACATCTCCGGGACGAAGAATAGGTGAAACCGTTTCACTAAATGCTTACAGGCGGATGATCTGGTGAAACCGTTTCACCATTAAATCAAAAGATCATGATCACCAAACGCGGCAGCGATTTGCTGGCGCCATAGGGGCGCCGTCCTTACAAGAGAACGCTTTGGCAAATTCATCGAAATTGCTAAGCGGTCCATTGACCCGAAACCGTGCCGGGGAATGAGGATCTGTAGTGGCTCTAAGCCGCGCCATCTCAGGCCTTTGCTTATTACACCACGTCTGTGCGTACCCAATAAAAAATTGCTGCGAAGGAGTGAATCCGGCGACTTCGTCGGCCGAATCGGCGTGGTTTTTTTCCCACGCTTTATACGCCAATCTAATGCCGCCCAGATCGGCAAGATTCTCGCCGAGCGTCAACTTGCCATTAACGTGGACGTCATCGACAGCAACATACCTCGAATACTGATTAACAACACATTCTGCTCGTTGATCAAATTCTTTACCGACAACGGGGCTCCACCAGTCGCGAAGATTGCCAGAGGCGTCAAACTTTCTCCCCTGATCATCAAAGCCGTGCGTGAGCTCGTGTCCCATCACCATTCCGATGCCGCCATAGTTAATCGATGCCGGTCTCCCCTCTTGATAGAAGGGCGCTTGCAGTATACCGGCTGGGAACACCATTTTATTATTGTCCGCACTATAATAGGCGTTCACCATCGAAGGAGGCATAAACCAATCAGTGCGATCTACAGGCTTACCGATTTTATCTAAGTAGAACCGGCTATTGAACACTGAAGCTACCTGACGATTCGAAAAGTAAGAGCCGCGATCAACTTTCAGTCCAGAAAAATTTCGCCATTTATCGGGATAGCCAATGGAATTGACGACTCGGCTCAGTTTATTTGCTGCTTGCTGCCTAGTAGCACTATCCATCCAATCAAGCGCCGTGAGCCTATCGGCCATCGCTAATTCCACGGCATTGATCATGGCTTGTGCCTCAACTTTAGCCTGCGGGCTGAATTTCTTCTCGACAAATACTTTGCCGACCGGCTCAGCCATTGCGTGTAATGTGCTATTTACGCAACGCTTCCAGCGGGGCTGTAGCTCTGGCTGCCCCGTGAGGGCCTTGCCAGTAAAGTTAAAATCTTCCTGGACAAAGGACCGCCCCAAAGCAGACGCCGATGAATGGATAAGATGCCACCTTAAATAAGTACGCAAATCATTGAAACTTAGTTTGCGCAGCATCTTGTCCAGGCCGGTAAAAAATACCGGCACGTCGACGTTGATCGCAGAAAGCTTTGGATAACCTAAGGTCGCAAAGTAGGTATCCCAATCGAATGTCGGGGCAAGCCCCACTAAACCCGGCCGATTCAATCGGTTATACATAGCATTGGGGTCGCGCCGGGAGACTTTGTCAGCCGAAACCCTAGCTAAATCAGTCTCGATTGCTAACACTACGGCCGCGTCCGCTCTAGCCTGGTCTTTTGATTCACCGAACAAAGTGAACATCGATTCCACATGTTTACTAAATGCGGTTCGGATTTCGGCAAACCTTTTGGAGCCATCCAAGTAGTAGTCACGATCGGGTAAACTCAGACCACCTTGGTCAGCGTCACCAATTTGCTCCGAGGAGTTTTTTGAGTCCTGGCCGCTTCCAAAGCTAAAGAGGGCCGTGGCACCCTCTAGGTGATAGCGGGCCACCTGGACCGCCAATGCACGAGCGTCTTTTATCACTTCGACAACAGCCAAGCGGCGCTGCAAAGCAGCCAGCGAGGCTTTCTCAATATTACTCTCATCCATACAAGAGGCATAGAAAGTGCCCAATTGCCGCTTCTCACCGGTTAAACTATCACCGGCAGTAGCATACTGTTCAAGGGCACCTTTCAGTAACTCCTCGTTTTCTCGATTAATTGTGGCAAACCCCCGGGACCATTCTGGCCTATCCTGGGGAATCTCAGCCCGAGCGATCCAGCCACCGCAGGCATATTGGTAGAAATCTTCACAAGCAGTCGCATGGTTATCTAAATCCGCCATGTCGATAGGCACAGACTCAGCGCTAGCTCGGGCAGCCGCGATGAGGCTGGCAGAAATAACCCAAAATAATCCTGATAATCCGCGAATAGGCATGCAAAAGACCATAAGTTCACAAACCCACAAAAAAAGTTATTAAAAATGAAAAATCCTTACACCTAACTTAGCAAGAAACAGCTATTTATGACAGTAGACTTCGCGGCTTGCTTGATCATAAGTCGAGCGACTCATCGGCCGATAAAGCCGCAAAACTCAATGATTTGAGAGCCCCGTTCCAATAATTATTAAAAAACTGGACAAGAAGATCATTAAATTCATCGTTGCTACTGTCGAGAATCGTAGTAGTAATGACATGTCGTGAGAAGATCAGAGGATTTTATGCAAAGCGTTCAGCGCCTGCTTCATTCATCGGTTGCTTGCCCCTCTCACCAGACTAAAGTCCGCCGGACTTTAGTAGTGGCGTTGATGATAGCGGGTTGTTTTAGCAATGCCATTCACGTCCCAATCCTTTTCGGGGTCGACTTCATCTTCGGCAGTGTAGTTTCACTAATTGCCGCCGCCTGGTTTGGCTGGCCAGTCGCCGCTCTAGTAGCTTTATGCGCATCAGCGGGCACAATTCAACTATGGCATCATCCGTATTACGTTCTGATTTCAGTAGCAGAGGCGATTTTCATTGCCGTTACTTATCGACGCTTTTGGGACAATGTGCTGGTTGCTTGCACGATTTTTTGGCTGATACCTGGGGTTTTAATTTTCTCCGTTTGCTATGGCTTACTCCTCCACATTCAACCAAGCGCCATGCTTATGCTCTGGTTAAAGCAATGCATAAACTCTATTTTCAACGCCATGATCGCCAGTGGAATTCTATTGGCGATTGCGCTTTTAAAGCGACCCGACACGCGAATACCGTTGCAGCAGGCGTGCTTCAACACGCTAGTTGCTTTCGTGTTTATCCCCGCCCTGGCAATCGTGATGGCGGTAAGCAACACCAAAATCAAAACCAGCCAAGCTAATTTAATTAGCGCTACAGAAAGCCAGGCCGAGAATATCGGTCACTATCTGAATATTTGGCGCGAGCAAAATATTAACGCAGTCGTTTCACTGGCAAATGTGGCAAAGGACTTAAAGCTAACTCCCTCAGCAGACTTGCAGCGCGATATTCATGTTATTCACTCTACGAACAGACGGTTTGCAGACATGTTTGTAGCGGATGCAAATGCAAATACCGTCGCTTTTGCCTCTATCCAAAGCATAAATAGCGATTCCTTAATCGGCTTAAATTTTTCAGACCGAGATTATTTTAGAGACATAAAACTGAGTCGAGCTCCTTTAGTATCGGACATTTTCCAAGGACGCGGCGGAATCAATTTCCCCATCGTGTGTTTTGTAGTTCCTATTCTTTCTGCAGGTGATGAATTCAACGGCTTTGCCCTTGCATCAGTCGACGCGAGAGAACTCACAAATACCTTGAGAATACTTATTTCAGACCCCTCATTTGAATTCACCGTAAGTGATACGAAGGGCAACGTAGTTACCTCAAATGTGAAGGGTATATCCCCGCTAACTCATATCGACAGCTATTATGGGAACCATGTTGAAATGCTTTCTGCCAATACCTACCGAAAATCGATGCAGGCCGATAATAGTGCCGCATACGAAGCATGGCAGAACATGGTCCTTGGCAGTATGATCCCGATTCCGGCACTTGGCTGGACAGTCCGCGTGGAAGCCCCCCTCGGGCGCTACATGGCAGATGCAGAATCGTTCTATATTGAAGGATTTGCGCAAATGCTAGCACTCACCCTCGCAGGAATGACCTTAAGCTTTTTAGCAGTCGTCTGGGTTAGTAGTCCTATTGAGCATTTAGCATCATCAACACGTGATATCACGCGTCAACCACTTTCATCTTTAAATCCGAAATGGCCGCGCACACGATTCGCAGAAATCTCTGATTTAGTCGACAACTTCAAATCCATGGCAGACAGTCTTAGGCAACGTTTTCTTGATTTAAATCGGGAAGTCCAGGAACGCAAAGATGCCGAAAGCAGACTACAAATTGCCATGGAACACGCACATGCTGCAAACCTTGCTAAATCGGCATTTCTAGCAAATATGAGCCACGAGATTCGCACACCTCTTGCTGCTATTATTGGTTATGCCGAGCTGATCGAAGCCGAGCAGTCGGCAGGAGACGAACACAGTAAGAGTATTGACGCCATTTTACGCAATGGTAAGCAACTGTCGCAACTCGTCGACGATATCCTCGACCTATCAAAAATCGAGGCCGGCCATCTTAAGATTTTACCTGAGTGGCTGACGATCGATGAGCTAATTGTCGGTGGCATTGAGGTCCTCAGTCAGCGAGCGCGCCACAAATGCCTTGAACTACTGATCACGGGCGCGGGTAAATTCCCCGTGAAAGTTTTCGTCGACCCCGTTCGCATCCGTCAGATCCTTTTTAATATCGTGGGTAACGCCATCAAATTCACCGAGACCGGCCAAGTCAACGTGGCTTTAGCTATAAGCCCTAATGACCAGGACTCGAGCAAGGGCACTCTTTCCTTCACAGTCACGGACACTGGCGGCGGCATCGAGCCTATAGAACAACCCGCTATCTTTGAGCCTTTCGTTCAGGCCGACTCGTCATATTCCCGCCGTCATGGCGGAACTGGCCTGGGCTTGACACTTTCGCGAATTCTAACCCAAGCCCTTGGTGGACACGTTCGCTTACTTTCCAGCTCCAAAGATAAAGGCAGTGTGTTTGAAGTCATAGTCACAGTAGGACTAGACCGAGATTGCGAGTGGTACGATTCTTTGGGTGCGGCAAGGCAAATTGCAACGGCTCCCGAGACAAAACGCCCTAAACCCCTAGACCTAGCTGGCCGCCAACTTCTCTTAGTCGAAGACTCTCAGGACAATAGAGCTCTAATTAGCCGAATGCTAATGCGCTATGGTGCAGTTGTGGAATGTGCCGCATCAGGAGACGAGGGGATCCGAATGGGTCAGTCTAAGCAGTGGGACGTAATCCTGATGGACATGCAAATGCCAGGCACTGATGGCCACCAAGCGACTAGTGCATTGCGCGCGTCGGGCTACAAAGGTCCAATTATCGCCCTAACTGCCCACGCACTAACCGAAGAACATGAGCGTAGCTTAAATTCAGGCTGTAACGCGCATGTCACGAAGCCAGTAAACTGGGCTCACCTAGTGAGCGTTATAAACACATATTGTAGAGCTGTTTGATTTAGTCTGATCTGAAAGAACTAGAAGACAGAAAATGGGGTGAGTGATGGGGTTTGAACCCACGAATGTCGGAATCACAATCCGATGCGTTAACCACTTCGCCACACCCACCATTATGCGACCGATGGCGTGATCTTGCTTTAAACATAAGCCCGATGTCAACTTGATTTTTTCCCATTAATATTAGGTGGATGCGGGCACCAGGCCAAGGTCGCTACTGCACTGGGTACAACCGCCCCCCCTTTAGGGCAAAGCTGAAGGTGCCCTCATCACTCCAAATGGCACCGTCTTTAGAAACAGCCATCGTGACTGAAAGATCGTCACCGTCATTTACGGCCTCGTCAAATTTCTCATTCGACAAAGGACTAAGTGGCCCCGTGAGGTAAAATTCGAAACTATTAAAGTCTCTATTGATGCTCAGGCTTTCGATCGGCGGCAACTCAATTACTTTTTCGACCAGTGTCAATTTACCCAATTGAAGCTTACCTGCTTCATCTATGCGAACAAATACCTTAATTGGACCATCTATACTCAATCGGTCGACCCTAAACGTAATGAATGCGTGCTTTGATTTTCGGTCGAAAGACTTCGTTAGGCTTCCGGCTTCAGACAGATGGTCAATTGTTCGCACGGAATCTGGAATTTTACGCGACGTAACTTGGATTTTCTGAATACGCGGCCTATCCGCCGACTCACGAGGTTGATTTAAGTAAAATTTTGCCAGTGCAGCCCTGGCTTTCGCATAACGATCTAACCCAGGAAATACAGGCCCACCTCTATAAGTCTTGCCGTTAATCATGCCGTAGGTCGCCTTAATAGCCGCGCTCGCGGTTCCCTGCGGTTGCGCCGACAGCGTCACCTTACGAGGAACCTTCGCAAGCTCAGCCAAGTTAAGTATCGCCCGACCGATTTGCAGAGGGTGGTCAGTATCAAAAAGAGAGCGGAACTGCTCCAGTTTAGCCAAAGGTTCTTTAACAGCCCTGAGACGGTTCAATGCCGCAATAGCATTTGTAGCTTCAACTACAGCATCAATCTCTGCAAACCTTAGATTTATCAATCTGAGTGGATAGGCGAAAAAAGCCTTATACCACTGCGATTGAAATTTAAAGCTTCTTCGCGCCGCAGCACTACTCCACTCCTTGGCATTTATCTCAAAGGCGCTAGCAAAGCCCTCCCACTTAGCATCATCAGATGCTGAAGTAATCCTATCGATCTGAGAGGCTGGCAAACTGATAGCAATCTCTGCGCCAAATCGGCCAAGGTAGGTTGGGGGAACATGGCCAATGTTTATTTGATTAGATGGCGCAACAAAATAACTCCGCCGACGCCAGTCCGCCTCTCGACCAGCATCTAAGCGCGAAAAATGCGGCAGACCCGCTAACGGCAGGGCTGTGACATAACGCAACACTTCCACGTAATCATTATAGTTGTCTGTATCGACATATTTATCTTGGATGCTAAGAGTCATAGTCAGTCGATAAGGATCTGGGCCAGGCTCAAAGGCATAAGTAAAGTCCTCAGTTTGGTTTTTCGCCTCTTTATTTATCACTCGCCGAACTTTCATCGTGACAATTTGTTGAGACCTAGTTTCATCGTCGCCAACGAGAATATTCCATTTTTTATCGTTTACATTTAGCGCAGACTCAAGCATGTGAAATTTTCCGTCAGAGTCAGTGATCTCTATTTCACTACTATTAAGGACCCGTTCCCGCTGCTTCTTAAACACAGCGACGTTTGGTCCATTTGTTCCAACGGTTTCATATCGATCTTGTGTTCTGGAGAAATGAAAGATAACTCCGGTATCCAGGCTCTTTTCTTTAGCATCGAGAAATCGTTGGCGAGACGGCAAAAAGTCTCCAGTGACAGCCGCTTCATAGGCCGCTTGAGCCGCAGGATTTCGTAAGTCATATTCATAAACCTGATCGAAAGTCTTAACTAGGCTCTGCTCCATATCAATATTCAAAGGCAAAACACTTAGCGGCACACCGGACCACATCCACATGTGATTCCAAGCCTCTGCCGCCAATGCGCCATGCAATATGAAATATCTTTGACCTATGAAAGGCTGAATAGCTTGACCCATTCTGTCTAAGTCACTTACTCCCACCCACGCAGTATGATCGCCGTGCCGCAGCACATTTATTCTGTGTTCCCCTCGTTTAAAAATCGCATAAGGTATGCGTTCTTGTATCCCACCTATTCTGGCGAGCAGCTCAAGTGTCGCAGGATCAACTAAACCACCTAGGTCCGGGGATAACCGGATACCTCCGTTTAATGCGTAACTCCTGATCGAGCCGATGGGCATTGAATAAAATTTATCGACACTTAAAGGTATGACGAACGGTGTTTCAATCTCAGTAAGTGGATCATAAAGCTGATTTTGATTGAATGAAGGAGGCAGAATTCCAGCAAGAGCCGGCACTAACCCAAGCCAATTGTTCAGTAATCGCCGAGGCGTACTTAATTCTTGATCTTGTGCAATTCGCATTCCATCCGTACGGATATAAATCTGCATCGCTTCGACAGCAGAATTCACGCCAAATGTAAGAGGTATATTTTGGTAGTTCCAGATGACTCGATTATAAATAGGTCCAGTCTGGAATCTATCGACCACCACATAATAGCCCGACGGCGTGCTGAACAAACGGCGCCTAAAATTTAGGTTATACCAAATAAAATCATTATAATGAAAATTAGTATCATTGTTCATGATGCTATAAAAAATTGAGTCCATCAGCGTGTCGACAGAGCTATTTATTGCATCGACGCCCGCGCTTAAATTGGCCTGTATCGCTGGATTACGGAACAGAAATTCTATCGGGGGCGCATAAAAGCCTTCGCCTTCTCTATCCTTTTCTTTAGTCCCCCTATCTTCCTCAGGGTTAGAGAATTCAATCTTGACTACCGATTCGGCTTCTAAGGTTTTTTCATTTGATGAAGCCAACGCAGTAGCTACGCGGCCAATTTGTAGGAAAATAAAAACTATTGCGAAGTGCATTATATGAAAACGGTACAAAGATCGGCTCACAGATTAGTCTCCACTCCACAGGTGAAGGCCCAGCGCGAAACTCGGCTACCATCGGTCGCACGCAGATAACTAATCGCTAGTTTTGAATTTAGATGCGGTAATATTACTCTCTCGTAATCAAAGATGATTCGACGGAAGCGTAAACGCTCATCGTCGAATTGCATCACCCAACGAGCATTTCTCTGCCAAGCACTAGTGTAGGCAAGTCGTAATAATTGCTCAAAAGGTCGCAATTGGCCGCTCGAGAAAATCTGGCTACGCGCAAACTCAAATGCGGTATAGTCGCCCTTCTGATTGGTATTGATCAGTCCTAATCCGTAGCGTCGCTCTCCCATTTCAGCCCCATATACGGAAGCCACAATACGAGTGCCTTCTAGTGCGGACACGTCCAGCGCAGCTCTTACGCTAAAGGCCTTTTCAACAGCATCCGGATGTGGCTGTCGCAATTTGGGATCAAGGCGGCTAATTTCAGAGACAGCTATGCCAGCATCAAACCTCAGACGCCTTAGGTCATCAAAGGTTAAATAGCCTCCGTCGGTGGGCGAACGCCAAAACCGCCTGTTTTCTTTATCTTGGTAAAATTGCGGGGCCTGAGAAGTATCGATCCCAAACGGAAGGCGCATTCGTCCAGCAGTTACACGATATCTATCAATAGCCGGATTGCCAATCTGCAGGACTGCAAAGTCGGTAAAATGGGCCCTTGAATATTCCAGCTTTCGATTAAGCGAACGGATATCACGCCAACGACTTAATAAATGTATCGAAAGCCATGAGCGAAGAAAGGCTCCACCATAAGCACTGCCGTAAGAAATCCAATTCGCCTCACCAGGGGCTTCAGCAAAAGCCGTCGATTCAACGCCCAATGCCCCCCGCAAACATGCCGCCGCACCAAGCTCTTGCTGGCCCTTGGCGGAGAGAGGGTCTTCACTAGGCTCGCAACTTCCCAGCATCAAGGGCCCAGCCTCAAGACTAACTGAGAAGAGCATTTGAACCAGCGCCAATATGCAACACTGCCACATCATCTGTAGTCGGGATCGTCCCACTCTAGGCACGCCTTTTCAGATTCTCCAAAACCTATTGGTCTGCACTTTTCCCCATCATCGCCAACCAAGGCAAGGTATGCAATGACGATATGCAGCCAGGTCAAGATCACTCTAGGCCGTCAGGCAGGAAACTAAGGCCCGGAAAGCGTTTGGGCAGATATCGTCTTTAAGAAGTTTGTGTTTGATAAAATCTAGCGCCTCGAAGCGGGTTCTCCGCTTTTGGTACGAGCGGGCTGATGTCAATGCATCAAAGATATCGGCTAAAGTCACAATCTGAACTTCAGTCAAAAGACTTCTATGATCCAGTCCATCTGGATAACCAAGCCCGCTGCGGCGCTCGTGGTGATGTAGAACTATTTCACGGGGAATGTGGGATAAGATACTTTGGGCAATATTAGCGTGACCAACCCTCGGATGAGACCGAACTATACTCCATTCAGGCTCACTAAGTGGTCCAGATTTATTGAGTAGCGCGACCGGAACATCACGCTTACCAACGTCGTGTAATATTCCGCCAAGCGCAATCTCTCGCAGCAGCTGAACATCGCTCAATCCCAGAGATACAGCCACTGCTACTGAGTAAGCCGACACCCTAATGCTATGGTAAAAAGTGTAAAAGTCATGCCCGGCCAGATCTCCCAGATTTAATACGCAACTCCGGTCTTCGAGGATACAATCAGTAAGTTCTTGCGCAATTAACTTTGCTTTATCTGTGCAAGCTTCGGTAATTTCACCCTCGAAGAGGCATTGAGTAAATTTTGCCCCAAGATCTTCGATTGCACGAATACGTTCAGAAGGTGACAAATCCTGACGCACCGTAGGCAACTTTGCAATTGCCTCGTACATCATGGTCTTGGACATGTCCTGTTTGCGAACAAACAAAGAGGTATGGCCTGCATGAAACAGATGAGTGAGCTCTTCCCGACTCCATTTGTAGCCACTACCGCTATAAAGTATGAAGTGGTCGCGAAGATTAATAAAAAGATCGAAATCGGTGACCGAATTATCGATTAATCTATCAACGGAGAAAAAGTCGAAGTTAGACGAAATATTGGCAGATTTAGATTCATTCACGGCGCTTCCTCCACGCACATGAACAACATCGGCAGAACGAACAAAGCCTTGAGAACCCCTTTGACTTTATCTTTAATTCAAAGGGGTTACCCAAAACCCAGGACTTACTTAACTTTCTTCAGGAACTTCTCTGAAACGAACTCACTCTCAGCAATTTTGCACCAGCTCTTCTCGCAGCTAAGTGCCTCCACCTTGTCACCAGCGCTCAACTTGCGTACGACTGGTTCTTCTGTGCTAGGGCCCTTGCGGACATTAAGTTGTGTCGATTTTACGACAAAAGCAGCTACCGTTGCGGGCACAGCTTCCTTCGCGGCGTTCACCGCTGGTTCGCTTTTTTCCGCAGTGACAGTATCAGCGGCGCCCACGCCTGAAGGCTTGGAGACACCTTCACCAGCATCAGCACCGGGAGCATCAGGAGCCTTCTGCTCAACTGCCACTGGTTCCTTCGCTGTATTCTCATCTTCGGAGCAAGACCACGTCAGCATCAACGACAGCAGTATTCCTAATCTCAAAACCATTGCCTAAACCTCCACAGATGTTTGAGCGCCACAGATAGTCAAACTAGTACCAAAGCATATTGCGACTAATCCTAGAGGTCAACTCAGAGCTTTTGACCCATCCAAGCATCAATCCCAATAATTGCCGACACAATAAAATTAGGCATCCACGCTGCAAGAAAGGGGTGCAGCGCTCCTTGCAGCCCCAGAGCACGTGAAGCGCTCATCACAAACCAGTAGCTAATTCCAATGAAGAAGGCGACCAATACGCCCCTCGCGGTTTCAGTACTACGCTCCGATTTGTAACCAAACTTGAGTCCGATAAGGCTCACAACAAAGGCTGCGAATGGGTAGGCAATCTTTCCCTGCAGGTCTACACGATAGGGCATCGTGTCAGCACCGGACTGCTCGCCCCTCTCCACCAACTCGCTCAATTCGAAAATACTTAATTCATTAGGTTTACGTCTTTCCTTCTTCAACTTTGCGGGCTCAATCGGCAGCGCCAGCTTCAGGCTGTCCGTATAATCTACTCTATCTAGTGTTCCATCCCGTTTAAAATGAACAGCATTAATCCCTTTTAAACGCCATATATTCTGGTCCGGAAGATAAGCAGCAGTCCTGGCCCGGAGGGTGCGAATAGGCCGAAAATTTGACCGCAATTCAACAATTTCTACATTACTTAAAACCTGACTAATAGGCTCAAACTCCTGGAAGTTCAACAAACTCTGGCCATGTCTAAACCACTTAACAGTTGAGGCAATCTGATCATCCCGAATGCCCCGCATTTCCACTTCCTGGATATAGTGCACCCGCTGCGCCAGTCGAGGCAACCAAAGCTCACCCGCTACTAGAGCGATCACACTCAATCCGAGCCCGCCGTAGGCCAACCCCCTACCAATCTGCCAGGCGCTCATACCAGCTGCCCGCATGGCCGTGATCTCGTTGGTCCGACTCAAAAAGATCATGGTGATGACGGATGACAGTAAAGCCGCTATTGGCAGAGCCTGAACTACTTGAGCCGGAATTTGGTATAGATAGAACCTAAATATCATTATCGCAGAAGGATTATACTCCGCAAAATCCTTCGAAGACTTATGAATCAAATCAAACAGCACAAACAGAAAAACTGTCAGCAAAATCGTGCCGAACACATATTTCAAATAATCTCGAATGATATAAAAAAAAAGTGTCATGCCTCTTTGCCGCTTCTAGCCCTTTCAGTCCGATCTGGCAGAAACCTAACTGCACGCGCACGCAGGAGGGGAAGACCCTTTTTTCCACTCTCTATGGAGCCAAGCACCCGGACTGATCCAGACTGCTCGAACGCGCCAATAGGAACATCCGTACCAATCTCTGACAACACTACCAGTAACCGACCTGCATCATCGAACAACACAAAATATGTCCCATGCTCACTTAAATCTGTTATCCGCCCCTCCATGACTACGTCACTAGCTGTGACCTCGCCAGTTCCTAGGTGCACGCCTCGCAGCGTAAGCTCCTCAGGACTTGCAAAAATAGTCTTTCCGTACTTCGCGAATATCCAACTATCAAAATCTCGGCAAAGATTCCCGCCACCAAAACAGCCCGAAAGACAAAACAATAGTCCTATGCAGGAAAGGAATCTAACCATGGCTATCGCTCCCTGTCTGGCAATACCACAAGCATATCATATCCCTAGCGCCGCTCATAAATCGAGACACAAAAAAACCCAGCTCTACGCTGGGTCAATTGCTTAATCTAACGGGGCAAACCGGTCAAACGGATGGCTTTGCGGCCTTCTTAGCTTTTGGCTTGTCACTCTTAACCGTAGCTTTATTTAGCTCGCCTCCGCTGACTCCCTTCGACTGGTAATCAACTAGCTCTAGGAGAGCTATATCGGCCCCGTCACCGAAGCGGAAACCCTTCTTCAAGATCCGGGTATATCCACCTGGACGAGTACGAAAGCGGTCGGCCAGATCGCCGAACACCTTGCTAACTGCCTCGTCATCGAATAGATAGCTTGCAGCCATCCTCCGAGCGTGAAGATCCCCTCTTTTACCGAGGGTAATCATCCTGTCGACTATCCCGCGTAGCTCTTTCGCCTTCGGCACCGTCGTCTCGATGCGCTCATGCAACACCAAAGACGTAGCCATATTTCGGAGCATAGCCCTACGATGGGACGAATCCCGACCTAATTTACGATATCCATTAAGGTGACGCATTTCATCTGCCTCTTATTGCTTCGGCTCATCTTCTTGTTTACGTAGAGTGCTTGGGTCAAAACCATCGATCTTCATACCCAAAGACAAACCCATTTCGCTCAAAATATCTTTGATTTCGTTAAGCGATTTACGGCCAAAATTCTTTGTCTTCAGCATCTCTGACTCAGACTTAGTCACCAACTCACCGATATACTTAATATTTGCGTTTTCCAGGCAGTTTGCCGCCCTCACGCTAAGCTCCAGAGAATCAACTGTCTTGAACAGATTCTCGTTGAGGCTAGCCTTACCAGATCCATCGTCAAACGCTTTGACTTCTTCTTCCTCAGCCTCGTCGAAGTTCACGAAAATCGTGAGCTGCTCTTTCAAAATCTTAGCGGCATAGGCCACTGCATCATCCGGCCTCACTGCACCGTTAGTCCAAACCTCCAAACTCAACTTATCATAGTCGGTCATCTGACCCACGCGAGCGTTGGACACGTTATAAGCAACACGGCGGACCGGCGCAAAGATCGAATCGATAGCGATGAAGCCTGTCGCAAGATCCTCAGTGCGATTTGTATCGGCGGAGACGTACCCACGTCCGTGCCGAACAATCATTTCCATCTCTAACCGACCTTCGTTGTCGATCGTAGCAATCACTTGATCTGGATTAAGGACCTCCACCTCACCGTCTGTCTGGATGTCACCAGCCTTGACGACGCCCGGCCCGACAGCACTAACCTTCAAAGTTGCGTCTGACTCGCCAAGATACCTCAGGCTAACCTGCTTGAGGTTCAAAATCATATCAGTAACGTCTTCTTTCACACCAGGCACCGTAGAAAACTCATGGTCCACGCCCTGGATACGAACCGCGACGATCGCAGCGCCGTTTATACTCGAAAGCAATACGCGGCGCAGACTGTTGCCGAGAGTAAGGCCGTAGCCCCGCTCAAGAGGCTTAGCTACGAATTTTCCATAGGTTTCCTGAAGCACGTCAGCTTCGAGATTTTTCGGACGAATCAAATCTTGCCAGTTACGATGCATAGAAAAACCATCCCTGTTAAGACGCAAGTACGAATTCCAGACCTCGCTCGACCGTCTACCTTACTTGGAGTAAAGCTCGACGATCAGCCGTTCCTTGACGGGAAGCTGGATATCATCACGCGTCGGATTCGACACGATCTTACCAGTACCCTTAGCATGATCAACCTGGAACCACTGCAAGCCGAGTCTACGAGCAAAAAGCTCCCCAGCCAATTGGAACTGAGTCTTCTTGCTACTTTTCTCGGCAAGCGCCACTACGTCGCCAATCTTGAGACGTGCACTAGGGATGTTGCAACGCTTCCCATTGATCAGAACGTGGTTATGCCGAACAACCTGACGCCCTTCATTACGGCTACGAGCAAAGCCCATGCGATAGACAACGTTATCTAACCGCAACTCCAGATTGCGGAAGAAAATGTCGCTAGTCACGCCACGCTCAGCCACGGACCTCTTGAAAGTCAGACGGAACTGACGCTCAAGCACGCCATAGACGCGCTTAACCTTCTGCTTTTCCCGCAGCTGAGATCCGTACTCAGACACCTTCGCGCGTCTCTGCCCGTGCTGACCAGGGGCGTAACCTTTACGCTCGAAAGCGCATTTGTCGGTCATGCACCGCTCGCCTTTTAGAAACAATTTCGTGCCTTCACGACGGCAAAACCTGCAAACTGGACCTGTATACCTGGCCAAAGCCAATCCTCCACAAGCGGACAAATTCTAATTATCGGGAAAAACTATCAAACACGACGACGCTTCGGAGGACGACACCCATTGTGTGGTATCGGTGTCACATCCTTCAAAAGAGTCACTTTCATACCAACTGCCGAAATCGCCCTAACAGCGCTCTCGCGCCCAGCACCGGGCCCGTTCACCAGAACTGCCACCGATCTCATGCCGCAATCCATAGCGCGCCTAGCCGCCTCTTCAGCAGCAACCTGTGCAGCAAAAGGCGTACTTTTCCTGGATCCCTTAAAGCCTTTTGCGCCCGAGGTTGACCAGGACACCACATCGCCATTCACGTCAGTAAAGGTAATGATAGTGTTATTGAACGTAGCCTTCACATGGGCCACACCCATTGGGACGTTACGCTTAACTTTTTTCTTTTTCACGGCTGGCTTCATCGGCCACTGTCCTTATCGATTACAGTACCTCTATCGAGTTACTGAGGTTACTTAGAGGTTGGCGCCTTCTTCTTACCGGCGACAGTTTTTCTAGGACCCTTACGCGTGCGAGCGTTGGTCTTAGAACGCTGGCCCCGCACGGGCAACCCGCGACGATGCCTAATGCCACGGTAGCAGCCCAAATCTACGAGCCGCTTAATGTTCAGTGCAATCTCGCGACGAAGATCACCCTCAACCGTATAAACATCCAAGGCCTTCCGTATCTCGTTGACCTGACTCGGATCTAAATCACCAGCCTTCATTTTCGGATCCAGACCGGCGGCATCAACAATCTGCTTGCTCACGTGACGACCGACCCCATAAATACTCTGCAGCGCTACATCAATGCGCTTATGGTTGGGTAGGTCGACCCCTGCAATACGTGCCATTCTCAACACTCCTCAGTCAGTCAGGCGCGGCTCAGCCCTGACGTTGCTTGTGCTTTTTTACTTCGCAGATGATACGGACGACGCCAGAGCGACGGATCACCTTGCATTTATCACAAATCGGTTTGACGCTTGCGCGAACTTTCATACCTAACCTCTTAACCTACTATTTAGATCGATAAACAATCCGACCACGGGTCAGATCGTATGGCGAAATCTCCAGCTTAACTTTGTCACCAGGCAGTATCCTGATGAAATGCATTCTCATCTTCCCACTAATATGGGCAAGAACCTCGTGCCCATTCTCTAACTGAACCTTGAACATGGCATTAGGTAGCGGCTCTTTCACCGTACCTTCGACTTCGATCACATCTTCTTTTGCCATGCTACCCTGTCATCATTTTTCGTTATAGAATTTGCTTATCGCACTGACCGACCAACTGCCTTCACCAGCACATGCAAATTTCCGCGGAATAATACCCTAACAATCTCTTGGGAGCAAGCACTGCCTTTGCCGCCAGCACTATTTTAAAACCCACTGATAGCATCCCTAAGCACACCATAGATTGAGTCGGGGTCCCCAACACCAACAACTTCACGAAAAACACCCTGTTTCCGGTAATACTCGAGTACCGGCCGAGTCGCCTTCTCGTAAATATCTAGCCTTACGTTAACGCTCGAAGGACTGTCGTCAGGTCTCTGACTCAAATCCCCGCCGCATTTATCGCAAATGCCTGCAACCTTCGATGGTTGCTCTTTCACATGATATGTCGCCCCACATCCGCCACACACTCGGCGCCCGCTGAGTCGAGCCACCAGCTCTTCCCTAGGGACATCCAACAAAATCGCGGCCTTGACAGGATGCGTGGACTTAAGCGAATCCAGTGCCTCTGCCTGAGAAATATTTCTTGGGTAACCATCCAACAGAATCAGCTCGCCATCGGCTAATAGAGCCAACTCTTCTCGCAGAATCCCAAAGAGTAATTCGTCCGAAACCAACTCACCTCGCTCCATTACGGCCCCGGCAAGCTTACCAATACTAGTTCCAGCCTTGACGTGCTTCCTTAGAGCGTCTCCCGTCGACAGCTTCTTAAAGCCGCCACGCTTAGCTAACAGCTCCGCCTGGGTCCCCTTGCCTGCACCCGGTGCACCTGTCAACACCACGATCATTAGCGAGTCCCCCCGCTGCGGGAACGAACCGCTGTACCCTTCAGAAACGCGTCATAGCGGAGCGATTGTCGATGAGCATCGATCTGCCGGAATGTCTCGAGAGCAACACCTACTACGATCAGTAGACTGGTACCGCCGAAGTAAAACTGAACGTTGAACTGACTGGTAAGAATCGCCGGCAAAACACAGAGCCCAGCCAGATAAATCCCACCTGTGAGTGTAAGCCTGCTAACAACCCTGTCGAGAAACTCGGACGTCCTGGCACCAGGACGAATCCCCGGAATAAACCCACCGTGTTTCTTCAAGTTTTCAGCGATATCGTCCGCCTTAAACGTGATCGATGTGTAGAAAAACGCGAAAAACACAATCATTAGCACATAAACCAGGTTATAGAACCAACCGCCCGGATGAAACAGCAACCCGAACACACTGCCGATAGGTGTGTCCGGCCAGAGGCCCTGAATAGTCACCGGAAACTGCAGAAGTGAACTGGCGAAGATTGGTGGAATAACGCCGGCACTGTTAACTCTCACCGGTAGATGCGAGCTCTGGCCGCCGTAAACCTTCCGACCAACCTGCCTTTTCGCATATTGAATCGGAATCTGCCTCGCACCCTGCTCTATGAATACTACTCCCGCTGTTACGGCCAGGCAGACGCCTAAAATGAGAAGTACTCGAGCAGCGTCCAATTCTGCCGTAGAATATTGCTTGTAAGTATTGGTTATGACACTCGGGATCGTCGCCACTATACCAGCGAAGATAATGAGTGACATCCCGTTACCAACACCACGCTCGGTAATTTGCTCTCCGAGCCACATTATAAATGCAGTACCGGCAGCCAACGACAACACTGTAATGAGCTTCCAACTCAAACCCGGGCTCAATACCATGCTACGACCACCGAAGGCAGAGCCCTCAAGGGTGTTCGCGATCATGAAACCTTGCACAATCGCCAAGATTACAGCGCCGTATCGAGTATACTGAGTAATCTTTTTCCGCCCAGCATCCCCTTCCTTGGACAACTGCTCCAAGTGAGGCACAACCACAGTCAACAACTGAGCGATGATGGAAGCGGAGATGTAGGGCATCACGCCCAGAGCGCACACGCTGAAACGCTGAAGCGCTCCGCCGGAAAACATGTTGAACATGCCAAAAAGATTGGCACCCTGGCCCTTAAAGAAATCCGCCAGCGCAGCAGTATCCACGCCAGGAATTGGGATATGAACCCCAATTCTGTACAGCGCCAGGAAACCAAGCGTGAACAGAATCTTTTTCTGTAAGTGGTTTAACGTACCTTCTGGCAGTTTCGCAATCCGTTGACCCACGCCACTCTCCCTTGCGCCTTGACCCTCTGGTTACAGAACTTGTCCCGTTAGCTTAAGGGTTCCGCCGGCTTTTTCAACAGCTGCTTGCGCTGAGGCACTAGCCCTGTCCACTAGGACAACCAGTTTTTTACTCAACTGACCACGGCCCAATAGTTTAACTGGCCATTGCACACGACGTATCAGACCTGCGTCATCCAGGGCCTTCACATCAACCTGGCTACCGTCAGCGAACACATTGAGCGCATCCAAGTTGACTACGTTGTATTCAACCCTTAGAGAATTGCTGAAGCCGCGCTTCGGAAGTCGCATATATAGCTTCATCTGGCCGCCTTCGAAGCCCGGGCGAACGTTGCCGCTTTTACGAGCTCGCTGACCCTTGTGGCCCTTACCGGCAGTCTTACCTAGGCCAGAACCTATACCACGCCCTAGACGCTTCCGCGTCCTATGCGATCCTGGCGCAGGACTCAAATTACCTAGCGATTTCAACTCGCCTTTTTCTGTCGTCGACATATCTATATCCTCAGACCTTCAGCTCGTAGCTTACTAAATGCTTTACCTTGTTAACCATCCCGCGAATACAATTGTTATCCTTGTGCGTCACCGACTTGCCTATACGGCCTAGCCCTAACGCAATAACAATCTTGCGGATCTTCTCCGGCTCACTGATCAAGCTGCGCTCTTGACGCACGACGATCTGTCCCACGGACACTCTCCTTACGCTTTCGCCTTAGAGTCCCGAAGGGACTTGGCCTTTTTCTTACCATCAAATTCAGAACGCTTCTGCTGCGCGTGCGCTGGGTCGACGCCCTTACGGCTTGCATACTCTTCAATAGTCATCAACTGCTTCAGACCATCGATAGTAGCCCTAACCACGCTGCCGGAATTCTTTGTGCCATGAACCTTACACACGATATCCCTGATCCCAGCCATCTCAGTGATGATCCGAACGGCACCGCCAGCAATGATTCCCTTACCTTTTTGAGCAGGGTGCATCAGCACCTTGCAAGATCCATAGCAACCTTCTACTTCATAGGGAATGGTGCCATCAAAAGTGGGAATCCTGATCATATTCTTCTTGGCTTGATCAGACGCCTTGCGAATGGCATCAGGAACCTCGCCAGCTTTACCTAGGCCGAAGCCCACCCGATCCTTGCCGTCTCCAACAACTACAAGAGCGCTAAAGCTGAAGCGTCGGCCGCCTTTTACAACTTTTGCTACCCGAGCTATATGGACGACTCGATCCTGTAACGGTTCGCCTTCTGTTTTTTGTTCCCTTGCCACCTGATATCCTCACTAAAGTGAATCGCTGTAAAATTTAGAACTGAAGTCCGCCCTCACGCGCGCCGTCAGCTAACGCTTTCACGCGCCCGTGGTAGCAAAAGCCGTTTTTATCGAAGACTACCGAGCCAATGCTCTTAGCTTTGCAGCGCTCCGCCAACTTTTTACCAAGCTCCTGGCACACTTCAATATTCGCTCTGCGATGCTGACCCTTCTCAAACGAACTCACGCTCGCCAAAGTCACACCCTGCAAGTCGTCAATTACCTGAGCATACACGTGACGGTCGGATCGAAATACCGACAACCTAGGACGCTCTCCTGTACCGCCGCCAATTTTGCCGCGGATCCTTTTCTTACGCCGCTCACGCAGCACTGCTTTTTCAGATGTCTTAGCCATGGCTATATCTCGTCTTTCTGAATCACCGATTATTTTTTACCGGCAGCCTTACCTACTTTGGTCGCAATATGCTCGTCTTCGTAGCGGACGCCTTTGCCATGATAGGGCTCTGGCGGTCTAAATCCGCGAATCTTAGCGGCTACCTGGCCGACCATCTCTTTATCGGCACCGCTAACGACGATTACCGTTTGCGCTTCAACCTTTAGCTCGATGCCCTCTGGTGCATCGTAAACTACCGGATGACTGAAGCCTAAACTGAGAGTCACGCCTTTACCCTGAGCAGCGGCTCTATAACCGACTCCAACCAACTTCAATCGCCGGCTAAAGCCATCGGTCACACCGACCACCATGTTACTCACGAGCGTCCGAGTCAGACCGTGAAACCGACCAGCATCATCGCTTCCAGCCTTGGGCTCGAAAGTCATAGTCTGCCCGTCCACCTTGACGTCAATATCGCTGTGCAGCTCACGGCTCAGGTTGCCTTTTGGCCCCTTGACACTCAAGGTCTGTCCGCTGAGCTTAACTTCCACCCCTTTCGGGAGGTTTACTGGTCTTTTTCCGATCCTTGACATATCTCTTCCCGCCGTCAATTAGCTTAGTAGACTGAGCAAATATATTCCCCGCCAACACGGTCTGTACGCGCCTGGCGGTCAGTCAAGAGGCCCTTCGAAGTTGACACGACCCCGAATCCGAAACCATTTTTTACGAAGGGAATGCTCTCAGCGTTAACATAGTACCGACGGCCAGGACGGCTCTTACGGTCTAAGCCGGTTATGACAGCTTTACCATCATCCGCGTACTTCAGAGCAATCTTCAGCACACCTTGGCCGCCATCACGCACGCACTTGTACGCCCGAACATAACCCTCTTCCTTGAGTAAGTGGGTAATCCCAATTTTCATCTTGGAAGCTGGAACCGACACTACCTCAAGCCCGGCACGCTGTGCATTGCGGATGCGGGTCAAAAGATCGGCGATTGGATCTGTGATGTTCATCGAACGGAAACTCCGAATTACGTAAGTATTCTCTAGTTATAATTACCAGGAGGCCTTTGTAACACCCGGCAACAAGCCTTTTAGGGCAAACAGGCGGAAACAGATTCGGCAAATGCCAAACTTCCGGTAAACCGCCTTAGGACGACCACAGTTATTACAACGTGTATAAGCACGCGTCGAAAACTGCAAGCCGACTTTCACGTCGCGCCATTTCAGCTTCTTTTCCTTCATTACTTTGAGCAACGCTTCTTTACGCGCAAGCACCTTGCGGTTAACTTTGTTGCACTTCTCAATGGAGGCTAGCCTCGCCATTCAAGACACTCCTGTCAAAACCCGTTCAGGCTTTCCTGAAGGGAAAATTGAATTTATCAAGCAAAGCCTTCGCTTCCACGTCGTTCTTTGCGTTTGTTACAAGTGTGATACCAAGGCCACGTACCCGATCGACCTTGTCATAGTCGATCTCCGGGAAAATGATCTGTTCTTTAATACCTACGTTGTAATTCCCGCGGCCATCAAAAGCCTTCGAAGAAAAACCCCGAAAGTCACGGATACGTGGAACCGCGATGTTGATAAAACGATCGAGGAACTCATACATCCTATCACCGCGCAGAGTCACTGCAGCGCCGATCGGCATACCTTGACGCAACTTAAAGGTCGCAATGCTCTTCTTAGCCTTCGTCATCACTGGTTTCTGTCCAGTAATAGCGATAAGGTCAGACACTGCACCCTCTAACGTCTTGATATTCTGAGTAGCGTCGCCTTGACCAATGTTGACAACGATCTTCTTCAGAACAGGTATACACATCGCGTTTTCCAGACCGAGCTCTTGCTTCAAGCTCGCTGCCTGGTCTTTATACCTAGATTTCAATGTAGGCTCGTACTTCACCTTAAACCTCTCGTACACTCTCTATCGGAGACTATGCTCTTGTTTCTTATATTCCTAGAGAACTTCAGGCGCTAGGGATGCAATACGACCGTAGCCCTTGACCCTAACCTCGCGAGCCACCGGGCCGAATATTCGAGTCCCAACCGGTTCGTTATCCTTGCCTTTGATAAGAACACATGCATTCTCATCAAAACGGATCGTTGACCCATCGTCACGCTGTATTTCTTTTTTGGTGCGGACAACCACTGCCTTGTGGACTGTGCCCTTCTTCACCTTGCTATTGGGCAAAGCCTCTTTGATCGATACAACAATGATGTCGCCTACTGAGGCGTAGCGCCTCTTACTCCCGCCGATGACCTTGAAGCACTTCACGCGCTTCGCGCCGGAGTTATCTGCACTCTGCAGAACTGTTTCCATCTGAATCATGACTGTCTATTCCCCAATAGCCGAGGGTCACCCAGGCTGATTATTCTTCACCCTTTTTCACTACCTGTAGCAAGGCGAACTTCTTACGAGCACTCAAAGGGCGCGTCTGAGTGATCAAGACTATGTCACCAGCCCTCGATTCGTTCTGCTCGTCATGGAACATCAACTTTGTCCGCCTGCGCTGATACTTACCGTAGCTGGCATGCTTGACTAAGTGTTCAAGGGTACCCACTCGAGACTTGTTCATTTTGTCGCTGGTAACGACAACGCGAACCTGCCTAGTTGTCTTCTCTTTGTGATCTTTTTCGCTCACGTTCGCCTACCTGTTACTTTTTTGTGGTCACTGATTTTTTTGAGGCAGCTCGGGCACCACCTGCAACTACAACTACTCCAAGTGAGGCCGCATGTTGCATAGTTAAAACCCGCGCCAAAGACCTGCGCAAACCACGGATCTTGCCCGTGTGCTTGCTTGGGCCAGAATAAATATCCATGCGTATCTCGTGGAGCTGACGCCGGATATCATTCTCTGTCTCGCGTAGCTTGGCCGCGTCGAAACTCTTCAGCTCTTCAATTTTCAGTTTCTGTGGTTCCATGATTCACCTAAATCTCGTTTATCTGCTCGCTATTAGACTCTCAGGCCCAAGGGTCGAGTCCACGGACAATCAACTTAGTTCTCAGGGGCAATTTCGAGGCGGCCAACGACAAAGCCTCCGTGGCAGTCGCCACATCCACGCCCTTCATTTCATAAATGATCCGGCCCGCGCGAATCCGAGCCTCGTAACGCTCAACACTACCTTTACCGCCACCCATCCGTACCTCTGCAGGCTTCTTGGACACCGGGAAATGCGGGAACACTTTGATCCAAACCTGACCGCCCCTCTTTATGTGGCGCGTCATCGCAATTCGTCCAGCTTCAATCTGTCGAGCAGTCATCCGGCCATTTTCCGTGGCCATGATCCCATAGTCGCCGAATGCTAATTCGGCACCTTTTTGAGCGTGACCTTTAACGCGGCCCTTCTGGGACTTACGGTATTTCATTTTCTTTGGCGCGAGCATCTCTAACTATCTCCTTAGATCACTGAACCGTATCGAAAACCTCGCCACGGAACACCCAAACTTTTACGCCGATAAGACCGAATTGGGTCAATGCTTCAGCGGTCGAATAGTCAATGTCTGCACGAATTGTGTGTAGAGGCACGCGGCCTTCCATATAACGCTCGGTACGAGACATATCTGCGCCGCCAAGGCGACCCGAACATTGAATCTTGATTCCTTTTGCACCAGCCTTGGTCGCTGAAGCAATGGTCTTTTTCATGGCCCGGCGAAAGGAAACCCGACGCTCTAGCTGCTGGCGTACGCTATCAGCTAATAAACGAGCTTCAAGGTCTGGCTTTTTAACCTCGAAAACATTTAAAACCGGTTCACCAGACGAGATCTTACAGATCTTGGTTATCTCAGCCTTAAGTGACTCGGCACCTGCGCCCTTCTTACCGATGATAATACCGGGACGGCTTGAATGTATGTTTATCGTCAGATTTTTAGCTGCGCGCTCGATCTCAACCCGGGCGATACCGGCAGAGTCAAACTTCTTGTTGATAAACCTGCGGATGCGGATGTCTTCCATAAGATTGGAAGGGTAATCACGCTTGCCCGCAAACCAACGAGACGACCACGTGCGCGTAGTACCTAGACGGAAACCGATTGGATTTACTTTCTGTCCCAAAGCCTCACCTTTCCATTACGTGAGATCAAATCTCTGCCAGCTTGATGGTCACGTGCGACGTACGTTTCAGGATACCAGTAGCGCGACCTTGCGCCCGCGGTAACCACCGCTTCATTGACTCACCACCGTTAACAAACCCCTCAGACACGATCAGTCGATCGACATCCACAGTAGATTTGTTGGTTGCATTGGCAACGGCAGACTGAATCATTTTATAAACAACCGGAGCCGCCCGCTTGTTGGTGACTTTTAGCAAATCAAGAGCATATTGCACAGGCTTGCCTCTAACCAAGTCAACCACTAGCCGCACTTTTCTCGGTGTGATTCTAAGATTCCGTAATACTACTCTCGAAGCCTCTGCCATGGCCCTAATTCCTCTCTAACTTAAGCTAATGCCTATGCCCCGGCCTTCTTGACCTTACGGTCGCCCGAATGACCCATAAAAGTCCTCGTTGGCGAAAACTCACCGAGTTTATGACCGACCATGTTCTCCGTGACGTAGACGGGGACGAACTTCTTGCCATTATGAACAGCAAAGGTCAAGCCGACAAAATCAGGAATGATCGTTGAGCGACGCGACCAAGTTTTAATTGGCTTCTTGTCCTGGCGTGCCTGCTCAGCTTTTTTGAGCAGATACTGGTCTAAGAATGGACCTTTTTTAATTGAACGAGCCAAGGATGACCTCCAGTGAAACTGCTATCTTCAACCGCCAGTCTTCTTCTGACGACGGCGAACAATATCTTTATCAGTACGTTTATTTTTGCGCGTCTTGTAGCCTTTAGTCGGAACAGCCCAAGGTGACACTGGATGACGACCGCCAGATGTCTTACCCTCGCCACCACCATGTGGGTGATCGATAGGGTTCATAGCCACACCACGAGTAGTAGGGCGTATGCCCATATGGCGCGCACGACCAGCTTTACCGATACTTACGTTTGCATGATCGAGATTACTCACGGCACCAACAGTTGCCATACAGGTTTCTTGAACCCGCCGCATCTCACCACTAGGCATCTTCAATTGAGCCCAACCCTCCACTCTGCCTACTAGCTGGCAGCTAGCACCCGCGGAGCGAACCATTTGTGCGCCGCGCCCTGGTTTAAGCTCGATATTATGGATGTCAGTACCGAAAGGAATGGACTTCAAGGGCATCGCGTTGCCAACTTTTACGTCAGCTTTCTCAGAGGCGATGACCTCCATGCCTTTCTTCAACTTATCTGGAGCGAGGATGTAACGGCGCTCACCATCTTTGTACAAGACGCGAGCAATGAAGGCCGTACGGTTAGGATCATACTCTACTGACTCAACAACACCGACTATGTCGAGTTTGTTCCGCTTCCAGTCTATAATCCGGTACTTGGCCCTCTCGCCGCCACCTTGGTGGCGAGTAGTTATGCGACCATGATTATTCCTGCCAGCATGATTCTTCTTCTTATCAAGCAAAGAAGAGAGCGGACTGACTTTATCGAGCTCGCTGTAATCAACCACGGACATACCGCGACGACCGGGCGATGTTGGATTGTACTGCTTAATAGCCATTGATGGATAAACCCCTTAAAAAACCTGAGCTCTGCTTAGACGTTACAGCGCCTCAAACACACCAATCTTCGAACCAGCTTCCACGGTGACCACGGCCTTCTTGGTGTTGGCCCGCTTGGACTCTTGATTGCCACGGCGCTTCACTTTGCCGCGAGTTACAAGGGTCTTGACAGCAGTCACTTTCACATTAAACAGACTTTCGACTGCTTTACGCACATCCTGCTTGGTCGCCTTGGGGGCGACTTTGAAGGAATACTTATTACTCTTTTCGCGTTCCTTGTCGCTCTTCTCGGAGAGCAAAGGCTTCACCAATACTTCATAAGGATTCACGTTTCTTCTCCTCGAACCGTTGCTGCAAGGTAGTTAATGCAGTCTCACTGATGATGAGATTCTCAAACCGAAGCACATTTTCGGCGTTCAATTCCGCTGGCAACAGAGCTGTAGCACCATGGATGTTCCGCGCAGATTTGTACAAAACATCATCTTTACGCTCATCAGCCAAGAGCGCCTTTGCAGTCTTAAGACTACCCATGACCTTCAGCACGTGTTTGGTACTATATTTTGCAATGGCAAAATCATCTACCACGAACAAGCGACCATTACGGGCTTTGTCTGACAAAGCAATTCTCAATGCCAATTGGCGTGCTTTTTTAGTGGTGTACTGCCGATAATCACGAGGCTGAGGACCGTGAGACTCACCGCCGCCGGGCATATGAGGGTTACGAGTCGATCCTTGGCGAGCACCGCCGGTTCCTTTTTGTTTGAAAGGCTTTTTGCCCCCGCCAGATACCATAGCCTTTGTCTTCGTCGCATGCGTGCCCTGACGACGATTCGCTTGGTATGCCTTAACGACTGAGTGAAGAACTCCGCCGTTCATCTCTACGTCGTATATTTCGTCTGGCACCTGAATCTTTTTCAGTGCTTTGCCATCTATATTATAAACTTGCAATTCCATAACCGTTACGTCCCCCGTATTACTTCTTCGACGCGTCTTTTTTCGCGGTCTTCAATTTGACCGAGGGCTTCACAATCAAGAAGCCGTCCCGATGTCCGGGAACCGATCCCCTCACCGCTACCACGTTATTCGCTTGATCGACGTCCAAGACCTGGAGGTTCTGGATGGTAGTTTGCGTATTACCCTCCTGACCAGGCTGAGGACGATTTTTGAATACACGGCCAGGCGTAGCTCGCATGCCCAAAGAACCTGGACTGCGATGAAAACGCGAACCGTGCGACATCCGACCAACAGCTGAATTCCAGCGTTTGTGAGCACCGGAAAATCCGCAACCCTTGCTAATCCCGGTAATGTCTACGGCGTTGACGCCTTCAAAAAACTTACCGATTTCGACGTCCGCGCCAACACTAAGATCACCAGTGCTCTCTACGCGAAATTCCTTAAAGCGAGAGAAGTTCTCTTGAATACTCGCTTTGCGGAGGCGACTAGTGTCGGCTTTGTTAAGGTGCTTTTCGCGCTTAGCGAAGTAGCCCAACTGGTATCCGACGTATCCATCGCGCTCTTCGGACAAAATCTTGGTCACCTTCTGGGTTTCCAACTGCAGTAGGGTTACCGCGGTCATCTGCCCTTCGGCGTCCACCATTCGGGTCATCCCGATCTTTTTGGCAATGAGTCCGGCTGTTGTCATTCCTTCAACCTGTCATTTCGTTCAATCGAGAGGCCGCTATCGGCACCCTCGGGGTTAATCACTAAGCTCTAGCTACGCACCTTCGACTTTTAGTAGAGCTTGATCTCGACGTCGACACCAGAAGCAAGGTCAAGCTTCATCAGGGCATCAATCGTCTGCTGCTTTGGCTCTAAGATGTCAATCACTCGCTTGTGCGTCCGCACCTCGAACTGCTCGCGCGACTTTTTATCAACGTGCGGGCTACGAAGAACTGTGAATCTATTGATTCCAGTAGGAAGCGGGATCGGGCCAGCAACACGGGCACCGGTTCTCTTGGCGCGCTCCACTATGTCTGCTGCCGACTGGTCGAGTAGGCGGTAATCATAGCCTCTTAGGCGGATACGAATCTTCTGGCTTTCCATAGGTTCCCTGTTCCCACTTAGTTAGCGGAAAAAGCACTCTTACTATTACTCTAGATTCTTAGGTGGCAGGCTATGAGGGAAGCTAATATACTGAAATGCGCTTTTTGAAGCGTTTCGGCATAGGCTTGCTCGTCGCAGGCTTACCTGAGGAGTGTGCTTTTAAAACATGAGCGGGTTGGTGTCAATGGTAATTAGGAACAAACTTACTGCTGCTTCATGTTCGCTAGTATTTGCGCTTTGCATACCCGGCTGTGTTAGCCAGGAAATCAGGGAATACATCGTGAATACCGAGACTTTTGATGCCGGGCCCGTAATTAACGCAAGACACCGCTTTGTGCTGGTAGGTGCGGGTGGCACAAGGTTTGTTGTATTAGGTTCGAGTGACTCTGATGGGCCTTATATTGGCGAGGCTCTTCTTACCGACAGGAGTCGAAATCAGGCGGAATTCTTGTCTACGGACAGCAGCAGACTTGGTGAGAAGGTTTACACCATCATTAGTGAGTCGTTTGCTGGCTCCGAGATCGGAAGTGGTCGTAGGCGACGAAGTTGGACCGGCACACTTCTAAGGGGATATAGTCGTGCAGTTCCCGAACCACTGATTCCGCAGATTCAGGTACAAATCGTGCGCCTTCTGCTCACTAAGGATACTTTCGCTAAGGATTCGGGCTGCAGTTTGTTCGTTTTTGGCAACTCACAGGCCCTTTTTGGTCTTGAGTTCGCCGAGCCAGGCATCGAGCGGATTCTGCAAATTACAAGTATCGATGGGGTCAATACCAATCAGCAAAGAGACAAGCTAATAGCAGGATCATGCCTCCGGTATGATGCACCCTATGGCTCACTTGCCGTCGGGTCATCCTATAGGGGGCACCTACTGCTAAGCGGGAAGAAAACCCAAATTAGTTGGCGAGTTATAGATAGCCTGACGCAGATCTAGTGAATTTCGCTATTCTGGTAGCAATTCTACCTTAGTGCGCTGGCGCTGCTCCGACAGCCAGTGACGAGTTTGCTCTACCAGCTCCTGATTGCGCAACTCGCCCTCTAACTGTCTTTTTTTGCTAAGAAAATCACGGCTGCCGGCAAATTTTTTGTCGTCCAAAAGAAAAACATGAAAACCTATAGACGTCTGAACTGGCAGTGAGAACTGACCGATCTCAAGTGGCTCAACAGCACTCCTTATAACACCTATCAAATCCTTTGCTCGGACAGGGGGCATTAAGCCGCCACTTTCTCTTGCTTGGCTATCGTCTGAGTAAATCTTCACGGCCTCCTGGAATGCCATGCCATCAGCGATCTTTTGGTGCACCTCGGCAGCGAGTCTGCGCTTGGCCTCAGTAACAGCTGGCGTCGCCCCGGCAGGCACACTTATTAAAACCTGCCGCAAAATTAACTCAAGTAAATCAGACGCCGCTCCAGCTCGCTTCAGATAGTACGTTTCCACATCTTTATCAGTGAGTTTAATCAGCGGCGCTATAACTCGTCCCTGGAATTTACGAAGGATCATTTGATCCTTAAAATCCTTTTTGTAGTCCTCGAAGGTCATACCCGTTTGCTTTAGATGCTCGAGCAAACCATCCCGAGTCAGATTCCGAGTCTCCAAAAATGCTTTGATATCCTCATTTACCTCATCATCCCGCACATCAATTTCGAGCTCCTTAGCCCGGCTAAGCACGAGTTGGAAATTGATAGCATCTTGCAATGCACGATCGTACGGTGCTGCCGCCTCATCCAGCGGGAACTCGGAGACAACCACAAGTGGCCCTTTGTCTACCTTGGTCTTTATATCGCTGTAAAGAATGGGCCTACCCGCAACAACGCCGGCAACCTTATCCAACAGGACCTCGGGCGCACCCACCGAAGTAGGTGGCGCTGTTTCAGCCACTAATTCGGTAGCAATCAGGAAAACTACACTACAAAGAAATTGCCTCAGCGCCATCGTAGCTCCTCTACAGACTCATCGCATAGAGCATTCAAGATAGTTGGCCTGCTGAGCTGAAGCAAGGAGAGGCTTAGAGCGGTCACCAAACAGCCTTTGGGGTTGTCACACTTATAGCCGCCAGCGCTTTTTCCACCCATTTACTGAAATGCTCCTCTTGTTTCACTTTCCTGAGTGTTGCAGCAATTTTTGAGCGGATCTCAGGGTATGCTTGTTGCTGCTTAGGGTAATGCTGCAAAAGCATAATAAGATGGTATCCATAGTTGGATTTCAATGTTTCGGTGATCTCACCAGGCTTAAGGTGAAACGCCACCTCAAAAACTGCCGGCATGCCACCCTTTACAAAGGGACCCAAAATGCCCCCGCTACTCCCTTCAGGCGCAATGGAATGCTCCCGAGCCAAACTCTCAAAGTTGTGCTGATTAGCCTGAGCGCGAAGCGTCTTCGCCGCGCTTTCATTGGCTGCAAGAATATGCCTTATACGAACCCGTTCGGGGGTCTTAAAATCGCTAAGGTGATTTTTATAGTATTCTTGAAGCTCTCGCTCCTCCAGTCGGACATCCGCAAAAAGGCGCTCCGCCATATACTGCGATATGACGCTTCGCTCACATAAGCTCGCTTTCATACGTTCGCGATTCGCTTTATTAGTCGTTGGTTCGAGGGAGGTCATAGCCTGTTGCCACTGAGACAAACAAACCGTGTAGCGAGAAGGCTTGTCGAAATCAAAGGCGTGATCTTGTTGTAGATAAATAAACAAAATCTTGCGCTCAATCATACTTCCAATCAATGCTCGACGGAGTGACACCAACTCTTGATTATAGCGATCACCTAAATCAGGAATCGGAGTGAGCACCTCGTGATCGACGGTACTATTAATATGCTGACGAAACTCCCAGTCGATGTCGTCTTGGGTGATAGTTTCATTACCCACACGAATCATGGCAGCGTTCGCTAAGCCGCTTCCATCTGGCGATGATACCGCGGCATCCGTGGGTAGTGTCGGTGCCTCGGTAGCTACAGCCACTCCGGACGACTTAAGGCGCCAAGCATAGGCACCAATCCCGAAACAGCACAAATAAGACAATATGTACGGCAATTTACGCATTGACGGACAACCTCATTCACGGCGGACTAGTAGTGCTCAGATTTTAACACACGAATCCCCGAACCTAGGCAAGCTGGGCGAATGAGTCGACTAATGGAGCAACGAGTCCAGACAAGGTTGTTAGCATGGCCTCTTGCTCAGCCAAGGATGGCTTAGCTGGGGTTTCCAAGAAAAGTAACAGGCGGTTATCGGGAGCCAACTTATATAGACCAGGCTGCCGAGCCATCACCGCTAAAATGCGGTCAATCATGGAATCAGCAAGTGGAGCAAATCGGATCTCGCACACACCTTTCCCAGAAGTCAGGCGTAAGGCGCTAATTTGCTTTAATTGCTGTTTTAAACGCGCTACTTTGAACAACAACCCGACTTCATCGGGTAGCCCTCCGAAACGGTCTTCCATCTCTTGCCGCAACGCCCTTAGCTCGCCATCACTCTCAGATGCAAATAGACGTTTATAGAGCTGTAGACGCTGGCTTTCCGCCGGCACATATGCTGGAGCGATAAAGGCCGATAGCGGTAACTTAATCTCAGTGTCTAGACGCTCTTGCACCGGTTCACCCCGGAGCGAATGAATAGCATCTTCTAACATCTCTGTATAAAGCTCCAAGCCGACTGCTGAGGCGTGTCCGGACTGCTCACCACCGAGGAGATTACCAGCCCCACGCAGCTCTAGGTCGTGACTAGCAATCTGGAACCCTGCACCCAACTCCTGATGGGCTGCAAGCACATCTAAGCGCTTCCGCCCCTCATCAGATAAGCGATCCTCGGCAGGGGTCAAAAAGTAAGCGTATGCCTGCTGATTGGAACGACCAACCCGCCCCTTGAGCTGGTAAAGCTGCGCTAAACCAAAGCGATCAGCATGATCAACTAGCAACGTATTAACATTCGGCATATCGATGCCGGATTCAATGATGGTCGTGCAGAGCAGAACCTGGAACTTTTGCTCAATAAAATCAACGATTACTCGCTCCAACTGATGTTCCGGCATCTGCCCATGTCCCACACGAACCTCTGCGAAAGGAACCAGCGCCTTCAGAAAAAGGCGCATTTCCTCAATGTCCTCGACCCGGTTGTGGACAAAGAATACTTGGCCACCGCGTCTCACCTCGTGCTCTATGGCCTCTTTGATCAGAGTTTCGTCAAAACGAGCTATGTAAGTCTTGATCGACATCCGATCTGGAGGAGGAGTGGCGATAATAGAGATATCCCGCATTCCGATCATCGCCATATGTAAAGTCCTGGGAATCGGTGTAGCCGTGAGAGTAAGTACATGAGCGCCTGCGCGAACTTCTTTGAGCTTTTCTTTATGAGTGACGCCAAAGCGCTGCTCTTCGTCAACTACCAATAATCCCAGTCGACGCGGTTTAATATCTTTAGAGAGCAGACGATGGGTGCCGATCAAAACATCAACGTTACCCTTGGCCAACCCCTCCGTAGCCTCCTTTATGGCTGCAGCTGAGACGAATCTATTAACTTGCGACACGCGTACGCCGTGATTCTCCAAGCGCTGTTTGAAGGTCCGATAATGCTGGTAGCAAAGTACCGTTGTCGGCACGAGGACCAGCACCTGTGAGCCCTCAAGCACGGTGCGCATCGTCGCCCGCAAGGCTACTTCTGTCTTGCCAAAGCCAACATCACCACATACCAACCGATCCATCGGCTTACCAGCACCCAAATCAGACTCCACGTCGTGGATGGCACGGAGCTGATCATCTGTCTCATCGTAAGGAAATTCTGCCTCAAACTTGAGATACTCATCATCCGGCAAAGTGTATGGACGAAGTGTCGCGATACTGCGCTGAGCATGCAGCTTTAATAGTTGAGCCGCCATGTCCTGAATCGCACCCTTGGCTTTTGCCTTACGCCGCTCCCAGCCTAGACCGCCCAGTTTATCGAGAGCATGATGTCCACCGCTCTCAGTGCCACTATTGTAGCGCTGAAGTAGACTCAATCGGTCAACCGGGAGATAGACCTTATCTCCACCAGCATACTCAATCAGCAGGAAGTCACTCGCTAATCCCGCCACGACCAAACTAGTCAACCCGGTATAACGTCCAATTCCATGCTGGACGTGGACAACTAAGTCACCAACCTTTAGGTCCGCGAAGGAATTCAGAAAGTTCTGTAGTTTTTGCGAGGCAGGCTTCGGCTTGCGTGGCGGAGTACCGAAAAGCGCTTGCTCCGGCACTAAAAGTAAAACCTTGTCCTCGAACCACGCATGGGACGACAAATTTCCGCGACCAACATGTATCGAGCCATTTTTCAGTTGGTCCCGAGAAATCTTAAGGAGCAAATCTGGATCAACTAGCGGTTTAAAGCCTCGATGCTTTAGGAGATTGACGATGCGCTCACATTGCTCTTCATGCTGAGCTAAAAGAGCGACGGTTCCATCTTTCTGCCGGGTGACTTCATCAAATAACTGTATCCATTTATCAAACAACTCAGCGCCGGGGGACTGGGCCATAGGTGCGCCCGGAATGACAAACCTAGCCTCTGTCCGCAAGAAGCTGGCGCGCTCACTTGCAAAGGGATTACCAAACTCGATCACTCGCGCTCGCGCGTCAAGAAAAGCGGTCAATGATGCCGCCGGCACAAAATGTGAAGCTGGGGGCAAAACCGGCCGCTGCCTAGCTTGATCCTGCTGATACGCCAAATCGATTGCGGCTACATGACTAGTGTAGGCCTCAAAACACGCTGTGATCGATTGGGGGAACAAAAAGACTACTGACTCCGGAAATGTCGCTAAGGTCGCTACTGATGTGGGCCGAAAAATCGGCGCCAACATATCAAAACCATTAAACTTCAATCCTTGCTGAAACTGGCCCACCATACCGTCGCGATCAGCTGCGGGGACGTTCTGCTCAAGCAAAGTATTAAACAATTGCTGCGCTTGATCCTTGCGCGAAGAGGCCGGAGTGATGGCCTCATAGGCCGGGACGACAAGCAAATTCTCTAAAGCCCCCCGGGACTTCTGATCGGTTGCATTAAAGACACGCATTGATGAAACGGTATCACCAATAAATTCGATGCGAACAGGTTCGTCACGTTGGATGGAAAAGACATCAATAATGCCACCACGAACACTATAAGTACCCTCGTCGGTAACTGTTGCAGCGGGCGTGTATCCTAAGTCTTCCAGCTCACTAATGAGCCGATCTTGATCAATCTCGTCACCAACTCGCAACTGAACACAAGCACGCTGCAAATCGACTGAAGGTATCGTTGTTTGTCCCAAAGCCTGAAGAGTGGTGACGACCACTACATTGCTTTGAAGCTCCCGCAGCTTTTCCAAAGCATATAGTCGGTGCCGACGCGCAAGACTGTGATTGATAAATCGGTCGTTTCCGAATGAAGAGTAAAATGGCAACAATGCGCCAGCGAATTGCGGCAGAGCCGAATGCATACCAAGGGTGGCTGTGCTCAAAAAGTTTAGCCAGACCGATATGTCCTTTGTAGTCGGGACTATGAGGACAATTGGGCGAGGATTTTCATGCTGATCACAGGCCAAGCGCAGGAGGACCAACTCCGCAAGCGTAGGCGAGATGCCAGCAACCTGAACACGCCGCCCCGATGCCATCTCGCTGCGAATGGCATCTACCAGGCCACCGTATCCATAAACAGATGTCATGATTCTGACTTAATCGATGTAATTACCGTTCTTAATCTTCTCAATGATGATTTTTTCCATCATTTGGGGGTCCCTTGGGTCAACGGAGATAAAAGACTGTTGCTCGCATCGACGCTTATTTTTAACCAACCAGTCGAGAATTGCCTTCAATTCTTTATTTTTCTTGTCTTTAAAGAAGGGATCGTTAGACAAGGCATCACGCGCCTTCTTTAATGCCCGACCTTCTTGTAAATCGGACTCCTTAACAGCGTAATCAACTAGATCATATTTCGCGATATCTTCAGGCAAAACCCCTAGGAACTTCACTTCTGGTGCACAAAAGTCTGAGTTACGGATCAGCGAAGCTGCCGATCCCGCCTTTAGAGTGCGGTAGATGTTTTGCATGGTATAAGCATCAAGGTCGCCGAAGAAATAGAGCGGCACACGCAACTGTTCCTGAATCCGCTTAACCCATGCCCGCACTGCGTTTGATGGCACACCTTGAGCGCCGATCAGAATACACCTGTGGCGCTTGGTGAAGCCATTGGCCACCAATGTATTGGCCGTGCCCTGAGACTCAATGATTAGACAAAAATCAATTGGCTCTCTCGCACTGAGTACTAAATTTTGCGGCCTATTCTTAGGCTGATAGGGAGCTGTGCCGAGCGTCGACAGGTCAATCGTTGAGACATTCCCGTCTAGTTCCGTCTCCTGCACTACCAACTGCTTTGAGTAGGTTTGACCGCCACGATCGTCGGCCACACAATTTAGCTCTTCACGATAGGCCTCCATCATCTCGCAGATGAAGTCGATCACTGAATCTGACTCATCTTGATCCTGGAAGTCTAAAGGACGAAGTTTGCTCTCATGCTTCATCAAACCCTTGGCAACGTAGTAAAGCTCGCGCTTTGTATTGATGTTAGAGATCTCAACGTTACGCAAGAGAATCTCAAGCATAAAAATTGCACGGGACATCTTCTTAACTGAGCTCACGTTTAGCTCGGAAGAAACCTTCTTACCACCAGGGGTAAGAAATCCAACCTTCGGATTATAGAGCGAATTATCCAATGAACACTTGGTGGCAGTTAGAATAGGCCTTTTGGCTCGCTCTAAATCAGCCAGCATGCGCTCACAGAGCTCTGTACCCAAAGAGATGATTTCTGATTGCTTCTTCGCGGTGCGCCGCGTCACTTGCGGGCTCTTAGCCATATCAACGTTTTCCCTTACTAACCTTGGCCGTTGGAGCGGCAGCTTCACGATCGACAACGCTCGCCTGATCCTCTTGCTCTAAGCCCTCGAAGAATCCAGCCAATCTTGATTTTTTCTCTTCCAAATAGCTTGCAAGGCGACCTTCTGCAGCCGCCAAGTCCTTTTTCATTCCCTTGGTGTCCTTTTCAAGGATCTTAGCCAAACCGGCAGTGGCGAGCTGTTTGCGTTCTTCTGATGCGCCCAGAATTCGGCCGAGAGTGTCGACCAGGATCGGGCCAAATTGCTCAATGTGCTGAACTCTCTGTTCCAGTTCATCGGCCTTGTGCTCCCTACTCAAGTAGCGCGACAAACGCTGGCCAGTTTGCATCAAAGCTCTACGGAGCTCTTCAACCAGTTCATCTGAAGCATCGATAGTTTCCTTCGAGGCATTCTTGAACTTGATGAAGGGGGATACGACGCTGACCGCCACGATATAGGGGCCTAGAGGCAAGGCATTACGCGGTTGTTTTAGGCCGTAGGATCGCCAATTGACTGATGTCAGCGCTTTCACTATTGCACATGCAGCTTTATCAAACTGCAGCGGCACGCGATTAGCGAAGCGCAGAACCTGCACCTGCTGCTCATTATCTTCGCCGCGTCGCTCGCGCAATCGAGCTATCGCAACTTCGACCTGCACCGGCTTAAAATCGCAAATCATCGGTTTACGCGAGAGCACAGCAAAAAAGTCTATATCACCAAGGCGACGAATGCTTAACGCCAGCCCATCCTCGCCTACTGACAGAACAGATGTTGTCGCGGGAGGAAGTAATTCTACATCTTGGATAGCCGCAAATACAGCCTTAAAGTCCGCGTCGGGAAGCGCATCTACAAAGCTATCCAGAATTTTTTTCTTGATGCCCTTTTTTGTTACCAAGTCGCTGAGCGTTTTATCGGAAACACGGGAAAAACCGCGCTTCAACCAGATGCTAGTCTTGATCCTTCCGAACAGACGAGCATGCGACATGAACTCGCCCAGCTTCATGGTATGGGGATGCGGCTCCGTGGCCTGCGGGACCACGGGAACAGTATTAACTACCCGCTCTATGGAAGCAGGCGACACATCTGAGATTTCATAGTGCAAAGTCATATGTGGGTTGAGAAGTACCGTACTGCGTATGTAATTAAGTATCCCGCCCTCACCGTTAAGCTGAATACGGCCATCTAATTGGAATTCAATGCTGGTACCGTGCGGACGAGCCCAATCAATCGTGGTCTTGTCGCGCAGTAGACCCTTGTTGTGCTTTAGGTCCATGTCGACTACACACCGGAAAGCCTTGCGCGCACCTTTTGTCTTTGTGACGACCTGAGCACCCGTGGCTGTGGTCTGCATAGCCCACGTGGTCGCAGCGGAGATACCGATGCCCTGCTGACCGCGCGAGCAGCGGCCACGGCCGAATTTCGACGATGCTAGGTATTCGCCAAACACTTTCGCTACATCATCGGGCTCGATACCGGGACCGTTATCTTCGACCATGATGCGAATCTGGTCGGTGTTTTTCATCGTCCCAGGTCCAAGCTTTTCTACATGAAGCTTGATCTCCGGCAGTATTCCAGCATCCTCACAGGCGTCGAGCGAGTTATCGAGCGCCTCTTTTACAGTGGTCAGCACCGCCTTGACCGGAGACGAGAACCCGACCTGCTGCAGGTTCTTCGCAAAATACTCAGCCGTACTGCTCGTGGTGATCTGCTTTGCAGACTTGCGAACCTTGGCCATAACCGCGGCCGAGGTGTCTGGTTCGACCACTGCTTTTTTCACTACTTTTTTTGCTTTTTTGACCATCTGCTCTGAACTTAATCACAAGGCATAGACCGCACTTAACTAGCAGAGCCCACAGTTGCCTCTGCACCATGGATAGCGTGGGATTACTTGCGTCTATACTGGTTTATGTTCGTCAACCCGACTCAAGCATGTTGATCAAATGCCATGCATGTGTCCATCACAACCGCAGTGTTGAGTAGATAAATATTTATAACTATTTGTAATTATTAATTTAATTAGTCGCATGAAAAAACAAATCCCAAAGCGTGTCCACCGTTGTGTGCAACAAAGCCGCTGCGGTCAGATTGTTCGAACGCAAAAATGTGTATCCGTAAAACATTCCAGCAACTGCGGCTAACCCCACATAACGGAAGTCTGGTAATCCTGGATTATGCCAATGAGAGATACCAAAAAGCAGCGATGAAATCACGAGGGCCAACCAAGTCTTGCTGGTAACTCGTCGCAACATTCCAAACATCAGGCCACGAAAAAGTAGCTCCTCTGGCAACGCGATAAACCAAAAGATCGCAAGCGGGGAGCCCAGCAATTTTGTCCACTCCAACTGCGGATTTAGCGCCAGAAAGCCCGACCCCAGGCCGACGGGGAGTGCAATGATCAGAAATCCTGCGAGGGCTTTTAGTAAGAGAGGTAAATCCGTCCATCGCCAACTTAAGCGAAATGAAAATGCGTCTAAGCGTCGGTAGCCAATATAAAGCGCCAACGCAAGGTTTACGGCCATGGGCGTGTTTAGGATGTAACCGGCTTGCCCTTGCGGCCACTCCCAAATTCCATCAATCCATCCGAAGTTAAAAGGCAGCCAAATGCTTGCTAAGGCAATCCAGTCTTGCCAAACCACTTGTTTGACACAACCAGCTGACCATATCAATGCCGTCGGAACTACCAAAAACACGATGACGCGCCGCAGTCCGACAGGAGAAAAAACACCAGTTCCGAATGCATAAATCAGGTATGCTGCGACAAAATATAAACCAATAAAAAGCAGGCTGACTGGCCCTACTCTTACGATCCAGATCTGCAAATCCCGCAAAAGCGAGGTAGTCGCAAAGGCTATGTAAGGGAAGGTCAGTAATGACAAGACCAGGATAGCAGGTCCCAGCTCAGGCCCTGACTTGCGCCCGATCACAGCTGCGGCCGCAGCACCAATCGCCACGAAACAGGTCAAAGCTAAGGAAGAGGCCCACCAATAATCTCGACGGACACGACTGCGTCTTTCAATTGACCTAAATTCCACCATAAGACCGCCTCCAACAATGTTATGTTATCGGCGGGGGCACTCTGAGATTTAGTCTTGGTTTAGGAGCTCCTGAATCTTTGGCTCGGGCTTCCAATAACCGGGGCCCTTCATAACCTTACCGCGATGATCATAGACGGGCTGACCATCTTCACCCAACTTGGAGAAATTCGACTGCATAATCACATCGAGAATACGATTTAGAGGTAAACCCCAACGCCTAGCTTCGCTGGCACAGTAAACTACTAAGTCTCCCAACCAATCGCTAAGCTCAGTCAGAACTGCTAATTTTTTGTCACTATCCAAGTCGCTCTGCGCGGCCACAAGAGCCTCATATTTGGTCGCTAAGTCCAGGCCTTCATTGACCTCTTCGGCCAAGATGTCATGAAAGTTTCGCACCCGCTCTGGCCCGAGCAGGGTCGGCTCAGTATTCGAGTCGAGTTGATACATCGCATTGAAGCGCTCGATATCTTGGTAGAAATTCCGATCTGGCATAAGATGTCCTTCTGAAGCTTGGCGATTCGGCAAGCGTACTTTGCCATGAGCCCAGACAAGTAGGCAAGAGAGCCATGAAAACAGCAACTCGTGTCTGTAATCTCTGCGAGGCCATGTGTGGTCTGACAGTCGAGCACAGCGCCAAAGAAATCTATAGCATTCAGGCCAATACTCAAGACGTGTTCAGTGCCGGTGCGTACTGCCCAAAGTCGCAGGGGCTAGCAGACCTTTACTACGATCCTGACCGAATTCGCCGACCGCTAAAACGACAAGGCGATGAATTTGTCGAAATCACATGGGACGAAGCCTTCACCTCAATCGCCCGCAAAACAAAAGAGCTGCAGCGTCAACACGGCACCTCCACCATTGCAACTTATCTCGGTAATCCGAATTCCCATCATTTTGGCAACCTTTTGGCGCTGCCATTTTTTTTACGCTCATTACGAACCCGCAACAAATACTCGGCGACATCAGTGGACCAGCTGCCCCACATGCTCGCTGCCTATTTAATGTTCGGACATCAGATGCTGATTCCGATCGCCGATGTCGACCGCACCGAATACATGCTCATTTTGGGTGCCAACCCGGCGGTGTCTAACGGTAGTCTGCTATCGGGAGCCGGTCTATCGTCCCGCATCAAGACCATCTCCAAGCGCGGTGGGAAAGTTGTCGTAATCGACCCCAGGTACACCGAAACCGCGGCGGTTGCCACCGAGCATCACTTTATCAAACCTGGTACGGATGCCTATTTTTTGGCCGCGATAGTACAGCGACTCTTGTTGACCCCACGTCTGCGACATCTCGAGAAGATGGTGACCGGGTTAGGTGACCTCACCAACCTCATCAATTCATTGCCGCTAGAAAATATTCAGTCAATGACAGGGATCTCACAGCAAGTAGTACAGAACATCAGCGACGACCTACTGCGCTACGACCGGGCAGTCTGCTACGGCAGGGTGGGTGTATCGACCCAGCGCTTCGGCGGGGTGTGCCATTGGCTCATCAACCTTATCAATATACTGACCGGCAATCTGGACCGCGAAGGCGGGGCTTTATTCACGCGGCCAGCTGTAGACATTGTCAACCTGATGGCTAAATCAGGGAGCTGCGGCAGTTTTGATCGGCGGCGCAGTCGGGTACGCAATTTGCCAGAGTTCAGCGGAGAGCTTCCGGCTGCAACTCTCGCCGACGAAATTCGGACACCCGGCAAGGGACAGGTGCACGGCCTCTTCACCATCGCCGGTAATCCTGTGCTATCGCTACCTAACGGACAGAAACTGGAAACAGCCCTCGCAGGCCTTGAACTCTATGTGGCCATAGATTTCTACCGCAACGAGACTACGCGTTTCGCTCACTACATCTTACCACCCGTTAGCCCCTTGGAACGGGATCATTTCGACCTCGTTTTCAATGCCTTCGCGCTGCGAAACCAAGTCCGGTTCTCGCCCAGACTGATAGACCCTCCCGGTGATAGCTATGATGACTGGGGCATCCTAATGGAGCTCTGGTCGAGACTTTCGATCTCAGGCAATCGCCTCGCTAGGTGGCGACAGAGCGTTATGGCGAGACTATTACTGCGCCTCGGTTCAAGATTCGTACTGGATTTAGCGCTTCGCTTGGGACCTTATCGTAAGCAGCGAATGAGCCTAAAAAAAATTATTGCTAATCCTAATGGAATCGATCTTGGCCCCCTCACACCCTGTTTACCCGGACGTTTGTTCACCAAGCACAAAATGATCGAATTATGTCCGCCGCCATTTGTTGCCGCTTGGACAGACCTGTGCACATCGAGTCGGCCTCAGTCCATCGGGGATAGGCTAGTGCTGGTAGGACGCCGTTCCCTCAAAAGCAACAATTCATGGATGCACAATTGCCCCAGCCTGAACAAATCCCGTAATCAGTGCTACGCACTTCTGAATCCAGAAGATGCATTTGCGCGGGGGATTACCGATGGCACTACGATCGAGCTCAGCACAGACATTGGAAGCATCACTTTGCCAGTAAAAGTTTCTGCCAAAATTATGCGCGGCGTTGTCAGTGTCCCGCACGGCTGGGGCCATCATCGCAAGGGTATCAAACAATCTCTGGCCAGCTCCACCCCTGGAGTTAGCCTGAACGACATTCTTGATGACCAAGCGATTGACAAATTCTGTGGCAATGCAGCCCTCGTCGGACAAGCCGTGACTGTTAACCGCGTGGACCGAAGCTAACTTCTGGCTTTGCCTCGCGCGTCAAAAGGTCCATCACAGCCTGAGCCATCGGCTTGTTCTCGTATAGCACGCGGTAAACTTCGTTCGTGATCGGAGCATCCACATTGAGCTTGAGAGCCAAATCATGAGCAGCTTTGACCGTCGAAACGCCCTCAGCCATGCCAACCTCGGCTAATACTTTTTCAAGGGGCTGACCCTGACCTAATCGGTAACCCACACTAAAGTTACGGCTCTTCTCAGATGTACAAGTCAGAAAGAGATCACCAACCCCACTTAGGCCATTGAAGGTCAATGGATTCGCACCCATCGCAACGCCAATGCGAGTGATTTCCGCTAAGCCGCGGGTAATCAACGCAGCGCGACTGTTCATCTGAAAGCCAATACCTACGCATGCACCAGCGGCGATGGCGACTACGTTCTTCAGCGCGCCTGCTACTTCCAGCCCTACCGGATCGTCACTGCTGTAGACGCGAAAGTGAGCCGAGTGAAAAAGGGACTGCACGCGTTGAGCGCTTGCCGGCGTTCGGCTTGCCGCAGTCACCGCGGTTGGCTGCCTTGCCATGATCTCACTGGCAAAGCTGGGCCCTGACAAGAACGCAGCACGCATAGCCACCTCCGCCCCCAAAACCTCACTAATGATCTGGCTTGGAAGGTCCAGAGTACCCATCTCGACCCCCTTTGCTGCACAAATCAGCAACAGCTCGGCACGCCAATTAGGAGACAACTGCGTTAATACTTCGCGCATAGTCTGTGTCGGCGTTGCATGGATCACTACATCCACCGATGCTAACGTCGCTGAATCAATTAACTTGGTTGCATGCAGTCGAGGTGATAGGTTAATAGTATTAAGATACTTAGGGTTTTTGTGAGCAACGTTGATGGTATCAACCACCTCTTGCGAGCGGCTCCATATGGTGACATGGTAGCCTTTCTCAGCAAGGTGTTGCGCTAGGCAGGTGCCGAAATTACCAGCTCCAAGCACTAAGATCGTATCACCACGTCCGTCTGTCATTGCGCGCTTCCTTATAGCAAGATGTAGACTTTGTGCCGTTTGGTAAAGTTTAGATAAGGTAACAAACTCGATGAACCCTTACCTGCCAGTCCTGATTGTGCTGCTCCTTGGTGTCGGCCTCGGCGGCATCCTCAGTGGGCTTGCGCATTTTGCCGGCCCGCGCAAGCCCAACCGCATCAAATCAGAGCCATACGAGTGCGGTGTTCCGATCGTTGGTGAACGCGACAAGATGAGCGTCAAGTTCTACCTTACTGCGATCCTCTTCATTCTATTCGATATCGAAACCGTTTTCCTGTATCTCTGGGCGATGACCTTCAGGGAGCTCGGATGGTTCGGCATCGGTGAAATCGTTGTCTTCTTGGCCGTGCTCTTTGCAGGGTACGTTTATGTAGTTAAACGCGGAGCTCTCGAATGGGACTGACAGATCTAGTGGCACTCCTAAGCAGTGATGCAGCCATCCAGATCATTGCATCAATCGTGAAGATTTTGATAATCGTAGTCCTCTGCCTGCAGATACCTCCGGTCATGGTCTGGGCGGAGAGGCGCGCGCCCGCCATGATGCAGCGGCGAAAAGGTCCAAATAGGGTCGGCATTGGTAAGTTTCGTCTCTATGGTCTGCTGCAGTCTGCGGCAGATGCCGTAAAATTGATCTTTAAGGAGGAGGTGGTACCTACAGGAGCTAACAAAGTAGTTTACCATATCGCTCCAATTTTTAGTGTTTTCACCGCCTTTCTGGTAGCTTGTGCCATTCCCTACGGCAATGACATCACCGTCTTCGGCCAACAAATCAGCCTTAGCCCGATTCGATTGGATGTCGGCTTTCTGTTCATCCTGGCCATGTCTAGCTTAGCAGTTTACGGGGTCACGCTAGCTGGCTGGGCTAGTAACAACAAATACTCACTCCTCGGGTCTCTGCGAGCCTCGGCGCAAATGATCAGTTATGAAATCCCCCTCGGGATGTCTCTGATCCCACTGGTGATCATATTTGGCACGCTGGATCTCAACAAGATGGTCATCGCTCAATCGGCATTCCCGTGGTCTTGGGGAGTCGTTCGAGCACCGATATCTTTCTTCCTATTTTTTATCTGCATGTTTGCGGAAACCAATCGCTCGCCATTCGACCTAGCTGAGGGCGAAAGCGAATTGGTGGCGGGTTTCCACACCGAGTATAACTCCGCCAAGTTTGCCGCCTTCTTCTTGTCAGAATATGTTGCGATGTTTGTGCTGTCCGCTTTGGCGGCGACAGTATTCTTTGGCGGCTGGCAAGTACCGTTCGTACCTTATGATTTGCTACTTAAAATCGCTTTCGGGTTGGACTGGCTTGCTGCTCTGGTTGGCTTCTTGTTTCTGTTGCTGAAGGCCGGGTTCTTTATGTGGGTCTATGTGTGGGTCCGGTGGACACTGCCGCGGTTCCGCTATGACCAACTGATGGCTCTGGGCTGGAAGTTCATGTTACCGATTGGTCTATTTAACTTACTGATAACCGCACTTGTTGTGGCCATATTCGACACTGTCACGCGTCACTGAGGACGGAGAGAAGAGCCCGCTTATGAGTCAAGAACTCTTGTTTTATTCCTTCGCAGGCCTGATCGCCTTGTGCTCGGTGATGGTGGTAACTAGTCGTAACCCCGTCATTAGCGCAATCTTCCTAGTGGGAGACTTGTTCCTGCTGGCTGGGCTATACGCCAGTATGGAAGCCCATTTCATCGCCGCGATCCAGATCCTGGTGTACGCCGGGGCCATCGTTGTTCTGTTCATGTTCGTCATCATGCTACTGAATCTAGATCCCGACCAACGGAGTCAAGTCCAGATTGCGGCACCTGAGGTGGGCGTTCTGGCGCTGACGGTGATTGCCTTTGCGGTGGTTGGAGGCATGCTTGTGTTCGGCCAGCCCACCGGAGTCTCTGGCGAAATGACCGCCGAAGCCATCAATAGCGCTGGCGGCAATACATTCACGGTTGGGATGGTCCTTTATACTAAATACCTCTGGCCGTTTGAATTAGCGTCGATGCTGATCATGTTGGCGATCATAGCTTCCATCGTCATCGCTAAAAAAGACCGCCCAAAAAGTGCCACAGAAGGTGATAAGCGGAGACTTGCCCATGGTTAGCATTAATCACTATTTAGTTCTGGCGACGTTCATGTTCTTGTGTGGGACCCTTGGGGTACTCTTTCGGCGTAACCTACTGTTGGTTCTCATGTCGATCGAGCTCATGCTGAACTCAGTCAATTTGGTATTTGTCAGCGGCTCCCGTTTGCTGGGTAACCTCGACGGACAGGTTATGGTGTTTTTCATCATCACGGTGGCTGCTTGTGAAGCAGGGGTAGGCTTGGCCATGGTCATCGCCTTATTCCGACGCTACGGTACAGTTGACACCAATTTTTTGAGAATATTGCGCGGATAATGTCATAGCGGCGGTCGTTGGCGCGGGAGGTCTAAGTCAGATGCTATTTTGGTTGATTCTCTTTTTTCCTCTGCTAGGGGCCTTCCTGAACGGCCTGGTACTCCGCAAGGTGTCACCAACCGTCTCGCATATCCTGGGCACGTCTGCTTTGATCGCGGCTTTTGTATGCGCCCTCTTAACTTACCTGCAGTTTCTTGCCGGCGGCGGTCAAGCGCAGGTGATTACCGGCATGGAATGGATTGAGGCGGGAACGTTTAAAGCGCCGTTTAACTTCATTCTCGACCGCCTTTCTGGATTGATGCTTCTGATCATCACTGGCATTGGTAGCTTGATTCATATCTATGCCGGTGGCTACATGCACGAGGAGAAAGCTACCTATCGCTTCTTCAGCTACCTGAATTTATTTGTATTCATGATGCTGCTTCTAGTGCTCGGCGACAACCTTCTAGTGATGTTCATCGGGTGGGAAGGCGTCGGTCTCTGCTCGTACCTCTTGATTGGTTATTGGTACGAGGATGACAAGAATGCTGCTGCAGGCATGAAGGCATTCTTGGTCAATAGGATTGGCGACATCGGCTTTCTGCTCGGCATCTTTCTTACATTCAAATACTTCCATACCGTCTCGTTCAGCGAATTGAAGCAGATGATTCTGTCTGCTGGAGCTCAGCTGAATGGTGAACAAATTGAAGCCATCGGCTGGATTACCTTGGCGCTATTTGTAGGTGCCTGCGGCAAGTCAGCGCAGATGCCACTCTATGTCTGGTTACCAGACGCGATGGCTGGCCCAACACCAGTATCAGCCCTGATCCACGCCGCAACGATGGTGACGGCCGGCATCTATATGATGACCAGACTGAACTTCCTGTTCTATCTAGCACCGACAACACAAATGATCGTAGCAAGTGTAGGCGCGGTAACAGCTCTTTTCGCCGCTACAATAGCTCTAGTCCAATACGACATTAAAAAGGTGCTTGCTTACTCAACCGTCAGTCAGCTGGGCTACATGGTCCTAGGTTGCGGCGTCGGCGCCTATAGCGCTGGGGTCTTCCACCTATTCACGCACGCCTGCTTCAAGGCCTTGCTGTTCCTCGGTGCCGGTAGCGTTATAGTCGCCATGCACCACAAGCAAGACATGCGGGAAATGGGCGGATTACGCAAGTACATGCCCGTGACCCACTTAGTCATGCTAATTGGGGTGCTAGCTATTATCGGATTCCCGGGCCTCTCAGGTTTCTTTTCAAAAGACGAAATCTTGTGGCGAGCCTGGACGGGTGGTGACCAGTACCATATTCAATGGGGCCTCGGCGCCCTAGCCGCTGTTTGCACCTCCTTCTACATGGTGCGACTGCTGATGCTGACCTTTTACGGCAAGAACAGAAGCGATCATCACACGCAAGAACACCTGCACGAGACCAGTGTGGTCATGTGGGGACCCCTGGTAGTACTGGCAATATTAAGTGCGGCGGTTGGTTACCTGAATGTTCCTCACATCATTCACATACCCGGCCTGACCAACTTGTTGTTTGAGCATTACTTAGATCCGGTGATCAGCATCCCACCACAAGTGGCTGAACATTGGCACCACTTACACGCAGAATATCCCCAGTCACTTGAGTGGGCGATTATGGCGGTATCTGTGGCCGGCATGGCAATCTCCTCCTTACTCGCAATCTCCATGTACAGTAATGGGTTTGGTCGCATAGCTAACTCATTGGGCAGCGCATTTAAAGGCGCGCATAGAGTTTTGACCAACAAATACTACGTCGATGAATTCTATGACTCATACATTGTGACTCCACTTCGGGACATGTCTCAGTTTTTGTGGAAGGTCGTGGATGTATTGATTATCGATGGCATCGTCAATGGCGTCGGCCAGGCATTTATGCTGATTGGAGGCCTAAGCAGCTTCCGGATGTCAGGCAGCCTGCATCGGCACGGCATGGTTATGGTCGTCGGTATTATTTGCATGCTCACAGTGCTGTTTTTCTAGGGCCACTTAGCGGATAGGCAACCAACGATGGATTTTCTGAACTCCCACATTCTATCGATCACGACGTTTCTGCCCTTATTGACTGCTCTAGCGGTGCTTTTGAGTCCATCGCTGGGAACAGCTCGGTGGGTATCTCTAGGGGGGGCTTTAGTTACATTTCTAGCAAGTTTGCACATTTGGTTTTATTTTGATTCGCAAACTCCGGGCCTACAGTTCACCGAAATTCATGACTGGATCCCCACGTTTGGCATTCGCTACATCATGGGTGTCGACGGTCTGAACCTGCTTCTGATTGTCCTCACCACATTTCTTACGCCGCTGATATTGTTAAGCGTCTGGAACATCGACGATAAGAAGCAAAAGGCATTCTTGGCGTTATTCATGACCCTGGAATGCGGGATGCTTGGCTCCTTGGTCGCCTTTGACTTAGTCTTCTTCTATGTGTTCTGGGAGGCCATGCTTATCCCGATGTACTTCATCATCGGAATCTGGGGCGGCAAGAACCGGGTCTATGCGACCACAAAATTCATCATTTATACGTTTTTCGGCTCCTTGTTAATGCTGGCCGCGATGATCGTCTTATACGTACTTCACTTCCAGCAGAGTGGGGTCTACACGACCAACCTACTCGACCTTTATGGAACAACAGCGCCGTACAACACCCAACTATGGTTATTCGCCGCATTTGCATTAGCCTTTGCGATCAAAGTACCGATGTTTCCCTTCCACACCTGGTTGCCAGATGCTCATACGGAAGCCCCAACAAGTGGCTCTGTGATTCTGGCCGGTGTGCTCTTGAAGCTTGGGACTTACGGTCTACTTAGGTTCGCAATCCCACTGTTCCCGCAGGCTACAGCCACCTTTGCTCCGCTAATTGTGGCTCTCGGTGTTATCGGGATTATTTATGGGGCACTAAACGCATGGATGCAGAAAGACGCCAAGAAAATGGTGGCTTACTCGTCCGTATCGCACCTTGGCTTTGTCGTAATTGGCTCAATCGCTGTGGTCAGCGGTGGGGCGGCACTCTCTGCGGAGGCTTTAACAGGAGCGGTCTACCAACAAATCAACCACGGTATCAGCACTGGATCGTTGTTCTTCTTGGTCGGGGTCATCTACGACCGTCGCCACACACGACTACTAGCTGATTTTGGCGGTCTGGCAAAGGTTATGCCCTGGTTTGCCATCATGCTCATCGTGGCGACCCTAAGCTCAGTGGGTCTTCCTGGAACAGGAGGCTTCGTCGGCGAGTTCCTGATCCTGCTAGGTACCTTTATGTCCAACCCGCTGGCCGGCGCGACTGCCGCTCTTGGGGTGCTACTTGGTGCAGTATATATGCTGACCTTATGCCGCAAAATTCTCTTTGGCCCCCTCGACAATGAAGAGAATAAAAAGCTGAAAGATCTGACACCGAGGGAGTTTGCTTACCTAACACCGCTTGCAGTCCTAGCAGTCGTGATGGGCGTCTTCCCAAATCTTTTCCTCGATAAGGTAAAGCCTTCGATTGAGAACCTGGCGAACAATTTCCGTAACTACCGAATCGTAGCGGAAGCCCCAATAGCGACACCGTATCTTCTCGGAGAAGAACACAAGGAGATGGGACGTTGAACTTCAATATTCCCGCACTGACACCCGAATTTTATCTCACCACTTTGCCCGTACTTAGCTTGTGCGTCGGCGCACTAATAGCCATGTTGCAAGGCGTATCCCGTCGCCTCGGTGGGGAGAATGCGGTCTTTGCAGTGGTCGTACTGAGTCTCGCCGTATCGCTAGCCGCTGCGGTCATCTATAGCCCCGCGGTTGAGACCTCTTATCTCAACGGTAGTTATCTGGCAGGCGTGCTTGCTCGTTTTGGGCAGACTTTGATCTTAGTCATCGCATTGACTGTGGTACTGCTATTTCGCTCCACTTTTTTGCATGATCGCTTTCTGCGCGGTGAAATAACGGCACTTTATTTGATGATCGTCACCGGCATGCTGGTGACTGTAGCAAGTGAAGATCTAGTGACCCTCTTTGTAGGTCTTGAGCTCTCTTCGATAGGGCTTTATGCCTTAGTCGGTTACCTAAATCCCTCCCGCCGGAGTCAAGAAGGTGCCATTAAGTACTTTGTACTAGGCTCTTTTGCAGCGGCATTGCTTCTATTTGGATTTGCTCTGCTATACGTCGCTACTGGCAGTCTACGTCTTAGTGAAATCAGCCAAGCTGCACCAAAACTTTTAGATCACAATTGGGTCAGACTGGGTGTTGTGTTCTCACTAGTGGGTTTATCGTTCAAGCTAGCACTTGCACCGTTTCACTTATGGGCGCCTGACACTTATGAGGCAGCGCCAACCGGCCTCACCGCTCTAATGGCAACCACCGTTAAAGCAATGATCTTGGTGTTGGTCGCGCGTTTTTTTGCCGGGAGTTTGGCTTCCGTTTACCACGTCTGGCTTCCAGCCTTGATGTTTGCCGCTACCGTCTCAATGATCCTCGGTAACATCATGGCCTTAGTACAAACTAGCCTAAAAAGGATGTTGGCTTACTCATCGATTGCTCACAGCGGATACATGGCCATAGCCATCTGCGCGATTGGCGGAGGTAGTAGCAGCTTTCCGATTGCCGCAGTTCTATACTACCTGGTCGGCTACACCATCATATCCCTTGGCGCGTTTGGTGTGCTGATGTGGCTAGAAAACCAAGAAAATGACAATCTCATTCTAGATGACATCACTGGCCTCGCGAAAAAACATCCCTGGGCTGCCTTGGCGATGGCTGTATTTATGTTCAGTTTTGCCGGGATGCCACCGACGGTTGGCTTCATTGGTAAGTTCTTCGTCTTTAACGCCGCGATCACAAATCAACTCTATGGACTTGTAATAATTGGAGTAATTGGAAGCTCGATCTCGTTATTTTACTACCTGCGAGTGATCGTTCGGATGTACATGGTCGAACCAGTTAAAGTCGCTGTACCGTTGGCGCCCGTACGCTCCCTGGTCGTGACAGGAATTCTTGCCGTGGCTGTCTTAGCTAATTTAGCTCTAGGCACCCTATTCCCTGAGGCGACTATGAAGTGGATGGTCAATACCTCAAAAGAGGTGGCGGCAAGTCCAGTCAAGACTTCAGCGACCGGAAACATTAGCCACTAACAAGTCATCGGCGACGTCTTATTAGGGCTTGGCGGATTGCTAAGCCCTCGCCGAAGCCAAAGGCAGTGGTCACTCCTAGATATAAAAGTCCATACACGCCGAGTATGATTAGTCCTGCTAACATGGGATACATCTCTGGCAGAGCTAGCTTGAGTGCAAAGCCAACGGTACCGCTGAAGATGGCGGCAGCCCATAACTGGATTTGTAGCGTTGTCGCAACCGCGAAGGCTCCGATCTTTTTGCTTAGAGCACGACGCAACATCAAAAACTCGACCCAGCCCGCCAAGCCAGCTGAACCAGTCAAAAAAGCTGCACCTATTGTCGGTGATAGGCCTAAGGCGCTCCGTATTGGTAAGGCCAATAGATAACCTGTAACCCCAGTTAGGAGTACACGGATACAGGCAAAATAAAGCGGCGTCCGAGAGTCGCGCATGGCGTAAAAGGCAGTAGAACATAATCTCCCCTGCGTCGACGCAAGAAGCCCAATCGTCGATCCAGCCAAAATCAACCAGCCAGACATGACGTCGGCGTGCTTGAATTGGCCCGTTTGATATACCGCGGCAATAACTACATCACCCAAAAGAGCCATGGCGACTACAGAAGGGACCACAAAAAAGGATACTTTTTTCAGCCCACTGACCAACTTTTTGCGCAGTTGCTCTTTAACAACCTCTTCACTGCCGATCACGGACGACATTGCTGGAAGCTCCGCCGCTGAGATAGACATGCCAAAAAGGGAGATCGGTAATAAGTATAGAGTCTGTGCATAAGCCATTGCCGCATACACTGACGGGCCTAAAAAGCTCGCTATAACGCCATCTATGTAGGCGCTTATTTGGACCACTCCACGACTGGTCAGCACTGGTAAAAAATTGCGAAGTACAGCTCGAATTGCACCTGATTTAAATGAAGGTACTAGCCGCAGACCCCGCGTGAGTCGCAAAACCAAAGGTAGCTGCACAAGAAACTGCAATGCACAGCCGACAATCGTGCCCCAGGCCACATCTATTGCAATGTCTGTTTGCCCTAAGTCCGTCATGGGATTGCGCGATCCAGACCAGAGCAGAGCGCAAATAATGGCGGCATTCCATAGCACCGGAGCGATATAAGACAATAGAAAGTGCCGGTGGCTATTTAACACCCCTAAACACCATGCCGACATCACTAGCAAGGCAACGCCAGGAAACATGATTTGAACCAAATGGACGGTCAGATCGCGAACAGCCGGCGCGTCAAACCCCGGAGCCAATATATCAATGATCCAGGGTGCTGCCAGGATACCGATGCCAGCCAACAGTGTTACTGAGCAGCCAAGGAGCGCGCCAATAGCTCCCGCAAGATGCACTGCCTCCTTGTCTTGACCCTCTGCACGTAAACGAGCATAAACCGGAATAAAAGAGGCTGAAAGCACGCCCTCGCCGAAAAGGTTCTGCAGAAAATTGGGGATTCTTAGCGCCGCCCTAAAAGCACCCGCAGCGACCGAATTACCAAGGTAATAAGCAAAAACTCTGTCACGAACGAGGCCTGCAATTCGTGACAGAAAAATACCTATTGCAACCACTAGTGCGGCTGGTGACTTCCCTAGCGCCAAACTTTGGACCTCCGACTAATTAAGAAATTATTCTATCATTTAAAATACGCACGCCGACTCTCAATTTCTTGCCGACCACGGCAATCCAGACTACGGTTAACCATATGTTACCTATACTTTTTAGCTGGGGGCCACTAATCGTACCGTCTTGGCACGTATTTTACGTGCTAGGTGCTTTATGTGCTTTCATCTTTTTATCGCGCTTATCGATAAAGCATTGCCCAGAAGTACCGTCTAACGACATTGTCACACTATTCGTCGTTTGCTACGTGTGCGGCTACTTCGGGGCTCGATTACTTTCGATCTTAATTGAAGAGCCGGGAGTGGAAGGCACTAAATCGACATTGTCGGCCCTGTTTAAAATCGGGCCGATGACCTTCTACGGAGGAGGGATCGCGGCATTTTTAGCTGGTTGGATCGTGATCAAAGCCAAAGGTCTACCGTTCGCCAAACTTTTTGATTGCGTCATTCCTTCGGGATTATTAGCCCTGGCGCTTGGTCGAATAGGTTGTTTCCTGAATGGGGATGACTTTGGCAAAGCTGTGCCTATAGACCCATTTGGAAAAGTACCAATGTGGGCCGTTACGTTCCCAAACTTGGAAGATCACATTGCCCGGTATCCCGTTCAACTTGTCGAGGCCTCTATTGCATTGGGATGTGCAATATTGTTTGGGCTTCGAATTAAATCTCTAAATAAGTCCTTTTTTCCTGGGATCGCTGGACTCCTGGGCCTGATTACTTATGCCAACTTCAGATTTTTCCTTGAGTTCTTTAGAGACGATTTCCGAGGCTCCGTTTTAGGAAGCTGGCTATCCACATCACAATTCATCAGCATTATGATCTTGCTAATATGTGCAGTCACACTTGCTATTTGTGCCAAATCGGCGAGGCCTGGCTAGCGACCGATGCGCTTAACGTTGCATGACATCAAACGCAGATGCGTCGACCTTCCTCGCGACATCAAGTTCTAGAGCCTGCACAGCGACGCCCTCACCTGGATTTACATCAGGCTTTACGGCTTCAGCCTTTTTAGCAGCTACATCAAGGGGACGAAGGTAGTTTGGGAATCCGGTCGTGCGTTGAGCTTGGCCGTTCACAGCATTGGTACCAAGGTCAGCGTCTGGATCATAGAGATTAGAACTCTGACAAGCCGAGCTCATAATTAGCAATAGCATACAGCCCAAATTCAAAAAGCGGCTTCCCCTAAGCATCTAGGCCTCCTAATATCTTTCCTTCAGCAATACGACTTACTGGAGCATACAATCTCATCCAGCTTGACCTGCTGGTGCAGCATTTTTATCACCTAACGATTCGATACCCCCCTCGTCTGCCCCAGAGCCTAAATCTTCGTCGCGGTCATCATCCATAGGAATACCCATGCCTACAGCTCCACTAGCATCAGCTGGCTCACCCGGCTTGGGGGGTGTCATGCTATTAAAAGTAGCAACAGCAACACGGTATACAAAGCTCGAACCAGAACGCTTCACCAAGTATTTATCGGCATCGCCTTCGATTTTATATAAATCAATGGTCACTGACTGCTTCTTTTGACCAGAATACCCGATCACAAACCGATGCGCAGGCGCCGGAGTAAGACTCAATGCTATCGGATCGGAAGGCAAAATAAAGCGATCAGACTTGGCGAACTCCAAATCAACCATCAAAGCACGGACATGACTCCGCTCCCTGGGCCTGTCTTTTTCGCCACCATTAAATTTACCCTTATCGGCAATCTTTGCTGCATCTCCCTCGGAGTACCAGTTGCCTTCGATGTTCACGAACGCTTCACCATCGATAGAAATCGATTTCGCCTCCAACAAATCTGATTCAAGAATTCGGCGATTGCGGAAATCTATCAACCCCTTTTTGAATTTTGTTTTTAGGTCGTCTGCTAAAACATAAACTCTCTGCACAGGGTCAATACCCGCAAGCAGTCGGCCATCGTGTGCAACGACCTTAAGCGTGATACCGGAGTCCACTCCAATGATCCAACTTAGTGCTGCGTCGGGATTATTGAATAAAGCTTTGGTAACTTCATCTGGAGCATCGATAAAGCTGGCAATGCGAATGCCATTCAACTCATCAAAAAAGTCTTTGACCGAAGTGGAGTCCGCTTCGATTTGCTCAGGTTTCACTATGAAATACTTGCCATCCCTTTGACTCAGCTCGATCAGCGGCTCACCGAGACGACGGTAGCTAAAACTTTGCACTTTTGTCTGGTCAATTTTGATAAGGGTTTTATCACGGAAATCACTCAGTGTTTTATTTGTAGAGAGCAAAATATGCTGACTACCAATCAAGACAGAATCACGTTCACTCGTTCTCAGATAAGCCTCGTAACCAACTGGAGCTTTGTTGCCCAGGAACACTGTTATTTCAGCTGGAACCTTACCTTGAATCTTTAGTTTTATACGGCGGTTCGGGGCAGCTAAACCAAAGTCACCCCATCGGGTTTTATCTTCGGTGACAATTTTGGCGTAAGAGTAATCGGTCATGACCTTGATCAATGCATCGATAGCACCAATATCTGCCGGTGCTTTCAATGGCCTTAGCAGTTGCCAGCCACCGTCCTGCTTAACCGCGCCAATTTCTACCGGCGAAGCCGCTGCCAACCTGCCATCAGACTTATCACTATTCTCCACTGTCTCAGCATTGCTGAAGTACTCAAGCTCAACAACTTCCTCAGGCTTGAATGAAACCAGTTTATTTTTGTTATTTTCTGCATCCTTTTCTTTTTTGGTCTGCCACTCATCCCAAGATGCCAAACCACCCAGCACCACAAGAACAATTGCCAGAATCGCAGCTATTCGAAGCTTGACCTTCACGCGCGCCTCCTTTTCATCCACGCCAGAGTACCACCGCCCAAGTATAGGAAAGGGTATATAAATGCGAGAAACAGGAGCACTAACTGACTCTGACTCGTCGTTAACTGGATCGTACTTTTTGTAGGATCCTTTGGCCGAATGGAGATGAAGTCCTCATCCTGCAGTAAGTAGTTAGTCATATTAAGGAACATATCACGATGCTCGGCGAGCTGGGCGCCTTGGTTAGCAGCAAAAGCCACGGAGCCGGTAACGACAATGCGCGTTTCCTTTGACTTCGGAGCGGACTCAGTTTGAGGCGTGTCGCTCTTAGTGACTTTCTCGTCCTGCTTGGCATTCGCAAGTGTCGGTCCTTGAATTTTTCCGGCAGCGACCGCGATCACAGGAAACGAGCCGGTATCCCAACGGTCCTCGGCCAAATTTTCTAAATCACCGGCACTTTTGACATTCTTTACTCGAATCATCTCATTTGCCGTTTTAGCAACAAATTCTACTTTCAACTTATTGGGATTATCTTTGATTTCATCAAGTGATCGAGTATTGCGAAATACGAGTTGCACCTGTGACAAACGTGAAAAATCCTTGGTAACCGAATTAAACTCATCGAATTCGCTGACTATGGCGTTATTTTGACCAATCATTTGGGCGCGAATATCGTTCGGAGCCAAAATCAAAAGGTCTTGATTGAATTTAACACCAAATCTTTCCAGCATATTATTCAAATTAGATACTGGGATCAGTGCATCGACCATTACCAAAAGTGAACCGCCACGCTTCAAGTAGTCTTCTATAATCCGAGTTTCTTCTTCCTTAAACTCATATTTTGGCCCCGATATGACTAGCATATCGGCATCTTCTGGTACTTTTGCCGATTCAAGCAGCGACACCTCATCAACCGCGTCTTTATTACCTTCTAATTCAGTAGCTATGTGATTAAAGCCGGTTGCATCGGTGCCCTTTAGGGCGCCCTCTCCATGACCTTTGGTGAAATAAATCTTCTTAGTTTTATTTTTTAATATGCTCACCAAAGCGTTGGTGATCTTCTCTTCGCTAAAAGCTGTAATCCGCTTTTCCTGGTTACTATGTCGAAAAATCACGGTATTACCCTCCGCAATCTTTTCCGCCATAGCCTCTGTAGGACGTGTCTGGGGATCGACAATCTCGATCTTAAAGTTCGCCCCTTTTGACTGATATAGATTCAAAGTATCACGCAAATCAGTCGCAACTTTCTCGTCAGAAACAAAGGCTTTGATTCTGACCGGCTGCCCACTTTCTTTGACTTGTTTGATGATTTTAATGGACTGGTCAGAAAGTGTATTTAGCTTGTCGCGACTCAAATCGACGCTTTTATTGAATCGCGGCCGGGCTGCAACGATCGCAATCCCAGCAATTACCACTGTCCCCAAAAACACTACAAGCCCTGAACTTGCGCCATATTTTGCGCCCTTGCGCCTAAAAAGCGCCTTGAAATTGTCAAAGTCCAGCGCGACCCAAAGACCTACCACAGTGGCTACCAGGGCCCACGTGGTCTGGGAAATCCAATTATATTCAGGCAAAGCTGAACCCGTTGCTGTTCCCAGCGCCGCCACGAGAAGAGCCAAAAAAGGCAAAATAAGCAGACCTAGTTTCATCCGACTTACCTCCAACGCTGCGAATCAAGAACTACGTTAGTAAAGAACAGGAACAACGCGGCAAAACACACAAAATACGTAACGTCGCTGACCGTCAGCATGCCTTTAAAAAACATGTCTAGATGATCAGTTGAGGCGACATACTTGAGCACGGTCTCCATTAGTCCACCACTGTTGACACTTGGAGCGAGCCAATTGAGAATCAACAGCAGGAATAAACCAAACATAGTGAACAAAAATGCCATGAACTGATTGGTAGTCATTGATGACACCCATAGTCCAAAGGCTAGCTGAGCACACATAAGAAGAAAGATTCCTAGATAGCTCGTCAAGATCAAGCTGCCATCAGGGTTACCAAAAACCTTAATGAAAAGCGGATATACAGCAGAACAAGCCAGTGCGAGTGCCAGTACCGCAGCCGAAGCTAAAAACTTACCAAGCACAATTTGCGTTGCAGTTATCGGCGAAGTTTGAAGAAGTCGAATCGTTTGATTGCGCCGTTCCTCTGAAAACGAGGACATTGTCACCGCAGGAATAACTAATATCAGGATAAAATGTAGATTGTAAAACAGAGCGCGGAGCAATTGCTCTAGCGTCGGAGCCTCCCCCCCAAACATTGGGGCACGTTGAGTCAGTTCCACAAATGTATGAAGAAAATTATAGAAAAAAACACCCATGAACCCGAGGAAAAAGAAGAAGATTGCACAGCCCTTAGGCGATGCGAATGTGGCCCGAATATCGCGCCACGCGATCGTAAACACAGCGTTCATTATTAGCGAACCTCCGAAAAATAAAATCCGTCGATTTAGTGCGTGATGTGGAAGAAAACATCCTCGAGAGACCGGGTCTGAGCGGCTAGCCCTCTCAGTCCGTATCCACCATTAATAACCATCCGCGCAATGTCGTCCAAAAGCTGCTCATTCGCCTCTTTAGAAAAGCCAAACTCGAGTTCACAAGAATCCGAATTGACCACTCGCGGTGAAAGGACATGACCCATGGTACTGAGCGACTCGATCAGTTGATCAACATTTTGAGCGACACGTAAGCGATAGGTCCGCACCGCCTGTAGCTGCCCTGCCAACTCGGCAACTGAGCCCTGCTGGACAACCTCACCATTATGGATAATAACGATTTGATCGCAAGTATTCTGAACTTCACTCAATATGTGTGAGCTAAGTATGATTGTATGCTGTCCCGCAAGCGATCGGATCAACTCACGCACATGCAGGATCTGATTAGGATCTAGGCCTTCCGTTGGCTCATCTAGCACGAGCACTTCTGGATTGTGCACAATGGCCTGTGCAAAAGCCACTCGCTGTCGGTAGCCTTTAGATAAATTACCAATAAGACGATTACGTACGTCACCAAGTGACAATCGTTCCAGCGTCTCTGTCACTTGCTGCTGCACACGAGTCGATGGAACTTTATGGAGACGCGCAGCAAAACTGACATAGTCTGCGACTCGCATTTCACCATGGAGTGGGGCCACGTCAGGCAAGTAGCCCAAGCGGCGTTTTGCTTCAAGTGGTTGCTCCATAATATCGTAGCCGGCGATCCTCGCTGAGCCTGAGTCTGCACCTATGCATCCGCATATGATGTCCATAGTGGTCGTTTTACCGGCACCATTTGCTCCTAAAAAGCCTACGATCTGGCCTGACTCTACTTTGAAGGATACATCCCTAAGCGCTTGAACTGCACCATAGCGCTTCGAAAGACCACTCACTTCGATCATGCGACTAAACCCCCAATTGCTCCAGAGTTTATGCTCTGCTAGCCCTAACCACATAGTAACGTGATGACACGATGATTAAGCATCATATTAGGCAGTTGGCTGCCGTAGTCAAGGACGACAAACACTCTAAAATTGGAGAATCAACTCTTAGAAACCAGACTATGCACAACTTTAATCACCATCGCCGCAAACGGCCGAGGTTTTACCCGACCCCCTAGCGATATTATCAAAAGATGAGCATAGCTTTTCCTTCTGATCAGTCGTCAACGGTACCGGCAATTTAGCTACTTGACTGTCGATGTTAGAAGCAACTTTCTCAGCTATATTGCTAGCGAACTGACCGCGAAGTACATCTGAAGAATTGGTCGCACTAGCCCCTTGCTGCTGAGCATTACGGATACTCCCAAGCGCTGAATTAAGGGTGGCGCGCACCGAGGCTGGAGCCTGGCTAAGTCTGGCAAAGGCCGCATCGACAGCTGTCAGATCAAATAGAGTCGCAGAAAACTGGGTTGTTCTGGCGTCCTGAGAACAGATCCCGCTGCTTGGAAGGATCGCCTGCATGGTGTTGCTTAAACCATCAATCGCAGAAATGTATCCAGCCGGATCCGTCGATGCCTGAGTTTGCCTGGTAACCCTTGCCACTCTGAGTTGCAAGTTTGATTGATTGGGATCGACCGTTCCATAGGTGAGAACTTGATTGAATGCCAAAGCCTCAGTTAAGTGCGCGAAAGCCCAGAGAAAATGAGCTTGATCAACTTTCCGCCGCGGAGCCGAAGTGCTCATGCATTGTTGTCGCAGATCGGTCTTATTGAGAACGCTCTTATCTACAAATGGACAAATCAAGATAATGGCTTCATTGAGATATTTGAGCCGCGCGACCTCGTCTCGAACAATCTCGGCGCAGGCGGGAATCAGTAACGGCAAGTCAGCGACTGTCTTTTCAATACTGCCCATTTTAAGCAGCTCATCTTGCTGCAATCCGATGACGCCCCGTAATGACGCTAAAGTAGCAGCAGCCCCCCCGGCGCTAACGCTCTTCGCTGCAATTAATGCCCTAGAGAGCCTAAATGGGTCGGCACCGGCAAGAGCAAGAGAAACAAAGCCATAAATTATGGCAGCATCTTCAGAAGTGGGATCGAGGGTTAAGGCCGATGTCGCATATTCTTTGGCTTTTTCCAGTTCACCGCGATCATAGGCTGCCTCGGCCAACTCAATCTGGTTCTGGAAGTCTTTCTTGTGCTCAGCCGGCGCGGTTAAACCCAGGACATTTGTGCGCGCGCCACAGCCATACTGACATAGCATCAGCAAAGCCAAAGCCAAAGCCAAAGCCAAAGCAATGAGGGAAGAACAAAGCTCGGATAAAGGCCTGAACTTCGGCATAAATACAACCCATCACGTTAGATCCAAGCGCCAGCTAAAATGGTCGGCCGATCACACCGATCTCCGCTTGAATCTTATCAAGCTTTTCACGTGCCATCATTCGCGCCCTACTTGAACCGGCCAAGACCAAATCACGCAACTCATCTGGCCGCTTACTCAGTTCGAAGTAACGGTCACGCATTGGCCCGAATGCCTGCTTAAGCTTTTCAATCAAAGCAAGCTTAGCATGGCCAAAGCCATATCCGCCCTCCTTATACCGGGTAGCCATATCCGCAATCTCATCTGGGCTTGCCAATAGCTTGTACAGAGCAAACACATTACAAATTGTCGGATCCTTAGGATCAGCGAGTGGCGCTGGCCCGGTTACGATAGACATCACCTGCTTATGCCACTCTTTATCAGTAGCAAATATAGAGACGGTATTATTCTTAGACTTGCTCATTTTCTCGCCATCGGTGCCAGGCACCACCGCCACATCATCAGAAATGAGTGGCTCCGGCAAAACCAGAAGCTGGCCGTAACGATGATTGAATCGCTGCGCGAAGTCACGAGTCATCTCCAAGTGCTGCTTTTGATCCTGTCCAACTGGTACAACGTCTGCATCATAAAGCAAGATGTCGGCCGCCATGAGAACCGGGTAATTAAAGACCCCCATGTTGACATCGATACCCTTGGATTGCGCATCCTTGAAAGAATGTGCTCGTGTCATCATCCCAAAAGGCGCTTGGCATCCGATAATCCAAGCCAACTCGCACACTTCTGGCACTGCGGACTGTGCATATAGCAAACCCTTGTTTGGATCGAGACCACAAGCCAACATGGTCGCCAGCATTGTGTAAGAGTGTTGACGGGTTTCGGCTGCGGAGTCCTGACTATTTAAGGAGTGAAAATCAGCTAAGAAAAAGAAAAAATCAAAGCTATTCTGCAGATCAATCAACGGCTTGTAAGCACCAAAGTAATTACCAAGGTGGGGCGTTCCAGAAGGCCTAGACCCAGTCAATACCCGTTTTTTCCGCGCAGTCATCGTTCACTCCATGCGACCAAAGACTGGATATTAACTGTAAGGCCCAAAAAAATCATTATGCTATCTTCTCGTGGGAGAGAGAACCTGTTAATATTTAAGAGCTAGTTAACCATCAGACGGCGCTAGGCTCGAGTTTCTGGTTGAAGCAGAGCGTCGTGTTTTAACGGACAGGGAGATTCCAGCCGTGGATAGTACGCTGACCAAAGACGCTTTGATTGAGATGATTCGCGATAAAGTCGGTTATCCGGTCAAAGAGGCCAAAGAGATCCTCGAAATTATCCTTGAGGAAATCAAGTCGCGACTAGAAGAGGGCAAAGAAGTTAAGATTTCTGGCTTCGGGAAGTGGACCGTGAAAGAAAAACGGTCGCGCCCAGGTCGAAACCCCCACACTGGGGATCGCATTGAAATTTCAGCCCGACGGGTGGTTACCTTTCACCCATCCGACAAACTTCGCGATTCTGTGAATCGCTCCGTCGAGACTCAAGGCGGCTAATACAAGCGACTTTGAACTTTTATGCGGCTAACTAAAATTTATACAAAAATCGGTGATCAGGGGACCACGATGCTGGCAGACGGCACGATGGTCCCCAAGCACTCGTTGAGAATCGAAACCTACGGCACGATTGATGAGCTAAATAGCTTCCTCGGCTGGTTAAGAGATATCCTCAGGGATACCGAGCCGCTGCGTTTTCAAAGCTTAGTTGCGCAACTTGGGCATATTCAGAATGAAATGCATGATCTGGGTGGCGAATTAGCAACGCCCACAGAAAGTTTGAGAACGGATAGACAGAGTTTGGTGTCGGTAGCAAGCATTGCCCGACTTGAATCAGAAATAGATACCTTTAACGATAGCCTGCCTCCTCTCGCTAACTTCGTGCTACCCGGTGGCCATCAAGCCAACTCGGCTGCACACATATGCCGTACAGTCTGCCGTCGAGCCGAACGACTCATCGTCCGATTGGCAAGTTCAGACAAGCTACGCGATGAGCCACGAATCTACGTCAATCGATTAAGCGACTGGCTTTTCGTGGTAAGCCGGCACATCAGTCAGACGCTTGGAGTCCCAGAAGTGTTGTGGAACCAACCGAAAAAGCCCTCGCGATAATGGCTACAGCGAAATCAAATAGTCCCCTGCGTACGATTTGGCTTATCTGCCCAATTTTAGCGGCAGTCATTTGGTCTGCACACCCGAGTGCACTCGCCGCTTGGGCTTTGATCGACGCCCCACTCTTTGTCAGCAAATTTACTGACGATCAGGACCCCCAAACTAGTCGACATAATCTTAGGCGCCAGATTCAGCGCCATTTCCTACGCCACTACATATACATACCGCTTGACGATATTGTTGCGATAAATCCTGACCCAATTCCCGCTGACGACACTGTTTCTTTAGTTATGCAAAAGGCCTGTGGTCGAGGTAGACTGTTTGTCTGGATACCCTTCAAAATTCGTCTACCAATCATTGGTGAAAAGGTCTTCGAGTGGTGCTGGAAACCTCAGACAAAAGGCTCTTGAGTCAAAAGAACTTAGCCGTTGGCTTCGCAGCTTCAGGCCTGATCACCAAGCTGAGCGATCGGTTCTCTAATATTAGTGAAAAAATCACCGATGTAGACGACCTTCTTGAGGCACTTATAGGATGGGCTCACGAACTCGTCGGAACAGCCGAGATCGTCAATGCGTCGGAACGTTTTTACCTTGATTATGGCAAGGTATTTCACGACGACTCGTTCTACGATATGCGCACAACTTATTTCTTTGATCAATTTATCTTTGAAAGAAAGTTAAGCGTCTCTTCAGCTCGCGCTGAATCTCTAAGTGGGCTAACACCATGCCAACTATTCATGGCACGAGCTCATACTGAAGTCCCCGCATTATCTAAAGAAGTGAACGACACCCTCGAAGCCTTGGGCAATTTCCGGCACTCGATATTCCAAATTCAGAGAATTTCAGAAAAAAATATGGCTATCGTCGACTTACTAGACTCAGCAAAGCTAATCGTCCAAGCTAAACCCAGAGAAAATTTCCGCGGGCTTGAGAAAAAGACAATCTTTCAGGGATTTATCTTTAATCTTGGTAACTATCACTGCCTAAGTTCTGGGCTGGTCTTGCACCCGGTTAAAGCCAACAGGATAATCAAAAAGCATATCAAGCTAAGCCTAAAAAATGGCACTAATCGTAAAAATATCCTGCCTCAGCTTGCCAATATCCAGCTTCGCCATTTACGCCACCGTCATGTCCACCCCAAGCTGATTTACCAAAACACTGTAGGGTGACCGTCACCTAGTCTGTTAACTCAGGTCCCTACTTTGCCGATATGAAATCAGGCGGAGTGGGGTTTTATGAGTAGTCCGTTAAAAACTTATTTAGTCGATGGATCGCACATTAGCGAAAAGGACTACTTGCGTGCCGAGGAGCTCGCGACCAAAGACGGGATCACATTTATGCACGCGCTGGAATCACTGAATGTGATACCGGAAGCTCAAATTCTGGATCTGTTCTCTAAATTCTACCGAATCCCAAAAGCCAAGCTCGAAGAAATGGACATACCACCTCCAATCATCGCCCTACTGCCAAAAGAACTAGCCGTCAAACACCGGGTGCTACCAATTGATCGGGCAGGCAACAACATTATTATAGCCACAGGTGATCCCCGAAATCAGGACACGATAAACGCTATCCGGTTCTCTGTAGGTTTTTTTCCGAAACCGGTCTTAGCCTGTGAAACACAAATTACTGAAGCACTCACCAAATACTATGGAAAATCACTAGATATAGACACGATTCATGAGGTCGGCGACGTTCAAGCCAGGTCTACGGCAAAGGCAGAACGACAGGATATATCCAGCAATGAAAAGGGTGACGGCCCAATCATAAAATTAGTGAATCAGATTATGATTCAATGCCTAGTTCGCCGCGCCTCCGATATTCATATTGAACCTTACGAGTCATACCTTCGGATAAGACTACGGATAGACGGAGTACTCCACGAGATCGCCAGGCCCCCCATTTCCATGAAGGCCCCCCTGATCTCGCGGATCAAAATCATGGCCCAGTTGGATATTGCAGAGACAAGACTGCCCCAAGATGGGGCTATAAATATTACGATAGACGGTAAGCCCGTCGATTTTCGCGTCAGCTCTCTCCCGACAGTTTACGGAGAGAAGACCGTTATGCGAATTTTGGATAAATCGAACCTAAAAACCGACATGACGCAGCTCGGATTCGACGCTGATGAACTAAAAAAATTTAAGGCAGCGATTCACAATCCGTTCGGAATGGTTTTGGTAACAGGACCGACTGGATCAGGGAAAACGACAACGCTTTATTCTGCTCTCGCGGAACTTAACAAAGAGTCAGACAACATAATGACTGCGGAAGATCCTGTTGAATACAATCTTGAGGGTATCAATCAAGTTCAGATGAAGTCGGACATCGGCCTCACTTTCGCGTCAGCACTACGCTCCTTTCTGCGACAAGATCCAGATATTATTATGGTCGGAGAGATTCGCGACTTAGAGACAGCCGAGATCGCTATCAAAGCCGCACTAACCGGCCACATGGTACTTTCGACACTGCATACTAATAGCGCACCGGACACTATCTCTCGCCTCCTGAACATGGGAGTCGAATCCTTTAATTTGGTATCAGCGTTGACCTGCGTCACGGCTCAGCGCCTCATGCGCAAGATTTGCGAGAAATGTCGAGTCCTAGACGATTCTGTGACACCACAAATCATGATCGATCTCGGAATACACCCGCAATATGCGGATAAAGTCAAAGCTTACAAAGGTGCCGGCTGCCCCGCATGCGGCGGCACTGGTAATAAGGGCCGCGTCGCTGTTCATGAGGTGTTGAAACTAAGTGACCCTGTCAGGGAAGCTATTTTAGAAAATGCCCCAGCTATGAAAATAAAAAAAATCGCAATGATCAACGGCATGCGAAGCCTCCGTCAATCAGCCCTAAACAAAATGGCACAAGGAATCGCTAACGCCCAAGAAGTTATAAAAAGTACTGCATCGGATTCCGATGATGCCCATCAGAATAAGCAAAAGAAGGGTGCGGCATGAATTACACCCTACCACAACTTCTAAAAGCACTAGTCGATCAGGGTGGAAGCGACTTACATATCTCATCTGAAACCCCACCCCGCATGCGTATTCATGGAGACCTACTGCCTCTGGAATTACCCGCCCTAGATTCAAATGAGACAAAGCAATTATGCTATAGCGTACTAACCGAAGAACAGCGGCGTGATTTTGAAGCGGGAAAAGAACTCGATCTTGCATTTTCAGTGAAAAATCTTTCGCGCTTCCGCGCAAATATATTCATGCAAAAGAGCAGTGTAAGTGGTGTTTTTAGAGCGATTCCACTAAAAATCCACACTTTGGATGAATTGTTGCTTCCGCCCGTATTGAAGAATTTATGTAATACCCCGCGCGGACTCATACTAGTCACAGGTCCGACTGGATCTGGAAAAAGCACAACACTCGCCGCAATGATCAATCACATCAATGAGAACCACCGCGGCCATATTTTGACGATCGAAGACCCGGTCGAATTTATCCACCCTCACAAGAACTGCTCTGTCAACCAACGCGAGGTAGGACACGACACTCAATCATTTGGAAGAGCCTTGAAAAGCGCATTGCGAGAAGATCCAGATGTAATATTAGTAGGCGAGCTTCGGGATTTAGAGACTATAAGCCTCGCTCTGACGGCAGCGGAAACCGGTCATTTAGTACTCGCTTCATTACATACGAATTCCTGTGTTTCGACACTGAATCGAATTATTGATGTCTTCCCCCCACATCAGCAGTCACAGGTCCGCACCCAAATATCTCTTTCTTTATCTGGCATACTGTCACAGGCACTTTTGCCGGCACTAAGCGGGGGAAGAGTTCTTGCTATGGAAATCTTAATTCCGTCTAAGGCGATACGAAATCTTCTCCGAGAAGATAAGGTCCATCAAATTTACTCCGCTATGCAAACAGGGCAAGAGGACTCGGGCATGCAAACTATGAATAAATCACTGTTGCATCTCATAAATCGCCGAATGATAACAATTGAACAAGCCTTAGAAAAATCGAATGAACCCGATGAATTAGCCGAAATTTTGTCCAAGCGCGATCTAAGCACACCTTCTACTGGAGCGAAAACGAAGCCGGGTCTAAAAAAAGGGGCGTAAATTAAGCGATGGCAGAGTTCAAATATAAAGCAAAAGACCCTCGAGGCCGCATTAAAATTGGCAAGATAAGCGCCGCTAATGCTGCGCAGGCCAAAGCGCAGCTTATGAAGATGCGATTAAAACCCATCAGTATTACGGCATATAAATTGGATGGATCGGGCAGCTCTAATGAGACTTTGTTCTCTAAGTTCATGGTGAAAGATAATAACGGCAACACCCAGCTGCAGATCGGCGCAGGAAATCCTACGAGCAAGGATCTAATAGTATTTACAAAACAGTTTGCGACTATGATTGGAAGCGGAGTCCCCCTGATTCAATCTCTTGGGATTCTTGCCACTCAACAGCAAATTGTTGGCTTTGGACGCACGATTGAAAAAATTCGATTTTCTGTTGAGAACGGAGCCACTTTAAGCGAAAGCCTCGAAGCTTATCCAAAGGTATTCGACAGCCTTTATGTGGCAATGGTACGAGCGGGCGAGGCGAGTGGTAACCTTGATGAAATCTTACTCAAGCTGACCACTTACATTGAGAAGGCAGCTAAGATCAAATCACAGGTCAAATCTGCTATGTTTTATCCAGTGATGATCGTGACGGTTGCCATTACAGTCATTTCCGTTTTACTTATTTTTGTCGTGCCTACATTTGCTAAGCAATATCAGGATGCCGGCAAAGCACTGCCTTGGCTTACTCAGCAGGTTGTTGACCTGTCCGATTTTCTCGGCAGCCAGTGGCACATTTTATTTGGCGGCTTGCTTATTGGTGTTGCCTTATTTAGGCGCTACATCAACACCGCAGCGGGACGGGCCAAATTTGATGCAGTTCTTTTAAGAGCTCCTGGTTTTGGAAACTTATTTCGGAAACTTGCTGTGGGTAGATTTTGTAACACACTGTCAACAATGCTGACTTCAGGAGTAAACCTCCTTGAGGCTCTGACAATTTGCGCAGCATCCGCAGGAAATAAGAGTATCGAATCTTTCGTCTTGGGTGTGCGCTCAGACATTGAGCAGGGCAAAAAGCTCTCCGAACCTCTATCAGTGGGTGGCTTATTCCCTAAAATGGTGACCTCTATGGTCCAAATTGGTGAGGAAACGGGCGCATTAGATGAAATGCTTTTAAAAGTTAGCGCATTTTATGAGGAAGAAGTTGATCTCGCGGTCAAGACCATGCTGTCCATGATTGAACCTGTGATGATAGCCGTTATTGGCGGAATCGTCGGAGTTATCGTAATAGCTATGTATCTACCAGTATTCGACGCTGCTAGTCTTGTCGGATGATAGGCCTCTCTAGGCCTTTGGCTGCGACCATTTGTGGCAGCAGTCACCGCAAGTATAATGGTAATGCTCATCTTGATAGTCGACTGCAGATAGATACTTAGCTCCGCACCTTACACAACGCACTTCGCTATGGTTAAAAATGCATGTTGATCGTCGGCACCTAACCCCCTCGATAGCCTCGTCGTCATTGATCGTCGGACCGTGGCACACAGGACAGCGCTGCCCGCTTCTTCTTTCCATAGTTACCTCTTCTACTTGCGTTAAATTAATACCCTCAGTTTACGATTATTTTACCAATTCCCATTGTTTTTTTGATTGAGTGAAGCGGGACTTTAACTAACAATTGCGGCATATTCTCAATATGAATTTATTTGAACCGCTGGACCATATCCGGCTTCCCGTAACAAGGACCAACGCATGATTAATCATACGCAAATAAACAACCAACAATTCGCCGCATACATTGATGGTCAGTGGCACAAGGCTAAGCACACCATCACCTCTCTTAACCCAGCTGATCTAACTGATATCGTAGGCGTATTCGGTGAGGCAGACAAGGGGCTGGTGAGCGATGCAGCAGCTGCGGCTAGACGCGCATTCCGCGCATGGGCAAGAACTCCCGCACCTGTGCGCGCGGGAATTGTGCAGAATTTTGGCCGTCTAGTTGAGAGCAACAAGGAGGCATTGGCTCGAGTTGTTACTAGAGAGATCGGTAAGCCACTAAAGGAAGCGCTAGGCTCAGTCCAAGAAGTAATCGATACCGTCAATTTCTTCGTTTCAGAGGGAAGAAGACTGTATGGACAAACCATACCGTCGGAAATGCCCAACAAGGAACTTTTTACATATCGACGCCCAATAGGCGTCTTCGGCTGCATTACCGCCTGTAATTTCCCTGTGGCGGTACCCGCTTGGTATTTTATACCGGCGTTAGTCGCTGGCAATACTTGTGTATGGAAGCCGAGCGAAGATGCTTTATTGACTAGCTATTGGTTCACTGAGTTATGGGCCCGCGCCGGATTACCGCACGGCGTCTTTAATACAGTACTCGGCAGCGGTCCCGGCACAGGTGCGGCATTCGTCGAACTAATTGAGGACGGTGCATTTGATAAAATAGGTTTTACCGGATCCACGGCCATTGGACGCAAAATTGGCGAAGTATGCGGCCGCGCTCTACAGACGCCGTGTCTGGAGCTGGGAGGCAAAAATCCCATGATCGTTTGCCCCGATGCGGATCTTGAGCTTGCCGTTGACGGCGCCTTGTTTTCCGGCTTTGCCACTGCTGGACAAAGGTGCACATCCCTGGGCAACTTAATTATCCATTCCCAGATTCATGATGCCTTCGTCGAAAAACTTGTCCACAAAGCCAAGAACATGCGTATTGGCGATCCATTTAATAGCGATGTGACCTACGGTCCGCTAATCAGTCAACGATTCTTGCATAACCACCTAGAGCATTTGTCGACATTAATTGAGTCCAAGCATGAACTACCACTGGGAAAAGGTGGGCATATTGGACATGGCGCGGAATGGCCGCACTTCTCTGGAAATGCCGAAAAAGGAGTCTACGCGCGGCCAAATATCGTTCTCAATGTCTCTATGGCTGATCAGATCTATTCCACTGAAACATTCGGCCCTCTATTCAATGTCCTCAAATATCATGAATTCGATGAGGCCATGGCTATGGCCAATAACCATGGCTACGGACTTTCCTCGGCGATTTACACAAACGACCCGAGAACGGTTTACCAATTTAAGACCGAAATCACTGCCGGCATGTCCAGTATAAACAACACAACTACGGGAGCAGAGGCGCATCTTCCGTTTGGTGGTAACGGCAAGAGCGGTAACGGAGGGCGTCAGTCCGGAATTTGGGTTTTGGACCAGTTTACTAAATGGCATGCCATAAATTGGGATCTGTCAGGAAAATTACAGCTTGCGCAGATGGATACCAATTACGTTGAACCAGATTTGAATTTCAAAATTCAGCCGTAACTTAATGAAATTAATGGTATTTAAGTTTAATCGCAGCGCCCCCTCAAGATCTACCCGCCTATGCTCCGATAACTCTTTTGTTACACGGAGGACGGCGATAGATCACTGAGGTGGAGGCGCCGTATGCGCCTGTTACTTATAACTATTATTTGGTGCTCCTGCCTTTTTAGCGGGTTCCTGGGCTATTCCCAATTAATTGCCAACAGTCGCTATCTCCACAACGGCAATCAAGCCTTAAGGGCAATGTCACGCCAACTGCCCCCGCAGGATCATGCCCGATTCACGCGTCTAGCTGAAGAGGCTAAAAAACGGGCGATTGTTTATGATAGCCAAATAAAAAAATATCAATTAGTCGACGGTATGTTGGTAAACCGATCGAGCGATGGAGCCATCCACGACCAATGCGACAGCTTACTTTTCTCGGCGTTACGCTACGTAAGTTTGGAAAAGCTTGGACAGCATGAGGCCGCCGCAGACGCCTGGCTTGCCATCGAGAAGTCTCGAGATAATGGAACTTGGCTTAGGCACCCTCAATGCTTCCGTAGCACTTCGCGAGATATGATTCTCGGGCTGCTCATCGCTATGACCCGCTCGCCACCTAACTACCAACAGCACCTACGCTCCCTGATGGCTATGGTTGATGAAAACAATGGGTACTTCGGGACCGGCCCGTTTTACGTCAGCTATCTCTCCCCTGGTTTGGCCCGCTTAATGGCTACAATTGCAGTTGATGATCAATCGATTAACACTGCTATTCCTGCGTTTTTTGACTCTGGTTACTCGACTGCAGAGGTTGAGGTGATGGTGACTCCCCGAGGATTTGAATCCCATCTTGGTGGACTTACCGCCTGGCTTGAGCTTGAGCTCGCCGAACAAGGAAAGTTTCCAAAGGATTCTGCGAGTAGTATTTTGCGAACACTTAGTAACTTGACGCCGCAACTTGGTTTAACTCCGATCGATAAGCAGAGACTAGACTGGATCACCGATCGTTTAGTCAAATCGGATCCAAATAATCTTTTCTTCCGTTATTTAAGACTCCGAGCTGCTGGAGCCTTGACAGAGTCAATGCGTGCGCGACTTCTAGTCGAGCTACTGAACATGCCTCAATTTCCACAAGACCGCTTACCAATGAACTGTGATCGGTCCGCTGATTACCTGTGGCAGAGAGAAGATCGGGCCCGCAATTTAGAGCCGATCTCTTGTACTATGCAATTCTCTGGGACCGACTTCTTGTGGATGACAGCTCTTCTTCTGGATAACTCAAACGCGGTGATTGCAGGCGCGCCTTAGCTTGGAGGCTGCGGCAATTCCGAAAGCGACTCATCTGAGTGCACGGTGAGCCACAGCAATAGCCGAGAATTGACCTTCTCTACTGAATTGCGATGAAACAGCGGACCTATTAGGGGAAGTTTTTCCAGAATCGGGATACCTGAAGAATCTGAGCCGGAGCCGCGCAGATCAAGAATCCCGACCATCACCGGCGCTCCGAGAACGAGATCAATCTCACTTTTGAGTTCATTTACATTTAGAGACGTAATGCCTTCGGCCTTGGTTTTAAGTGTCATTTCGTAGGAAAGTCGAACCCTGTCGGAGGATAAGGGAGCCAAACTCACCCGAAGTGAAAGGCCCTGCTGCTTCCAGCTTGATACATCCGACGAGGGGCCTTGCCGATCCGATCTCACCACATGCTCAACGACTTGAAACTCAGTGCCACTGAGGATTTCCGCGCGCTGATTAGGTGTTAATCGCATAACTGGTTCAGCAATCACCTCGGCACGATGCTCCCTAGTCAAAGCTTCCAAACGACTTAGTATATTGGCATTGCTATTAGACAATGGCAGCGTCATGCGCGCATCGATTTGGGGGTCTAGCCCAAGAGCGCTGGCATCGCTCGCCAATATCGAAAACATTCGAACCTGCAAACGAAAAGGTGTTCGTGAAAATTCATCACGACAACGCAACCAAATACGGCCCTCACTTACCGCCTTGTTGGTTAAGGCGTCGACTTCATCCCTCCACTTTTCGCGCCCTCCACGGCCGCAATAGACCTCAACAGTAGGTACTGATCCCGCACCCGGTGCCACTGTATAACTCTGCCCAAGCATCTGCCGCAGATCGTCAATCCAAAGTGCATAGGCTGTAGGGTCAAGATTCACATCGAAGTAGCAGCCAGCCAAGGAGCGGCATGTTTCTCTAGCATGCGCAAACCACACATACGATTTAGCAGTCCCACTTATTATTCCTGACTCACGCTGACATTGCACATTAGGGTCTCGGCAAAGCCATAGGGGCAAATCTCCAACAGTCTCATGATCTAACTGATCCTCGCTATGGAGACTCGCAATGTCGATGAATAGCCGCGGCCACTTGGCCTCGCCCGAGATCGCATCACGTGCATCGATTACGACAAAACCTGCGTGCAAAGCAGTCACCTGCCAACGGCCATCACCCAGGTGAAAGACATCTACAACACCCCTCCGAGATACCGTCAGATCCGTACCTAATGGATAGCTAATTTCCTGGGTTTCGCCGGCTCGCAGTCTAATATGCCGACTACTTGCCTCGCCAGCTGAGCTGCTTCGCCCAGTAGTCGGGAACAAACTCATCAGAAAAATGAACCCAACTTGACAGATAACACGGATAACACTCATTGCAGCATACACTCCCACTCAAACGTGAAAGTGCTTCTACCCGCGCTGAGACAATCAGCACAGTGACATCGAAAAACTGCAGCCGACGTCATGGTGTTAAAAAAATAGCGCCTTTTAAGGCGCTATTATATTTCGACATCTGGAAGCTTAAAACACACTGGGTGGAACTGCCAAATTCACTGGGCAGTTCCTTAATGGTGCGGTCGAGAGGACTTGAACCTCCACACCTTGCGGCACCAGTCCCTCAAACTGGCGTGTCTACCAATTTCACCACGACCGCTTAATATGCTTCCGATCCAATACTAACAGCTCTTCTTTCAGTTAGCTGCAGGTGCTGTTGGCGCTACGCTACCGGGAGCTGGAGCCTGCTCACCAGATTGCTGCTTTAACCGCTCCTTCAGTCCTATATCACCACTCTTACCCTGAATCACGGTAAGTGTAATGGACGTGGCCATAAAAATTAGGGCCGCGCCATAAGTCAGTTTACCGAGCAAAGAAGTAGCGCCGGTCGCGCCAAACACTCCGGAGCTGCTACCGCCACCGAAGGCCGCAGCGGCTCCGCCCTCATTGCCTCCCTGAACAAGAACCACGAGGATCATGAACAAGGCTACAGTCACATGGACAACTTCAATTAATATTTCTGCCATCGGTTCGCGCGCTCCTTGGATGCGGGATGAGTTTACGACCGAGTGTACGATAAAATGGTGGCGCCTCCCAGAATCGAACTGGGGACACGAGGATTTTCAATCCTCTGCTCTACCGACTGAGCTAAAGCGCCATAGCCGAAAAAGGAAGTTTTTTTTTATGCTTACATTCTGTGATAGTCAATGGATAACTGGCGTTCGGCCAAAATGAATTCATTTTCCCTCTATTTGGACCCGGAGATACAAGCTATGGCCCCAGCAGTAAGAGAGCGCCCCCTAATCATTGCGGGACCATGCGCAGCAGAATCCTTTGAGCTTATGGATGCCGTAGCGAGCCACCTGTGCCGCTTAGCAGCGGAACTAGACTTTGACTACATATTCAAGGCTAGCTTCGACAAGGCTAATCGGACATCTGCCAGCAGCATCAGGGGCCGAGGACTGGACACCACGCTAAAATGGTTCGGGGACCTCAAGAGTCGCTACGGCGTCCGAATCCTAACTGACATACACGAGACTCATCAGATTCCAGCCGTTGCTCAGGTATGCGACGTGCTGCAGATCCCGGCCTTCCTCTGTCGGCAAACCGATCTAGTAGTGGGTGCGGCGCAGACAGGCCGCATGGTCAACATTAAAAAAGGCCAGTTTATGGCCCCTGGCGCCATGGCAAGTATAGTTAATAAGGCTCGCACCGCTGCCCAGGAGGCCGGGTCCGAAGGCGAAATTCTTCTGACCGAGCGAGGCGTCAGCTTCGGCTACGGCAACTTGATTGTCGACATGAGAGCGCTACCGATCATGGCTAAGACCAAAGCACCGATCATTTTAGACATCACCCACAGCACACAGTTGCCAGCTGCTGGAGGCGAAGGAGGGGAGGTATCAGGCGCGCAGCGTCAGTTTGCTCCAGTACTTGCCCGAGCCGCCACTGCCACCGGTTACTTGTCCGGCTATTTCCTTGAGGTTCACACAGATCCTCCTCGCGCAATCAGCGACAAAGACGCTCAGCTAAACCTGCATCAGTCCGAGCTTTTATTGCGGCAATTGATACCACTTTGGCAACATTCGAGGTCGCTGGCTACGATCGATCAGCACTTCAAATGAGGCACTACCTATGTCGAAGTTTTGCGCGCTAACGAAAGCGGGAGATAACCGTCTTAATAACCTATAAGCACCTAATTTTAAAGACTTATAAAACCAATGGCCGGGCATGGGGATTCCACTCCGTGACTCGGCAATCATTCTGAAATACAATCGTTTTCAGAGATATACACTTCACAAAAACCAGGGACCCCGTTTGCCCCAGCCAGACAACATACTGATCCTCAGACTTTCACCTTTTTGCGCGCGCCCAAATACTTCAACTATTAGTGGAAAGTTCGATGTCGCGGGCCGAAGACGGCGCTACCTTTACATTTTGAGCCGCCTCCTCAAACTGCTCGGCTACAAATTCACGGTGCTTACTGAGGCCCTAGCAAGCAGGCATGGCAAATATGCGGCCATAGCTTACGATGAGCCGAACTCCTATGATCTTAAACGCGAAAGCCCATTACTAGAGGGGCTACGACTTAAAGCCACGGTTTTCATTTCAACTGCAGATGACTCCATTGACTGGAACTATCTAAAGTCGCTTTGTGTTAAAGGTTGGGAAATCGGAACCCTCGGCCAGCAGATCACAGACCTGACGGAAAAAAGTCAGATCGAGCAAAAACAACTCATCTTGACGGCGAAGCACCTCATCGCCAACGAGCTAGGACAGGCACCGACAGTGTTTGCTTACCCATTTGGGGCATACGACGCGACCACAGTAAGCTGCCTGCGGGACGCCGGGTTTATTGCTGGCGTCACGATGAAGGGCGGAATAAACAGGACCGAGAGCACTGCAGACTTTTTTCACCTCTGTCGCCTGAATCTGACAGGATCCCTGCGACGCGACGTCTGGCTTTTATTAAAAAACATCTTTTTCAGCTGTAGAGCCAAAACCAACTTATCAATTCAAAATCTTAAGAGCCGCACAGAAGCGCCTTAGAATTATTCTAGGGCTCTCCGCCTAAGTGACGTAAAATTGTTACAGACTCCAATTATAAATTGACGATTTACGTCGCATCACAAGGAGGATGTCATGGCTAAGCCAACATTTGCGTGGCTTCGGGCAATGGCGGTCGCTGTGCCTTTAGTTTTATCCCAAAGTGCTCCTGCTGCGGATGAACAAAAGGCATTCGCTATAGCTAAGATTCAACTGACCCCAGACCGAGCTGAGCTGCGTCGCCTAAGCGCAGCGGGCTATGACATTGCCGGCGTGAACCTTAAGACCAATACTGCTGACATCATCCTTCAAGGCCAAAAAGACAGCCTATCAGTTATGGCACTAGGTCTAAACGTGCTGGGGATTCGCTCCATTGACGCCCTAGAGGCACCGGACAGCAGCTATAAAACCCCGGAAAAGGTCACCGAGATTATTCAAAGCTGGGTCCGCCAATATCCAACTCTTGCGCACCTAGAGTCTCTCGGAAAGTCTCTCAACGGGCGGGATATATGGGGCGTCAGGATCACGAATGAAGCCACTGGACCGGCGAAAAAGCCTACCGTTCTGTTTAATGCCGAGCATCATGCGCGAGAGGTTATGACCGTCGAGGTAGTGCTCGATACCGGTGATTATTTGTTAAGCAACTACGGGAAAGACCCTAAAGTCACTAAGTGGGTCGACGACAGCGAAATTTGGCTGATTCCCATGGTCAATCCTGACGGCAGTAATCAGGTTTGGTCCGGTAAGAACATGTGGCGCAAAAACAATCGAGGAAACTATGGCGTAGACATCAATCGCAACTATCCCTTCAAATGGGCAGGCTGCGGAGGTTCGAGCGCCTTCCCTTGGGCCGCTGATTATCACGGAGCTGCAGCGGCATCAGAGCCGGAAACACAGGTCATGATGCAATTCATCCAACGGACTCAACCTGTCTTTAACATTTCCTATCACTCATATAGCGAGATCGTGATCTACCCGTACGGATGTGACGGCCAACACGCAGAAACGCGTGATGTCGTCGAACCTATTGGGCAAGCTATGGCGGAATCAATACCCAGCGAAACCGGTGACGGCACATACCGCGCGGGAACAGCCTGGGAATTACTTTATGATGTCGACGGTAGCGATATCGACTGGATGTACCACGACCATCATGTATTGGCCTATTGCATCGAAGTGACCAGCGATCAATCCGGGTTTCAGCCCCCGTTTAGTCATCGCCAAAGCACCGTCGAGTCTGTGCGACCGGCTTGGCAACTGCTACTCGATAAGCTCGACCAAAGTGGAATTCGTGGTTGGGTCCACGACAAACAGGGACATGACGTCACTGACGCTAGCGTTGCCATCAAGGGCAACAACAGTTTCAGCGACCAGCCTGGCGTTTGGCGCCTTAAGCAAAATGGCTCATTTCACGCGATTTTAAATCCAGGCAATTACCACGTCAGCATCACCATCAACGGCAAGACCGTAGATCGCGACGTGACGGTGGGCGATAAAGTTGCCAGCCTGGACATCGAAATCTGACGCAACCCTATTTCAAGGCCGCCTCTAGCTCCTCATAAGGGGCGGCCTGCCCCCACCAAAGCCGCTGGGCAAGGCGCGCTTGCTCGATCAGCATCGCTGTTCCATCCTGTGCTTTGAGGCCATATTCCTTAGCCACCTGAAAAAGCGCTGACGGACGTCCGTAGACCAGATCGGAAACCACGCCACTAAACCCCTTCAAGGCTGGGCTGAGCTCTGATAAGTCATCGCCCCGATGCGGTGCGCTGGTTGCCTGGATCAGCAAACCGTGTTGAGCCATCGACAGTGTGTTTTGCAAATTTTTTAAATTTAAATCACTAAAAAGAATCTCACCTTGCTGGAGCCAAAGCGAGCGCAATGAAGCATCGCAGTCACGCCCTCGACTCAATAGGTGAACCGTCGGTAGGGTAGGAAGCTGGTTTACCAAGGCAAGTTGCGACATATAAGCAAGTATTGCTGCCACCACCCCACCAGATCCAAGGATAATTAAGTCCCTAAACTCTGATACCTTACTACCTAATTGCTTTAGCCCCAGGGCGAAACCCGCACCATCCGTGGATGCCGCCTCCCACCAATTGTTACCGCGGAAAACAGTATTAACGGAGGCCAATTTGCATCCGGGAATGATCGAAGCCACAAAAGCTTTGTGAGGCGTGGTCACGTTAAAACCGAGTGCCCCTAAATCCCATGCGACGTCTAAAAACGCTTTAATAGCCGACTCTGGCATAGATAAAGGTAAGTATGCGGCGTTGATTCCGAGCGAAGCTGCAGCTCGGTTATGCAGCCTTGGCGACATCGTATAGTGAATGTCTGCCCCAAGTAGGCCCATTAATTTAGTTTGGCCGTCGATTCTAAAGTCAGGTGAATTCGCCACAGCTCAGTGCACCGGCGCTAAATAGCGTCGCCTGGCTAGATCCTCGACGAAAGACGTCAGCGGCACGCGCAAGGCTGGAGCTAAGTTAACGAAGTTAGCCTTCACTAAGTACGTATTGGGCTTAGCATGCAATACGCGGCAGGCTACAACTTTCACCGTGTACGGCTCAACCACTGCTGGAAAATCTGGAACGGCGGCAAAACTCATAGTCAGCTTTTCCCCCTTAGGGATGAATACTGGAGCTATGAATATAACATGGTCTAAATTCAGGTCCACAATGTGAGCCAGAAGACCCCCATGGTTGTGAGATGCTGGCAAATATTGCCCCTCGATCCTTACTCCAAGGAAGAGTTTGGTCGCCGCCGGCCCCCTAATAAGATAAGAAAGATGCTGCCTGGACAGAGCAGACCAAAGCCCGATACACATAAACAGAAAAAATATTACTATGGTCACGGAGTAGGGGCCAAACCAGCCTACGTTGTCTATGATTTGAAATAGACTACTACTCATAAAAACCAAAAATAAAATTGATAATATTACTAAAAATTTCGCTCGTTTTTGATCTATCAGGATAAACATTTTGATTCAAGTCATAGATTTTAACGATTTGTTTATTGGTTGCGGGCGACAAAGCTCGGTAACCATCGGTAACTTTGACGGCTGTCACATGGGACATCAGAGATTGACCTCGGCAACTGTTGAACTTGCACAAAAGCTAAACTTAGCTACTGCAGCGATCACCTTCAATCCCCGGCCAGAGGCTTTTTTCCGCCGCCTAACACACGAGCCCCTCCTTTTCACTGAAGCACAAAAGAGCCGCGCTTTGGGCGAGCTAGGCATTGAGTATCAAGTGATCCAGTCTTTTGATGCTGCATTTAGTAAAGTGACTCACTCGGAATTTTACGAGGCTCAGATCAGACAAAGTTTAAAAGCTGCTGCATTAGTCGTCGGTGACGATTTTCACTTTGGATTCCAAAGACTTGGCGATGTCGAGTTTCTCAAAAGTAGGACCAATGTTGATGGGCTTAAATTAGAGGTTGGTTCGGCTGTTAGGTGCGGCGAACAACGAGTCAGTAGTACAAGGATCCGTGAGACATTAAGAATCTCGGGTGATGTCTCCAATGCAGCACTGATGTTGGGACGGCCGTATCTCCTAGAGGGAGACATCGAAAAAGGCGATCAGATAGGTCGAAAACTTGGCTTCCCTACCGCCAACCTGGGTAGTGTGGGTCAACTTACGCCAAAACGAGGGGTGTATGCCGGATACGTCTGGCTTTGCCGAGACAACCAGCCCCTTAACTTACCGCCAGTAACAAAACTTTCACCTGCTTCCATTCCGGCGATCTTCAACATCGGTATCAGACCCTCTCTCGGTCAGGAACACCCCCCGACGAGAATTGAATCTCACTTGCTAACCGGAGAATACGCTCCGGATTCGCTGTATGGGCTTCATGCCGGATATTATTTTACGCATCGACTTCGCGACGAGCTCACATTTCCTGACTTAGATCAGCTCAAGAGCCAGATCAGGAGCGATGTCGATCAAGCTCGCCATCTCCTTGGTATTAGGTAAGAGCTAGAAGGAAAATATCTCCTCACCCCTCTATAGCCTGCAGGCTCCCTGCACCAGTCCAGCATTTTCCTTTACGGTCGGCGCATGGTTCTGTGACAGAGGGTAGAATTTTTTTGCTTCTGCCGTAACATCGAGAAGCCAAACCTCGGTATCGCCAGCAACTAAGTTACAAGTAGCATCCAACTGAGTGGTTGCCCGAGTCACATAAGCAGCCCTATAAGCCGTCGCGGTTGCATTTCGACTAAGCGCAGCCACCGTCATTTGATCGTCGATACGACTTGAGCCTCCATCAGCACGCGTGCGTTCTCCACAAATACTGAGCGCTGCATAGTCATACGCTTCAATAGCCTGTGAGGGCGATTCGCCTGCAGTTGCGTTCAATTTGGGGTTGATGATCGTATAGGGCTTACTTGGATCAGTCGGAGCGAGCACAAAAGCACTGCCAAAATTATCCCTACTATCCCCTGCGCAGCGATAATAAAATCCCGCCACTAAAAAGGCAAAAGTGCCATCTTTTGTTAACGACAAGGAACGCACTTCATACCCTGGTGCAGCATCAGAGGCACCTTTAAGATAAGAATATCGGTTAACTTGTGCTCCTGGCTGCACCGAAGCGAACACCGGCGCGCTGCCGATTGGCGCACCAACACTAGGATTGGCGACAAGGCCGTTGCCAATCTGCGACGAGAGAGCGTCTGGATTCGTGACCACTTCAGCAATCACCGCTTGTGATGAAGTGGCTGCAGGAGACACCGACATTTGCTCATTTATACCGGTGACCCAAGACGATGATGTGGCATTTTCCGCTGCCGCAGCATTTGCGAATCCATATTTTTTATAATCTATAGTCGAGGAGGTTCCGCTCACCATGATGATGCCAGTCGCCAAAACATATGGATTGGCATCAGCGCTTTCGACGGGAATCCAGAGAAGCTGCGCCACTTTGTCATCGCCAGTTGGCAATGTCACCTGATCTGCTAATTCCGTTGCAGAGCCAAGCCCAATTGCGACAAGCCTCACAGAATGTGTTGCCGCTGAAGCGTCAGAGCTGATCCAAGAAATCATCGAGCTATCTGGACTAAATCCGTAGGCCGTCTTCTCATCGGTACTATTTGTGACTCGGACAGGCGCTGAATCAGCATCGAAGCTTTGAAGATACAAATCAGTCTGCTTACCTTGGATCACAGAAAGCAGGACCCACTTTCCATCCGGCGAAAGTCGCACATCGCGCTCGTAACCGATATCCGATTGGGTTACCCGCACGGAAGACCCTGGGGCCTGCCCTGCGGGCCAAGTGCTTTTGTAGGCCTTCAACATCGGACGAGTGGCTGTGGAATCTCGACCGGAGACAAACACGATGCGCGAGCCGTCGTCGCTGATCGCAGGGTTTGAGTCGGTGAACTGGATGGATGTCGGCGCAAGAGTACGGCCACTTCTGACAAGCTCGACATTTATGGCGTTGCTTTGAGGCGCATTTTTACAGCCAGACCAAGTTAAAATCGTCGCCCCTAGACACCCTAAAACGACTCGACAAATTAGGATTTTTTCTCGCGCTTTCAGCATATTATCAGCCCGGGCCCTTTTCTCTGGGTTTTTGCTCCCAGCTGTCGTATTTTCGACGCCGAACGGTTTTCCGTTGCCTCGAGATCCTAATCGATTTCACCTAACCGGTAAATGCCCCATGCCATACCCTCAGCTGCCGAAGAAAACGATCGCAGCCATCGATATCGGCACTAACTCTGCCCATATGGTTGTGGCCGAGATGGATCATGTCGGGGAAATGCGCATTCTCGATAGCGATAAGGTAAATCTGCGCTTAGGCCAAGCGATTGGTCCGGATGGACATTTGTCTGAAGATGGAATCCGCCGCACGGTTGAAGCTCTTAGCCACATGCAGGAGATAATCAAGCCATTCGGAGCGACTACTAGAGCGGTCGCGACCCACGCAACTCGCGAGGCGAAAAATCACAAGCGGCTACTTCGTGAGATAGAACAGACGTCTGGCATCAACGTTGAGCTCATAGACGGCATCGAAGAGGCTAGGCTAGTCTTTCTTGGAATGCGGTACGGTCTGTCTCTGAATAATATCTCGTGCCTCGGGGTGGACGTAGGCGGAGGTTCTACAGAAATCATCGTTGCTCGCGATGATGATATTAAGTTCGTCTCGTCGGTAAAACTGGGGGCTGTCACTCTCACGGATAAGTACTTCAAGAAGGACTATAGCAGTGCTGGTTGCGATGCACTGAAAGAACACGTCCACTCCCGTCTAGCCCCTCTGCAGCAGGAGACCAAGCGCTTCACTTACGAACGAACGCTGGCCTCATCGGGTACGGCCAAGGCATTAGCTTTCCTTCATGCTCGCATGTTTGCAAATAGCGTTATGTCCGACCCCAATGGTTATATTCTGCCGCGAGATGATTTATTTCAAATTTCTGACCAGTTTCGCCGTTTGCTGTCACCGCAGAAAATCCGCGACGCTACCGGCCTGGATTTAGCGCGTGCCGAAATCATACTTGCTGGCACCGTGATCTTGGAGGAGTTGACGCATTTACTGAAGGTGAAAGAATGGGCCATAACCTCATTTGGTTTGCGCGAGGGCCTAGTCGCAGACACCTTCTATCGTGCAAGCGAAGCGCCAACCGGAGAACTACCTGATATACAATGGCATAGCGTCTTGCAATTTGCCCGCCGCCTTGGCCTTAACGAGGCCCACGCGAAACAAGTCAAGTCGCTGTCATTAAAGATTTATTCGCAGCTATCACCCCACTGTCTAAAGGGTGTGCCTGCTGAAACGCGAGAGGTAGACGTCAAGCTACTCAAAGCTGCCTCATATTTACGTGAGGCTGGAAAATTCATTAGTGCGCCGCAATATCATCGCCACTCCCAGTACCTGATATCTAACAGCAGACTCCCAGGGTTTACCGAATCTGAGCGCACTTTAATGGGATTGATTGGCAGATTTCAGCGCAAGGGCATGCCAAGCTCAGACCACTCTGACTGCATTGACTTAAATTCCAATGATATTAGTCGCCTACGGTTCCTTGCGGCGGTAGTCCGACTGGCTGCAGCCTTGGACCGGACACGGCAAGAACGGGTCCAGGATATAGAGCTAAAAATCGTCGATAAAACTCTAACCATAACGCTGATTCATACTGTGGCTAATCCTCCGGATGTCGAGCTACACAAAGCACGTCTAGAAAAACAGGCCCTAGAAAAATCATGGGATCTAGACATCCGCTTTGAGCTTCGTGCGCTCAACAGCATCGAAACCGGGTGATTCGTGGCAAGTAAGTACATTAAACATGGCTCCTTTCGCGATCATGTTGCCGCTATCAAGCCTTTACTAAGCGGCAAATCACTGTCCACAAGTCCTCGCCTAATTGTGCTTTATGGGACTTCGGATCTCCTTCTAAATGAAACGGCCCGCGTATTGCGAGAGCAGGCTGTGGCATGCCATGCGGCAACGACTAATCTAGAAGCCACGGCAATAAATGAAGCCACGTTAACAGCGATGACTCAACAGGCATCGCTTTTCGAACCAGCAAGTTTTTATCTCGTTAGACGAAGCGAAGCGGCAAAAAGCTTAGCCAAAATCCTTGGGAGCCTCGGAGACGTAGAGTTCAGTAGCAACCATCTTTGCTTTGTCTACCAGGGGGATTCCATAGCGGCTGCATTAAAGACAGCCTTGACCAAACTAAAGGCAGTTTTTGTTCCTTGCTTTGTTCCCTGGCCAAATGAAATACCCCAGGTGATTGGTAGCTTAGCTGAACAGATCGGGTTGAAATTGTTACCTGAAGCGGTGCCATTATTGATTTCTGCTAACGGCGACGACCTCGCTAAAAATCACAACGAGCTCAGACGTTTGCATTGCCTATTTGGCTCCAACGCCGGGCCGCTGGGGGCCGCAGAAATCTCACCCCACCTTGGCCTTCTCCGTGAAAACGAGTCTGTGCAGCTCGAGCGACTGTTAATCCAAAAGCAGTGGGCAAAAGCATATGCGCTTAGCGCCAACTTAATTGCGCGAGGCGAAAAAGCGCTGCCGCTCGTGGCTCTGCTTGCTAACCATTGCCGAACCGTCCTGAAATTAACTGCTGCAAATGAGCGCGGGGTGTCGCCGCAGGCTTTAGCTACGGCCGCGAACGTCCCACCCTTTGTGGTGAAAACATACCAGCCATATCTGAGCCGCATGACTAACCCACTGCCCTACGAAAAGGCACTGGTACTATGCCAGGAAGCAGACCATCTCCTCAAAAGCGAGCGCTTCAGCGAAGATTTAGTGGTCACTAGAATCATCGACGCGATAGCATCATCGTAATATAGTAAGATAGTTTATCTCCAGATAAGCAAAAGTCTGACTGTGGGGTGGTTCATGTCCCATCTGGGTTTTAAGCGCCTGCTTCTTTTCGGGGGCTTGCTAAGCTCCCCAACACTAAGTCACGCCAGCCAAGTCGAGCTTGCGACAGCAAAAGAAATCCGCTTGCCCCCATACCAGCAGGCCGCACTGCTCAAGGATTCCCCGATCAATGATGCCGACTTTCAGCAACTCGACACTTTGACTATACTTGGGAGGTCATCAATCTGGCACTGGGACATTCCTAGTGGTAATTTGCAGCGCCTCCAACTTACTCAAAGTCCAAATCCACCAGAGGGCAGCTTCCTACGCCGACTAGGCTCAGACGGAATCAGCGAATTTGCTGCCTCGGATACGAGGCTTTATCAGGTGGCCTGGTCATCAAAGCGAGTTTTGGAGTTTGACTTAAAATTGCCGGGCCAAAGTCTCAATTTTTCCGGCTCAGGTGACAACTTCTGGCTCCTGCGCTCGACGCAATTAGTACAAATTGATCGGTACGGCAAAACTGTCATGCCACAGCTTAGTTTAAAAGGACTAAACGAGCAGGATCGAGCACATTACGACCCCCTTCATCATCGCTTGTGGGTCATACAGCGCAATACTTTATTATCCCAAGACACTACTGATAAAAACATCGCTCCGAAAGTGATGCTAAGACTGAAACACCGAATTTTGGACATACAGTCCACCAAGCACGAACTCGTGGCCCATACAAATCATGCTGTGATGCGGATTTCTCACGAAGGTAAACTCAAGCGGGCCATCCCTGTTGAAGGGCGCCGCCGATTAGTGGCAATGACAATCACTGACTCACAACATGGGTATCTGTTCGACGATCACATAGTTGAAATCTACTCGACAAAATCACGTCAGGGACGCCGTTTTCGATTACCATTAGCAAACGACGAAAAAGTAAGCCTTATGCGTATAAACCGGAATCTACTAGTCCTTCTGGCTAACGATAAGCCTCGTCTGTTTACGCTCGACACGCCCTTCGGGAGGCAAGAGTAGTTATGAGGTTCAAACTTTTACTATCGATAACAGTCTCGAGTGCATGGCTATTGTTACCAGGCTGTAACACAACCGATGCACCGAACGATGATGATCTTGAGACTAAAGAAGCAGCAACCCGTGCTGCGAGCAATGTCAAAGACAAATCACCAGACTCAGACCTCAAGGCCTTAGAATTTGTGACTGGGAGCCACGCGGCGCTGAATCATGCGGTGCAAGATGTTCACGCAATCCTTGTTGCACAGGAACGCCAAACTCAAGGTGATTCCAATAGTACGGTAAAAGCCTGGTACGACGCTATGACCCAAAGCCGGGGCGCGTTTGGGAAAATGGCCTTCGAGGGATGGGTTCGGGCCTATGCAGAGCAATTAGGCAAGGTGGTCGACCCAACTGTGATGGCCCGACTGTTGATTGCTGAATCCAAAAGTGGGGCCGTCAGTCCGTACATGACCGATGCGGCGCTAACTACCGATGTGGCATTGAAGCCTCAGTTGCGGGCCCTGGTCTCAAAATGGCTTAAGACAGAAACCGTGTCACCACCCAGCCAAAAAGGAGAGATGCCATCACAACCGGGCATTCCCTCCAGCGATCCCCTTCTGATCAAAACGGCGGCTGGATATTGCCTATCAAGTAAAGATTCAACGTGGACGCAGTGGCGAGACACTTTAGCTCCGACCATCCAGCAATATTGGCTGGCATTAACCACGCATATTTGCGGACGCAATGTGGCCGCAGCCATACAGACCTATAAAGCGGCCTATGCCACACTCGGTAAGAAGCTAGCGACACAAAGTCTCGCAGTCGAGGCTGCTGGTCGCTGCGCAACACTGCAACGGGCAAATGGGCACCGCATCGAAGCTGCCGATACTTACTCAGATCTGGTGGCACTTTGGGATAATCCAGGAGTGACTGCGGCAAGTCTTGGCTTGGACTCTTCTGTTGCGATGAGCTTAAGGCGCATCGACGAGACTTTATGGGCCTCCAGATACCGCGCTTTAATAGGCGATCTTGAGAATGCAAAAATCTTTGCTCAAATGGGACTAAATCTGGCTAAAGACACTAGGACCCATCGTCGACAGCTGAAAAAGGGACAACGAGACCAATTGGCATCTCTTACCGTAGACGCATATCATACTCTTGCCTCAAGAATCCTAGTGGAACAGCGTCAATTTGCTAGTGCCGTGTCACTGACAATCCTAGCATTAAAAACCCCCGATCTCTCGATGGAATGGCGAGATAGACTTGCTTGGGCAGCTGGGGTCTATGAATACTTAGACGGGAATTTCGCTAGTGCGCAGAAGCATTGGCAGAAGGTTCTGGCGAATAGTCCGGACGAATCTCAACGCATTGCGGCTAGCTTTTGGATCGCTCGCTGCCTGGAGAAACAGGGGCGCAAAACAGAAGCCGAGCTAGCTATCACGGCTCTGATGACCCAATCCCCATTAAGCTATTATTCCACGATTGCAGCCGAAGAGGCCAAGCTCGCTACCAAGGCGGACTGGCAAAAGGTTATCGGCGACCTTGATGGTCTCGCGCCTGTCCTAGCCGAGCGCAAAGACTTCCATTTACAGTCATTGCGAGCCTCTCCAGAACTCGGACGATTGCTGACGAGAGCCGAAATCCTTGTCGCTGCAAGATTACAGCGAATGGCGCGCCTCGCCGTCAGCGAGCTTGAGGCCGAGATGACTAACAAACTGCAATTTAAAGAGTCATTATCGTCATTTGTGTATCTGAGTCGACTCCAGTACCGTGCTGGGGCTTATTTAGCTGCAATCGGCACCACCAGCAGACTGGCGAAAAACAACCCTGAATTCTGGCATCAATGGCCGGAGCAGCTCCTGATCTTTTTTCCCCAACCGTATGCTGACCTTTACACTCAAAATGCGGCTAGCAATGATCTACCTCGTTCGCTGCTCCTGGGAATATCGCGCCAGGAGAGTGGCTTCACACCTGACATCCGGAGCCATGCAAACGCCGTTGGCCTTATGCAGCTCATCCATCCGACGGCAAGAAAATATGCCGTAGAGCTTGGGCTTTCAGCTGAACACCTTGACGAACAACTAAAGGACCCGGCCGTTAATATCCGAATCGGCACCCACTATCTCAAGCAGTTGAACTCCAACTACAAAGGCTTTTCGCCTGCAGTTTATGGTGGATATAATGCCGGTGAGTTTGCGATGGATGCCTGGCTCAAGCGCCGCTCACACAGTGACTCGCTTTTATTTGTGGAGCTTGTCCCGTTCGGGGAGACCAGAGAATACATCAAAAATGTATGGCGGAATGTCGCCGTCTACGACCGCCTAAGTGGCATCACCCCCCCGCTGCAGGAGCCGGGCTTTGATTTGGGGTTTGCTGCCTTTGAGGGAGCGTGATAAAAATACTGGTAACCGTTTGGAATCGAGGGATAGTTATGGCTTTGACACCGCAGCGTGACCCGCGTAAAGAAGCGGCTGGCTGGATTAGCTTAGCGGTTGTGATGGTGGTCTTCCCGGCCCTCTTCTACCTCTGCGTATTTTTCCCAATTTGGGTTGGTTGGACCCCGCGCTGGTAGCGATTGCCTGGCGACTTCTGCCAGGAATTGGACATTTCGCTTGGACAGATCCCATCTTATCTTATCAAACTACTAGGGCAAGCCTTGGCCATCGCTTGCTTTCCTAGAAGTGTGGCATATCTTAGCAATTGCGGCAGCAATGATTGGTCTCCTACTTTGGACCACATTGCCTGTATTGGGTCAGCGAAAAGGATAGCAAAACGTGCAACCAGTAGAAATTTCAACGCCCGTAGAATCCGTAAACTTCGCGTGGCGCAATTTTCTACCTCTAACTAAACCGACGATTTCACTATTGGTAGTGGTCACCCTAGTTCCCGCATTACTGCTGGCATCCCCAGAGCTACCTGGCTTCACACTAATGCTGGCTACAATAGTTGGAACTTTTCTTTCAGCAGCATCTTCAGCTGTGTTTAATCACCTGCTAGATGCTGATTTAGATGTCGTGATGAACCGCACGCGTGGCAGACCAGTGCCTTCAGGTCAAGTTTCACCACTAGCAGCCTTAATCTTCGGCTCAGTTCTGGCCGTAGCATCTCTTGCCATACTTTTCATTTGGACCACTCCGCTGGCTGCCTGCGTGGCCTTTCTGGCCAATGCCTTCTACGTGCTTGGTTACACCCTGTGCCTAAAGCGTTACACTGATCAAAATATCGTCATCGGCGGCGCTGCTGGTGCCGTCGGACCGCTCATCGGTTGGGCTGCAGCGACTGGTGACATCGGCTGGCCAGCATGGGTCCTATTTGCAGTCATCTTTCTGTGGACCCCCCCGCACTTCTGGGCACTCGCAATCAAATATCAACGAGACTATGCCGCTGCCAATATCCCAATGCTGCCAGTTACCAGAGGAGATGAAGTCACGAGACTTCACATTTTTCTCTACACTCTGACTCTCATTCCGGCTGTTGGGGCGCTTTACTTTTTTGGCGCGGCAGGATGGGTTTATCTGGTGGTAGGTATGGCATCCACCTTATATTTCTGCTGGAAGGCCTGGGTACTTTACCGAGCACACTCTAACGAAGCCGCGATGCCCTTATTTCACTATTCTTGCTTATATTTGTTTGCGGTATTTGGCGGCTTAACACTAGACAGATTGCTAGGTGGCTTATCATGAACCGCCCACTCGTCGAGCGTTTACGCAGAGTTCTCCTGGGACCGGCCGTTAGCTACCGCAACGACCATCGAATTTGGCTATACTCCGGATTTATAATGTTGATTTTATTGGTTGTTTCAGTTTCTCGCGGAATCTTCCGATAAGAAGATTGTCGAACGTCAAGGTTTTGAAGTAAAAGCTCTTTATTGAAACGAACCAGTCGAGCTTAAAAATGATAGAAAAAATTAAAGAAATCATAGAAAACGAGATCAACCCCCAGCTACAACTACATGCCGGTGGCTGTGAATTGCTCGATGTGGACGACGGAGTCGTCACATTGCGAATGTACGGAGGATGCTCCGGATGCCCCTCCAGCTCCATAACCCTCTTTAATGGCATCGTTCCGATACTGAAGGAACACTTTCCTGAGATCAAGGACGTGCTCCTGGGTTAAAGCCTAGTCCGATTGTGACCGATACCTATGATATCAAAATCATGGGAGATGGGTCATGCGGAGCACGGCCGGTATACTGTTCAGTTTGATGCTAAGCATTGCTGGCGCAGCGTCAGCTCAAGGTCAGTCTTCAACTACCAAATCAAAATTACAGCCTGAAAATAGTCGACGCACCCACTTTAACACCCATCCCATGCCGCCCAAAGTGAAGCCACGCGATCCCATGCTGGTTGCGGCAGCTTATGCACTGCCCTTGCGGCATGAGCGATATACTTGGAAAATTACAGGGAAAAACCCGCAAGGGAAGGTCCGCTTCACAGACGCGGTACCGGTGTATTTTGTAGATGTGTATCACCGACACGAGATCGGCAAGATCGCCATCGGCACGGAGATCAAACTAGACAAGGTCACCCATTTCAGGGGCGTCCTTCACTACGCAGTCCCCTTTAAGTCGCAAGAACTAGACGATATAGAGAGGGTAGGGTGGAAAGGCCTAGCCTGGGTCAGCGGTGAAACCGTTGAAGCAACTGCTTTCAAGCCATCTGACCAATAGATCGACACAACTCCCGCCAATAAATTCAATCACTTGTGAATTATCTGATATGGCATACTGCTTGCTTATAGGGGATGTGACGGCCCGCTACATGGGCCAGGCTGAAAGCTCTCTTACTGCTGCTGAGAATAGGACCGACTCCCATGGAAATGGCCAACGTTGTGTTTGAACATCCTTTCGACAAGTCCACTTTAGAGCAACTGGTGAGCCTGCGAAGTCTTCGGCTCAGCATGGCCGAGACCATGCTAAGAGATTTATCGAGGACCAGTGCCGCTTTAATAGACCGCGGCTTAGTCGACAACTTCAGTCAGGATGAGCTTCGGCAAGAGCTTATGACTAGAGTCTCAAACCTACGCTTGCGCCTCAATGAGCCAAATGTGGTTTATGCTGACGAGCTAGACCTCTATGTGGACCTTCTAGCAACAGATGATCTTGATGACTAGATTTTAGGCCTCGCCGCGATTTCGCGTTCTGATTCTGTGAGGATAACTACTTCGCCATCACTTTTAATAGCGATGGTGTGTTCCCACTGGGCCGAAAGACTGCCGTCTATAGTCACCGCTGTCCAACCATCACGCAAAACTTTGGTCTTCCAATGGCCCTGATTGATCATCGGCTCAATGGTAAATACCATCCCTGGTCCGAGACGAGTCCCTTTGCCTTTTTGACCATAATGCATAATTTGCGGGTCTTCATGGAATGTGCGACCAATACCGTGACCGACAAACTCCCGAACCACGCTAAAGCCTTGTGATTCAGCATATGTCTGTATCGTCTCACCAATGTCTCCGGTACGAGCTCCGTCACTTACGGCCGCAATGCCCCGCAATAAACTAATCTGCGCGCACTCACTTAACTTGCGAGCTATGCGCGAAACATTCTTCCCAACGTAGAACATCCTAGAGGTGTCACCAAAAAAGCCATCTACAATAGATGTGACATCGATGTTGATGATGTCGCCATCCTTGAGCTTTTGCTTGGCATTGGGAATTCCATGACAGACGACTTCATTGACCGACGTGCAAATCGATTTGGGAAAACCTTTGTAATTCAAAGGCGCAGGGATCCCTCCGTGCTTTATAGTGTAGGCATGCGCGAGCTCATCTAGCTCCAGCGTGGTGACCCCAGGCTTTACAAAGTCCTCGATGTAATCCAGAAGGTCCGCTGACAAGCGCCCAGCTGCCCGCATTGCGACAATCTCGGCATCAGATTTCAACACAATCACGCGAATCCTCTCTAATGTTCGTCAGCGCCTCGCCGTGGTGAAGGCAGGGGTAGCAACAGTCACTCAAAAAAGCAACTGCCGGAACCAGTCAGGATTTCTCTGACTGATACTGCCCTTGGCTAACTTGAAACCCACCGTGTTGTCTATGCAGGCTTTCTGTTGCAAAATCACAGTAGCGGGTTCCAGCTCGACCAAATGACGCTGAACAGCCCCCAGGAGGCTCCAGTCCGGTTTAGCGTAAGTAATTGAGCTTGCATACTTTTCAAGGTCTCGGTCGATGTTTTTATCGACTACAGGATGGACTGGCCAATTAACCGTCGCGCCGGAATGAAAATATGGCATGTAACTAACGCGTGGCCAATCTACTGCAAAGTTAGCCAGCATTCCATCAACACGCTCACCGTCTGCCAATTCTGATTTAACCTCGACACTTATGCCAACGGCAGAAAATGAATCTAAAATCACCTTTTCTGCTAAGCCGGGCGTCTTATTTTGGGTCAACAAAACCAACCTAAGTGGCTCTCCTTGCTCATTGAGCCGCGGCTCTCTAGCACTAGGACGCCGGAATCCTAGCTTATTTAAAGCCAAGGATGCCGCGCGCAGATCGAATCCCTGAAATGCTAGCCGAGAGTCGTAGCCCGGATGATTGCGGGGTACTGGTGAGGCCGCAGCTTCTGCCAAAGAGGCAGCTCCGGCACTTGCCAAAGCGGAGCGCGGCATAAGTTGGGTCACCGCCCGCCTGAACTCAACCCTACTTGCTACTGGACTTCGGTTGTCCCATACAATCATAAGAAGATTTGGCAGATCAATCATGTGCGAACAGCTAACATTCGCATCCGGCGGCCTTGTCGCCGGATTGCTGGTAACATTACCTGCTACTCGCACGACCATTGAATGCTGATGCTTAGTGGCAGGGTTTGGGCTAGCCGGATAAAGGTCTAATTCTGGCATGCTACGATGTGATTTGTAGCGCGCCGTGGGCCGCAACGCCAACCCCCAAGGGGCAAATTGAGGCTGGTAAAGGCCAACACACTCAAAGCGTATGCCACTATCCTGGGCACTACTGTCTATCTGGCGGAAAAACGGGACGCCGTTAAAGATGTACGGACCAAAAGCTGGGGCGCCTTGAAATTGGACTTTGACTGTTTGCGACCCCGTTGCGGACACCTCAAAATCCTTCACGCTCCAAACATTACCAGAGCGCACCGCGACTACGGCGGCGAGCTCGTTACGAATAAAGTTGGCCACCTCTTTAGAGGTCAATGGCTCGCCCCGCCACCAGTATAGCCCAGTGCGCAATTCATAAATCCAGCTAGTGCGGCCACCATAAACTTCCTGCCGAACACTCTTGAAAAGTAAGTCTTCTGATTTTTTTTCGTCTAAATTCAGACGGGTCAATGGCGGGCATATTTGTCTACCGTAGACCGGATCGTCGCCTAGCTCTATATTAGGCTTAATTCCAGCAAGATCAGGTAAGGGCCAACCGACCACGTCATAGACTGTCGAATACCCCAAAACAGAGGGGGCCATACAGGTTAAGCTCAAAGCGCCCAACACTATGAGTTTCGATCGAAAATTTAGACGTATCATGCGCTCAACCATTACTTTTACTCAAGATTGATAACGAGCTGCCATTATGACACAACTTTGGAGCTAAGGGCGCCCGATGCAAAAAGCCAAAGGCCAATTTGATATAATCGTAATAGGCGATGGAATCACTGGCCTTTCCACTGTCTTTCACCTACGTCAACTTGGCCTAAAGTCAGTCGCACTATCGACATCCGGGGTCGCCTCTCAGAGCACGTCGCACATCTCGGCCGGCTTCATAACCGGGGGTCAGCTAGACAACTTTACCAGAGTTTCGCACCGGCACGGCATGAAAACAGCGTCCGAGGTCTGGCAGTTAGGACAGGCTGCCTACCTTGCCCTGGTAGCCTACTGCCACCAAGGAAACTTACCAATTAAGACCGCCTCTCGTGTTCGCCTAATCACAAGCGACCAAGAACTGATCGAAGCCAAGCTTGCTGTTGAAAAGCTGACCGCAGCTGGTTTCCCTACCGCACTTTTTATAGCCGGCATTCACTCTCACCCTCTGCTTAAAGCTTGCACAAATAGAGTATTAGCAGTCCAGGTCGAGAACATGTCCGGCGGACACCTGGATGCCCCATCCCTTCTCCACAAATTAAGGCAAGATATCGGCCAAACTCCACTTTTACCTGCGATCGAACGGCTCGCCACGCACTCCGACAAAAATCGACTCACCTCTCGCGATGGCCAGGTATTTGACTGTGAAATCGTTGTGTTGGCGTCACATCTAGGAATTAAGCCGCTGTTACCAGAAATATCCGATGCAATGGTGCCGGTAGCGGATCAGTGGACCGAGTTTCGACTATTAGACAGCTTGCCACCAGCCTGGCGGAATGTGACTTTCACTGCTAATCATGCAAATGAGTGGGGCGTCGCCGGAGACACAAATTTATTGCGCTTAGGTGGCGGCCGTTACCTCCGCCCACTTGCTGGAAACGAGGCAGTTAAAGCTGAGACCCTCGCCAAAATTACGGACCACCTGAGCCAGCAATTGAATCAAACTTTAACTTTTGGGCGACATACCATCCCCCTGACGAGCCACTCAGCTCTGGACATCCGGCCTTGTGACGAGCTACCAATCATCGGACCGATGTTCGGTAACGGACGCATTTTACTTGGCACCGGTTATATGGGGGCTGGTCTTACCCTTGGATTTTTTGCTGGACGTTGTCTGGCTGACCTCATTACCCTCGGCCATTGTCAGGCGCTGCCGCGCAGTGTCTGGCCTGAGCGACTACGAACCTTGGAGTCTTAACCATGACTGGAGCCCAGGCGATCTCTACCCGCATCATTCGATGTCCGCGCTGCAGTAAAAGTGCGCGCTACGATATTACTAATAAATTTAGACCGTTTTGCAGCGCACGGTGCAAGGACGAGGATATCGTAGACTGGGCCGAGGAACGTTACGGAGTTCCCGACGCTCTGACCGAAGAAGAGGATTCTCCGTTGGAGTTGACTCCACACGACGATCACGAGTCCTAGTGACAGCTGAGGCTCACGACTTAGGTAGGGGACTTCTGGCGAATATGAGATCTTCACATGGGCGATTTTGGATAAAGTGCTCCTGAAGTATTCGCTCAATATTGGCCGGTGTCAGATCTTTGTACCAAGTGCCTTCTGGATAAACCACACCGATGGGACCGGAGCGGCACACGCGCAAGCAACCAACTTTCGTCCGATACACCGCACCCTCCGGAAGCCCGACTTCTTTCAGGCGACGCTTGAGATACTCCCAGCTCTCTTGACCGGCCTGGGGATCACAACATTTTTCGCCGACACAAAGAAAAATATGGCGCCCAATCGACCCAATTTTGAGCTTCAGGGCGATTTGCTCGAGAACCATTTGTTCTTGATCAACCTGGTTCAATTTGACCCCTCTGCTTCCCGCATACGAAGTGCTTGAAGGCGCTTCGTAACTAGCATCCTAACGCTGATTAAGGACGGTTTACTTCGAGTTGCCTTGGCAAAATATTCCGGTAGGGACTCAGACAGGACCAGAAGCAATTCATCAGTTCCTTGGCTCTGGGCCAACCAATCGTCAATCACAGCATAGTCTTGGTAAGGGAGAAAAAGAGCCTCGCCACGCAAGGAAAGAACATATTGGGCAATCAGTTCGGCCGGCGACATCGCTGAGGGGTCCGTGAAACTCATAACTACTGATCTACCCCTTTAAGACTCTTCATCTGCTGCTCCAAATGCTTTACCTTTGAACTAACATCCTCAACAGCGTCTAAGTAGCGCCTGAGTTCGTGTAAGTGATCGTGAATACGGACTAGATTGGCGACTCGAATAGGGATCGAATCCAGATGCCCTGGTGCCAAGATGTCGAAATACCAATTCTCGCGCGTCACCTCTGACAATATGTCCGCCAGAGTATCAAACCCCACATCGGCCAAGATCAGAGCCGGCACCCAGATGCTGCCCTGAGTATGGACTCGACTTCGCAAACCCACCAGCCATTTTGCAAACTCCTTTCGCGGTACATTTTGCGCCGCAACTATTAGCAGGTCACAAGCACCACTGGTAATCGCCTCCAAATTTTTGACTACGTTTAGCCTTACGTCACCAAGGCGCGAAAGGTACTTCTCCAGTTGCATTCGGTCTGCATCGACAACTCGCGCGTCAGAATTCCAATAGCTTAGCCGCAGAACCCTGCCTTCGAACATAGACTGAGTTTGCATGTATAATTGTCCTCTATGGAGGAAGGCGGTTAGGTTACGGTCCCAGACAGACTTCCATCATACCAGCTAACCCGTCAATTTGAGGAGACTCTTATGCTTAGAGTGCGTGCCACAACCCCTACTCGCATTGACTTGGCTGGCGGCACGCTCGACATCTGGCCGATTCCACATATTTTGGATCATAAGGCGACAGTAAATGTAGGCATCACCTTAATGGCATCAGCCGAGGTGTCGACGGCAGATGACGGACAATATCTGTTGTCCAGTCAGGATCAAGGGGAATGCGTCACGGGCAGCTTTGCCCATGTTGTGGCCTCCACGAAACTGCCGCTTCTGAGCCTGTTACTCTCTGCGCTGTGGCACCCGAAGCTGCCCCCATTGCATTTAAAGACCTCGGCTCAGTCACCCGCTGGCGCAGGCTTGGGCGGTTCGTCATGCTTGGGAATTGCCGTTGCTGGGGCATTGTGGAGGGCTCGGCAATTAAGTGATGGTTGGACCCCAGCGTCCGATGCCCAGCTTGTTCAACTTGTAGGAGATGTTGAGGCAAGACTCATTCAGACACCCACTGGAATTCAAGATTATTGGGGCGGAATCAGGGGGCAAATTAATTTACTCAGCTACCCATATGGACGAGTAAACGTAGAGACCTTGGGGATTAGTCGGCTACCGCGCTTGTCAGAAGAACTGATTGTCTGTTACAGCGGTAAATCACGAGCCTCAGCTATAAACAACTGGGAAATCTTTAAGCGCTTATTCGATGGTGATAAGAGCTTGTTAGAAACTTTCAATGCTATAGGCCTATGTGCAGAACAGTGCGCCGAGGCGGTACGCACTGGCGATTATGAACAAGTGGTATTGCTTTCTGCAAAAGAATGGCAACTGCGGGTTAAGTTGTGGCCAAATATTGAAACTTCGGAGACAAAACGGCTAGATAAAGCGGCACTAACGGCTGGAGCCCGACTAACCCGGGTTTGTGGAGCCGGTGGTGGAGGGGTCATGGCCGTCCTGGCTCCCGCATCAAAGAAAAAAGACGTGGAAACAGCGCTACGCAACAATGGCGGTCAAATTCTCGCAGCCACCGTGGCACCATTAGGACTAAATGTCGAAAATTTCTAAACCTAAATTAGCCCCTGGACCTACCTTCGATCCCACGAAGTTCATTAAGCGCCGGATCACGGGAGTACCTCATGTCGCCGTCTTAAGGGTGGCAAAAGGCTTCGGCGACATTGCAATGTCAGAGGTGACCGCAAGGCTTGCACCACCGTTGTTGCAACCAAAGTTTGAGCCAAACATCTCTCTCACCGAGAGCGGCATTCAGATTGCCAATATTGGCTGGCGTGATTTGCTGGCCTTAACCGCACATCTTACGACGGTGCGAGAGGTCCTTTGGGAGATTGGCGGCGGTCGCGCAGGGTCCATTAAAGAAATTAAAGATCGCATTGATGAACTCCCCTGGAACATCTTCCTCCCGCAAAACTGTGCCATTTCTATCCGGACTAATTCGATTGCCAGCCATATTTACCACGAAGGAAAAATAGCTGAGCTTATTGAAAAGACCCTGAAAAAATTCGCCATCAATGTAACGGATCGCGAAAAAACTCCGCACCTTCTTGACATCCGCCTAGTTGAAGACCGCCTGAAGATATCTCTGAGCCTAAACGGTCGTCCTCTGTACCAACGCGGATATAAACGAGTACTTAGCGGAATTGCCTCGGTTAAAGAAGATATCGCCTCTGGCGCGATTTCTGCGGCGCTAACTTTTGCTCACGAACAAAAGATAGAGAGCTTTGAGCATATTTTAGTGCCATTTGCTGGATCAGGAACGTTCGCCTTTGAGGCAGCCATGACTTTGGGCCGTCTGCCGCCCTGGCTTTTTTTTGGCGAATTGAGTGCGGAGTCCTACCCCTGTTGCGCAACGGCAAGTTTAGGGTTTGCGCGCCAGCAGTCCGCTAGACTTATCGACACCTCGCAAATACCAAATTTGACTCTACTAGATATAGACGGCAAAACGTGTGAGAGCCTAACGATCAATATTAATGGATTTAATGACATACTCTCATCCCACTCAATTCCGCCGATTCGAACAAAGGTAATCCATGAGGATGTCCTTAAATTCGACCTAGAAGAAACCACACGGTCAGCCGCGTCGACTCTTATCCTGATGAATCCCCCCTTCGGGGCCCGTCTCGGTAGCAAATCTTCGACTGGGCTGCTTTATCAGCAAATAGGTCAAAAGCTATCAAAGCTTCATGGGGTTATTGCCGGCTTTGTCTTTGCACCAACCCTCGCGGTCGCTGATAGATTAATCTCCCGAATGTCAAAATTTCAGATCGCCACAAGGCCCTTTAATCATGGTGGTAGGACCGTGTACCTAGTCCTATTCTGCCGCAAATAACGGCTTTTTCCTGATCCGACCCGACTCAATGAAATCGACGTACGCTTAAGATTGACAAAGAGGGCGTGACTTGGGGCAATATAGGGCTCCGCACACGTGAAGGAGACCGGGAATGGCCGAAAATACCGTAGCAGTAAATGACGCAACCTTTGAAACAACGGTGCTAAAATCCAGCATCCCAGTCCTAGTGGATTTTTGGGCTCCTTGGTGTGGACCGTGTGTAGCTATCGGCCCGGTTCTTGAGTCTCTAGCTCAGGAATACCAGGGTAAAGTCACCGTGGCGAAAATGAATGTCGACGAGAACGCCAATATTCCAGCAAGTTTTGGCGTACGTTCGATCCCTTTCTTGGCCCTTTTCAAAGACGGCAAGTTAGTCGACAGCGTCGTAGGTGCGGTACCGAAGACGAAACTCGTCGATCTAATTAAGAAAGCTCTGTAATGGCTGGCGCTAATGCGCCACAGCGAGACAGGGGCCGCATCGAGCGCCGACTTTTATCCCAGGGGCTTCTGTTTGCAGGAGTTGATGAGGTGGGGCGCGGTTGCTTGGCTGGCCCCCTCCACGCGGGCTGTGTAGTCCTAGATTGGTCCCGACTACGCAAATTACCGAGCAGCACTAGGTCCCTGATCCGAGACTCTAAGCAATTATCTGCGGCTCAAAGAGAGCGCATATTGCCAGTCATTGAGGACATCAGCCTTGGTCGTCATGTAGCCAGTGCCTCGGTCGATGAAATCAGCGAGCTGGGCATCGTAGGCGCATGCTTCTTAGCCATGCGGCGCGCTATTGCCGGCTGCGGTGCATTTGATGTGCTTCTTGTTGACGGCAATCTACGCATTTCAGGCTACGATGGCCGGCAGGAAACAATAGTCAAAGGCGACTACTATTGTTTCTCGATTGCTGCTGCATCCATCTTAGCAAAGACCACCCGCGATCAATTCATGCGAAAGCAGGCTCTTGTATTTCCGAATTATGGATTTGATGCTCATGTCGGTTACGGGACAAAGGCACATTTTGCTAGCATCTCGAAGCTTGGCATTTGTGAACTACACAGGAAGACCTTTGCCCCCATCCGCAATCACATTGAAGCTGCAAAATCGCCAACTCTCCATAGTCGCTGAAAACCTTGTTGCCAGGGCACTTGAGAAGCAGGGATGGAACATTCTAGCGAGGAATTTTCGCTATATCGGCTGCGAACTCGATATCGTCGCCCGCAAATGCGAGACTTTAATTATTGTTGAAGTCAAAGCGCGTAGACGCAAGCCATCCATCCTTCAGGATGCCCTCCAACTATTGCCGGCACGCAAGCGAGCAGCGCTTTATAGAGGCTCTCAAATTGTAGCCAGCCGTCTCGCGGACCAAAGCAAAACGATCCGGATCGACCTTGCTTTGGTCTACCCAGATCTGCAAAAGAAACCGACAATTGAGTACTACGTCAATGTCCTCAGCTGATTATTCAGCTGTGGTCTTTGGCTTCTCAGCTTCGGGAGCTGAAGCCAACTCGACCTTGGACATATCTTCTGGTTGCTGCTCGGCGCCAGGAACGGCAACCATAGCTTTACGGCCGTGAAAGCGGCTACGAATCCTAGCAGCTTTACCGGCAAGATCACGGAGGTAGTATAGCCGAGCCCGGCGCACAACACCCGATGCCAAGACTTCAACAGAATCGACATATGGTGAGTACAGAGGGAAGCAACGCTCTACCCCAACGCCATTAGCGCCGATCTTACGAACTGTGAAGCTGCCATCTGCCGTGCCTTTGCGGAAACGGATGACAATCCCTTCGAATTGCTGCAGACGGAACTTAGCTTTGTCCGTGCCTTCTTGAATCTTATAGGCGATCCGAACTGTGTCACCAGCCCGGAATGTTGGAAGCGCCTTGCGTTGGCTAAATACGCGCTGTTCAAATTGAGTAATCAGGTTGTTCTTCATCACTAAAACCTACAGCTAGCGACTATGTTAGGCCCTTTTAAGGCGGACTAGAGGAGAGTAAGTACCGCGTCTGATACCTACTGGTCAAGACGCATTCCTCATCACGATTGACTAAGCCCGTTTGCGGCTTACGGACACCGGCTCTAATTCTGCTGCCAGAGCTATCAGAAGCTCAGCTTCAGCATCCGCAAAAACTTGCCCCAGATCCTCACGCTCCTCCGTGCGTATGTGCATACGCATTTTAGGCATAAGATTCTGCTCTTCCTGGTCAAAGTGCATCGTCAAAGCTAATTGAAACTCCCGCAAACGGGTAGCGAAGACAGTTGCATCAAAAGCCGCGGTAGACGCTGTTTTTACCAAAGATTTCAGTCTCTTGTCTACGTTTGTAGCATTCACTTCGGCAGCTTCGATCAGACTGTCGGCTGCGGCAAACAACCCAGAAATCTCTGGATAAAGAAAATCTCTTTTCAAAGTTAAATAGACTTCTGTTGCTTTTACCAAGGCCTCGAGCTGCGCTTTGCGCTCTTTCACTGCTTTCGCCTGCCATAGGCTTTCACACGTGGTCCGAATCGAATCATGGTGTGTCTTGAGGTAGTGTAGGATATCCATCGTTCAGACTCTCCCTATTACCAACGGCGTCCGTTGCAAATGCAAAAGGAACTAGCGGTCACAGCAACGTTAAAATGTCTATGTGTACGCTCAGCGCTACCCTTTAGTAAAATTGACCGACCGAGGCAACTAGAGATTTACACTGTCTTTCGCGGATTTGCCGCCTTAGCGTACTTAGACCCACCCCGTGCAAACTAATGCATCTTCAATGAAAAACGGGTAAATCCGCTACCATGGGCTGCTTGGACAGGTTAAAGTGGCTTTTTAGGCCTCAGAAGACTGATTATTATATATAAATAACGAGGAATTACGCCTTGTCAGACACAGCAATAGCACGCTTGCGCGACAAAATTTTGGACGGGTCACCGATTTCCACGGATGACGCCGCATTGCTCTACATGTCCGCCGATGACCTGACCTTAAGCGATCTAGCCACTCAGGTTCGTAACCGCCTTCACCCAGCAAACCAGTCGACCTATATCGTCATGGCTATCGTCAATTACACTAACATCTGCGTTGCCAAATGCGATTATTGTGCTTTTTACAAATTGCCCCACCAAGCCGGTGGCTACCTTTTAAGTTTCGATGAGGTTTGCGCTAGAATCGACGACTTGGTCGGTTATGGGGGTAAGTTGGTTAGTTTTAATGGAGGCTTCCACCCCAAGCTGAAACTCACTGACTACGCGGAGCTCTTCTCCAAAATTCATCATCGTTACAACGACTCTCTTAGTTTTTTTGAAATGACAGTCGCTGAGTTCATGTTTAGCTGCAAACTTTCTAAGCTCAGTTATGATGAAGGGGCGGAACTCTTACTCGCAGCCGGAACACGTTGGGTGACTGGTGGCGGCGCCGAGATTCTGGATGACGCCTTTCGCAAAAGACACAGTCCCGGCAAGTATTCCGTCGATGACTACTTCACTGCCCAACGCGCCATCCTAAACGCAGGCCTGGGCTCTACCGCAACAATGGTGATTGGGTTTGATGAGACATTAGAGGAGCGCCTGAATCACCTGCAGCGACTCCGCGACTTCCAGGAATCCACTGATCGGCGGCTCACCAGCTTTCTTTGCTGGACATATAAGCCGTGGAATAACGAACTAGGTGGTGGCGAAATTAGTAATCGCGAGTACCTGCGCTGGCTCGCAATTAGCCGCATCTATTTGCATAACTTTACTCATGTACGCACTTCAGTACTGACTAAAAACGAAGCCGCACTTGATGGACTTAACTTCGGCGCCAACGATTTTGACCTGCCGACGGAAGATGAGGTCACCCAGAAGGCCGGAGCTACCATAAGCCTTGAATTTGCCAAAATTCTGGATGCTGCTCGCCGCGCAGGCCATGAGCCAATTTTGCGAAGCCCGTTCACTCCGAGCCCGCACCTCGGAGGCTGAGCCCTGAATATTGGGTGCGTTGACACCTAGGGAGCCTTGTCGCTACGATCAGAAGATACCTGATTCTGATTGAACCTCGCCCAATTACGCACTCACATCCGACTAGGAGACCATGAGCAATGGTGCGTCCGCTCATTTGCCTAGTGTTTTGGCTTATCACGACTTCTTCAGAGGCCTTCGGCATTTCGTTCCACGCTTACCATGGCCAAGAAGAAATTCGCGCTAGCCTGCTTCAACTCGCCCGACAAAATCCGAATCTCGTGCATTTTCATACCCTAGGGTATTCGGAACAAGGGCGAAACATCGACTATGTGGTGGTCAGCCACGGAGAACCAGAGTCTTTACCAGCCATCTACATTAATGGCACCCATCACGGAGACGAGAAAGCCAGTACTGAGGGCGTCCTTGGACTAATTGACTATCTAGTCAAATCCCGGCAGTTGCCTGTAGTCCGAGAACTCCTCTCAAATTATGCAATTTATCTGCAGCCTCTAGTAAATCCTGACGGGCATGCAGCCAACAGACGCTTTGATGCCAGAGGCCTAGACCCCAACAGGGACTATGCCTATCCCGGCCGCAGAGACCAAGACTCCTTTAAAACACCAGCAATTCGATTGGTAAGGGACTTAACTAATAAAGTGCGCTTTCGTGCTGCTCTGGCACTCCACTCAGGAATGGAGGGGGTACTCTGGGCCTGGGCGCATTCCGCGGAGCGACCTGCGGATTTCGATGTATTCTTTACTCTGGCTAAACTGACGGCGCAGGCAATGGGGATGAGCCAGTATCGCCAATCCTATTCGGACTATCCGGCACTTGGTGAGTTCATTGACTATGCTTACATGACTCATGGAACTCTCGCGATGACTGTCGAAGTAGCGAACAATCCGACACCGCCTGCTGAAGATTTAGATGCTGTGGTCAAACGTGCGGTAGCAGGTTCCGTTTCCTTCATGCTGGGCATCATGGACCTGGACCGAGGGGAACTGAGCATTATTCGCAACTCTTCGACAAGAAAGGATATAATACCTTGGGCACGGACAAATGAGCGAGCTACTCGCCAGGGACTCCAATGATCGGAGCCGAGGGCACAGTTCGTTTGAAGATCCAACGTAACCAAGGGGGAGGGTGGATAGGTATGAACGATTTATTAAAATGGGCAGGTAAGCTGACTCTTCAGGCCATTTTTTGGGTTTTTATACTATCAATTAAGTATCATGGGCGGCCGGTTTTTAATTATGCCAATGATACTCTGGTGCAAAACTCCATGGTACAAACTGTCGATGAAAGTCTCGCCGATCTTTGGCAAAGATTAGCTCGCGCAACAAAAGTTGCGTTCGCTAAGAACGCGCCCGAGGACGCCCAGGCTCTCTGATAGCCACAGGCTTTGAACTCGCCATAAGCTGCCCTACATGCTAGCATTCGCGGCCGAGGAATCGGCCGAATGACGTTCGGTCGGCAACTAAACCAGCAATCAGAATTTGAGGTACTGAGTCGTGGCAGTTCTGGACGTCGTCTTGTGGCCTGCACAGGTCCTGGAGACTCGCGCTATCGAAGTGAGTGAATTTGACGAAAGCTTACGTCGATTCGTTGCAGACATGTATGAGACCATGCATGACTCAAACGGGATCGGATTAGCTGCAAACCAAGTCGGTGATCTACGCCGAGTCATCACCATGGAGATACCATGGGCAGCCATTGATGCGGAACAAGATGAAGAACAGTTTGCCGAGCCCAAAGAATGGTGGCACGACAAAAAGTTTACGTTCATCAACCCAGTCATAACTAAAAAGGCTGGTAAGTTTCGCTATCAAGAGGGCTGTCTGAGCTTTCCCGAAATCTTCGAATTTATTGATCGAGCAGCGGAAGTTTGGGTGTCTGCGCAGGACGAATACGGGAAGTCATTCGAAATTCACGCTACAGGGCTGCTCTCGGTGTGCATCCAGCATGAACTCGATCACATCGATGGTGTCGTCTTTATCAACCGAATGAGTCGACTGAAAGCTAACCTCGCCCGCAAAAAGCTCAGTCGAGCAGTACCCATATGACCAAAGTCTTAGTGGCTCCGTCCTTGTTAGCATCTGACCCGATGCGATTCGGTGATGAAGTCAAAAACGTGGAAGCAGCAGGTGCGGACTGGCATCACGTTGATGTCATGGATGGTCATTTTGTACCCAATCTCACCTACGGCCTGCCTTTCATACAAGCCCTCAAGAAATATGCGAATATCCCACTGGATGTGCACATCATGGTGAGCAATCCAGATGCCGTTGCTCTTGATTACGTGAAGGCAGGAGCAGACCGCCTCACATTCCACGTCGAAGCAGCTACTCATGCGCATCGCCTTGCCCAGTCGATACGTGCAGCAGGGGCGAAGGTCGGCCTCGCAGCAAATCCTGGGACCCCGCTAGAGAGCGTTTTCCCTTTGCTCGAAGATGTCGATAGCATCATGTTAATGTCCGTAAATCCTGGCTACGGCGGTCAGCATTACATTAAGCAAACCGCGGGCCGCATTAAACTGCTTGCTGATAAATTAAAACAATACGGACTTCAAAATAGGGTGCTCATTGAAGTCGACGGCGGGATTAACGCTGAGACCGGAGCCCAAGTTGTGGCAGCAGGTGCGCGCGTGCTTGTCGCGGGCACCTTCATATTTGGTGCAACTGATCGCGCCGTTCCGATTGGTCAACTACATAGTCTGCTACCATAAGTTATGGCTTACGGCATTGAATACCAGTCATCCGAGGTCGCTATGAGTAAACTTAATGGATATCTAAAACTAGTATTACTGCTTAGCATTTCGCTTTGGTCACAGTCCAAAGCCTCTGCGGAGCCTAAAGGCCAACTACTTAAAGTAGGCGGCGATTATGAAGTGACAGCAATTGAACACCTAAACGACAGTGAATTTCGTGTTGATTTCAAAGCAGTTACACCCACAGGTAAATTTGACAACCTGAGCTTGCACAGTGATCACGTACATGTGGCTGTGCGCATCGGACAAAAGTTAAGATTATCGGCAGAGATTTTGAACAGTAATGGCCACAGTGCAGAGGTGGCTCAGATGGTAATTTTTATTGCAAATCCTCAAGGCCCGATTCCAGTTTGGTTACTATCAAATAGAGCGGGTCACCAAGATCTGCGCGCCATCAAATACATTGATATGCACAGCCCCCTTACCGACTACATCGTGATGTAAAGCCGAGAGGGTTCTGTGCAAAATCTTGACTCAACCGAAGAAAACCCGCTGCAGGCGGGCGCGATGCAACCTAAAGGACTAAGGTATTTATTTGGCACTTGGTCCGGCCGAATTTTGCTCATCAACGGATTAGTTTTTCTCTATATCTGCTATCTTAGTGGCAATATTTTCACACCCGACACAACGACGTTACTGGCACTGGGTGCCAAAGACTCGGTTAAGTTAGCTCAGGGTGAACTGTGGCGCTTGATAGCACCAATCTTTATTCATGTCGGAATCATCCACTTCGCCTTCAATAGTTATTTCCTTTACGTCGTGGGCTTCCAACTCGAACGTTTGCTTGGTGGCCCATGGTTCTTGGCGATTTACCTCATTTCAGGAATTGCCGGAAATATTGCCAGTGCCACCTTTAGCGTGAACATGAGTGCCGGGGCTTCAGGCTCCCTGTTTGGTTTGCTGGGTGCCGGATTCTTGCTTGAGCGCACGATTGGCACACACATTAAAAAACTGACCGGTCGCCGCCCACGCAATAGGGCCTATGCTATGACCGTAGTGATCAACTTGGGATTCGGACTTCTAATCCCCTTTATCGACAATTCCGCGCATATCGGGGGGTTGGTGGCTGGAGTACTTCTAACTGCCGCTATGATTAGCCTTCGACCTAATAACTTACATAAACGAATCCCAGCCTTAGGAATCAGCTTCTTACTGATACTTACTTCGATATGCTGTGGAGGCATCTACGTTTCAACCTCTCCACAATTAGTAATAAATCGACTGGTAATCGCTGGCGACAGCAGTGACGATAGTGGGCAGAAAATCTACCATTATAGCCAAGCATTAGCCTTAGATCCGGATATCGCCACTATCAGAATTAAACGTGCTCGCGCTCTGTTCGCGGAGGGGACACCTAATTATGCCTTCAATGATTTGCGAGCTGTTATCATTAAAGGCGGCCACGAAGTCGAGCTTACCAAATTTGCCGACGAGCTAGACAGAAAGAGACAACACGCTGAGGCATGGGAGCTACGCCAGATGTTGGCACATCACATGGAATCACAGCGTTAGGTTGATGTTTACTGAAAGTAAGTTGCCCTTAGCCTGCCCTCATTTTTAGGGAAAGAGGCGCATAGTAATGGTCACGCAGGGCATCTCTTAACTCCGGTCCAATCGTATTGCTATGTCGCAATTCGGCAAACCAAAATCTCGCCGCACGCTTTGTCGCCTGCCAGTAAAGCTCTCGGTCCAACCCTACAATTTCAGCCTGATCATAAAGTTTGCGCGCCAGTGGCAATATATGGCTATCACCACATTGACGAGCCAGCGTGAGTGCAGCCACTAACAGTTTATCGATCTCGCCCTGCCATTCTAGCTCCAACTTTGACACGATCTGCTCATTGGACGCTCGGTTCAGAATAAGGTGAAAATGGCTCACCTCCTCCACAACGATACAAAACTGATCCAAATTGTCGTCCGCTAAGCGAGTTAGTGGGTTAGTAACGTTAAGTTGCGCTGAGATCGATTCCGAAAAATGAATGCCAATAAATAATTCCTGGGTGTTGGTATCTGACGAAAAGAATACGGCCGCGCGGGCACCATACTCAGGTAAACTTGTCACCTGGTTACCCAACACCGTCCGTAATTCATCTAAATCTATTAGATGCTCAGCAGCGTGGCACAACGGCTCGAAACCGTAAAATTCCGCCAATTCGACTTCAACCCTCTCGACCACAGCCTTCAGGGTGTTCCGCTGAACGGAAAAGGTGCTCACTGACGTTCTCGCCAGGGAGTTTGAATGGGCGTGATCCCGACCCTGTGCAAAATCCGCCGTAGACGATCAGTGTTATTGCGCGTCCACCTGTCATACACAGCGAGAATATCGACTGGCTTGGTGCAACCTGGGGTTTCTGAGACCTCTGCTACCACTTCCACTAGATCGCGAAACTTCTCGGCAAGATCCGCATACATACTGGTAAAGTGCTCATCTCCCTGATGCACTCGAGACAAAGCGGACACATTGTTGTAAGCGGACGACCCTAGCGAAATATAATAGTTAAGATCGTATGCCTTGCGATTGAAATAATCCTGGAAAAAGCCCGCAACATAAAGGCTACTATCCCCTAAGTATTTAAAAATTTTGAGCTTATGTGCAGGTGGTGCATCAATAGCCTCTTTGAGCATTAGGGCCAGCGGAGTCTCAAATGCGTCTAGTTGGCCTGAAATGGTTTCTAATTTGCTCGGAGCAATAAACTCACATAAAAGATTCACCACATAAAACTCAACATCATCACCGAGCTCGATGCGCTGATTAGCCAGAGCTTCCGTAACCTTCTCTCGAAAAAACTCGTGCGGTTTAACCATCAGCTCTAGCTGCGGTGCGCCCATGGACCCCTCCTTCACGATGTCAAACGTGAGGTAGATTTAAACTTATTCATATTTATATCTTCAACCTTAGTTGGCCAGCCAGTCAATACCCTCCCTCTGGCCTTACTTTGGAGTTATCGGCATTTTTCTCCGTAATCTTTAGGAAAAAATCTTAGACTTTACGAACCACAAATACTAAGACCCTTCAGATAGTTATCCAGGAATTGACGGACACACGTATTGAGGGGGGCGGCAATTGGCAGAGGGACGCGAACATAAGAATGGCCGCACGGACTCAACACCACCAGCTGACAAGCTAGGCCTTGAAGAAATAGTCCACGTAGCCAATAGGATTGGTCTAGAGTACGCCAACGCAAAGCGAGAGGCAGAGCGACTAGAGTTACTCAAGCCTACAGTGCGAGCCCGTATTGCAATCCGGCTAGACGACGCCTCGATTAGCGAAGCCAAGTTGCGTCGGCTTACCGAAACTGATCCTGAGTATATCGAATTTATTGAAAAGCTTGTTGTGGCTAAAGGCGAGAGCGACAAACTTCGTATTCGATACGAGTCTTACAAAAATTTATTTGAAGCTAAACGCAGCTTACTCAGCTACCAAAAAGCTGAAATGAAGTTAATTTAACGTTTGAACTCTTTTTGCCCGACCTGCAAAGCACTGATCCGTTGCTTAACCTCGTTCAGACGAGCAATAAACTCTGGATCTGCGGACGCCTGCTTGCGAAAATTCCGGTAATAGCGCAACGACTTCTCTTTATCGATATTTTCGTAGGCTTTGCCGAGTAGATAATGACCTTCGGTAAGTCTAGGTCGAATACGCACAGCTCGCTCCATATACGTCACCGCCTGCTGCGGCTTACCTTTATCCAGCGAGTAGCGCCCAAGGCCCAAAAGCGCGCCGGCAAGAAGCGGTTGTTCCTTTAGTGCCTCGCGATATGCACGGGCAGCACCCTCGTAATCATTTAAATCGTAAAGAATGTCACCTTCAACGCTATTATAGAAAGGCTTAGAAGCGACCGCGATCTGCTTCTTCGCACTGGTAACTATGGTCAACGCCTCTTTCGGACGCTTCAACTTAAGCAGTGTGCGAGCAGCTATAATTGCGGTTTGATCATCATCCGGAGCAATTTTCTGCAAATCGCGCGCTATCGACAGAGCTTCGCTGTAATAGCGGATTTTAAAGTAACTCCATGCCAATGGCTTTAACGCTCGAGTATCACCGTCTTTTAACTTAAGCGCCCGCTTGTAGTGAAATATCGCTTCAGCGTACTTATCCTGAGCCCGGTAACCCTCACCCAAGTAGTAATTTGCATCAAAATCTTTCTCAAACTTGGGCATTGCCTTTTCGAGATGCCGCACCGCACCCTTATAATCACCCATCTTAACCAGCACCATCCCAAGGTTCCGGTGCGCAGTAAAATTATTCGGTTTCACCGAGATAGCTTTCTTGTATGAATCAGCTGCCTCTCGCAGCAGACCGTCTTTGGCATACTGGTTACCCTGTGTTACCAGGGTGATCTTCGGATTTGTCGCACAGCCAGATACTATCGCTAATAGCCCGAGCAGTGCGGCCAAACACCCACTCAAAACTGTCATTTTCAGGATGTTTTTCATAGGACCCATACTCCATCAGATCGGAAGTAAACAACAGTATTGGGCTATCTATGTAGTGTACCTGATTTTCTATTCTGACGTGTGCAAAGCCTTCAGCGAGCTTCACTCAGCGATATAGTACTCTTCGAATAGCGACCAGCAGCGTCCGTTTCTTGAGTAAAAAGAAAGCATAATCGCTTTCATCGACCATTCCTTATAGTTGGCGGTCTTGTAGCTATAATAACGCAGATCTAAGGAGCCAGATTTACCGGTCACCAAACCATCTGGAACAGGCATAAAATCATCAAGATAATAACATTCATTCGGAGAATTACGGAGAAACGGCAAATAGGTTGGGTCGACCACACCGGTCGCCACCATAGTCTTGCAGCCTATCGTGAACGCCAGAGCAATGGGGAGTAAGGCTCCTACGATTGCGATGTTGAGTTTCATTGTACGCCCCACGGTCTCAAGGCTAAACTTCTCCTTAAACCGAATCGTCACCAATGATCGAAACTTTAGCAAAAAAGCCTTGGCAAGGAACCAACATGAAGCAGTATTTATATTTCATACTGGTAGCTTGCACTGTGTCCTGCCAAACTTCCGGAAGCCAGAAAAGCGCCTCAAATTGGTATCCGCTGTCGCAATCCGAACAAGTAAATTGCAGGCTTTGGCCGCTTAGAGATGGCGAGCTTCAAATTGATGAGATCAACGTTGTTAAAGGAAGCAAGGGCGGCTTCCTTGTCTCAGGGTTAAAGAGAAACGGTGGGCGGTTTCACTATTATTCGCCACTGAATTCAGATTCACCGACAATCGAAAACTTCGCCACCCTCAGCTTGGGAAGTTCAGCAATCGTGCTTGGTGGTATTCAGTACGGTTCCGGCCTATATGCTGTGGTAGTGCGCAATGAAGAGAACAACGTCGCAATAGAGTTGCGGACAGTGCCCGGTAATATTCTTTCGTTCAGCAAATATACTGGCATAAAACCAATCGTCGATGGGGAGGCTATTTTAGCTCGAAACGGAATTTGGCTAAGTTACAAAACCGACGACAATCTTTACCATTTAATTTTCTTTAACACTCGTGAAGCAAAAAAAATTACAGCTCATCCGATCACGAATCTCACACTTACAAACCCTCCGACGCTGATCCCTAGTGGAGCGGAATCAACCGCCCTGATCGTCTGGCATGAAGACGAGAGAGATCGCCCGTTCAAAACACAGGTGATCCGCGAGGACGGCACTAGCGACGCTGCCACAGACCTTGGTGGTAGATACAGTCAGGTGGAGAGTTGGACTGCGCGAGCGCTGAATCGCCATCTATACCTCGCCACAATTGAGGGAGACACGATGATAGGGCAGGCTGATCTGAAGGTCACGGAGTTCAATTTAACTCAAGCAGGCTTCAAGCCCGAGCCCTCCAATGCATATGCTCTCACAGATATCCATACCACTGAGCCAGTGTTCTTTCATGGCCGCAACGGCTTAGAGGTCCTCTTATTGAATTGGATTGACGAAGAAAGCACTCTTGCGCGATATCATGTGAATAGCAGTCGTCCCAGTAAGCCGACTTATTCGGGGATTTTTCAAAAAGGCACTCGAATCATCGGGACCTCTCAGGCACCTGCACACGATGCTGAATATCTAGTAACTAGGCACCGAGATGGGACGCGCTGGGCATTTCAACTCTGCCGCCTATGATTTCAAGGTCGATCATTGAACTACGCTGAACACCCTAGTAAACAAAATATCCTGCAATCTTTTCGGCACTTTGCCCTCGACATAAAGATCGCTCACAGCGTCTTTGCTTTGCCATTTGCTGTCGCAGCCTTTATTATCGGGGCCCTTCCGAGACCGACTACTCGTCAAATTTTGCTGTTGCTGGTCTGCATGGTGACTGCACGTAGCTTTGCTATGGGAATGAATCGGTATTTAGATCGGCACATTGATGGGTCCAATCCGAGAACAAGGGCGCGCAAAATTCCGGCAGGTGAGCTAGATGCAAATGCTGGGCTGGGATGGTCCATAACCGCAGGCGTCTTGTTCGTCGCAAGTGCCTTCGGCTTGAGCCCGCTTGCAGGGTACTGCTCAGCGCCTTTACTAGCAATTCTAGCAATGTACTCAATGATGAAACACTTGTCTTGGCTGACTCATTGGTACCTCGGGATTTGTTTGGGACTGGCTCCCATCGGCGTAGCCATGGCCATGACGGGTAGGGCAGATTGGCCAGTAATCTTTGTGGGCATCGCCGTCTGCCTATGGACCGCTGGTTTTGACATCCTATATTCGCTACAAGATCGGACTTTTGACATCGGGCAAAGGCTTAAGAGTGTGCCAAGCCGTTTTGGACCAGCCGGATCGCTTGCGATCAGCAAAGTCTGCTTCCTTGCGATGATCATTTTTCTATCCCTAGCTGGTTGGTATAGCGAACGTGGTCTAGTGTACTTTTTAGGCGTAATCGCCATAGCGGTGCTTTTGGCTTACGAGCAATTCTTGGTTAGAGATGCCCGAGTTACTGGTCACTCCCGCCACCTGAATATCGCCTTTTTTAATATGAATGCTTATGTAAGCATTATTTATTTGGCGTTCAGTGGTCTCGACTGTGTCTCGTTTTGATGGAGTCGATCATGGAACATAGGATTCTAGTTGCTGTAACGGGCGCGTCTGGCTCAATTTATGCAGAGCGCCTAGTAGACATTCTACGAACCCGCGTGAAGCGCGTGTATCTGCTATTTTCCGAAACTGGTGCTAAGGTAGTCCGGCATGAACTTCCTCTTAAAACAGAGGGATTCTCCCTGGCACGAGCATCACTCGGCGAGGTCGACACCTCCGATCGCGAAGTGCTACGAATTTTGAAAAACGACGACCTATTTGCACCGGTGGCCAGCGGATCTTCGGCACCAACTGCCATGGTCATTGTGCCAGCCTCAATGGGCACTCTGGGTCGCCTTTGTCATGGCATCTCGAGTAACCTGATCGAGCGCTCTGCAGATGTCTGCCTGAAACAGAAGAAACCCCTATTGATCTTGCCGCGTGAGACCCCTCTAAATTCGATCCACCTGCGGAACATGCTGACTTTGTCCGAACTCGGATGTCACATCATCCCGGCCATGCCAGCCTTTTATCAGCATCCGAAATCCATAAATGATCTCGTTGACTTTATGGTCGGGCGCGTCCTTGAGGGACTTAATTTAGAGCACGACCTCTACCCGGCGTGGAACCCTCGTATGCGATAATTCCTAGGAATTCCCGTAAACACTAGTTTTTTTAGGCACAGCTACCGGTCGCTTTGGATTTGTGGCAGTGTCCCCGAATCAACCACCGGTTTCACAACGGAGGACCCTGTATATGTTACATTTTTTTGCACTCTGGCTACTTACGGCTTTATCTTTCATCATCACTGCTTATGTGGTGCCAGGCTTCCAATTAACGGGACTACTTCCCGCAATGGCCGCGGCCGCAGTTTTCGGGTTTATAAACGCACTAGTCCGCCCCATACTGTTTTTACTTACATTTCCAATTACCGTAGTAACGCTCGGTCTTTTTCTACTTGTCTTAAATGCTGTATGCCTGCTGTTAGCTAGTGCCTTAACACCGGGTTTTGAAATCAAAGGGTTTGGATCAGCCGTACTTGGCTGGATTGTGCTGTCAGTAGTATCTTGGAGTCTAAATCGCTTGGCTTTAGCCATATAACCTAGGGATTGTCGAGTTCTTCGAACTCTCCTAACTTTCTGTTTTTCATGACATTTTTCCAGGAAAACACGCGGCCGTTCATAGCAATATAGACCCCGTGAGGCAGTGCTTGCACGAAGGCAACTGCACTGCCCATGTTGAAAAGTCCGTCTGAACTACCAAACGTGAACGGGATCATTGCACCGGTGAGAACAATAGTCTTGTCGCTCACCTGTTCTCCGAGGCGCTGCGCGGTATCCACCATCGTGTCCGTACCGTGCGTAATCACAATCATTTCTTCGCGGCAGCTGATGCAATTCTCGACAATGCTCTGACGATCAGCCTCTGTCATTTCAAGACTATCAATCATCATCAGAGTTCTGACTTTGATTTGAACCTTGCATCGGCCTAGCTTAAGAAGCTCCGAGACATGCGTATCTCCAAATACAAGAGTCCCGTCGATCTCATTGTAATTTTTGTCAAATGTGCCACCGGTGACAAAAACTCGAATACTCATAATTGCCTCTAAAAAGTGCGTCACCTCAGATTACGGAGTCGACCTTGACGGGTCAAGGATGGTTATGTATGTTCCGCCCGCACCGAAGGGGGCCCGCCATGACTCAGTCAGCCAAAGTACGACAACACGATCTCGAAGCAAAAATCAGAAAAATTCGCGGCCAACTGGACGCGATGAAGGAATACAAGCGCCTAATAGCAGCGGATGGCATCAGTCCAGACACTGACGATAAAGCACGTGAAAGCGAACTGATTGTCCGATTGCTCTATTTTGAAAAGCAGCTCGCCGGCCCTAAAAATGGAACCGTCCAGTCTAAATCACCTGCGCGACGGGCGCCTGCTGCTCGACCCAATCGGCGTGGTAATCGCAAAGATAAAAAGGACTGAAACTCCGCACCATCTATGTGCGGAGCCCGATGTCACTTGCCGAGAGGGGCGGATTTACTGCATCATCTGAGCATCACTGCTCTAGAGGTCCGCACTCTTGCTTACCCAATTGACTATTCAAGGTTTAGCAATCATCGACAGCTTGTCGATTGAGTTTTCTCACGGTTTCAATGTCATTACTGGCGAAACTGGTGCCGGGAAGTCGATACTTATTAAAGCTCTTGGCTTTCTTCTCGGAGCTAAAGCCAGCGCGGAAACCGTACGCCACGGCCGCGATCAGGCAACAGTCTCAGGTCTATTTGACGTACCACATGGACACCCATGTGGCCGCGTCCTTGAGACTTATGGAATCGATTCAGAACATGAGGCGAGTAGTTTTGCCATCCTCGTGCGCCGAACAGTCAATAGCAAGGGCCGGTCACTAGCTTGGATCAATGACATGCCCGTAACGGCGACTGTGCTGCGGGAGCTTGCCCTCACACTCATCGATGTCTTTGGGCAGCATGAGAATCTCCGTTTATTAGACTCTGTCCAACATATATCTTGCCTTGACCAATTCTTGAGAGATCGCACTCTACCCACCACCTACACCGAAGAATACAGAGCCGTGCACAAGCAAGTGCAGAGCTTGATCGGGATGATAGATGGATTTAGGACCAAACAACGAGACGCCGACTATTTACTTTATCGATGTAACGAGCTGAGGACATTTTCCGCTAGTCGAGAAGATTATGCCGCCACCCATGATTTGTGTCTTCGCGCTGGTCACACTATGACTTTAGCGAAAGGCCTTGAAGAGGCGCAAGCATGTATAGATCAGGGTGCCAATGGAGAGTCCCTGAGCCATCCTCTTTGGGAAGCAAGTCGGATACTCGGACGCATCAGCACGATTGCGCCTGACCTAGGCACTATGGCCGAACTAGCCAGTCTGCTAGCCCATCAAGTCGATGACCTTGGCTTTCAACTTGGAAAATCCTTCGAACGCCTTGAAATCAATGATGATGATATCGAGATGGCCCAAGCTCGCCTCGCCGGTTATCAAGAATTATTCCGCAAATTGGCCGTCACTGATATCGACTGTTTAATTAGCGAGCACGAACGGCTGGAGGCAGAGCTAACTTTTCTGGAATCTGCCTCAGTCGATGTATCCAGGCGTCTATCGGAACTTGAGATTAGCAGTAAGCAACTAGCAATCACTGCAAATGAATTATCAGTGGCACGAAGGTCTGCAAAAGGCGCAGTCAAGCGACGCATCGAGGCCGAGCTGCACGCGCTGGCGATGCCGGGAGCTAAGATTGACGTCGATTTAAGCGCGGTGCATAAGCCACTTGTGTCGACTGAGTTCTCCACCTTCGGACCGGAAGCGGAAGCGGTTTGGGCTCGGGTTTCGGAGGTACTTTCAGGCCTTGGAGAGCACGGAGCAGAGAAGGCGCAGCTCCTACTTGCTGCAAATCCAGGAGAGCCATTGTTGCCTCTTCAGAAGATCGCCTCGGGCGGTGAAATTTCTCGGATTATGCTGGCCCTAAAAAAGGCACTTGCGGCAGGAGCCGATACTTGCATTTTGGTTTTCGATGAAATCGACACTGGTATCTCTGGCCGCATCGCAGCTGTTGTGGGCCGTAAAATGCAGGAACTATCCAATGAGTTTCAAGTCATTTGCATCTCGCATTTGGCACAAGTTGCCGCTCATGCAGATGCACATTTCCTGGTGCACAAACTAAGTCGAGATAAACGCACTGAATCGACGATATCTAGATTATCTCCTCGCTCAAGCGAAGAGGAACTGGCTCGCCTATTATCGGGAGAGGAGCTCACTCCATCTAGCCTTGCAAATGCTAGAGCTCTCGTAAAAAAGGCGAAAGAGAAAACGGTATGAATCCGACTAGATCTAGATAGGCTTCACCCTCATAGGCTGCTTTGGAGGGGTAGCCTCACTCGCTTTGATGTCAGCAGCGGGCGGGTGCTTCTTCTTGAAAGCCAAATACTTTTTCTCAGAAACAAAGACCGGAAATTCCGTCTCGAACGTCTTACCAGCCTCAATTTGAAAGTGGCGGGTGCTACTTTGCCTAGTGCTGCTCTCACCTGCCATCACTGTAATATAGTGATCCAGCCTGTAAGAGCCCACTATGAGTGGCATCACCGTAGATCTCTCTAAATTGATATCCAAGGTGTGACCCGTGAAGGGGGCAGTAATAGTGTCAACTCGGACTAAGTCTGTGATTTGCCCTGGACGATGCTGTGGGAGCGGCGACAACTTCATGTAGCCAAGTGATAGGCTCTTATCACGGACAGTGGCTGGAACCTCATACAAAATATCGCGTGAGCCATCTACGCCCACGAATATAGGGGTATCTTGATCGATAAATAAAATAGGAATGTCAGATACGCTCTCAATAAATGGATATGGTTCATCGGGCGCATAGAGTGACACACTGCGCTCACCCAAGCAGGGGTTGACTGCTGAAGGCAGAATTTTTTGACACCCACTATCAACGGTAATACTGCGCGTCTGGAGATCTTTTTTCTCACCCTCAGCAAGCTGCACTTCGACTGACTTAGTTGAGCCGCTAATGGCCAAAGTCGCAGTACCAGGAAGCACGGGATATATTTCATTGAAATTAAGCCAATGCCCTCCATTAATTGATACTAACCAAGGGCTCCCTTTTATCTTCGCGGGCTGCTCCAAATCCACAGCATCCGAGGTCTTGACCCGCAACAGAGCGGGTCGAATGCGCCGCTCTTCCCCCTCCGCCAACTCAACATGCATTTGAGTGCCATTGACCTCAACCAAATATCGTCCCTTTAGCAAAAACTCCCAAAATCCAAACTGCTGATAATTGGTCGCCGAAATTCGCTCATCTAAAGGCGAAATAAAATAGGAAAGCTCCTGCCTGTTGCCGTCAAAGTCGGCAACTTGCAAAGCCGAAAGACGATAAGTCATGACTTGCGGCTTATCGTTGCCGGGTATCTTACTAAAGTCGATGCGCATGGGTACCATGCCCACCAATAAATCCTGCTGACCCCCGATAATATTTAGGTCATATCGACCGGTCAGCATCTGCCGGGATTTTGTTTTGTCAGAACGACTACATTGAATCGAAAAACTATCGTTCACAGTTGGTTGATGCGGCGGCAAAAACTCAACTCGATGCGCAACTAGCGTAGCCCTCTGCCCAGGATAAATTATCAGAGTCTCACTTGAGCAGTCGGCCAGCACCAGATAACTTCCGGGGACAAGCGGCACGTCTTCATTGAACCGACCGGCTTCCTCTGAGACAAATTGCAGAGGTGACTCGTTAGCAATCCTGTAAATCTCGAAAGCACCACCGGTACTCGAAGCTCGGACATTTAAGTAACCAACTTTGGGCCTACGATCGCAACCGCTCACTAAAAAGCTAGCTACGCTGACAAGACCAAGGAGTAACGCTACAAGTCGATAGGCGGCTATTTTCGTGCTCATAACCGATTATATACCACGAATAATACTCGAAGCCGAAGAGCAAAAAGTGCCCATCAAAAGCCGAACCCACAGGACAGTGATAGCTGTAACTGACTGGCAGCCCCGAGCCCTAAATATAGACGGGGACCAATTGTAAATTCGGACCTATTTAAAACCCAATAATCCATACCGCCACCCAGCGCAAAAACGGCGCCCCCCTTGCTTGCTGCGCCCTCTGCGGCCAGTCCATCTGTCGGATGCAAGTGGGACTTTAAGAACCCTAGCTCCCCTGAGCCTATAGCGACCGTTTTTAGCGAAGTCTTTAGCTTTACCTGGCCACCGATATTATGCGTTTCCCACACACCACGGTAGCTATGACCATTAACCAGGCCGCTTACTACGACCGGAACGAAGCGGTAAGAAACCCAGAATTTCGTGGCCTCATTTATAGCAGATATTTGGTAATTCAGGCCAAAGTCACTATAGCCACTTGATTTCCAGGCACCTCCAGGTTGGGAGACTTTCGCCCAACCGACGCTAGAGGCAAGTAACACTTTTCCACTCAGCATTTTGGAGAAGCCACTAACAACGGGGGTTACTTTATCAGATTCTTCACTATCCTTCGCAGCATCCCCTTGGCCCCCGCCCTCCAACTGGGTAACCGGTGGCGCCTCGACATGACTATCAGATTCCCCATTATCATCTGCTTCTGGGTTTTTTTCCGAAAGTTCGCCTAGCCCCTTAGCCAAGAGCTCGGGAGCACCAGAAGTTAAAACCCACAACAATAAGACAAACAGAGCGGCTGCCTTCCGCATACGACACTCCCCGAATTTAGATTAGAAGCTTCAATTGAAGTGCGTATCTACGGTCTTGAAGATTGGGGTCTTGACCAGCGATCGTGCCCACTTGTTCGGTATAAGTCACGAATCTGAGGGTCAGCAAAAAGACGTCTAACTGTAGTCCGCCGCTCAGCGAACCCTGGTGTAAGCCGGTTTGTACCTTCAGAACCGATCCCCAACCCCACTCAGCGCCGACATTGAATTTTTTAGAGTAATGAATCGGCTGATTAATGGCATGAGCATCGACTGTCGTGAGTAGGTACATCCCATGTGATTCCCATGGGCGAAGACTAAACCCAGCATTCATCGACGGTAGACGAGTACTTGGTGCTGCTAGGGCTTCACCCTGTACATCGGCTTTTTTAAATGGCGTACCACCTAAGTCCGTCACACTTAAGCCGAGGGTAGGTTGCATCGTTTTTATCGGTGTAAATAGTAGACCTATATCACTGCCTACCCCGTACCCTCCCTCAATAAAGTCCTTCAGCTTAGGCCCTGAGGTCGATGCCGACTTCCCAGTAAATGCGCTGATGTCGTTGATTCCAAAGCTGTGATTGACTCCACCTTGCGCGACTAACTTTACGCTGAAGCCTAAACTCAATCGGTCTTCAAGAAAGTTTTTAGCAAATGAAAATGGAGCGATCAACCTGGGCCCAACCTGGACGTCTGCTGATATGTCTCGGTGCACAACTAAACTTCCACCGGCATCCAGACCTAGTCCGAAACCAAAACCCGGGAACACTAAGTGCGGGGTATAAGACAAATTAAAGTACTGTGTCTTGCCTGTATTCTGCTGAAGAATCTCTAAGGCCTTATCCTCAGCTTCCGTCGACGACGAGCCCGCAGGAGAGGGCGTTGCTAAATTTTTAATTCCATTAATAGCGCTAACTGTGTTGCTTGAAATAGCAATTGAGGGATTCAGCAGCTCACCGGACCACGTTTTTAATCGCGCCAGACCTGCTGGATTATAAAAGATTGCGTTGAAATCATCGGCTACTGCGACGAACGCATTCCCCATGGCTAGCGGCCTGATACCATAGTGGGTCCAGGTTAACTCTTCAGCATTTGCAATAGCTGCAGAGAAAAACAAGCAAATGACTGCGACGTATCTGACGAGCCTACGAGTGTAGTGACCCATAATTCTTCTCCACGACGAAGCGGCTGCGCCTTGGGCCAAAAATGATGCTTATTGAGAGCTAATGGTTAAGCGTAACACATATTTAAAATGACAACCAAGCGATTGCCCCCCGGTCTCACAGATGCTACGATCAAATTTATGGTTATTACTCGGGGGTTAAGCGGCTCTTTAGAGTAACTAGCTCAACCGACTTTGGTAACTCACCCCCACTCATACGGAGACAGGCATGTCCAAAGCGGACGTAGCGGCTGAGCGGAAGGACCAAATTGTCCGAGCCACCGTAGATTGCATTACCAAGTATGGTTACCATAATTTCTCGATGCAGGACGTGGCTCGCACTGCAGGAGTTAGTAAGGGCATCATCCATTACTACTTCCTGAACAAAGATGAGCTCATGATGTCTGTGCTAGACAAAGTCGCTGGCGACATAGAAAGAGTCCTAGCTTCTGAAATGAGTTCCATCACTGACTCTAAGCGTAAGTTGGAAGTATTTATCGAAGTCTGCTTCGACATAGTCCGCAGCACGAAAGAATACTACCAAGTCAACATGGACTTCTGGACACAGATAAATCAAAAAGACGAAGTTAAGAAAGTTATAGCCAGGCATTATCTGAAATTTCGTGAAGCTGCTGCCGCCGTTATTCGAGAAGGGATTTCTGCTGGCGCATTTCGTCCAGTCGATGTCAAAGATTATGCATCCTATATCATCGCGGTGATTGACGGCTTAAGTCTACAATGGCTGTTTGACGAGGCCTCCTTCGAGTACGACAGAATCATAAAGAAAGCGGGCCAGCTCCTAGTGGAAGGACTGCTCAAAAGGTAACCTCTTAGCTCTTGGACGCACCAATGGCATCTACCTTAGCGCTGGACGGCGACCGGATCCGTAGCCTAGTTGCAAAGGCTGACTCTGGAGGCGTGACCGAAACCGCAGAACGACTTCGAATCTTAGATGTCCTTGAGCAGCACGAATGCTGGGGACCATTTTTCAGGCTTTTGGGCAACACAATTGCAGAGAGCCCAAAACATGCAAATGAGTATTTTGTGCGCCTTGCGCGCGTGCAAAATAAATATCTTGAGGATGCATTTGCAGCAGCCGAGACTTGCGCAAATTTGGTTGCCGAATTACAGGTGAGTTATCTTCAGTTCAGCGTCGATATGCTACCTCAGGTCATCGACTTTGAAGATTTTAATGCCGAGGGAACAGTTCTTTCTGCGATTTGTGACTTTTTACCAACAGCAGCGGATCAAATCTCATGTCTTGAGCGTCTATGCATGTTGTATGAAAAAAAGATCCACAACGAGAGTAGGCTGGTGGCAACCTACGAAAAATTGTTGCAGGTCGACCCAAGCAATGTTCGCGCTCTTAGATATTTTAAACTCACCTTCACCCAAAGTAACGATTGGGATCAGGTTGTAGATACTTTGAAGAAGTTATTAGTCGCTGTCAGAAAACCGCAAGAGCTTTTTCGCGTCGCACAAGAGCTTGCTGCAATATATTTATATCAACTGGACATGCCGTCTGAAGCGATCCAAACCCTTGAAATATACTGTTCTGACAGCCCGCTAGACACCTCGACAATTTTATTCGATGCATACCAGCGCCTTGCGGACTGGCAAGGATGCCTCCGAGTGTTAAGGCAATGCCTACTTAACGTTGAAGCCGAGGGTGCGCGCGCGATCCTCCATCAAAAAATTGCCGTCTTGAACGCTCAAATAGGCGCCACTGGCGAAGCCTTGGACAACTTCACAAAGGCGGTGAAAATCTCACCGCCTTTCCTCGATGCAATTGAAGGCATCGTCAACCTAGCCATTCAGCGAAAAGATTGGCCTCTGGTAGAGCAATGGCTCGGACACCTTGCCGATGCGATCATTGATGATAGACTCCGCATCCAAGTCCAACAGGCGCAAGGCCGCCTCCGCGATGGGCTAGCGCATGCTAACCAACAATGACGACTTCATCTGCCTTCGCGATTATGGAACTACCGAACTAAATCTTGAAGTCAGTGGCATCCTTCATCGCGGACTGGCGGAGAGTAAGCCAAGGCGTATTAGCTACGCTAAATTAGTCTCGACAGTTGTGCGTCAGATGCTAAATACAAGCTCACATTCGAATACTGCAACTTCCGTGCTGATGCACAGCACGGTTAATGAAGCGATAGAAACAAGCAGACAACTTGTCGATGTGCCATGTCTCCGTATTAATCCACCAATTATGCCAGCATTCCTCGATCAGTTACACGCAGGAACCGGCAGTCGAATTATCGCGGTGCTTGGTGAAAGCGAAAAATCTCGACCAGAGGCTCACGCCCAACTGGCGCGAGTTTTCGCCGCCCAGAGCCCCCAGCGCGAGCGTCAAATATCTCGGGAATTTAATGAAGCCCTGACCAAGGTACATGGTGAAATTTCTATTACTGGAGCGGATCGTAGGCGCCTAGTGACTGAGGAGCGCCCTGGAAAGGCCGGATTACTCAATCTCTCTGAACCGACATTTCGTCTGACAACCAAAAGGTGGCAAGCCCTAGCCGCAAGGGACACCCCAAGTATAATTAGGTCACCGATAGAGACTGCCGAAGGCTGGGGAGTCGGCGCCATAAGATTTGGTCAGAGCAATCCCATTATCCGGGGCAAAGACCATAGATCTCTCCAACTAAGTTCCCTGAGTCTGCGAATGGCGCCAGAACTTATTAATCTCGATACAGGACAGGTTCTGCGTAGGATTACTCGCACCTGGCTTAAAGAAAAAAATGGCTTTGATTTCGACAACCTTCGACGGGTTGTAGTGTGCACGCCTTGGTTAGGAGTGGCGGCTAAGCTGGCAAGCGCATTTGATCAAGTTCAGTTAAAATCACCCTTATTGACCTTTCCAGATTTTGTGCATGGCTGGCAGCCATGCTTGACTGCAATGGAGTTTCTACTACACCCAGAGGTTCCGGCTTTGTTTATTTATACGGGCCGATTTCCTGACGTGCATCTCATGGCAGTGTGGCAACAATGATTGAACGCGCTGGAGATATAGTAGTTGTAAAACTACCAAAGGATATTTGCTTTTATGAAAGCAAAGCACTTACGACAATTGATAAACTGGGTAAGTTGGCCGAAGAATTACACAAGACGAATGGCGGCAAGATAAAGGGAGTGCTTCTTTTACAAGAGGGAACCGCCAGCGATTGGCATCGTGACTGGGTTGCGGAGCTAGCCGAAACCTGCATGTTTAATGACCTGGTATATCGAATTGATACGTGGCGGTGGGTGTTATCACTGATAAGGAATTCGCCAATTGCGTGGACATACGCCGCGGCTGCTGATTGTCGCGGGAGTTCCTGGGAGTTAGCTCTATGCTGTCAGCATCGGTACTGGTTTAAGGCCAACGCTCTGTTAGGCTTCCCAGAAATCAACATAGGAGTTTTCCCACCCGGGGGAGTCCTCGAGTCGCTCAACAAGAGAACTGGTCGGACACGAGAACGATGGCAATCAAGCCCTTTCTGTACAGCAAGTGAAGCACTTGACGACGGATTGATAGATTTTTGCTCCGAAGCGATTGATTGGCAGGTGGAAGCTACAAGCATTTTCGCTGACATATTGGCGCTGAGTCCAAACTCTGGAGTTCGCGAACAACGGAGAAAAAGGGCTAAGAATGACTTTATTTCTGTCGACTCGCAGTCTAGACGAGCAGCTTATGAAGAAATTGAAAATGTTTGGCGACAGGAAAAATTTGGAGTCGCAAGCGGCCCCACTGCCTGGGACTATTGTTGGCAGTTGGTAAAAGAACGAGCAAAACTGAAGAATCCTGGCGACCTGGGACGGTTGATCAGCCTAATCGCTAGTCGCTATCTACTCTCTCCAGCCTATCTAATTTGGCTCCAAAGTCGGCAGGTGGCCCATGCCCGTAGCGGGGCTTTATCCACAAAGAGAAGCTGCCTTCTCCCAATTATAATCGACCTCAGTCAAGCAGCGCCTCCAAACTCAATACTAGTGCGGCTACTTCAAGCTCCGATTCAAATTATATTCGCTGCAACAGATGGTCGAGACCTAGTGGCGGCGCTTAATCTGCAGTTCAGTCGACTTGAAAGCGCGCTCGGGAATATTGCGGCACAGTATCTATGGGAACGCGGGGTGACCTGGTATCAAGGACAGGCTAAAAATAGCCATAGCACTGTGCTTAGCTGGACCCATGACGATTGCTTCACCATCACAATTAATAGCTCTGACTACCGCTTTTTGCGACTCGACGGTAACGCACCCATGGCGGAGCCGGGATTGATGGAATTTTTCGGGATAGATGACCATTTACCAACTTCTGCTCAGGCAATTGTTGAGTTGGTGTCCGACGGCTTACTAAGAACTCAAGCTAACTCTACCGAAATCCCTCTTACCGCCCAAATTCGCTCAATTTTCCTCGATGAGATGCTGCGCATTAGCCAGTATACCGATGGCGATCTAACCACTGTCGCCTCGCACCTCAAAAATTCTGGTTGGCGCTTCGCGGGCGATGGAGAAGGCTGGGATCGCTTCCTGCGAACTAGGCACTCATCTCTGTCATCTACTAAAGGGGAGACTACCGGAAGCCGGCTCCCTTCATATAATTCAGACATTACGACGTGGCGCTTCGCTAAAGTTCAAGCTAAACGGTCTAATACAGTAGCAGAAACCAGATGGAACGAAACGGCAGTGAGCCAGCATTTCGCTTTATTTCTTGGTCGGCTGGCCGAATTAACTTTAACTCAAGACATTCGACGGGACCGGAGCGCCACAGACTTCCTCTGCGCTTCGGCTTTGGGACTTCCTAACAATTATGGAACCCCTCTGACTTTTCTAAGCCAGCGGGGTAAACGACGCGTTGAACACTACACCGCGATCCATTGGCCGCATTTTCAGCTGACAGGGAACAGCAACCATGGCGACATCAAAACCTAGCTATATTTCGCGTCTTTCCCACATGATAGATGATACGGGCACCTCACTTTGTGTCGGGTGCGACCCACACGTCGATCGGCTACCCCCGTTTATGTCTGATGCCATCAGCCGGGACGGGGCCTTATTATTCTTGGAACCTTTTACTAGGACTTTGATCGATGCCAGCGTTGGACTGGCTCCAGTAATTAAGTTTCAAAGTGCATTCTACGAGGCCTTCGGTGCATCAGGATATAGAGTCCTCGAAAATATGGTTTCGTATGCGCGCAGCCGCGGCCTGCTTACGATTCTTGATGCAAAAAGGGGAGATATCTCATCAACAATGAGCGCATATGGCCGGATGGCATTCGAAACTTTAGGTGCTGATGCTTTAACCGTCACACCGTATATGGGGTTAGATACCGTTGAACCCCTTATACCTTGGCTGCGTAAAGGCCATGGAATCTACTTGGTATGGATTAGCTCCAATCCTAGCGGGGGATTGATTCAGGACACAGTAGTCGCAGAAACTGCAGAACCTTTATCGTGCCTGCTATTCAATGTTTTTCATGATTTTTTTGCCAGAAATGCTTTGCTCGATGCCTTTGGGCTAGTGCTTGGCGCCACTAGAGTCGCAGCGATTCCCGATTCTATTCTGGGTAGACTAGAGGAGGTCGCGCTGCTCATGCCCGGCATTGGCGCGCAAGGAGGGGAAATAACCCCGACTATCAGTAGACTCTTGGCTGGGGGCAAGTCCCTTATCCCACAATCGCGCGCGCTGAGTGCCTGCCCAGATGAGGTGGGTAGCTGGGGCGATTATTTTGATCTAGTTCGCGATAGAATCAAAAAAGCCGCAAGCGAAGCAGCCTTTACTGTCTAAGTCGCTGGAGCGATGCCACTAAGCAACTTCGCTGCTAGGTCCAACCATCCCGCATCGTGGAATCCCCTCAGTACTGGAGGTAGAAGGCGAACAATATCGCTTTTTATGGCCATTTGTTGCCACTGAGCCCCACCTAATATCTCGTCGGCCTGTCTCCGGTCACCCAGACGACACGAAAGCTTCAGCAAGGTGAAAACCACTACCGGATTAGCTGAAAAATTGCTCAACAAGGGCCTTAGTACTTTAAGCGCCTCCCCAGCATATGACTCCGAAGACTTCATGTCCAAAGCTACTAGCCCCATGTACAGACACACTTCTTCACTATTCGGGAGAATCTGCCTGCATTGGCGTAATGCTGTGAATGCTTGATCATGCCTTCCAAGAACATGATTCACTTTTGCCAACTGGAACCAAGCCAGAGGTTCAGAAGGTGACAACTTCACTGCTATTTCGAGTACTTCTGCAGCATCGGAAACTCTCCCGAGTTCTAACAAAGCCTGCCCTTGCAGGGTAAACAGCGCGGCAAAAGGTTCATCGACTTTTTCACACTCTGCAATGCATTGTTCCAGTCGACCTGTATTCAAAGATGCCCATGCCGCCAGAAATCGCAGCACGACCAGGCGAGTGGCGTCAGCGCCTGATTGCATCACCTGGAAGAAGTGATCACCTTGATCACTGCGGACAGCTACTTCACCAAGCAGGCCCATAAGATCTAGTATTTGTGCGTTACAGCCATCACAAATAGCCTCTGCAGCCAGGAAATCCGCCAAAGGTTGGCGAGAAGTACCCAGGAAAACTCTGAACCCATCAATCCACTTGCGCACCCCGCCAATCTGACCAGAAGACAGGGCTTCGCAAAGACGCCAAACCAATAGAGCTGCCGGCTGAGTTGTACCAGGGGGAGCGGTAAATTGGTCATGGTACCAGGCCATTAAGCCAGGATAATCCGATAATTTTCCCAATTCTTGCAAAAGATCCTCAGCTGCATGGCGAGCGTTAAATTTAATCTCTAGACAAGTTTATCATGCTCACGGTGCCACCTCGAATCTTGCTAAGTCACACTATGTCCGTGGCATCGGGCAATCCGCTTCGCTTACACTAAAAAAGATGATTAACTTTTGGCTTTTATTTTTTGTGCTGGGAAGTCTAATTGGCCGCTGTTACGGGGTCAGAGTAAATGTTTCGTGGTTTGATTCCGAGTGGCTTAGCTCTACCCTCGTATTAGCATCACTCAGCCTTTTCGTACCCTTCAAGGCCAAAACGGGCCGATTTATAAAGCATATATTGGTAGCCATCCTCGCTATTATTTGGGGCGTAAAACATAACGCGCCACCAGCAGACCAGGGGCTATTAGGTTCTTATGCTGTCGCTGAGCCATCTGCTTGGGACAATCTCAGTAATGGTCCATTATTAATAAAAAGTGATAGCAATACCTATCTCGCTTACGGCCAGCGAACACCTTTCGCAGTAGGCAAATTGAATATCATTAGCAGTCCAGCGTTGTTTACGCGACATCGTGCATTCTTCCACGCAGAAGCTAGCCAAGCACCTGTCCGTGGCTGGTTTGATCATCTGGCATTTAAATTTCGCGACAATTTCAATCAACGACTTGAACGCCTGCCTATTCAGCATCGACGCTGGCTGCAGGCGACCATTTTAGGTGACCTAAGTAAATTGCCTACAAATATTCAGATTGCTGTTAAAGAAACCGGATTACACCATTTACTAGTCATCAGCGGACTTCATCTCGTTATCGTAACGCGCATGACAGATTTCTTACTGCGGCTAATTCCGCAACTTGCGTACGCTATGCGAGTTATTTCCGCAAACACCTGGATTTATTGTTCAGCAGCGATTCGGATCTTGGTTGCAACCACCGGTATCATTTACTTTATCGCCGTCGGGGGGCCGCCAAATGCACAGCGCGCCATCCTGCTTTCAGGCTTGTGGCAATTCAGCACGGTTTTCTCTGGAATCATCCCGGCATTACTGCGCCTTAGGCTATTGCTTTTATTCCATACAATACTCTTTCCAATAGGATTTCTTAGCGAGACTACATTTTTAGGCTGGGGTGCTTATGCGATAATTTTAGACATTTCAAATTTTCAAGGTTGGAGTCACCTGCGCACCCTTTCAGGTACGTTTAAAATGCAGAGTCGAATGCTTATTCTTGCTGCTGGTATATTTGGCGAATTAAACATTATACCAGCCTTACTAATGCCCTGTTTGATCCCAATATTTACGCTCATCTTAGGTATTTCGGTCATCATAATCTGCACTTCGACTTCTGCCACATTGCAAATGTTTATGTTGGCATTACACTCTGCATTAAAATGGTTCTTACTTAAATCAGCCGATCTGGTCGCGGTTGCTCCTTGGCTAAGTTTTAAGCATGATTTGATACCAGAATGGCTCCATCCAGCAGCATTAATTCTCACGACTGTGATGATGCTTAATATTTGTCAACGCATGAAAGTTGCGCAATTCGTGCGGCGATAAAAACAGCATTAAGTCATGACTTATGCTCCCTCCCACTATTAAAAACAGCCTCGCATACTTCCCTAAATACATTTAACTCATCAATTATTGCAGACCCTTATCTACCGGACTCAAGATATGCATTAAACTTAGCAGTTGATCCTGGCGATAACATAGCGGGCGTTACCTCGGAGGTATGGCAATGGCAAAAAATTCATGGTTTGGTCAAACTGTTGTAATAATCGACGACTCTGGCGTTGTTCGCGAGGAGTTACGTCAAAAATTTGAAGCCTGCGGCTTAAAGGTTATTGCAGTCGCAGTGAATGGACTACATGGTCTAGAACTGGTGAAGCAGCATCGCCCTGACCTCGTTAGCATCGATATAATCATGCCTGAAATGGACGGTATTGAATGCTACAAGAAAATCCGCGCTTTTGATCCCAACATGAAGTGCGTGATCATCTCTTGGCTAGCAGGTGATGCAAAGATAATCGACAAACTAAGCGCTGTCGTTCCGAAGTACATACTCCAGGCTAAGCCTCTGTCGCAGTCTGACCTTGAATCAAGAATACAGCGAATTTATCATCCCGAATCGCGTCCAGAGGAAGCCAAGGACAGCGAAAAACCACTACCAGATGACATCGACAACGATGACATCTTTGGCGACCTGGGCGTAACCACTGTGTCCTAAAATCTGAACTACACCACCTTGGCCAAGTCGGCTTCGTCGATCTGTCCATTTGCTTCTGACGTAACAGCACCAGAATCTTGCTTAGCAGCAATATTCAAGTAAGCGCTAATCCCGGCGACAACCAAACTAAACAATGCCACGAGAAGGAATGCCTTGTGCAAAACAAGACCAAATACAAGGAATACAACAGTAGCGATTGCACAAATCGTGGCGTTTACACCAATCTTGTCAGCCTGATGAATTGGTAGTTGGCCGATAAGTACGCCGCTATTGTAGCCCTCAAGAATGAGCTTCTTTTCCTTCGGTTTATAAAAATGCCGGAGCATAGTCTGCGGCTTGTAGACGTAAGAGGCATACCAGAACGGCAGATGAATCAGCTGAATCCCGGCAATTTCGATCTCGGTACGGAAATCAGTGAGATAATCAACATTCAACTTTGCCAGCTCTAAATGATATTGCTCAACGTGAAGCTTAGCCCGACGCATAGCCTCTTCTTCAGATACCTGGACTCCCAATATGGCGAGGCCATTGCTGAATTTAAAATCGAAGAACTCGCGAGACTCATAAGCCGCCTTTTCAGACTTGGCGTCTTGCAGCTGACCGCGGGAAAAAGTTGAATCGAGCGGAAATCCATCCCATCCTACTGAGACAGGCTCCTTAGGCTCGTGTAGGCGGGTCATGCCCCAGGACTCGCAAATATTGTGACGTCCCGACACAGCCCAACGGTAGTTCCTTTTGAACTGACCCTGCTCTATCAGATAATCCGAACCAAATTTGGCCTCAATTTGGCGCCGCTTCTGCCGTTGCACGAGGCCTTTCCAAACTGTATGCGCCTCAACCGAGACGACCCAAAATGGGGCACTTAAACCACTGATATCAGATATAAAAAACTCGCTGTCGACGGAGTCTTGTCGATGATTCAAGCGGCGTAGCCACTCTAGAACCAAAGCCTTGACCTGGACTGGATTCGAGCTGTTGGCAACAATGAAGTGGTCGTTGTAGACCTCCTTGTGACCAGTCTCACGCTCGAGGCTAAAAGTGGCCGAGCAGAGAGGGCACATCAAGAGGTAATCACTGACATCATATTGCGACGAAGAGTTACAAGCCGGGCATGCTAACTCGTACATGTATTGGTACCTCCACTTTTTATGGTATCACGGTAGGCCTTGACACTGGGCGGGCGGGCCTTAACTTCATGAGAGGCGCCACCTGCGCCCAGAACAAGCAAAGTCACATCAATTCGATAATACAGGAGACATCATGGGCAAGATCATCGGCATCGACCTGGGGACCACCAACTCGGTGGTGGCGATTATGGAGGGTAACCAGCCCAAGGTTATCGCCAATGCCGAAGGCCATCGCACGACTCCCAGCGTCGTAGGTTTCACTAAAGATGGGGAAATTCTCGTTGGTGCTGCAGCGCGTCGTCAGGCTGTTACCAACCCCACCCGGACAATTTTTTCATCGAAGCGCTTTATTGGATGCAATTTTGATGAGCGCTCGGATGAGGCGACTCGCATGCCTTTCAAGGTTGCGAAGGGTAAAAATGGAATGGCTGTCATCGAGCTCGATGGCAAACAGTATACCCCCCAAGAGATCAGTGCGAAAGTTCTTGGAAAGCTGAAACAAGCAGCTGAGGACTATTTGGGCGAAAAAGTGACTGAAGCGGTCATTACTGTCCCTGCTTACTTCAACGACAGTCAACGCCAAGCGACCAAAGATGCCGGCAAGATCGCTGGGTTAGATGTGAAAAGGATCGTGGCTGAACCAACCGCGGCAGCCTTGGCCTACGGCTTGGACAAGAAGAAGAGCGAAAAGATCGCAGTATACGACTTCGGCGGCGGTACGTTTGACATCTCAATTCTGGAAGTGGGCGATAATGTTGTCGAAGTATTGGCAACCAATGGCGACACCCACCTCGGTGGCGACAATATTGATGAACTGCTGATCGACTGGTTGGTAAATAAGTTCAAGTCCGACACCGGCATCGATGTTTCTAGAGATCCGATGGCAATGCAACGACTGAAAGAAGCCGCTGAAAAGGCAAAAATCGAACTGTCTTCAGCGCAGGCGACTGAAGTTAACTTGCCGTTCCTCACCGCTGACCAATCTGGACCAAAGCATCTCAACGTCAGTATCAATCGCTCAGAGTTTGAGAAGATGATCCACGACGTGATCGAGAAAACGATGGTGCCATGCCAGAAGGTGATGCAGGATTCGGGGCTAAATATCAGTGAGATCAACGAAGTTCTGCTAGTTGGTGGATCGACAAGGATTCCACTAGTGCAGAAGCGAGTTAAAGATTTCTTTGGAAAAGAACCGAACAAGTCGGTTAACCCAGACGAGGTGGTCGCCGTCGGCGCTGCTGTCCAAGCAGGGATCTTGGGCGGTGAAGTTAAAGATGTGTTACTTCTCGACGTGACCCCGCTTTCCCTTGGTATCGAGACTCTGGGTGGAGTCATGACCAAGTTGATCGAACGCAACACGACGATCCCGACCAGGAAAAGTCAGGTTTTCTCGACAGCCGCCGACAACCAAAGCTCTGTACAGATCAACGTGTTGCAGGGTGAGCGAGAAATGGCCAAAGGTAACAGGGGCTTAGCTGTTTTCAGCCTGGACAATTTGCCGCCAGCGCCGCGCGGAGTGCCTCAGGTTGAAGTAACCTTTGATATCGACGCCAACGGAATCGTGTCGGTTTTTGCAAAGGACCTCGGCACTGGACGGGAGCAAAAAGTAACCATCCAGGCATCGACTCGACTGAGTGACGACGAAATCAAAAACATGGTCCGCGATGCTGAATCACACGCTGAGGAAGATAAAAAGCGTCGTGAAGCGATCGAAGCGCGCAACTCGCTCGACTCTTTGGTCTTCCAGTGCGAAAAAACACTGAAGGAGAGCGGAGACAAGGTGCCTGCGGCGGTGAAATCTGACATTGAATCTGCGGTGGCTGCAGCCAAGACCAAGTTGGATAGCGAAGATAAAGATGTACTCACAGCTGCACGCGAAGACCTTGAGAAGCGCTTCCACAAGCTTGCTGAAGAGCTCTACAAGACTGCCGGTGCGACTGCTGGAGATGCATCAGGTGCTGAAGGATCGGCAAGCTCTGCTGGAGCAAAGAGCAGCAAAGATGATGTTGTAGATGCTGAGTATGAAGAAGGCTCGCCGAGCTAATTATACGGCCCCTTAAGTTTCTAACTCTGTTGCCTCGCTATCTGGCACTCCCAGCAGCGAGGCAACTTTGTCATTTGGGATTTCTTGTACTTGCCTCAGCTTGCGCGTGATCACGCGGCTACGACTATGAACGCTCTCGATGACGTGTCCGGCCTCAAGCAACTTCTTCTCCACCTTCTTCAAGACGTCCTCGAATTTGCCAAACTCAGCTTTCACTGCGGCGAGAATTTCCCAGACCTCGCTCGATCGCTTTTGGATAGCCAGACTACGGAACCCCATCTGCAAGCTATTCAAAAGAGCGGCGAGCGTCGTCGGACCAGCTATAATCACTCTATGGTCTCGTTGAATCTGATCGACCAGGCCGGTACGCCTAGCAACCTCCGCAAACAAGCCCTCCGTAGGCAAATATAAGACCCCAAAATCAGTAGTATTTGGTGGGTCTATATATTTATCGGCAATATCTTTTGCCGAAGCCTTAATAAATGTTTCAAGCTGCCGGTAAGCCAACTCGGCTGCCTCCGGGTCAGCATGCTCCTGCGCTTCAACCAGCCTATGGTAGCTCTCTAAGGGGAACTTGGCATCGATAGGAAGCCAAACACTGCCCTCAGCAGCATCTCGACCAGGCATTTTGATAGCGAACTCAACGCGCCCGCTGCTACCGGCTTTTGTCTGGACATTGCTGCCGAACTGCTCAGGTGTCAAAATCTGATCTAAAAGACTGCCGAGCAAAACCTCACCCCAAAGTCCACGGGACTTTACATTCACCATTACCTTTTTGAGATCGCCAACACCTATGGCCAACGACTGCATCTCCCCCAGACCTTTATGAACTAGCTCTAAACGTTCGCTAACGAGCTTGAATGAATCACCAAGCCGACGTTCCAAAGTTCCTTCCAATTTTTCCGCCACCGTTTGACGCATTTCTTCCAGCTTGCGACTATTTTCGGTTTTAAGGTTGGTGAGCTGTTGATCCACCAACTGTCTAATCTCAGCAAAACTGCTGGCACTTTCCTGGCGAGCATTTTTCGCTTCAACCGCCACCTGTCCCCGTAATGCCTCAATTCGTGCAGAAATTTCATTTCGAAGGTCGCGCGCAGCCTCCGCTGCCTCGCGTCTAGCGAGTGACAATTCAGATGCTAGGTCAAGTCGCGATCGACCGAAGGTCGAAAACGCCACCATTAATAGGGTGGCAAGGCAACAAACGCACAGCAACCCGAGCAAGATCTGACTCATCGCTAAGATTCCTACTTTGTCTGATTTGGACGCACCAATGAGCTAATCAGCTCCATTGGTAGTGGCAAAATAATGGTGTTGGTTGATTCTGAAGAAATATCAAATAGCGTCTGCAAATAGCGAAGTTGCAAAGCAATCTGGTTACCTGCCATTAAATCTGCTGCCTCACGCAATTTGCCCGCAGATTGCATTTCGCCCTCGGCCGAGATCACTTTTGCCCGACGCTCGCGTTCACTTTCCGCCTCACGAGCCATAGCTCGCAGCATCTCTGGAGGTAAATCCAGCTGCTTCATTTCCACAGCTTCAACCTTAACACCCCAGGGATCAGTATTTTGATCTAGAATGCGCTGCAGCTGGGTATTGATCCTATCTCGGGCAGTCAATAGCTCATCAAGAGTGTGTTCACCTACAATCGTGCGTAGGTGTGTTTGTGCCACCTGACTGGTGGCGTAAAGAAAATTCTCGACGTTTACGATAGCTTTAATTGGCTGCACTACACGAAAATAAAGAACTGCATTCACCTTTAGACTGACGTTATCACGGCTGATCACATCCTGCGGCTCGATATCCATAGTTACGACCCGCACCGAGACACGGACCATTTTATCAATGGCTGGGATCAAAAAAATGAGCCCTGGCCCTTTTGGCTCGTGTAATACCCGACCTAAGCGAAAGATTACCGCACGCTCATATTCCGCAATGACCCGAACGGACATAACCAGGACGCCAATTATTCCGCCAATTATAAATACTAGAATCGCTGTCATCGTGCTGAAGCCTCCAAAGCATAGGAATCAACGTAAACCGAGTACGCGCATACCTTCCTGCAGTTCATTCCAAGCTTGGCGTTTTTGGTTTGGATTCTGCAACAAATCTCGAGGATGAAAGGTTAACAGAATCTTTGTACCTAGCCTTGGTACAAATACTGCTTGCCCACGATGGTCGGACCAATGCTCTCCGGTCGCCTCCATGGCTTGGGATGCCTCCTCACCTAAGAGAATCAGTAGCTCGATATTCCGTAGACTCTGCTGATCCAACTTCTCACAGATCCCTACCGATTCACTTGGTAGTTTCATGGCCGTAACCATCTTTGCGAGCAGACCTGCCTCTTCGGGAGAGAGCTTGGACCCACTAACAAACACAACACGGATCTGCGGGGGACGCATAACAGGATAGGTAAATCCCCGCTCTAACTGCCATATAGCATGAGCATTTAAGCTTTCATTTCGCATAGTTGCTCCAGATAGCCACTTGGCTCTTCCGGCTTTTATAGCAGCTGCGCAACGGCGAATCAAAGTCGAGCGTAAGAATTTGTATTACCTTATGCTGACTGGCGCCCTCTCCTAGCTACAAGTCTCTGTGAACACTCGTGAATATTAACAACGAGCGAGTCTCGACTAGCCCCCAATTGGACTGCGCGACGAAACAAGAAGTTGGCTTTCAGCCATTGCTGGGTCATTACATGCACCTCAGCCATTCGCAAAAAGGTATTCGAATTATTAGGATCCATTTTTAAAGATAGGCTCAACATATCTAAGCTCTCAGGGATGCGTCGCATTAGAATGAGTAACTCGGCGATATTGTTGTAAGCCTCTGCTGTCGGCAGCAGCTCAACAACACGCTGGAGGACTGGGAGCGCATCGTTATAGTCAGCCTTCTTGAGCAGAATTGTGCCTGATATACGCAACGCATGCGGATGATTAGGATCCTTTGCGAGGATCTCCCTCAGTACCGCCAGCGCCTCTTCGTCCCGCTGCTGCTGCAGGTAAAACATAGCTAGAAGTACCGAGACCTCATGCTTGTCCTGACTAAGCTTGCGGATATCTTTCAAGAGCATCTCAGCCTTGCGTAGCTCGCCAGCAGTCACAGCATGCTGCACAGCCGCTTCCAACGGCCTAATGTCTGTGGGGTTGTGGCGCCTAACCCGCCTGAAATAATAGATAGATTTATCAAGATCACCCGCGGCAGCGAATGCATGACCCAAGCCCATAAGAGCAGAAATTTGCTTGGGCGCTTCCCGAAGTGCCGCGCGAAAATGCGGAATCGCCACCTCTGGCCTTTTAAGTTTTAATAACAACTTCGCCAGCTGAATTTGACGGCCTAATTGCTTGGGATTTATCTTCAGCTCGTTTTCCATGGCGGCAACTGCTTCGAGCAGTTTACGCTGCTCCAATAGAATGTCCGCAAGCGCCCGATATGCTTTATGATAGCGGGGATTTGCCTGTAAACACAGCTGTAACGAAGCAATCGCCTCGTCACTTCGCTGCATCTTAAATAACGTCAAGGCTCGGCCCACTAATGCTCTCGGACTCTGGCGTTCTAACTCTAACGTCTGGTCGAAGGCCTTCAAAGCCTCTTCATAATTCGCTGCCGTATAAAAACGCTCAGCAGCATGAATTGCCTGAACTAACGGAATTGGCGCATGGTAACGATTAAGTGCCTTAACAATTTTTTTCTCGAGATCCTGAGCTTGAAATGGCTTCAACAAATAGTCTTCTGCCCCGAGACCTGCGACCTTGACGATGTCCTCTTTACTGGCTTCTCCCGTCACCACAATGACTGGAATATCATTCGCGACGCTACGGTGACTAATATGTTCCAAGACCTCGAATCCACTAACATGCCGCATGTATAAATCTAGAATGATTAGATCTACTGGGGTACTTTTCAAAATCTTAAGAGCTTCAGCGCCATCAAAGCATTCGATTACGTTACCGAAGCCGTATTGACTCACCACACGCCTGATGGCTTTACGAATGGGATCTTGGTCATCAACTATGACGACTGTAAGATTTTCTGGTTCAAAGATTCGGTCGTGACTAGCCACTTTAGGCCTCCAGCTCTCGCTATCGGCATGTCCCCAACCAGACCTTAGTTATTTCAGGATTTTTAATCTCCTACACGCCCATCTTGACCAGTCCAAGAGCGTGCCAAATGGAGATAAGCCCGCGCCGTTGAATTCTCTGGCGACGATTCTTGGGCTTTTTCCCAATGTCTCTTGGCTAAATCCCTTTGCCCAAGCTTGTACTGCAAGATACCAAGCCAAGTGTGGGCATCTGCGAGTCCCGGGTTTTGTACTATGAGTTCCTCAAATTCTTTTTTTGCCTTTTCATGCTGTCCAACTCGTACATAGAGTTTCGCGAGTACAAGTTTGACGTCTGGCATCTTGTCATAAAGGGCAAGGCCCTTACGATATTCCTGGATAGCTTCTGGCCACATTCCAGATTCTTCGTAAGCCTGACCACTGAGAACATGCAGATTGGCCAGCCTCCCCAACACCAATCCCGGCTGCTTCTGTTTTTCACCGACGTGCTCTTCGAGCTTGATGAAAACTTGATGCGCCTCTTCATAGCGGCTTAAATCACATAAAGTGGCGGCTAGGTTAAGCGCAGCTTCAATATACTCAGGATTTACCGCCAGAGCATGATTAAATTCCCGAATCGCATCCATAAACTTTGATTGCTTATGGAAGGTCAACCCCAGCATGTTGTGGATGTTCGCTAGTGAACCATAATCGGCCAGGGTAGCCTTCAGCAACTTCTCGGCGGCGTCAAAACGACCTAGACCTAAGTAGAGATCCACTTTCTTTTTAACGTCAAGTAGCTCTGCACGCTGGGCTGACATTAGGCCACCGCCGTCGCTTCAAAGCGCCTGGACACTAGTATTTTTATCTCACCCGGAAAAGCCACCTCTGTCTCAATCTTGCGCGCAATACTTTGAGATAAACGCTCAAGATCCTGTTCTTGTACTCGTTTATTATTTACTTCCACGTGAACCTCACGCGCCCCATTCATGATAGACAAGCTCACAACTCCAGGGAAACTGCGGACACATGCCTCAATGCCAGACATACGCATTTGGTAACCTTCCTCGAGATTGACCCGCGCACCTGGACGAGCGCCTGACAACGTGTCTGCTGCCCTCAGGACATAAGCTAAAGGAGTTTCAATCACCAAATCGTTGTGATGAGACATCACGGTGTCACAGATTAGCCTGTTCTCTCCGAATCGGTCCGCATAATCACCACTGATTACAGCATGACTACCCTCAATCCGATAGTCAATCGCCTTACCAATGTCGTGCAAGAGCCCACAACGCTTGGCAGCATCGGCATCAACCCCTAGTTCGCTAGCAATGAGGCCCGCCAGTTTGGCCACCTCAACTGTGTGATACCACTGGTTTTGCCGATAACTAGTCCGCCAGTTCAAATACCCGACTAACTTTTGTATCTCCGGATGAATGCCGCTTAGCTTCACTTCCCGAACAGCTGCTCGGCCCAACTTAACTGCCTGCTGCTCAAGTAATGCTCGATGTTTGTCAAAAGTAGAAGCAGCCTTAGACCAACCGCCTTGACCTTTCGGAAGAAGTTCGAGAAGGGTAAGTCTTACAGCTTCGCGATCAACCCCTGCACCTCCAGCTAGCTTCAACATCGGTACTGGAAACTCAGCACTCGCCAAGAGTTCGATTTCGATTTGGGCCTTTTCTTTTAAGTCGGTTACTATAGTTATCCCTTCGGCTGATAGGCGCTCGACTAACTTAGGATCGACCAACTCAACCGAATTGATCGACTTAGGCCAGTAGAAATCCGGTGCGTAGCGTGCCATCACTCGGGCCATGCTTCTTTGAGCTAATCGCTTGTGCGATGAACTTAATTCGTCCTCTAAATTCTTCAGCGCCTTCTGACATTCCATTTGCCGCGAATCAATTAAGTTTGTCTGAATCGTCTTACTTAGAGTGGCAGCGTCCGCATTAGCAATTCTCTCGAGATCTGTGATCAGCTCTACCTTTAGGTTCGTTACGTCCTGAACTTTGGTTTCGTAGCTACCCCTTAGAGTCGTCACTTTCGCAGAATGTACTTCCAGCTCCTTGGTTAACTTTTGGATGCGATTCTCTTCGAGCTGAAGCGAACGCTCTTGCGCCTGGATGTCGTCTTCTGTGATTTTGAGGTCTTCCTGTCGCTCCAACAAATCTGCTTCGATTTGCTCCGCGATCATTTGCTGCTCCTCCTCGATCCGCTCGATCTCGGTTTGGCGCCGAGCCACGATCTGCTGACGCGCATCATTGATGATGTCGTCACGCTGGGCTCTGTGATCTGCCCGTAATCTCAAAGGTAGGATTCTGTAAATCCAGAGGAACGCCAAGTAGCCCACGACGACAGAACCAATCCCTAGCAACACGTATCCCATGATCCGACTCCCAAAATTCACAGGCTGAGGCCTTAACTTGGCGAGATGGTGGCAGCCCGCGTAATCCCGTAATACAATACCGCAAATAGGTTTGTCCCGATGTTGTCTCATTGAGCACCGGTGACCAGATCGCCAACGACCCCACCGCGAGCAAACTAGTGCCTTTAAAATCAGCTACTTACAATTTCCTTGCAGAGACAATGACGCTGGCCAGTAACGAACTATCAAAGCGCCGCGGTGAAGTGCTTAAGGTCAGCGTAAAACCTGACTCCAGTATAGTCACAGAGGCTGACCTAGCCAGCGAAAAGGTAATCATCGACCGAATCCGTCATTTCTATCCAGATGATCACATATATTCTGAGGAGGCCGGCCGGAGTTCCCACCTCAGAACCCCAGGCAGTTACATTTGGATCATCGATCCGCTAGACGGCACCACCAACTATGCAAATGGCTACCCTTATTACTGCATCTCAATCGGCCGGGGCCAATTCGGCGCCGACGGGAAGATCCAAATGCGTCAAGGCAGCGTCTTTGACGCAGTACGGCAACGCCACTATTACGCCACCCTGGGCGAAGGAGCTTACGTTGATGACAAACGCATACATGTCGCGGCGCCCCGAGAGTTAAAGCAGAGCTTCCTTGTCACGGGCTTCTATTACATGCAGGGCAAGGACCTACGGCGGGAGATCGAGCGATTTGCCCGTATCGCTGAACAGTGCCAAAGTGTGCGGCGCGACGGAGCTGCCGCCCTTGACCTCGCCTTGGTGGCGGAAGGTGTCTTCGATGCCTTTTGGGAAATGGGCCTACAGCCATGGGATGTAGCGGCTGGCTCCTTGCTGGTCAGCGAGGCAGGAGGACACAACCGTAACTATGGTACCCAAACGACTCAAAGTTACGACCTAGAGTCTGCTGGCATCATATCTGGGGCACCCGGAGTCGTCGCGTCTATCGCCAGCCAATTATGATAATCTATATGATGAGACAAACATGAACGATCATGCGGGTAAAGCGCGGGAGGACCACTGATGGGTCGAACTACTTTGGCATGGCTAGCTAGTTGTGCACTTGGTCTGAGCATGGCCTCAGCGGCTCAAGGTGCCGCCGTTATTGAGTCTAGCGATCGACTGGAAATAAACTGGACCACTTTGCGGCTGCGATATTATGGCGAAGCAACCATCAGCTCGAGCTCGGATGATCTCAAAGCTGCTGAGAAAAGGGCATGGCGAGAAGGCCTATCCTATGCAAACGATGCCGTCCGCAACATGAATATAGCGGCGAACGAACCTTTCGCCTCGACCCCCGAGAAACTTGCTGAAGATGCTAGACAAGCAGCTCATCAAGTGTCGGTCGGTACTTCGTCCTACAGCACGACCTACTTCGCCGATGGTACGGTTAGAGTCTATCTGGAAAGTCCTCTAGGCAAAGCCCTCGAAAGCTCGGCGATTCACTTTCGTCAGAAAGAAGCACCTGAGCAAACGATGACCCAGTTTACTGGCATCGTTCTCAGTGCTGATCATGTGGTCAAACCACGTGCCGCCTATCAGGTGGTCGACGAGGAAGGCAAAATTCTCTTTGATGCCAAGGACATGGCTCAGGCATCGTTCAACAAGCGCCTCATGGGGCGGTGGATACGGCGCCCGACTGCCATGGAATTGGCAGATGCCGTCGGTAAAAATCCGCTACAGATTCCAGTTTCGATGAAAGATGGCAAGTTCCTGGTTCAACGTGATATTTGGGAAAAAGCAATCGAGGGCCACCGGTCGTTACTTGTTAGCGGAATAATAGCGATTGCGCTGCCCTGATTTATTATGTTACCTCCTTCCTCCTCAAAGTTGAACGGCTCGGTGGCCGAGTGCGTTTCGCAGTTCCGCTGGAAGTAGAGGCAGTTGCGATGTCTTATAAAGTGAAAACCAGGAAAGCCGCGGCAAAACGTTTCAAGATCAAGCCATCTGGCAAGGTCAAACGTGCGAAAGCGGGCAAGCGCCACATTCTTACAAAAAAGGCGCGTAATCGGAAAAACAAGCTGAAGAAGCCCGGTTACGTCCACCCGTCGAATCTGAGTCGGGTTCTACCCTGTTTGCCGAACGGTTAAGTTGAGAGGATAGGTTTAAGCCATGACCCGCGCCAAGAGGGGCTTTAAAGCCCGCAGAAGAAGAAAAAAGATCCTAGCCCTAGCCAGTGGCTTCAGAGGCTCTAGGAAGAATCGCTTTCGCACAGCTATCCATGTAGTGCGACGCGCTTTGACGTTCTCCTACCGCGATCGTCGGGCAAGGAGAGGCGACTTCCGCCAGCTGTGGATAATACGTATCAACGCTGCAGCTCGCGCTGGCGGCTTGAAGTACTCTGAGTTCATGCACGGCCTCAAAGTTCGTGGGATTACTCTAGACCGCAGCGTTCTTGCCGAACTCGCGCTTCACGACGAGTCAGCCTTCACAAAGCTGCTTCAAGAAGCAAAAACAGCGTTGGCACGCTAAAACGTTATAGTTTAAGTCAGATCCAATAGTGTCGGAGCTCTATAAGAGGCCGGCACTATTTCTGTTTGCTCAGCCCGGCAAATGCGGTTGTTCAGCCGGACAAGACCAAAGACCTGCTGACTTTACGCTTCAGACAAGTGTAAGCCAGATTCCCGCCGCCAAAGCACCTGCTCCTGTTAGGAGACAGCTTGCTATTCGGCAGTATATGCCCTGGTAAAAGCATCGTTTTTATGGCGGTCCCGGCAGGAATCGAACCTGCAACACCGCCTTCGGAGGGCGGCATGATATCCTTTTCACCACGGAACCTAAATCTCATCACAATCGTGAGAGGTGCCGCTACGGTCTACCAGCCCGCACTTGCATTGACAAGGGCTAAATCTTCTTTTTCCTGTGTTTTCGGCGATTAAGGGGATTATGATAGGACTAGTCGAAGCAGAGGGAAGACCCATGGCAAAAGAATTTAAAACTGGTTTATCTAACCTCACCGATTGGCAAGAGCTTGCCGCCAAGGAGTCGGCAACTGCAAGTGATGCTAAAGCCGAAACGATTACAGCAACTGGGATCCCAATCAAGCAACTATACACTCAAGCGGACCTGGCCGAGGTTAAGCACCTCGATACTTTGCCGGGTTTTGCGCCTTTTGCGCGTGGTCCGAAAGCTACGATGTACACGGCGCATCCCTGGACGCTGCGCCAGTATGCGGGCTTCTCAACAGCTGAAGAGTCAAACGCATTTTACCGGAAAAATCTGGCTGCCGGCCAAAAGGGCCTAAGTGTCGCCTTCGACCTAGCCACGCATCGCGGTTATGACTCGGATCACCCTCGAGTCGTAGGTGACGTAGGCAAGGCGGGCGTCGCAATAGATTCCGTAGAGGACATGAAAATCCTTTTTGACGGAATTCCGCTCGGTGAGATGAGCGTGTCAATGACCATGAATGGCGCGGTGCTGCCAATACTTGCTGCATACATTGTCGCAGCAGAAGAGCAAGGCGTTACCCCGTCGCAACTAAAAGGGACCATTCAGAACGACATTCTAAAAGAATATATGGTCCGAAATACCTATATTTATCCTCCTGAACCCTCCATTCGAATAGTCGCAGACATCATCGAATATACCAGCCAAAATATGCCTAAGTTCAACAGCATCAGTATTAGCGGCTATCATATGCAAGAAGCCGGGGCTGACTCGGCGTTAGAGCTAGCATTTACGCTTGCAGATGGGATTGAATACGTAAGGGCAGCACTAGCACGCGGACTACATGTTGATCAGTTTGCACCACGGCTTTCATTTTTCTTCGGCATCGGCATGAACTTCTTCATGGAGATCGCGAAGCTTCGTGCCGCGCGAACTCTCTGGTATGAGCTGATGAAAGAGTTCGATCCGAAAGATCCTAAATCATCGATGTTAAGAACTCACTGCCAGACTTCGGGTTATACACTTACAGAGCAAGATCCATATAACAACCTAATCCGGACAACGATCGAGGCTATGGCCGCCGTCCTAGGTGGCACTCAGTCGCTTCACACCAACGCCTTTGATGAAGCCATCGCCTTGCCCTCCGCATTCTCAGCGCATTTAGCGCGCAACACACAACTTATACTTCAACATGAAACTGATATCACTGTGACAGTTGATCCCTTCGGTGGCAGCTATTTCATGGAAAAATTGACGCAGGATCTTATCGACAAAGCTCGCGGCATTATTGATGAAGTCGAGAGCTTTGGAGGAATGGTTAAAGCTATTAGCTCGGGGATGCCTAAACTTCGGATTGAGGCAGCGGCAGCTAGAAAACAAGCTCGTATTGACAGCGGGACAGAGGTGATTGTTGGCGTCAATAAGTACACACAGACATCCACCGACCAACAGCAAGCATTTGAAGTGCTAGTGGTCGATAACGCTGAGGTGAGAGAGCAACAGCTCAGACGCCTTGCCCAGCTCAAGAAAATGCGAAATCAGACTAAAGTGTCTGATGCGCTAAAAGCCCTAAGAGATGCTGCAAAAAATGGTGATGGCAACCTCTTAGCGATGACGATCGAGGCCATGAGAGTTCGCGCGACATTGGGCGAGGTGTCAGAGGCGCTTGCGGAGGTATTTGGTCGATATCGCGCCCAAAACCAAACTGTCAGTGCAGTCTATCTTTCCGCCTATGGAAGCGGTCCCGAAGGAGCCAAGGTGCTACATAACGTGCAAAAAGAGGTCGATTCCTTTATCGCCCGCGAGGGACGACGGCCAAGAATCTTAATCGTTAAATTGGGTCAAGATGGCCATGACAGGGGAGCAAAAGTAATCGCCACAGGCCTAGCTGACCTCGGCTTTGATGTCGACATAGGACCGCTGTTTCAAACACCAGAAGAGGCAGCTAAACAAGCTATAGAATGCGATGCTCACGTTATCGGCATCTCTTCACAAGCAGCTGGACATCGAACATTAGTCCCGCAACTAATAGCAGCTTTGCACGAGGCACAGGCTAATGACATCCAAGTGGTCGTGGGAGGAGTTATACCTCAGCAGGACTACAAGTTTCTCAAAACCTGCGGTGTCAGTGAAATTTTTGGCCCCGGATCACCGATACCTCAATGTGCCACTTCGATTCTGGAAAGCTTGAGCAAACCGTCTAGGTCGAAGACATGAACATATCAGTCGAGGCTCTTAAAAGTGGCGTGCTGTCCGGCGACACCAGGGCATTGGCTAAGGCAATTACGTTATTTGAAAGTGCTCGACTCGATCATACAGAGATGGCAAATGAACTCCTGAGTCAGCTGCTTCCTCATAGTGGGCAGTCGCTGCGACTTGCTGTCAGTGGTTCACCAGGAGTCGGGAAAAGCACGTTCATTGAGGCCTTTGGCGAGCAACTTCTCAGTGCCGGGCATCGGCTTGCAGTATTAGCGGTCGATCCCTCGTCTCCCATATCCGGTGGGAGTATCTTGGGTGACCGTATTCGCATGGAGAACCTCTCTCGACATCCGGATGTATTCATCCGCCCATCTCCCGCTGGGAAGATGCTTGGTGGGACGGCACGGCGAACTCGGGAGGCGATCATTGCATGTGAGGCTGCTGGATTTGATCGTATTTGCGTCGAGACCGTTGGCGTGGGTCAAAGCGAAACACTTGCTGCATCGATGACAGATATCTTCGTACTGCTTTACCTTCCGAATTCTGGTGACGATGTCCAAGGAATAAAACGTGGGATACTAGAGCTAGCAGACTTCGTTGTTATTACCAAAGCTGACGGAGCGCTGACCTCGGCCGCCAACTTGGCCAAGAGCCAGATCGAACAGGCACTTATGCTGACTCGCGGTACCTCTCACTATCCACCCCAGGTATTTACAGTAAGCAGCATAACTGGAGAGGGCATCGCGGAACTAGGCGAGGCCTTACTCGCGACGGCCAAAGATAGGCAAGGCTCCGGATTTTTTGCCAACAAAAGACGAGAGCAATCCTTGGCATGGTTTAGGTCTGAATTCATTGATCAAATTGTTGCCGATGCAGACCGGAAGCTAGCTGACGAGGCTGAAACCATTAGGACTGAAGTAGAAAACTCCACCGTGGCTCCGAGCGTTGCGGCTAGAAAGCTGATTAGTAAAATACTAAAGAAGTAGCTGCCTATTTATGACTAATACGTTGCCAATAGGATTTAAATTCAAATTTAGGCGAGTGCTGCCCATTATGACAGCTGATGCACACGTTGGCCGACGGTTTGTCGGGGCCAGAACCTGGCCTGGGATCCCTTGAGTGGGCCAATCGCGGACCGTGACAATTTTCACATTGGACATTTGCAAACTGCGGACTTTTTTCCAATGACACAAAGCCCCCTGGTTCCGAGGCTCCGAGAGAATGGCATGCGACGCATTCCGGATCCTCACTCTTACTTTTAAGCTGCAGGGTTGCCATGGCCTTTGCGTGTTTACTATTTAAATAAACTTTACTCGCCTCAGGATGACAGCCGACACAGACTTGGGCGCCAGCGAACGAAGTCTCTTTCAACTGTTGAAGGCGCTTTTTTCCGGTTTCGTGAAAGCTTACTTGAGCTGCCTTCGTATAGCTCTCGTAGACCTGGTCCATTAAGCTATTCTGAGAACTGGTTGCTGGGTCAAGCCAAGTAACCAATTTGGGGTCCTTAAGCCAATTGTCTGACCGCCGCTCCTGCACCACGGTCGTCTTATTGCCAAACAACTCCGACAGCGGCTTGACCTCCTCCAATTGCAGATTGCCACCACGTAGAAACCCCTGACCCCCAAGCGGCACCATGTAAACCGGGGGCAAATTGCTTCGCAGTAACCGCGACTCTTGATATCGCTCCTCAGAGCCAAGAACGCGATCTGGCTTTGCCGTATTGGAACTTATGATTACTTCGAAAAGCTTACTCTCGATCGCCTGACGCAAATCTACATCTGAACCTGAAAATAGAAGCACGCGAAAATCACTGGCATGCTTTAGCAAGTTGTCACGCCACTGCCGTAACAGTTCGGGGCCCCAGGGTATTACCACATCGCGAATGCTGTCATTGTATACGTAGCCAAAGGCAACCCATCCCTTGCCGCTAACAAAGGGGCGAACTAATTTCTTAAAATCTGGCTTATCCCTTAAGTTACTGAGAATATATGGGGGTACCATGGTTGCAGACTGACGCAACCAAAGGCTTAGCTGATCAAACCTCTGCATTTCTAGATCGTTAAACAGAATGGCATCAGGAGCCAAGACTGCCTGGGCAGAGAGCAAAAAGGGAATCTTCAAGTTTGATTCTGATGCCAGCGGCAGGTTATTTCCTAGGTCGAAGAGGAGCAAGCTCGGATGCACAGCTCGCTCCCTGACGATCATGCCACCTAAGCGTTTAATCCCACCTAAATCGGTGCTAGGATCGCAACCGCATGGCTCGATGTGACCGCGCAAATCGCCATAAGCTAGATAGCCATGTGCGGCAAAAGTCAAATCAGCTTTTAGGCCAAGTAACAGGATGAGCAATCTTAAAATCACGATGCGAACCTCGCGCTGCTCGACACAACTAAGCCGCTAAGATACTTAGAAAATCTTACGGGATGCCCACCACTAACGCAAAGGACAAGACGATGCCTAATATCACGCTAACCTCAGATGCTTTGATTGCTGCATTAGAGTTACAGCAGAGTGAGCCCTCATACCATGGATTACCACTACGCCTTTATATTGAGGGTAAAGGCTGTGATGGCTTCTATTATGGCGCCACATTCGCTACCCCCGAACCTGATGATGTCGCATTCAGGCAAGCAGACCTAGACATCGTGATCGACCAAAGCTCACTTGAGTTTATCGATGGGTCGACTATCGAATGGGTCAATGACGAGCGTGGAACTGGATTTTTATTCAACAATCCAAATCACACTCGCTACCGCGGCAAATTTTATAAGCGCAAGTCGTGGCAAGAAAAATTTAGTTCTTCTTCTCAATTACCAACTTAGTGCCAATAGGGATCGATGTAATTCCTTGTCCCAGGAATACTATATCAAAAATACCAACACCCATCTTAGTTTCACGCAAAGACAAAAGACCGGCGCCAATTCGTTCATTTGCTTTCAAGACAATCTTAGCCGTCGAGTCATTTACAGCTAGAGCCTGAATCTGCGGAAAAGACATCGATTTAGAGGTGGATCCTACAAGGAGATAATTGCCTTTTTGATCCAAAACAATTCCGTCCCAGCCTAAACTAATAAATAGCCATTCAATCAAATCTTCGTTCGCCGTGGACTTGGGAGCTTGACCAGTCGATAGAATCGTTCGCTTGGCGCCATCCGGCCGAATCACCTGCCATTCACCTTTTTCTGGAGCAAGTACAACGCAATCTGCTCCAGTAAGCGCCACCACCGCCGCCAAGCGGTCCATGCCCGCAAATTTTCTCTTATTTAACTTAAAATCCCAGTCTGCATTGGTGCTGTTAGCAGCAGAGATAAAACTCAATTTATTGAAGAATTTGCGACAGGAGCCACTGGCGCACCGGAGTCCACGGGAGCCACTGCACTACCCACACTTGAGGATGGAACAGCGACACCCCCTGTAGCAGCGGGTGCAACGGCAGTACCCGCAGCAGGTGGCGCACTGCTTTCCACAGCTGGAGGCGCAACGCTGGGATTATCGATCTGGGCACCCGCAGTACCGGGAGCCGCTAACATAGCGCCACTACCTAAGATCGATAAGATCACTGACTGCCAAATTTTCGCCATCGCATTCCTCACCAGGATAAAGCCAGCCCGAGTCCTGCATAGCCAACATCGTAAGAGACACCTGAAATTGCTGCCGGCCCAGATGTCGACACAGAATTACTCGTGAGCCCAATCGACTCATAGAAATAAAAAGCTAGAAGTGCCGTCTTCAGCCCGACCCCAAAAAACGGGATCTCAGGACCACCAGTAAAATAAGCATCTACGCCGAATCTATTAGAGGTAACTTTTCCGCCACTCTTCAACAACGAATAACCCGTATTAATCCCGTACCAACCGCGGACAGTGTACCAACTCGACAGCTCCTCTAAACCAACTTCAAGACCGAGAGAAAAAGTCCGACCGAGGTTAAATTCAGCCATTTCTGCGACATTTTGGTTGTTATCGTAGATCGGCAGTGTGGCATTAAAGGTCCATGCACCCAGCTTGGGATCGATAGTCACCCGATCCACCAAAAATCCTGGATTAAAATCCCAGGAAAACCCAACGACGTGCCTTGAAAAGCTAATCGATGCTTCAACAGGACCGGTGCTACCCGATAAACTCGCTTTTGTTCGGGGCATTGCATCGTAATAGTAACGCAGACCCTTAAGGGGTCCGCCACGCATCTCAAATAGAAGACCAAATATTTTAGTCTTATTTAACAAAGCACCAAGTCCGCCTACTCCTGGCAGAATTTCTTTACCAAAGCGGACACCTAAGTAGCCAGAAGCTGCTGCGTCAAGAAGCTGCGTTAAAAGATCCTTGCCACCCGTAAAAAAATCGTTTAAGGCACCATTTTTTCCCGCCAGATCTAGATCTAGATGCGCACCGTTGATAGTTTTTTGCAATTCTGATTTATGCGCTCCAGGTCCCTCAGACGACTGCGCCCAAAGGGGACCAGCCGCAAGCGCGGCATCTACGGCGGGAGTAATCTCATACAAGACATCCCCACCCACTAGGCTTGATTGCTTGCCCTTCTTCTTCTTCTTCTTTGGAAGATTCACTTTACTGCGAGTAGCTGCCCCGACAACTTGGCTTCGCCACTGCTTCTGATCTTCGTCCCACGCCAACCTATATAAAACCAAATAGCGTGGGGCCTCCGGTACTTGGTATTTAAACTTCCTCGCTTTTCCGGATCGCCAATAGCGACTTGAGAAACTAGGTGGACTGCCCTTAATCCGACCTTTAGTAACCAGCATACCCATTGGACTACTGTCCAATAGCGAATAGGCCACGAGATCGGAGTACTCCTCGTCCTTGAAAAACTTAAGGAAGTATTCGGATGGAGGTGCAATATACTCGCCGATCACGCTCGTCGCTGCCCCATCCTGATGAACTAGCTGAAATTTTATTTCCTTTAACCCATCTGAAACGATCACGCTCCACCGGCTTGGTTTATCGGGACCAGAGACCGTCTTGCCGCCCTGATAGCAGCTGTATGAGCCAAAGGCCCCGAATCCGTAGGGGCCTTTTCCAACGCTCAGCGCGGACCCCAGATTCTTACAAGCGCGTTTCCAATCTTTAAGATATTGCTTGGCCTCCGCCTTATCCTTTGGAACCTTACGGCTAGACTTAAGGTCTAAAACAATACGCAAATGATCTACTTTTATCTCTTCGCCAAAGGCTTTAGACGCCCCCGCAAGAATCAACAACATTAGCAATTTGCGTACAATCAGATGCACAGGTTGCCCACCAATAATTTAGACACAATGATTATCAACGTCTCAATTGTGCGACACAATTTCGACTTTTTTCACAAAAATTGCTTGAGCTTGATTGCCAATGAAAGATGTCAATTCTGCGCTGGACTTCAGGAATTCCTGACTGACTGGATAAAGAGTACCTCTCTTTAAAATATACAAAACTTGACCCTTACTAATCAAGGACCACAAGGGATCTCCCGAGTTATGTTGACCAAAACCTTGAACATCGCGATATGCCGTGCGCTGGCCTTTAAACACAAAATCACCACCAAGCAACGCCATAATCTTATCAATATTCTGTTTATTCATATTTAGACCATACATTTGCGCCACCACTTCATCATCACGGACGACGAACATGCCGTCAGTCCCAATCGGACGTCTCCGATCGAGTGCCAACTTGGAGGTGCCGCGGACTAGAGACGCTAATTTGGAAAAGTCAGAACTTTTAAAAATAAAAATAGAAATTTTAGCATCGACAAGATCGATTTCAGCTTTCTTTGCCAGCCATACGGACGACAGATTCACTACCGTAGGATTAAAGTCACCCAGGCCTACATTAAGCTGTCCCTCCGGAACCTCACCAATGGAAATTATTTGAGTACCGACAATCCCCTCGCTTACAAATTTTGAATGAGCAGATCCACGCACTATCTCGACGCCGGTGCGGGCATTGAACAGATATTTTTTTATTCCCCCAGACATTTTGGATGTGCTAACAATTTTAATAGATTTTAGAGGGACTCTTATCGTCAAATCTGTCGCCTGATTGGCAAATATCTGCTCGGTTTTACCGTTTCCTGAGATTTCTATAAACGGCCGCAAAGCCAAACTTGAATCCGTCCTCAAACTATCGGGCATAGATACGGGGAAATCGATGTGCTGATCCAAAATGGATTCAAAAGGACCCATGGTCCAGTATTCCACCCCATTCTCAGCTGGCTTTGCCTCCATCTTCACTGCCTCGATTGGCGGCAATGCAGGAGCCGGTGCAGGAGCAGGAGCCGGTGCAGGACGCGGGACCTGGGAAGCAGCGGGAGGTGGCCGCTGTGCCGGTTCAGGGTGCAAAAATACCGTTGTGAGTGCCACATCCTGGGGCGGAGGAGGGGGAGGAGGCGCGATTGCTGCCACAGCAGGCTTTATGGCTGCCACAATTTCTTGAAAATCAGCATTGCTTGCAATTGATTGGGTTTGAAATTTCTTTACCTCTTTACTGCCCTGAGCTTTAAAAACCGCGACCTTTTTTCCCGCGGAAATAGTGAAGCTTTCCTCGCCCGCGCGGAGAATCAACGGCGGGCACTGAGTACATTTATCATTAATTTGGGGCACGGCAGATCCACGCAAAAGCTTAATGACAAACGCGGTGCCTTTCTCAGATCCAATCGCAGTGATTTTTACTTGAGTATCTTCGCCCAAAAATACTGCGCGTTCCTTATCGAAACGTACGCGTGCACTGGATGACTCGCCAGTAGACAACATGTCGCCATCGTGAATCCCCTGTTTATCAATTAACTCGCGCCATCGCACCAAGCCTTCAGAGCGCGATAAAACTGGCCCATTGCGGTCGTCCAAATACGCAACATATTTATTCTCAATCAAAAGAAATCGATCTTGGAAATAAATAGCAAGGCTTACAGCGCTGACTAGAGTCAGCCAAACACCTATGAGAACGTACTTTATTAGTGACCCACGCCGCAAATTGCACACCTATCTTCCGCTAATTAGCTACCGGAATCTCTCGAACAAAGTTGATTCAGTAAGTTGCCGGTCCATAGGACATAGTATCGGGAGCTCGACCAGTCAGCTTTAGCCACCCTTAGCGATCGCCCCTCTTCCCGGAACGTGAACTTCAGTTTTCAATCGAATATCCGATGGGCTAGATGACTAGAGACCTTGAAAGGCAGTTAAGTTGAAACTAGTGACGTTAAAATCTTTAGGAGCCAAGCTCTTCTATGTCATGAGCACACTGGTGTTAATCACAGTTGCGGGGAACTCATGGCAGTTTTTCCGAACTTTCCGCACGCAGATGCTCGAACAAATTCAAGACTCGCTACAAAGCCAAGCGGAGCGATCGAAAGATCAGATCGAAACCACAATTGACACATGGAGATCGCAGGTCGCTATAGCTTTACCGACCATGCGGCCCACTAAAGGTGACAAGTCAAAAAATGAAAACAGTGTTCTTCAACGATTTGTCGACGCTAATCCCGATTTTTTTCTGATTCAAATACTTTCAGCCCCGTCCACAACGAGCTCGGACTTCTCTCTGATTGACGAGGCGCTGACCTCGCACATAAACGATAAAAACTTTGAAGACAAAGACGCTCATGCGGTGGCTGAACTAATTAAGACGAGCTCTATTAATTGGTTAAAGGGAGTACCAGGTAAAACAAAATCGAATTCGGCTATTGAGAGTCAGGCAAAAATCTCGAAATTGCCCCTAGTGACTCTGGCCATTCGCTTTGAGGTTACAAATTCGCAGGGCGTAGTTTGGGCTGTGTTAACGGCTTGGCAGACACCGCTCAACAAGGCGCTATCGAAATCTACGTTTATAAAAAGCAGCATTATCGACCGAAGCGGTAAAATATTTGCGTCGTTAGACCCTTTAGAAACGATAAATCGCCCGACAATAAATAGCCGATCTCTACTAAAAAGCGCTCTGTCCAGCGACAGCCCCTCTGGCTTTGAACAAGTTTATAAAGATGGTAAAGGAAAAGATAAAGTCGGAGCGTACGCACGACTACAAAGGTACCCGCTCATACTTGTGATTGAGCAGGACGCAAATGCTGCCACTCAAGCCGTCAAAAAGACACTTCTTTCAACCAGCTTATGGGCTGGCCTCTTTATTCTGATGGCAGTAATGTTTAGTTTTTTGGCCTCATCACAGATCACAAAAGGTCTCAGAGCCGTCACATATGCGACTGGCCGAATTGCTGCCGGAGACTTCGCACACAAAGTACCACCAGGTAGCCAGGACGAAGTAGGTGCGCTTGGCAGTGCTGTAAACAACATGTCCCGGAAAATCGTTGACCTGATGGCTTCACAAGTCGATAAAGCGCGCGTCGAAAAAGAACTCGAAACGGCAAAAATGGTTCAGAGTACCTTCTTTCCTCGCGCTGCTATTAATCTACCGAATGTCCGAGTTGCTGGATTTTATACTCCAGCCTCAGAATGCGGTGGCGATCTTTGGGGACATTATACAATTTCAGATGGACTAGAATTCATTTTCATTGCCGACGCTATGGGCCATGGTGCCCCCGCAGCTTTAGTAACAGCAATGGCTTATTCAACTACAATGACTGTAGCCGACATTATAAAGCACGAACCGTCGTTTAGAGATTCGCCAAGCTCAATTCTAGAGCGCCTAAATCGAATCATCTACGAAGCCGTTCAGGGCACTATAAGTATGACTTTTTTTGCATCGATCGTTGACACTAATAAAGGGATTCTGACCTATGCGAATGCTGGACACAATTTCCCTGTTATTGTTCCAACAAGCCCTACCGACTCTCGGCTTGGTAAGGCGGCAAAAGAGCCCAGTAAGAGCGGGACTATTCAACCAATTTCGCTGAAACTAATGGGGACTCCTTTGGGAATGGACCGCGATTCCCAATACAAAGAGCGGACCATCGATCTCGTTGCTGGAGACAAAATCTTCTATTTCACCGATGGTTTAATCGAGTGCACCTCACCGAAAGGTGACGCGATAGGCCGCAAACATCTGTTGGCAGATGTTTCTACATTTGCCAATTTAGCTCCTGAAGCGATGATTTCGGCAATTAAAAAACGCGCCTTCGAGTTCTTTGCGAGCCAGCCGCTTGCTGATGACATTACAATTGTCGTCGCAGAAATTGACAAAGTGAGACAGCACCAAACAGAACCAATATCAGAACATCCCCATACCCCTCAGGATCGCAGTATAGTCACCCCAGAGTCGGCCTCTGTGACTCTCGACCTCTCAACAGCGTCACCGGCGCAGCCTGAAGTCGCTTTATTACAGGCCGCAATGGCGGGTCCTAAATTACCTTCAGTTGAAACACACACAACTCACACAGCTGTGGTGAAAAGTGAGGGAGCAGCCAACCCGAGTGCGCCCGGCAGAACAACTATTGACTCCGGGGCTTGGCCAAAAGTTTCATCTGGTGGTGGCAAATATAAGCTCAAATTGCCGAGTGTAAGCTGAGCCTCCCTAGCCATTATTTAAGTACGTAGCCACCACCATAGACACTGACAATGGTCACTTCAAATTGCCCAAGCTTGGTGCGCAACCTGGAGATATGACTATCGATAGTGCGGGGTGTGAGCTTTATTTCAGGCCAAATGGACATTTGGATCTCCGCTCGAGATACCGCTTGTCCCCGACGGGCTAGAAGTAGTCGCAGGAGCTGCGCTTCCTTCTGAGGCAATGGCACTGATTCCTTAGACAAAGTGGAACTGCAGCGCATTTTTTCGAACTCCAACACTAAATCCCTGTATCTAATTACAGAGCCCTGCGCGGGCGATGGCACTGTTTGCAGGGAATCGGCGATAAACCTCGAGAAAGACAAACTTTCAAAACCTGGACCATAATGACGCGTAGTCACTTCAGCATCGACGCCGTCCACTGGCTTACTGCCTACCGTCACCAATAGAGTACTCACCAAATTGCTTCTTGCAATTGTGTTGATTTGGGGGATAGACCATCGATTAGAACGACAGTCAACGATGAGTGCACTAGGCAGCCGATCACCACTAAGGCGAGCGAGTTTGCCAAGAGAGTCTAGCGACGCGAAGGCTCTGACAGCAAAATCTCCCATGAGAATGGTAGCTAATCTGGGCGCTGTTTGCTGCGCCTGTTCGAGGATCCATAAAATGCTCAAGAAATCCCTCCGCAGCGCAGCAGAAAAATTGAATGCAGAAGACCTAAAATTACTTTGGATACTTAATTATAACCGATTAATTGCCGATTACGTGATGCTAGCTGGTTTTTTGATCAGAAAGTAAAGCAAACAATGAGCCTTATAAATCTAAAAGATATCCAAGACGCACTGCAACGCATTAGACCTTTCGTGCCGTGTTCCCCAATAAAGCACTCCATTAACCTTTCAAAGAGGCTTGGGGTTCCGGTTTACCTAAAACTCGAGAATTTAAACCTATCAGGCTCATTTAAGATACGAGGGGCCATGAACGCCCTGCTTCAAGTTGATAGCAGCCAGTTGACCCAGGGCGTTATCGCTGCTAGCGCGGGAAATCATGCTCAGGGAGTAGCTCACACATGTCGCCTTCTAGGAGCCAAGGCCACGATTTTTATGCCAATTCGCTCCCCTCTAGTGAAGGCGGCGGCAACCCGCGAGCTGGGCGCAGATGTGCGACTTGTGGGAATGACTTATGAGGAAGCTTACAGTGCCGCTGTCGATTGGCAAAAAAATAGCGGAGGGCTGTTGCTACATGGCTTTAATGACGAGAGAGTCATCGCAGGTCAGGGAACGATCGGATTAGAGCTTTTAGATCAGATTCCCGATCTTGGAATGGTGGTGGCTAGCATAGGTGGCGGTGGCTTAGCCGCCGGTGTTGCGATAGCCTTAAAATCTGTGCGAGCCGATGTGCAGGTTATTGGAGTTCAATCTACCGCTTACCCCGCAATGCATCAGTCGGTACGTAGTCACAGCCTCATCGGAGCTGCAGCCGGATACACCATCGCCGACGGGATCGCAATTAAGGTGCCTAGTGCCACCACCTTCGAGATCATCGAAAAGCACTGCGACGAGATTGTTTTGGTCGATGAGGATGAAATAGCCTCATCTGTAATGAATCTGATGGAGTGGGAGCACATGCTTGCAGAGGGCGCAGGAGCCGCTGCTGTTGCAGCACTCTGGAAATTAGATCCACAAGTTATCCACAGTCTTAATAATCGCGCTGTAGTTTGCATAATTTCGGGCGGTAACATAGACGTAAATCTTCTCAAACGAATCATTCCAATCGGCCTAAAGCACTCCGGGCGTCTTTTTAGATTGGCAGTGCGAATTCAAGATAGGCCCGGCCGCCTCGCTGAATTACTAAATGTAGTCAGCAAAGCGGGAGCAAACCTTCAGGAAGTTAGTCACAACAGATTATTCAATGCAATCGGGTTCGATGATGTCGAGGTCATACTTGACCTCGAAACCATCGATTCTCTGCATCAAGACACCGTCATGAAAACTTTAACAAACCATCAATTTAAATTTAAAAAGCTCGATTAGAAAAGGCGCTTTCGCGCCATTCTTCAACTTGCTAAGTTCTTGCCCCCGGGAATTGACACGGGTAAACCAATGTCGGTTGCGGAGTTAAAATCTTCACCAGCTAGGCCAAACATGATGCCGGCAACTTCAGGATAAGTTTTCACGAAACTGATTTTTATTCGCTTTTTAACGTTAAGCGGCAACTGCTCAAACGCAGAGCGATTTTTTTCTGGCAGCAATACATGTTCTACACCCTCACGTTGCGCTGCAAGAACCTTCTCCTTTAACCCGCCGATCGGCAATATTTTACCGTGCAATGTAATTTCACCTGTCATAGCGATACGCTCTCGGGGAGCACGGCCTAGCAGGGCAGACAGTATTGACGTGGCGAGCGCAATCCCTGCAGATGGACCATCCTTGGGCACTGCCCCTGCGGGCAAATGAATGTGAATTTCATTTTCCATTAAGTTTTTTGCATCGACACCAAACTCAACAGCCTTAGATCTTATGTAACTTAAAGCAGTCTGAGCCGACTCCTTCATTACATCTCCTAACTGACCAGTGAGGACCAGTTTGGCGCGAGACCCAGGTAATAAATTGGTCTCAATGGCAAGAACCTCACCACCATAACTAGTGTAGGCTAGACCAAGGGAGACCCCGGTCAATGGTTCCAGGTGATAGAAGTCGTCATCAAACCGCTTAGCTCCCAAGTGCTTCTCTACAAGCTGAGGGGTCATTTTGATAGTTAGGCGCCGAGTAGGTGTCGCCTCCTCCTCTGCGTATTGCCTAGCTATCTTTCGGCAGACAGAAGCAATTTGCTTTTCGAGTCCCCGAAGTCCACTTTCTCGGGTGTAACTATTAATTATAGTTGTGATGGAATTGCGGGAGAACACTACATCGGCATCGCTTAACCCGGACTCTTTCAACTGTTTTGGCACGAGGTACTGATTCGCAATAATCAGCTTTTCCTCTTCTGAGTATCCGGACACTTCGATGATCTCGAGCCTATCGCGCAGGGGAGCTGGGATCGTATCAAGGGTGTTACAGTTAGCGATGAAGAATACATCTGATAGATCAAATGCCACCCCGAGATAATGATCCACAAAATTCTTATTTTGCTCCGGATCCAAAACTTCTAGAAGAGCAGATGAGGGATCACCCCTGTGGTCGGCCCCCATCTTATCAATCTCGTCCAACATTATAAGTGGGTTACAGCTTTTCGCCTGTTTCAAACTCGTGATGAGACGGCCCGGGTATGCACCTACGTAAGTTTTACGGTGTCCCCGTATGTCAGCCTCGTCTCGCACTCCTCCGAGTGAAATGCGCGAGAAGTGACGTCCCATGGCACGGGCTATCGATTTTCCCAGGCTGGTCTTTCCGACACCCGGCGGCCCCACAAAGCAAATAATAGGGCTCTTCGCACCCGGATTTAATTTTTTAACAGCGAGATACTCGATGATCCGGTCTTTGACCTGATCCAGCCCATGATGATCCAAATCAAGAACGCTTTTTACATCTTTAAGGTTCAACTTGTCATCGGTCCGAACATCCCAAGGGAGCGCTAGAATAGTCTCTACGTGGGTACGAGTAAGCGCAGCCTCACTAGTATCTGAATGCATTCTTTCAAGTCTTCTCAGCTGTCTTGAGGTCTCGTCTTTTGCCTCTGCGGTCAACTTGACCTCTTCCAACTTCTTCCACAGAGCATCAATTTCTTCTTTACCGTCAGCATCACCAAGTTCGCTTTTTATTGCCCGCATTTGCTCACGGAGATAGTGCTCCCGCTGCATACGACTAATTTCTTCTTTCGCCTGCGACTGAATGCGGACCTGCATTTGATATACTTCGATTTCCCGAGACAAATACCGATGGACGGTACGTAAGCGCTCAGAGGGATTGTAAACAGATAATATCCCTTGAGCTTCCTGAACCTTCAGCCCAAGATTCGCTGCCACTAAGTCTGACAAGCGGCCAGGGTCCGTGACATCCTCAAGTACCATCAAAATATCAGGTGATAAAACCTTCCCGAGACTCACTACTTTTTCAAGGTTTTCGCGAGTCGCCCGGATCATCGCCTCAATTTCAGGAGTATTCTTAACGATCACGGGCTCTTCGATAATTTTGACACGGACAGATGGAAATGGGTCACTGGACAAAAGCTGCCCAATCTCAGCCTTTGAGAGGCCCTGCACCAAAACTTTCATACGGCCATCGGGCAACTTCCGAGTCCGCATGATCGAACAGACTGTACCGACATCGTAAACATCGAATGGGGGCTCCAGACTGCAGCCAAGCCCTTCTCCCTTATCGCCAGCCACCTTGAAGGCTGACAGGAAGATTTTTCGATGATGAGCAAGCGCATGCTCAACTGCATTAATGCAGAGATCCTCATTGATAAAAACCGGAACAATCATGTGTGGAAAGACAACTATGTCTTTCAATGGGAGTAACGGCATTTCGGTGTTGGCATCGGTGAGCTGGTTAATGCTTTGTCCGGTCATCAAAGCCTCTCCTTGCGAGTATCGGTCTAGTTGTCGGGTCGGGGATGTCTAAAAATGTATCGGCGTTGCTAAGTCTGAGCTTGAGGACCAAGCTCAGCACTAATCAGGAAGGTGAACATCTGTCTGGCAAAAGCTAAATCTAAATTTCTATTTAAACCTGATTATAATTATTAGGTCCCCAGCTTTATCCGCAAGGCGATCACCCTGTGCTGAGTATACGAAAATATCACCCTGTTGGGTTGCACCAGGCAGAGTGAATGCGTAAGACACTGGCTCTCTAATACCTGCCAACTTGTGACTTTTGCGCACATTACGATGAAATCGGACCACATTTTCCCCGCCACGTGAGGCCAGTTCAGGAGATACCCATAGGGGTACGACCAGATCGAGGTCATCGAGAGTCTTTTGCCAGGATTCAAAAGAGATTTCCTCATAATTCAAACCGTTGCAAAATAAGTTTAGGACTGAAATATCGGCACTTGAGAGGTCGGGGGATTGTGATGCGGCTGGCTTAGGGGAGGTCTTTTTGGGGCGCAGCCGCCGTGGAGAAGATTTGGGGTCATCCATAAAAAGGAACCCGAAGTTTAGCTACCTACGGGTGTTAGCACACTAACCATTGCGGGACGCAACAAGCGACCATGAAGCTGGTAGCCTCGCGCAAATTCATTCGCTACCGTATCGACATTCACTTCACTAGATTCTAGGCGCTGAATCGCTTGATGTAAGTTCGGATCGAATGGAGCATTGGCAGCTTCGACGGCTTCTAGCCCGTGCTTCCTGCAAACTTCTAGGAGCTGTCTTTTAACCATCATCATCCCGTCATAGTAAGCAGCCGCATTACTTTGATCTGCCACTCGATCAGCACCTTCAGGCAAAGCCTTCTCTAAACTATCAAGAACCGGCAATAAATCCTTAAATACGTTTTCAAGTCCGTATTTCAAAAGGTCAGCGCGCTCGCGCTCCTGACGACGCCGCATATTTTCCATTTCGGCGTGGACCCTAACATATTTGTCCTTTAACTCTGTAATTTCTTGCTCCAACTGCCGAGATCCCGTAATTCCATCCATCGCAACTTGCGCTTCCGTAGTATTGATTTCAGAATTAGCCCCCACTGCTTCCTTTGAAACATCATGGTCTGAATTTAAACTTTGATTTTGTGTCTGATCACCTTGCATTACTTTTTCCCTGAACTCGACTCGCATCATTGCTCAGGAATTAATAAGCCATTGCGAAGGACTCGGCAAGACTAAGAGAGGCTGGATTGAAGACTATACTTATATGGTAGCACGTCTGCGCAGAAGAAAAAGGGACTCAGGCACTCCGAAGGTAAAAAAATAATTTCGCTAGAATATTGACACTCTGTGCAAGCGCCTGTTAAAAAAATCCTCTCTAAATTGAGTGCCGTCAGTTAGCGCCCATAAGAGTATATAAGCGGCGGAAATCTTGGAGTGACCCCGTGGATCCCTTTGTTGCCTCCTCCCAGAATCCGACTCTCACTGAGAAGCAAGAGACTTCAAAAGATGTCTCTGAGATTCATGGGGCCGTTTCCGCTCTGCGCGGAGATCAGAATTCGCAGATTGATCAAGAGCTAGCCAATCGCCTAGACAGGCATTCTCTTGAAGCTATAGTGGAACTCAAAATTTCTCGTTTTCTGGATCAGATCGGCAGCTTCTACCCCGAAGACCTGCATGCTTTGATCATGAAAAAAGTGGAAAAACCACTGCTTAGTCAGATACTTCGTCGCACCGGTGGAAACCAGGTGCACGCGTCAAAAATCCTTGGGATTAATCGTAATACCCTGCGCAAGAAAATGAAGCTCTATGGCTTCAACGTCTAACAGGGTATTTATGACTGCTGAAGATTAGTGAATTTCAAGAAATTTGGTGCGAACGCTAAATAGATGTCTTGTAACGAGCCGTGTCGGTTTTTAGCAATCCGCAGCATGGCCTTTCCGGCATCTTCTGAGTTCGGGTTGTAGTACTCGTCCCTATAGATGAACAGGATCATATCCGCATCCTGCTCCATAGATCCGGATTCCCGTAGATCGCTCAGTTTAGGCACCTTATCTGGCCTGCCCTCAACACCTCGGTTTAACTGAGCTAAGGCAATCACAGGTACATTCAGTTCTTTAGCCAGCGCCTTAAGGCCGCCCGAGATCTCTGAAATTTCGCGCTCTCTACTTTCGTATTTTTTTGTACCGGACGGCCCCATCAACTGCAAATAGTCGATGACGATTAGATCTAAACCGTACTCTTTTTTGAATCTCCGGCATCGAGATCTCAATTCAAGCAAAGAGATGCTCGGAGTCTCGTCTATGCCTAGCATAGCCGGCATGGTGCCGATCCCCCTGATCCCATGCATCAAGCGATCTTGCTCTTCTTCATTGAGATCACCCTTCCGCATTTTTGATGAATCAATGCGCGCCTCACTCGAGATAATACGCTCCATTAACTGCGTCTTAGACATCTCAAGAGTAAATATTACCGTGTGTTTACCTGCCTTGACCGAATTAACTACACAGTTCAAGGCAAAGGCTGTTTTACCCATACCTGGGCGAGCAGCAATAATCACCAAGTCGCTACGCTGCCAACCACCTGTATTTCGATCTAGATCAGAAAACTGCGATGGTACGCCCGTCATGGCCCCATCACTATTTAAGCGAGCCTCAATCTCCGCAATGGTCTTATCCAGGACTTCATGAGTTGTTGCTATGCCACCACTATCTTGTTGATTAGCGATAGCGATGAACTCTTTCTCAATGTCCTCTATGAAGCCCGCAACTTCCCCGTCATAAGACATGGCTTTTTTGACGGTGCTTTGACAGGCATTGATAATGCGACGGAGAAAATAGTATTCGCTGACTACGCGAGCGTAATACTCTATGTTCTGCGTAAATGGGGAGTTTTCGGTAAGTTCAACTAGGTACGCGGGACCCAGGAAGTCATTATCGGCATGCTGACGTCGCAGCTTTTCCGCCACGGTAAGAATATCCGTCGGCTCGTTCAGCTGATACAGCTCGCACATCGCCTGAAAAATATCGCGATGAGCATCGAGATAAAACTGCTCAGCCTTAAGCTTGTCAGCTATCAGGTTGAACGCATCCGCATCCCGTAAAACCGCACCCAAGACTGCCTTCTCGGCGTCAAGGGAATGCGGAGGCGCCAAAACCTGTGCTGTCATAACTTTTCTTTACTCAAGGTCACTTACTGCGCAGCAACGACCCAAACTTTAAATTTGGGCACTACTTCACTGTGTAGCTTAACCTGAGCTGTATACACACCAACTTTTTTAATCTCTTCAAGAATCGTAATGTCTTTCTTGGAGACGTTCAGGCCTTCCGCCTGTAGTTGGGCTTCTAACTCAGCAACAGTTACGGTACCAAAAATCTTTTCGTCTTCGCCGACTTGCTTAGTCACAGTGACGGAGGTTTTCTCGATTTTTGCACCGAGCTCTTTAGCTGCGGCTAACAGTAGTTCGCGCTTCTTGTCCAAAATGCGCTTCTGGTGAGCCAATGCCGCCTTGTTTTCTTCGTTAGCCACAGCCGCGAGGCCGCGAGGTAAAAGAAAATTGCGTGCATAGCCGTTGCGCACATTGACGATATCGCCAATGGAACCGAGACTCGACACTTCGTGGGTCAAAATAAGTTTCATGGTTGGATCCTCAAACGGCTTTCTGATTATTCCTTACGGCGCTTCTGCTCAAGGTCTCGCTCGCGAGCTTCTCGCTCTTGCTTAGCTAGATCAGCCTTGCGTGCTTCAACGTCGATGTCGCCATCACCGCTCTCTAGACGTACGACTAAATGGCGAAGGACGTTGTCGTCGATTCGCATCAAGCGCTCCATCTCAGCCAAATTCTCTGGAGTGCCAACGAAATCGTAATTGACGTAGTTGCCCCGGAAACTTTTCTTAATCGGGAAAACCAATTTCTTGTTGCCCCAGGGATCCTTTTTCAGAATCTCGCCGCCGTCTTTGGTCATCAATGCTTCGTAGCCTTCAAGTACTTTGAGGGCTTCGACTTCGGGCAACTCGCCTTTGGTGATGATGGTAAAATCGTATTCTCGTAACAACTCAAATCTCCCTTATGGATTAAAGCAGCCAGCGAACCGTTCGCCAGCAAGAGAGTCACTCACTTTTGATGATCGAAGATCTGCTTAAGTCGGACATTGACGTCTTTTAGCATATCTCCCTGAAGATTCATCAACTCAGCATCTGTCATCGCACCCAATACCCAATCCGCAGTATCGCGACCATCTGGTGGCCGCCCCACACCCAGCTTTATCCGATGAAACTCACTAATACCGGTCTCATCAATAATGCTTCGAACACCATTATGGCCTCCGTGGCCACCGCCCTCGCGGGCCTTCACTTTACCGAGCGGAACATCAACATCATCAAAGCACACGATGACGTCTTTTGCTTCTAACTTGAAGAACCGTAAAGCAGCACCTACAGCTCGGCCACTTAAGTTCATAAAAGTCATCGGTTTCAGGAATACACAGCTTTGGCCTAACAAGGAGCCCTTCGCTATGTCCCCATGAAACCGCGACCGCCCATTCTCCCAGTCCGCTCCAGCCGCCTCCGCAAGTAAGTCCAACAAGAGAAACCCCGCATTGTGACGCGTTGTTTCATATTTTGGACCAGGATTCCCGAGGCCTACTAAGAGCTTCATAGAATGCGCGGTTTAAGCAACAGGGGCCAGATCCACATGCAAGCAGAGGCGCTTGACCGGATCCAACTGAAGCTCCTTGATCTCAACCCGCTGAGTACGACCCTCTAAAACCAGATCGAACTGCTTCCCACCATCACGCCAAGCGCGCGGTAGCAGCTTTGGATCCAGCTCAAGCATGGTCGATTGGCCCTTACTATTTAGCACAGCAGGGACCTTACCATTGCGGCGCAACTTACGAGTGTAGCTTTTGCCTATTCCCGTACGAACAGTTGCCTCAATAGTCACATCATTCTTATTCGACATCACACATCTCCAACAGTATAGAGCCTGGTCTTATAGCGGGAAGCGGGGAAGCTTTCAACCAAGATCCCATGATCTACATAATTTCATTTAAAATCAGATGGTTATATAAATAAAGCGCTAATGGAATCATCGTTGTGAATACGACGTATCGCCTTCCCCAACAGCTCCGCGATACTTAATTGAGTTATTTTTGAGCATTTTCTGGCCTCTGGCGATAACTGAATCGAATCGGTAACCACCATCTCTTCAAGTTTAGATTTCTCCAGGTTTTCAATAGCTGCGCCACTAAGAACAGGATGGCTAATGGCAGCCCTTACCGACAGCCCGCCTGCACTCAATAAAGCCTCGCAGGCCTTCGTAAGAGAACCGGCTGTGTCGACTATGTCGTCAACTATCAAACAGTTCTTGCCTTTGACGTCCCCAATGATATTCATCACCGCGCTCTCATTTGGTTTATCGCGGCGTTTATCAACAATCGCTAGGCCGCAGTTAAAGTGCTTTGCCATGGCCCGCGCTCGCTCCACGCCCCCAGCATCGGGGGATACGACCACAAGATTATCAAGGCGTTGAAAGTATGTGCTAAAAATAGGCTTAGCATATAAATGATCGACCGCAATGTTAAAGAAACCCTGAATTGCTGATGTGTGCAGCTCTAAAGTGAGCACCCGATTAAAATGAGCCGTTTGCAGTAGATCAGCAACGAGCTTGGCCGAAATTGGCGTCCTGGGAGCACTTTTGCGCTCTTGCCGGGCATAGCCAAAATATGGCGCAACAAGCGTTATGCGGGCGGCAGAGGCGCGATGCGCAGCATCCGCCATGATCATCGCTTCCATTAGATGCTGGTTCGTTGGTTTGGATAGGGACTGGATGATAAAAACATCCCTACCACGAACGTTGCTGTTAAGCTCAACACGAGTCTCGCCATCGGAAAACTGCGAGACCACAGCTTCTCCCAGAGGCATGTCTAGCCAGTCGCAAATTCTCTCAGCTAACGCCCTATTAGCATTGCCGGAAAACACGATTAACTCGGCGTCCATGACTGACTCCTGAGAAGGTAAAGGCGGACCTATTTTTTATTGATATTCAATGCAGGAAAAATTATGGCTGGGGCGGAAGGGATCGAACCTTCGAATGCCGGAATCAAAATCCGGTGCCTTACCGCTTGGCGACGCCCCAAGATCAGGAAAAAATGAATAATCCTTCCCCGTAGATGGATTAAATATATTGCACTACGGGCAGGTGTCAACTGCGATGAGACTTTTCTCTACTCGAAGGGGGTAGATAATACCCAACTCGGTGCTCGTAGAACCACCGAAAGCCATCGGAACGGTCCAACTCTAGCTGCCACGCACCAATTGCGAGGCCAGGATGTGAAAGGATACGCTCTGATACGGCATCAACTACGAAACTGACGAAATCCCGCTTTATGGCCCGTCCGCCCATTGTGTCAACAGCACTGTTCGCGAGAAGTCGGGACCGCAAGCGAGGGCCAAGCGAAATACAGAACTGTCGATCACTCAAGCGCTCATTAAGACCTCGCACCAACCTCTCCAAGACACGCTCGAGCTGCCTCTTGCCGAGACGGCGAAAGACCACTACCTCGTCGATTCTATTGACGAACTCTGGTCGCAATTTCTGAGACAAGTTCTCTCGAATGGTTCGATCAGCCGCATTTTCTGGGTCGGCAATCCGATCTAAAGAGATGTTTGAGGTCATTATTATCAAGGTGTTGCGAAAGTCGACCAGTCGACTGCGGCCATCTGTGAGTCGACCATCATCAAAGGTCTGGAGTAATAGATCGAGGACTCGCGGATGCGCCTTTTCAATTTCATCTAGCAGCACGACAGAATATGGCCTTTGCTTTACCGCCTCTGTCAGTTCCCCTCCGTCACCGAATCCAACGTAACCAGGAGGAGCCCCAATGAGCCTCGCTATCTGATGCTGCTCCATAAACTCAGACATATCCAAGCGAACAATTTTAGATTCCTCTGCGAACAGTTCCTCCGCCAAAGCCTTGGCTGTTTCAGTCTTGCCGACCCCCGTTGGACCGAGAAATAGAAAAACACCAAGTGGGCGTCGAGGATCGTTCACGCCGACTCGAGCACGCTTCAAGGTCTGCGCAATCCGACGCAAGGCGTCATCCTGGCCAAAAATCCGCTTACCGAGCCTAGCCTCAAGAGCAAGCAGTTTACGCCCGTCACCTTCTAACAGGCGACCAACTGGAATCCGTGTCCAAAACGACACAATCTCTGCAATTTCACGATTCCCCACTACCCGACGAAGAAACGGATGATGTTTTTGCAAAGCATCGAGCTCAATCTTAATTTTATCAGTTTCACGGTTCAATTTTGGTAGCTCGCCGTACTGTAGTCGCGCGGCGAACTCGAATTCAGCATTAGACTTGGCGCTTCGATACAGCGCATCGCCCTCAATGCGATTTTTTTCAGCCAGTTTTAAACGCTGCAACAAGGCCTGATGCTGTCGCCAGATTTGATCAATGCGGCCGTGTTCAGCGCGGGCCTTCTCGAGTCGAACTTCCAATTTGGCAAGCGCTGATTTCTGACCAGGATCCTGCGGACCGATAGCCTTACGCTCGATTTCGATCTGACTAATTTCGGAGCCCCATTGATCCAAAATCGCTGGAACACTGTCAATTTGCAGACGCAGCCTACTGGCAGCCTCGTCTATCAAATCTATTGCCTTGTCGGGTAACTTGCGCTGAGGCAAGTAGCGGACCGATAAATTGACTGCTGCCGAAAGTGCTTCGTCGTCAATTTGCACACCATGGTGCACCTCATAATGACCCTTGATGCCCCGAAGTATCGCCAGAGCAGCGCTTAAGGACGGCTCTTCAACAGTTATTGGTTGAAACCGTCGCTCGAGAGCAGCATCTTTTTCGATGTATTTGCGGAATTCGTCGAGCGTCGTGGCACCAAGGCACTGTAGCTCTCCTCGAGCCAGTGCTGGCTTCAACAAATTGGCGGCATCTGCGCTACCCTCGTGATTACCCGCGCCAATAAGCATGTGAATTTCATCTATAAACAAAATGATCTTCCCACTGAGCGCCGCCAAGGCTTTCAACAGGTTTTTCATTCGCGCCTCGAATTCACCACGGAACTTGGCCCCAGCCAGCATCGCACCGAGATCCAGAGAGAGAACTCTTTTACCGCGCATTGACTCAGGGACGTTGCCATTGGCTATTCTCTGTGCGATCGCCTCGGCGATCGCCGACTTACCCACGCCAGGGTCACCAATAAGTAGCGGATTATTCTTTTTCTTACGGCCTAAGATTTCAAGGACTCGCCTCACTTCATTATCCCGACCGATGACCGGATCCAGTTCACCACGCTCCGCACTAGCTGAAATATCGATCGTAAACTGCCTTAGCTCCTGGTCGTATTCTTCTACGTCTTTTTTGGGCGTCGGCATTTCAGAGCTTCGTTTTGACGGAGGTTTTGGACTTGCCATGGAATCACCTGAAGCCCGCGACGTCGCCATTGGCTCAAACGCTTCGCTCCGGCGCACCTGATCCGCCTCTTCCTCTTCAACCCTGGTAAGAAAATTCTGAATCGCCGTGGACTGCCTGCAAAGGGCATCCCAAAGGACAGTATCAGACACTAAAGTGTCTTTGGCCTTGGCCTCAGCTATGTCTAGGGCGCGATCCAGCCGCTGCCCAAACTCAATCTTAAAAGTGCCTAGAACCCGAGGAGCGCGCCCAATGTGTCCCTCTAGATGCCGCTGAAGTCGCCCGCCAACCTTCAGCTCTAGAGCTCCCCCTCGCATCATCGCTAGCGCAACATGTTCTACTTCAAGAAGCTGATGACCCAAGCTGCGTGCATACTGCAAGCCCTGGTGAAGCGCCTTCTGGCAAGAGAACTCATATCGGGAGACGTCCATACTCTATGCCCCTCTACCCATGGGGGGTGTACTCCCCTTATGGATAGCATCGGAAATAGAATGAGAGTCATTAGGCCGATCTTCCCTTCCGGGCATATTTAGCTATTTAGAGGCTTCGAGCCATTTTAGCTGTAGATCCGCGACAAGCTGCTGAATAAGGCTGGCTTCTTCGGGGGTTAGATTGCCGCGCGTCTTATCGCTCAACATCTTAATGATATCAATATTTTGACGAGCCAAAGGAAAGTTGGTCGTAGCAATTTTGCCTGCCACTGGAGCGACCCCCAGGTAATACAATGCGGCCGACGAAAAGCCCATGATGAGAGCCGAAAAATCGACAGGATCTGGGGGGGTTAACGATGGTTCGTGAGGACCAGTCATGCAAGTTTCTCCTTCTTAAGAGATCGTAGCTAAAATCAGCCTGAGGCAAAAGATAGATTTAAGTTTTCCTGCGAAAATGCCGAAGAGCTTAGCGATTGCGAGTGTACTGTATGGCAACCAAAAAAAACTCCGAGGATAAGCGCGGCGTCCTTTATGCCGTAGGCAATTCGCAACATAGCGAGGCTATAAAGCTTCGCCGTGACGGAACGATATTTGGCCGAGAGAAGGGTGACATAGTTATCGATGATCACGAAATTTCGTCCACTCACTGTCAGATTCAAAATATCAACGGTATATTTCATCTTTTTGATATGAATAGCACTAACGGAACCTTCGTCAATAACGAGAGAATCGTAAAAGCAAAGCTCACCTCTGGTGACACGGTAACCATTGGGCGAACAAACTTTCGCTTTGAGCTCGAAGACGAGTCCCAAGTGCGTCACATCTCGACAATATTTAAGTCAAAAGAGCAACGCAGCCTCAACAATGAAGGTAAGTCAAGCTTGGTGGACACCCTGATCGAAGGCGAATTGAGATCGGCGCATGCGCCAACGGTGATCTTGAACATCACTTACCCAGATGGGGCTCAAGACGAGGTAGAGCTTAAGCAAAGAAACTTCTTCATTGGGCGGGCGTCTAGTTTTGCAAAATTTGATCAGGACCCGGAAATGTCGCGTAAGCACCTTCTCGTCAAGATCAACGACACCGGCGAAGTCTTTATTGAAGACCAAGCCTCCACCAATGGGTCTAACTTAAACGGCAAGCGGATAAAAGGCATGCATTTGGTCCGCCCAACTGACGAGGTGCGGGTTGGCTCGGCCGTTGTACGAATTCGGTTGAAAAGCACCTGACAGCGACGCCGGGTTTACCTATACTTGCTCGTATCAAGGGCGTTAACGTCAACGCCGGCAACCGCTTCGCGAGGCGCTCATGGTAAATCCCGAAAAGCCTACGGGATCGAATTTTATTCGTAATATTATCAACGAAGACAACGCTAGTAATAAATACGAGGGGCGAGTTCACACCCGCTTCCCCCCCGAACCAAACGGCTATCTCCACATTGGTCACGCCAAATCCATCTGCTTGAATTTTGGGTTGGCACTCGAGTACGGGGGCCAATGCAATCTCCGTTTCGATGATACCAACCCAGTGGCCGAGGATCCCGAGTACGTTGCCTCGATCCAAAAGGACGTCAAGTGGCTAGGCTTCGACTGGCAGGACCGCTTGTTCAACGCATCTGACTACTTCGATAAGTTCTACGAATATGCTGAGAAGTTGATCGCACTCGACAAAGCGTATGTAGACAGTCAAAGTGCCGACGAAATCCGCAAAAACCGAGGAACCCTAACCGAACCTGGGCGTAACAGCTCCGACAGGGACCGCAGTGTGGCGGAGAATCTGACGCTTTTGCAAGGCATGCGAGACGGTAAATACGATGAGGGTTCGCATATACTAAGGGCGAAGATCGACATGACCTCGCCCAACATCAATATGCGCGATCCGGCCATATATCGTATTCGCATGGCAGAGCACCATGCTACGGGGAAAAAATGGTGCATCTACCCCATGTACGACTTTGCCCACTGTATTTCCGATGCTCTTGAACGCATAACCCACTCGATCTGTACGCTTGAGTTCGAAGATCACAGACCGCTTTACGACTGGTTCCTCGACAACTGTGGGTTCGCTCAGCCGAGACCAAAGCAGATTGAGTTCGCCCGCCTTGACCTGACTTATACAGTCACTAGTAAACGAAAACTCAAAGAGCTGGTTACCGGGGGCCACGTTAAGTCTTGGGACGATCCGCGGATGCCAACCATCTCCGGTATGCGTAGGCGTGGGTTTAGACCGGCAGCGTTACGCGACTTTTGCGAGCGCATCGGGGTGGCCAAAGCGGCGAACATCGTCGATATGGGCCTCCTAGAGTTCTGTGTAAGAGAGGATCTCGAGACATCTGCTCGGCGGGTGCTGGGAGTGCTGCGGCCAATCAAATTAGTCATCGAAGACTATCCTGCCGACAAAGTGGAGCACATTGAAGCGCCCTATCATCCACAGGACGCGACTTTTGGGACGCGCAAACTGCCCTTCACGAGAGAGCTGTACATCGAATCTGATGACTTCACGGAAAATCCACCTAAGGGATATTTCCGGCTTGTCCCCGGTGGCGAGGTAAGGCTGAGATATGGCTACATAATAAAATGCAAAGAGGTTATCAAAGATAGCCTTGGCAAGATCGTAGAGATCCGTTGCTCGCATGACGCCGATACACTGGGCAAGAACCCAGCAGACGGACGCAAGGTTAAAGGCATCATTCACTGGGTATCCGCCAGCAAAGCGATACCAGCAGAAGTGAGGCTGTATGACCGGTTGTTTAACATCGCTAACCCTGGTGGGGTCAAAGAGGGCGATTATAAAGACCACCTCAATCCAGAGTCGCTGACGACGGTTACGACCGCAATGCTTGAGCCCAGTCTAGAGCACGTCACTACGGATCAGCGTTTCCAATTTGAAAGGCTGGGATACTTCTGTCTGGATCAGGACTCGACACAGTCTAAACTGGTTTTTAACCGGACCGTGTCTTTACGAGATTCTTGGGCGAAAGAGCAGCGCGGTTAGATACAACGGGACCTTGAGCAAACGTAATTCTTACTGTATAGTGTCGGTTCCTTTAGTGAGCCTATGCTTGCGGACGTGATGAAATTGGTAGACATGCTGGTCTTAGAAGCCAGTGGGGTAACCCGTGTCGGTTCAAGTCCGACCGTCCGCACCATTCCTTAACTAAAAAACTAAATTGAGCCCTCTTTAACTCAAGAAGCGCCGAATAAGCCATGCTAAGGCACTTAGTGCCCCGCTAATCAAAAGACATGTTGTGAGCGGTAGATAAAACCGCGACCTACCCGAACTTATCGTAATGTCGCCGGGTAAGTGACCGAGGGTGAATCCTAATTTCGTGCCAAGTAACCAGAGACCACCTACACCCAACAACAAAAGCCCCGATAAAACCAACGCCAAGCCGAATTGGCTCTGACTGTTCATATCTGTGCCCCCCAATTGACACTGTGTCGGATCTCCAGGGACACTGTATCTTTGAAGGCGCACTTATCAAAGTAAGTCCGAGCAGCAAACCATCGAATGCATCGTGGGGATCTGATGAACCCGGGGAATCCCAATACGATCGAAATCATGAACGTCAGGCAAGTTGCCCCACAAGTATTTGAGGCCGATAGCGAGGATTTGGGCTTCCGCAGTCTATTTGGTGGACAGGTTTTAGGCCAAAGTGTCATTGCAGCCTCCCATACTGTGGACAAAGAACTGTCTCCGCACTCGATGCATGCCTATTTTCTGCGACAAGGCCAGCAAGATCAGGCCGTCCAGTATCATGTCAGCATCACTCGCAATGGCAGAAGTTTCTGCACGAGAGAGGTATCTGCCAAGCAAAATGGATCGACGATCTTTTGCATGACAGCCTCATTTCAACACCAAGAAGAGGGACCCAATCATCAAGCAGAGTCACCAAAAGTTCCCGGACCAGAGGGGCTCCTGAGCGAAGAAGAACACATGCGTCTGATTCAGATGCATCTGCCCGCCGATCGCCGAGCTAAACTTACTACAGAGAGGTCAATTGAAATTCGTATCGTCAATCGACCGGATCCGCTAAGACCAACGGTTCGGGCTCCCATTAAGCACGCTTGGTTCCGCGTTAAATCAGCGCTCCCAGAAAATCCGAACCTACATGCGGCTTTACTAGCGTACGCATCTGATTTTGGCATTTCTCTGACGGGACTACAGCCACACGGCCTTAGCATCTCCAGTCCAGATGTTCGCGTCGCTAGTTTAGATCATGCGATATGGTTCCATCGCACTTGCCACCTTAATGACTGGCATCTTTACGAAATGGAAAGCACTTCGGCTGCATCAGGACGTAGTTTCAATCGAGGGCAGATTTTTACTCGAGACGGAACCCTCGTCGCGTCAGTTGCCCAAGAGGCGCTTCTGCGCCACAAAAAACAGTGAAGGACAAACAATTCCGCGAATTGCCCTGCAGTTTCTGAGGTTATCAAAAGCACCCTACAATCAGAAGCCAGTTCCCGGAGCTCCCAGCTCTTTGGCCACACCTAGACCACTGGTTTGATCTGTAAACACCGACCAAGCTTTCTTGAAACTTATTTGAAACTCATTTCTTGTTTGTTTTGCGCAATAATAACTGTCGACAGCATTGGCATAAATCAAGTTACCAAACCCCACAGCATCCTGCGCATTGTATTCTTTCAACTTCGTCCCATTAGCAGTCACTTGAGCAGACATATCCGTCAAGAATGCGCTCGCTAACTTACCGCGTTCAGCGATGAAATCCTGCGCATAAGTTTGCCAATCAGGGGCTTTAAAGGGAGCTGGTACTCCTGGCTTAAGTAGTCCCTCAATAACGAATTCCATCTGCCAATATGCGAATAATCTTAGAAGACTCGAGCGTATTGAAATCACCTCGGGACTCAGCACCATCCGTAAACCCTGCCCGTTCGCGGGGCTAAGCCAGCAAGATGTAGCATTTTTTCCGGCAGCTACCAGTGGCTTTTGAGAATTAGTAAACGGCGTTGCCTTACAAAGATTGGTCGCATCACCGATGACAATTTGACCTTTAAAAACAGCGAAGAAAAGCTGCAATAGAGGACGCGGAACAGCCTCCAAAGTTCCAATGACCGCATTCCTCAAGCTAATGTCGCCGGGACTTACAATATTTAAAGACTTGCCCAGTGAAGCGGCGGCTGGTGGAAGCTCGCCATTTCCGTCAAAGGCAATTCCACATGGATGGTTCACCGGCTCACTTGTATTATTTGCAACATTATCTAAAGTTTTGATCGATGATTTATTTTGTTGCGGTGCTTTGCACTGCCACAAAACCAGGCTTATAACGAGCAAAGTCAGCATTTTCCGACTAGCCGTATTTGATTGATGGTTCCTATACATACATTGACCCCTAATTTGATGTCGGCTACGGAGATGGTGGTGTTGACGAAGCACCGCCAAGACCAGGTATCAGACCGGAGAGTAAATTTCCGAAGCCAGAAAGCGCTCCTCCACCAGTCGCACCGCCGGTAAAAGAGGCAATTAAATTCTGAATCGATGTGCCTATGGAGTCAATTCCTCCGCCACTACTTATGCTTTGAATCAGGCCAGTTATGGCACTAAAGGCACCCGCCACGTTTGGGGTTGATGACTGACCACCTGTAAGCGACCCACTTGAATTAGCCAGTGGACCCGCATTGACCGAACCCCCGCTATTTCCGGCGACAGGCTTCAAACCAGATCCACTGGGCGACTGTGCATCTGCGGGCAAGTTAGAGCTGACTGCCGGCCGCAGTGGAGCGGGAGGCGGCGGCGGTGGCTCAGACGGATTACAGGACATTGATACCCAGCCAAAAACGGCTACCAAAATCATGTTACGAATGTACTGCATCTGATCTCCTCTGCGATTCGACTATCGTCAAAAATGACCGCGAGCGTAGGTCGCTCATCGTTAATCCGGACGCACCAATTTCAGCCTCACCAATTGCCCCTGCGTCTACCGCCCGAATAAAGAAATTAAGCAATCCTTGACCGCTCGCAGCATCATCAAACACCCCGCCAATTGCGGTTGCTTGCGCAGCTTTCTCGATAAAATTCCGAAGCCGAATGGAAGCGTCAGCTAGGTCTTTTAGAAAAAAAGCGTAATGCGCTGCCAAGCGAATCCCAATCTGGTTGGGATGTAAATCCCACCCCTGATAAAATCCAAGCTTGAGTGAATTTGAGATATTCGCGTAGCTGAGCCGCCAGGCTCTAATAACAGCTTGGGCATTTGCAGCCTCCTCTTTGGGAGAGAGAGCTTTTTCGGAAATGGCTCGGTGGACGGGCAGGGGTAAGATATTCGTAGCTCCATCTGCTAACCAAACGCCCGTAGCACCCAGGGCGACTTTAATTGTGTTTAGAGCCCAGACACATGCCGGATGGGACATGGATTGATGATCGGCCGTAATATCGCAGGCCGCCGAGTAGTCATAAGTCCCAAAGTGAACACCACGGCACCGTCCCTTAGCTGCAGCTAACAGACGACGCAATGGGCTCGTTCCGTCAGCGCTCATTAGTGCAGCGGGACTCTCGATCATCAGTTCGATCTTTATTACCCCATCGGCAAGATCAAAACGATGTTCGAGCTGACTCAGGAGCAACACTAGGGCGTCGACCTGCTCAGCTTGAGATACCTTAGGTAGGGTAACCACAAACCCAGGCGGCAATTTCCCACCTGAGCATGTTAACAACTTAGAAATAAACAAGTCTAAGGTACGGGCTGCACGCAACCACGCACCTGGTGTGAAGGATCTGATTCTAATGCCTGAAAATCTCGGCAAAGCTCCACTTAAAAGTTCACCGGACATTGCCTCTGCGGCGAGTAGAGCTGCCGCGTCTTCTTCAACTGAAGGGCGATATCCATACCCATCCTCGAAATCGATGCGGTAATCGTCGATCGGGCTGGTTTGCAGTCTCTCGCAAACCTTTTGGTGCACAATTGTCCATGGTACTGAATCCAATGCTGGGTCATTCAGAAGGCGAGATAGTGAGTCGGCATCTGGCGCATACTTCAAAAAATGAAGCCTCGCCATTTCACCCAATTTGCGCAATGAGCCCACCTTATAAAGCTGTGCTCCTCCATAAACTGTATGTATCGGTTGCGGCTGATAGTCGCAACTCACGGTGTGCTCCAACTGGGGCTGTATAAGACGCAACGGAGCAAAAACTGCGTCAAGCAGCTCGGGATTAAAAGTCAGCTCAATGCCGTTGTTCACTGAATAGTCAGCCTAGTTATGGGTGCACATTAAAAATGTGTGCTCTTATTCTATTTGATTACTGCATATTATTTACTTTTTTAATATCACTGTACTTATAGTCCTGGCAAGTGAAGGACAAATATGGGTCCCGTAAGTAACTCAATCGAACCCCTTGGTCTCACCTCAGAACAGGCAAAGACTCGCCTTGCTGCTGAGGGCTACAATGAAATCGCCGGGGCCGAACAGAAACGACTACGACGGTTGATCATCGACATAGTTCGAGAACCCATGGTGTTCCTGATCATTGGCTCCGGCTTGATTTATCTGTTTTTGGGCGACAAACAAGAAGCGGCAATGCTGCTAGGCTTCCTGGGACTCATTTTATTCATCACTATTTACCAAGAACAGAAAGCGGAAAAATCGCTGCTGGCCCTTCGAAATCTTTCGAGTCCCAGAGCTTTAGTGCGTCGCGACAACAGCAAAATCCGTATACCAGGCCGAGAGCTGGTACGAGGGGACCTTGTCTATCTTGTAGAAGGTGATCGTGTTCCCGCGGACGGCGAACTCATATCTAGCTTAAACATCTCCATCGATGAGTCCCTTCTAACTGGTGAATCTATGCCAGTTTCAAAATCTACCCATGATGAAAAAGTATACTCTGGAACCTCTGTTACGAGGGGCAGCGGCCTAATGTATGTGAGTGCCACTGGTAGCGCCACGGAGTTAGGTAAGATAGGTGGTTTAATCCAAGCCTCCCTCGACGAACCCACCCGACTAGAGCGCGAAACCAGGCAGCTAGTAACTATAATAGCCCTGATAGCAGGTGGACTTTGCCTCGCCGTGGCCGTGGCTAGCATTCTCTACAAACACAGTTGGGTGGACGGGATGTTGGGTGGGCTCACCCTGGCGATGGCCATACTTCCAAATGAGTTGCCGGCAGTTCTCACAATATTTATGGCACTCGGAGCTTGGCGCCTCTCAAAAGAAAAGGTCTTGACCAGACGACTCTCAGCGATTGAGGCACTTGGAACAGCCACCGTATTGTGTGTAGACAAGACCGGGACATTGACCCAAAACCAGATGACAGTTCGTCGGCTTATACTGGACGATGATGCCTTCGATCTCTCTGTAAACGATGGCCAGTCATTGCCAGAGCACTTCCACGAATTACTTGAATACGGTCTTCTGGCTGCCGAACAGGATGCGTTTGACCCTATCGATCGTGCGTTCAATAACGCCGCTTTTACGTTGCTAGGTGGCAGCGAACATATCCATCCGAGTTGGAAGCTAACTAGACAATATCCGCTCTCGCCCGAACTCCTGGCTTTGTCACAGGTTTGGCATCCAGGCGGCGAGGGGCCGCTCCCGGTCGGTGCAAAAGGAGCACCCGAGGCCATTGTGGATTTATGCCACTTACCGCAGGCTACTCGCGAGCAAATAGCCCGGCGCGTTAAGGCACACGCTGAACTGGGATTGCGCATCCTAGCGGTTGCTAAAGGCAAAGTTTACAGCGACAACGTGCCGGAACATCAGCATGACGTAGATTTCGAGTTTCTTGGCCTAATCGGCCTAGAAGATCCCCTAAGGCCGGAAGTCCCCGCAGCAATCGCCGAATGTAAAAGTGCGGGCATACGCGTCATCATGATCACAGGAGATCATCCTGATACGGCACGCAGCATTGCGGAGCAAGCTGGGCTGCCTAATCCAAACCAAGTTTTGACTGGCTCAGAGCTAGCCTCGCTTTCTGATGAGGAGCTCGGAAAAAGAATCAAGAAGACTAGTGTCTGCGCACGAATGATGCCTGAACAGAAAAGCCGGCTCATCGATATCCTCAAAGCACAGGGGGAGATCGTTGCCATGACTGGTGACGGAATTAATGATGCGCCAGCACTTAAAAAGGCAAATATAGGTATTGCTATGGGCAAACGAGGCACCGATGTGGCCAGAGAGTCCGCAGCGATTGTCTTGCTTGAGGACGACTTCGGGTCAATAGTAAAAGCCATCAAAATTGGCAGGCGCATATACGCAAACCTTCAGCACGCGATGTCTTACTTACTGGCTGTTCATATTTCCATCGCGGGCTTGTCGGTAATCCCCGTGCTGCTGAATATGCCTCTGATACTTCTTCCTGTGCATATTGCTTTCTTGCATTTGATCATTGAGCCTGCATGCTCTATCGCTTTTGAAGCTGAGCCAGAAGCACCAGACATTATGAGCAAACCACCTCGTCGCCCTGACAGTCAGTTGTTTTCTGGCGCCATTATGATCCCAACTTTTATTCAAGGACTTAGTGTGTTGGCTATCCTGTTGCTGACCTATGTTGGTGCATGGAAGTGGGGTAATGGGGCCACTGATGCTCGCACTATGGCCTTCACCATACTTGTACTTGCGAATATCGGACTGATTGTAGCTAGTTTGAAGGTCGATGGCGGCAACCCTCTACAGAGAAAAGGGGCCAATCATGCACTGCGTTGGGTGATTTGTGCATCCATCGGATTATTACTTCTAGTCTTGTACGTTCCGCCTTTAAGGGAACTGTTCCGCTTTACCAAACTGCATCCCGCAGACGTAGTACTTTGTCTGCTTGCAGGGACCATAAGCAGCCTTTGGTTCTCTTTATTGCAGAAAAACGCTGCTTCGAGTGAAGCCTAAAGCGAATGCCTGGTGCAACAAAAGCAAAAGGGCCCGCTTTCGCAGGCCCATTTGCTTCACCAGCTTACGCTTAGAGCTTTGGGAGAAGATGGCGTCCCCAGGGGGATTTGAACCCCCGTCGCTGCCGTGAAAGGGCAGTGTCCTGGGCCAGGCTAGACGATGGGGACGGACTCCACTTATTCCCTCGATCTGGTGAGCCGTGCTGGATTCGAACCAGCGACCCGTACATTAAAAGTGTACTGCTCTACCAACTGAGCTAACGGCCCGCATAAAGATCTAAACTCGATCTTTTGGTGCGACCTGATCAAGAGAGGACTCGTTTTACAAGGACGGTCTTTGGGTGTCAATGCCAAAACCCACCAAATTGAAAATTTACTCTGGCCTAGGGCGAATTGCTTTTTAATAAGCATTCGCCTACACTTGCCCCGTTCCAGCTCCGCTCATATTGAGCAAAGCAATCAAGAACCATCGACCATTCGGACCATATTATGACAGTCATCAAGCGCAGCCAAAAGGACTCTACTGCTGACCTGATTGCCGCGATCGAAGTTTTGATCCCTCTATTGCGCGATCAGAAAGAAACAGAGGCTGTCGACCAGCTGTCTGAAGCAGCAACTAAGCTGCGCGCGGTTAAACCTCTGAGCGAGAGCCATAAAGCTGCTGTTGCTGAGGTAGTCGATGCGTTTGAAGGGGATCACGAGTTGATCTCCTACACTTATCAGCGCGGTAATGGCACCCAATGGACGGAAGTTGAAGAACTATCCCAAGCTAGCGCGCGGGTACTCAGCTTAGCGCGGCGCATGCAGTAAGGTTAAACCGCTCATGCGGTTGTCTGACCCGATCACCATCATCAAAATCATTGTTTACGCACTAGCCGTTTACAACTGCGTAAAGGTTTTGAGCAATCGTGCAACGCCTGGTGCGTCTATCGCCTGGATTCTTCTGCACGCTGTAGTGCCTTTTGTTGCAGTACCCGCATATCTTTTATTGGGTGACTACAGAATTAAGGGCTATGTCCGCCGGCACAAGGCGCGTCAACAGCAGCTCGAGGATGCAGGAGCCCTTATCCCCCCAGAAGCGCCACCTGATCCTGATCTGCTGCCCATCGACATGAGATCGACTTATCGGGTTTTTTCTAAGGTTTTTCGGCAGTTTGGCACAATGCTCGAACCGCAGTTGGGCGCCGCCACACTTTTAGTCGACGGCCACGAGACCTTTTCCTCGATATTTGAGGCTATCAATTCCGCACGGCAATATATCATCGTGCAATATTACATCGTTAGATCTGACCGCCTAGGCTTAGAGCTTAAACGCCTGCTCAGCGCCAAAGCCCGCGAGGGTATAGCTGTGTACATGCTTTATGATGATATGGGCTCTTTTTGGCTCTCTAGTGACTACCTACGTGATTTGCGAACGGCCGGCGTCAAGGTTGAGCGCTTTTTACCAATTCGACGTTTTAAGCGATTTTTTCAAATGAATTTTCGCAATCACCGTAAACTGGTAGTCGTAGACGGAGATGTTGCGTTCACTGGTGGACTGAATGTTGGTGAGGAATATGCCGCACGCAGATCACGGCGCGCTCGTACCCGATACTGGCGGGATACTCATGTACGCATAACGGGAGCTCCAGTTATCCAGCTTGAGGATGTGTTTCTAGAGGACTGGTATTTCGCCACTGGCGAAAAGCTCAAAATAAGCGGCAAGCCCGACACCTCCGGGCGCCTACCACGGCAGGGTGAAGATCCGGCAATAGTTCAACTCATCCCCACAGGGCCTACAGATGAAACGGTAGTGAGTCTTTTATTCATCTTACAGATGATAAATACTGCTCAAACGCGACTGTGGCTGGCCACCCCATATTTTGTGCCAGACCCCGCAATTATGCATGCGCTAGAGCTAGCGGCTCTGCGCGGCGTCGACGTCCGGTTGATGCTGCCCCACACTTCGGACAATAGGTTCGTCCACTGGGTCTCTGTATCGTATGCCTCCGATTTACAGAATCGCGGCATCAAAGTATTGCTGTTTACTTCGGGATTCATGCACCAAAAAGTGGTCCTCGTCGACGACAACCTGACGGCAATTGGAACCATGAATTTAGACAACCGTGCTATGTATCTCAACTTTGAAACAACGGTGCTTTTCCACGACATCAACTTCAACAGAAAAGTGGCCGTTATGCTGGAAAAAGACTTCCAACATTGCCGCGCGCTTCGTCGCTCGCAAAAGCCGATTCTAAGGGCGATCGCTGGACTTCGCGACAACGCTGCCAGACTGTTGGCGCCAATCTTGTAGGGTCAAATGTAAAGGCGGGTCAGATGCAGTCGACAATCACGGTTCGTTACTTCGCAATACTACGGGACTTTAGCGGCAAAAATGACGAAACTGTCCGTATCGAGACCGGCACTAATGCCGGAGAAATTTATTTACGTTTAGCTAAAGCTTATGGATTTCCATTGGCTTTGACCGATGTAAGAGTCGCGGTGAATGATGAATTCACAAGCGCAAGCCATCCCCTGCAAGATGACGATATATTAGTTTTCATTCCACCGGTGGCAGGGGGTTAACATGGGTCACAAACATAATGATCTAGACCCCATCATTGAATGTGGCATCCAAAGCACTCCGATTGATCCTATCAAATGTCGGCAGTCACTTCCTGCATTGTCAGATGCTGGAGGCTATGTCTGCTTTGAAGGTCTAGTCCGCAACATAAACCATGGAAAATCCGTAGTCCGTTTGGACTATGAGGTTTATGAAGCTCTCGCTCTCAAGGAAATGTACAGGATCGCACATCAGGCCGTTAGCGAATGCCACCTGCGCTGTGTCCGGTGTTGGCACCGCAGTGGGTCTCTCGGCATAGGCGACACTGCAATCATAATCCAGGTCCTGGCTCGGCATCGGGCAGAGGCATTCCGGGGTTGCCGACTAGTCATAGATTCGATAAAGACACGCGTTCCCATCTGGAAAAAAGAGTACTACGATGATGGTACAGTGAGTTGGAGCCAATGCCACGAGCATGGGTCCGAGCCGGCTCTATAATAAGGAGAGTGGGTATGGCCAAGGAAATCTACAAAGGCGAACTAGAGTCGCTAATTGAACGTGGCGCACTGTTAGTAGACGTGAGAGAGACTGCGGAGCATGGGACTGACGACGCACTTCCAGGTCACACCCATCTACCACTTTCACGGATTGCCGAGCTTCGCTCCCGACTGACTACACCGCGCCCTGTGGTGTTTTACTGCCGATCTGGACTCCTTAGTTTTCAGGCAGCAGAGATCGCGGGCACATGGACGGACCAGCCCATGTATTATCTGGCCGGTGGCTTGCTAAGTTACACCGATGAATGACGTCACTTTAGCAATCCTTTGCGGAGGACAATCTAGGCGTCTTGGTACCGATAAAGGCCTATATGCACCACTTGGTGACGAGGCATTGGTAACTCGCGCCTTGCGTTTATTGGGCGCCCCGTTCAAAGAGATACTGATAGTCGTAAGGTCGAGCGAACAAAGAAGGATCTATCAAAAGTTCTTTCTCCAGCACGGAGCGACTGCGGGGCGTCAAATTAGGCTCGTACATGATGAATCAGAAAATCATGGTCCAGTCCTGCCGCAAGCTGCCCTCACTGGAATCAACACCGCACTTTTAGCGGCTACCCAGCCGCAAGTACTCGCGGTGCCAGTCGATCAGCTAGGTGTCCGCATACTACATTTGAACAGAATGCTTGAGGAATCCAGGCAGATGCCCCTAGCTAACTGTGTAACTTTCGCAACCGAGACCGGAGATCTAGTACCGTTCCCATCTTTATGGCGAGCGGTATCTCAACCACAAGTGGCGGCACGACTCAATGGTGGAGCCCTCAGCGTCAAGGGAACTCTCCGCGACATGACGAGTCATGTTATCGGGCCGCCTACCAACGACCATTTTGACCAAGAGCTCTCATGTAACGCTAATACTTTAGAGGAGATGCTGAGCTACTTCGGAACTCCACTCCTTGACAGTCGGCAACGACGCCTTCATTACTTGCGTTTTTCGCTGACTGAGGCCTGCAACATGGCCTGTACCTACTGTCTCCCCGACGGGTTTCCGGAATGGTATCGACATAAGGCACGGCTCACACTCCCCCAAATCAAAGTGCTCCTTGAAGGCTTCCGCAGGTTAGGCTTTCGCAAAGTGCGCTTCACAGGAGGAGAGCCAACCATTCATCCGGCCTGCCTCGAATCGGTACGGATTGCCCGCAGGCTAGGCTTTGAAAAAATCGCGATTACCACGAACGGCCTTTTAATGGGCGATCTGAAGCAGTGGCTTGAGGCAGGTTTAACTCACCTTAATGTCAGTCTGGATAGCCTCGATCCTGAAGTTTTCAAACAAATTACTCAAAGTAGCCAGCTCGCCAAAGTGACGGCTGTGATCGAGCAAGGAATGGCTCTAGGACTCTCCGTAAAAATCAATACGGTGCTCATGAAGTCGGTAAACGGCTCCGAGCAGAGCATTATGGAACTTATTGAATGGGCCTTAAAACGGCCACTTACCCTACGCTTTATTGAGCTCATGGACACTAGACTCAATGCCCCATTCGCCAGCAGTGAGCGGGTTTTAGGTAGCACCATAGAGCCGCTTCTCAGACAAATTGGCCTGGCGCCCGCCAATAAGAGCGGAAAAACAGTTGATACAGATGGCCCCGCCGTAGATTTTACCAGCCCAGAATACCCGGGCACCATCGGACTCATCAATCCCATGTCTGGAAATTTCTGCAATAAATGCAATAGATTACGAGTAACGGCGAAAGGCCATCTCAAACTTTGCTTATTTGGCGATAACGATACGCCCCTGGACCATAGCTCACCCGATGCTGTCGCCTTGAATGTGCGTCAGCTAATTGGTACAAAGCCGGAGCGGCACTACTTGGACGCGGGCAACTTTGGCAATGTTGCTACCTTCCGCACCATCGGGGGGTAACTGCCGCGGCGATTGGATCGCTACGGAAGCATTAATGGGTGACTTTTCGCATCTAAGCAAAAGTGGCAAGGCCAGCATGGTCGATGTCGGTGGCAAAAAAGTCACCGCACGGACTGCGACGGTACGGGGTAGCGTGCGTGTATCTGCGACGTGCGCTGCTGCCATAACACCTCGTATTGCAGAGGAAATCGGCACTACGGCGCGCATTGCGGCAATTCAAGGCAGCAAACAAACGGCAAATTTAATTCCCCTCTGCCATCAAGTGCCTCTTTCAAAAGTCGAAATTGATGTCCAGTTTGACGGCGACAAATCCACTTTTTCCATCCGCTCCGTGACGAGCACCGAGGCACAAACTGGTGTCGAAATGGAGGCTCTTACAGCGGCAACGATTGCAGGCCTAACCATTTATGACATGATCAAAGCTGTGGACCCCGCAGCCTCGGTTGGGCCATTCTATCTTGAGCATAAGACCGGTGGTAGACATGGACCTTGGAGTAAACCCGATGAATGAGCCGCTACAAGCAAAAGTGTTGGTGAGCTCAGATCGGGCCAGCGACGGCCTGTACGACGACCTTAGCGGACCCGCTGCTTATAACTGGCTGGAGAACCATGGATTCAAAGTCTTAGGTATCCAGATCATTCCGGACGACCGCGAACTACTGAGCCAGGCCATCGGATCCATCTGCCAAGATGGCGTGGCACTATTAGTGACATCAGGTGGCACAGGACTGGGCTCGCGCGACGTTATGCCGCAAGTGCTCGACAGCATTTGTGACTACGCAATTCCTGGCTTTGGCGAATTACTGCGTCGAGAGAGCCTACGGTACTCCCTGAATGCTTACCTGAGTCGTTGCGGCGGCTGGGTTAAACAAAGAACGCTCATACTAGCTCTACCAGGTAATCCACGGGCAGTTTGTGAACAGCTAGATATTCTTAGCGACCTATTGCCGCATGCCCTCAAGAGCATCGGCGATGCTTGCAACGACAGGCGACCTACGCCTACGGTGGCTAATCATGATTAGCTACGCACAAGCCTTAACTGCGATTACTTCGCTCACATCCATTGATGCTACCGAGCATGTGCCGCTGTCGGCATGTTTAGGCCGAGTATTGGCGCAGGACCTTTATGCGCGCATTCCGTCACCAGCATTTACAAATAGTGCCATGGATGGTTATGCGTTTCGCTATGAAGACCTAAAATCTGGGGCACTGAAGATCGGCGCCACGCTGGTAGCAGGAGTTCATCCCCCCAACGACACCGAGTCAGTACCTGCGAAGGGCACCTGCGTGCGCATCATGACGGGTGCTGCGCTACCTGCCTGGGCAGACACTGTTGTGCCCCGCGAATCTACTAAGCTGACGGATGCGCAAGACCGGCTCTTAATCACGTCGTCCCCCAGTAAAGGGGATAACATTCGTCACCTTGGCGAAGACTTGCAGGAAGGCTCTAAGCTGCTTGCAGTGGGCACTTACCTAGACTCTGAGCGCCTCATGGTTGCCGCCGCTTTCGGCCATGATGCTTTAACAGTTTATGTACGGCCTGAGGTTGTTGTCTGTACCACTGGGGATGAGCTTATCGAACCCGGTATGAGCTTGCCCTTTGGCGGCGTATATAACTCCAACAAATACTTTCTACGTGCAGCAGTGCAGCAGTTAGGCCTATCGTCGCAGTTCGGTCATTTAGTGGATGATATCGAAAAGGCTGCGACGTCGTTGAAAGACTTGATTAAGCCTGGTAGCCCACAATTTTTAATCACCACCGGAGCAGTATCTGCTGGGGATCTAGATTATATTCCGGAACTAGCTAAGCGCCTGGACTTCAAGACGATATTCCACAAAGTATCGATACGCCCAGGCAAGCCCGTATTTTTGGCCGTTAGGGACCAAACTATTTGGCTCGGCTTACCAGGAAACCCCCTAGCGACCTGCACTGGCTGGTACTACTTTGCCCGGCCTATATTAACTGCTGTGGCTAGACTGCCGCAGCCGCGACGAGCTTGGCTGACGCTAGCCAATGACGTCGCTAAACCAGAGGCACTTCGCTGCTTCTTTCGCGGAACTATCAACGGAGATCAAATCTCAGTTCATAGCAAACAAGGAAGCGGTCATTATAGTGCCTCATTAACTAACAACGCATACGTGGAGTTGCCGGAAGGCTGCTCCTTAATTACAGCCAAGACAAGGGTCGAGGCTATCACAGCTTGAAGACAGTGGATGGAATTGCCGTGGAAGACAACCAGACTTTAGAAACGCCTGTAGAGATCACCAAGAAGCAACGTGTTTTGGATGCACGTGGTCACGAAGTTACCGTAGATTATTTTCTGTACTCTTGCCTGGAGCAAGAGCGGCTAGAACGTGCAAAAAAAGACAGCAAAGAACACGCCATTAAATGGCCTGTGCTAGGTGCGCCAGGCACAGAGGAAGGCGCTGTTGCACCGGCGGCAGTGTCGGCAGCTGAGCTCGGCGACCTATTGTGTCAATTGTTTGCTTGGTACCGAGATAACTTCGCTGCCCTAACCAGCAAGCGAGCATTAGATCACGAACAACTCATCGAAGTGGTTCCACCATTTGTCGCACTCTGCCGTGATCTCGCCGATCTTCACAAACAGAAAACCGGTTCATACCTGCCACCTTTTCCAACTACAGAAGGTGAGCCCGCTACCGTCTGGACAGAAATCAACGCTAGTTTGGCGAGCTGTTTCCCAACTGATCAACATTTGTTTAAACGTTATCTGCAGTGGACTTACGCTACCGAAAAAACCGAGGAATTTGTCCCTGGTAGCCGGCCTCCGATAGGTCGCTTTGCACCCCCGCACCTTCCGCGCACTGGCCCCGGACGAGATAGTGGGCGCAGTGGCCCTGGTCGAGATAGCGGTGGGCGTGGTGGCCGTCCCGAACGAGGACCCGTGCGGGGACGAGGACCAGACAAAGGCCCCGACCAAGACCGCGATGGACAAGGCGATAAAGAGGAAAGGCCTAGAGCACCTAGGCCACAAGCTTCTACCTCTTCTGCCGAAGGGTCCGATCGTCGCCCGCAGCAGGGGCAACGCAAACCCCAGGGTGATCAGGCACGTCGCCGTCGTGGTCCAGAGAATGAAGAGCAAACGACACGCCTAAAAGAAAAGGCCCTGGCTGAAGTGGTACAAGCCATTTCCACCATGAAAACTGACAGTAGCGTTTCTGAAGTAGCTCTGAACCCAACAAACAGTTTCTACCGCCGCATTCAGCATCAAGAGATTGTTGATGCGGGCTTTGTCTCCAACTCCGTTGGCGAGGGCTCCGAGCGCGCAGTAAAGATCAGCCGTAAAGACTAGTCGGAAGCAAGGCTACTGAAATGACCAGCATCAAGTCTCGTAAATCTGACCTATTACATGTGGTGATCACCGGTGCCAGCTCTGGCATCGGAGCCGCCTGCGCTGAAACATTCGCACGGAGTGGTCACACATTAATACTCGGTGCCCGCAGACTAGATCGTTTAGAGACTTTGGCTTCACATTTGCGCTCTTTGGGTGCAGCAGACGTCTGGGTAGGCGAACTAGACGTCACAAAATTAGCATCCATTGAGCAGTTCCATCGTGAGTCCCAGTCACGGTTTGGTAGGGTTGATGTCCTTATCAACAATGCAGGTCTAGCAGCAGGACTCGATCCGGTAGCGACAGGAAGTGACGAAGACTGGGAGGCAATGATGAACACAAATGTGCTCGGACTGCTGAAGGTATCGCGAGCTTTCTTGAAGGACATGATCGCCGCAAATCATGGCCACATTTTTAATATGGGATCGATCGCAGGCTTCCACACCTATGCAAAGGGTGCAGCTTACGCGGGGAGTAAACACGCTGTCCGTGCTATTAGCGGAGCACTTCGCCAAGAACTAACAGGGACAGCAATCAGGATCAGTGAAATCGACCCAGGCATGGTGGAAACTGAGTTTAGCCTGGTGAGATTAGGCGACCAAGCTAAAGCTGACGAAGTTTATCGCGGCATGACTCCTCTCACACCTGCAGATGTAGCAGAGTGTGTCTACTTTGCGGCCACAAGACCACCCCACGTCAACATCGATCACATAGTCCTAATGCCGACAGACCAGTCCTCGATCAGCCTAGTGCATCGGCGCCCAACCTAACTCAATGCAAAAACACCTGCGCGACCAAATTGGTGCGAATGTCAAAATAGTCGCGACTATTTTGGAGCGCATGACAATATAGTCGCGATGTCGAGTAATCATCGTCTGGCTAATTTGGAATAGGATTCCAAATTAGCCAAGTATTTGAAATTGTTATCATATTTATTGGTTTTGTCACCTACCAAATCCCCCTATTGCGGCCGTCCTTCCAAGAACTTCTTTGTTATCTTTGAGTTATCACCTCGGTGATGGGCTTCATGAATCCCGTCCCTAATTTACAAACTCCAATCTCTGCCTATACCACTCGTTCCCCAATGCTCCCGCGGCAGCAAAGTTGTTATGAAGTCTGCACTTCAGTTGCAAGTTGCTCGCGGAATGCTCACCGCCGCGACAATATAGGTCGATATGATCCAATTCGATCATCATCTTCTCCTGGCAGCGAGATCCATCCGGATGCATGTGCGTACACTGCCCCTGATCTCGCAGCCAAACCTGATGCCGCACGGCAGCGGGTATATATCTACCGGCGGTATTTTGGCGCTGCCGCGCGGCAGCGCGCTCGGCCTTGCGCAAAGGATCTCGCTTGGTGAGCAGGTCGCCCACGGCTTTCATAAAGATTTCCGCATCGGTTGGTACGGAGCCAGCAGCAGCTAACACTTCACGCGCCCTCTCGAGCAAGGCGAATTGCGACTTAGTCAGCGTGAGCTTTAACTCACAGATCTCTTCGTAAGGATGTAATGCGATACGAGATGGACTGACCCTTCAAATTTATACCAAGATATCGCCGCAACCCGCCGATATAACAACAGAATTTAAAAAATTTAAGTTTACCCGAAAAGCTCCGATACCTCTGAGGACGGCACGAAGAGTGACCACTTAGAGGATTGCAATGCACAACCGCTTGATACCGAAGTATGCAAGATACTTTGCTGGCCGTACAAGCGCCCTACTCTCGATATCAGCTGCGCTCCTCATTGCCAGTCAATTATATTCCTGCGGTCGTAGTCCAACAAAACAGGTCGATTATAGGCGTAGTGCGCTAAAACCATTGCTCGGGCAAGATGCCACCCGTGAGACCTCGACTAGCGCAACCTCGGCCGGCAGCAACGACATTTTCAATTCGGCACTAAGTTGCGGCAAATCTTATGCGCCGGGGCGCTCTAGCTTACATCTGCTGTCGACAGAAGAATATGACAACACTACTTCAGATCTTTTCTTCACTTCGACAAAGGCGAGTGCAATAGCAATTTTTGAATCCGCACCCAAAGGCCAGACCGGCTTCGCCTCGGACACCGGCAATTTTCCGCTGACGGCACTGACTGTCAGTAAATACTGGGACGCAGCTACAGCCCTGGCTGATGAGCTGATAAAAAGCAAAGGGAAAGCAAATGGCGCGTATGCCGCCGTTGCACCATGTGCCGTTGATCAGGCTGCAGTCGCGCCCACTTGTTCTGCTGCGGTGATTAGATCACTCGGCCTTAGAGCCTGGCGGCGTCCTCTGACCGACAGTGGCGCGACTAGCGAGGTGGCTAGATTACAGGCGATGGTAAATGCGGCAGGTAGCTTTGACGAAGGACTTAGAGCTTTGGTACAAGCCTTGCTGATCAGTCCGAACTTTCTCTTCTTAGGTATCACCTCAGATGATTCAGCAACAGCTGGCGCCATCTTCCCACTCAGTCAGCATCAACTCGCTAGCCGACTTTCCTACTACCTATGGGGCACCACGCCAGATACTGAGCTACTGGAATTAGCCGGAAACGGCGCCCTCGCCAGTGAAGCGACCCTATCGGCGCAGGTTGAGCGCCTACTCCGTAGCCCTCGCGCCAATCACATAAGCAAGGCAATCCTCAATGACTGGGTCGGCGCTGATACGCTCGTCGACATGGTCACTCCTTCGTTAAACAGTGCCCTTAAAGCCGCGATGATTCGGGAAACCGAGTTACTCATCCAAGACATTGTTCAGGGCGACAAAAGCTTAATTAATTTAACTGCCGCTAAGTACAGCTACATGAACAAGGCGCTTGCTGATCACTACGGTCTACCATTCGGTGGTGCAAACCCAGCACAGTATGCTGCGGTCGACCTATCGCAGACGCCGAGACATGGCGTCCTGTCGCAGGCTTCCTTTCTCTTAGCCACAGCCGGATCAACCACCGAAACCAGGCCAGTAAAGCGCGGTCAAGCACTGGCGAATAATTGGACCTGTTCCGATGTGCCGCCACCGCCACCCGGAGTGCCGCCTCTAGACTCGACTAAATTGCCGGCCAATGCCACGCCGCGCCAAACGCTAGAAGTTCATACGAATAATCCGGCCTGCGCCGGATGCCACAAAGTTCTCGATCCTTTGGGGCTTGGCTTTGAGTCTTTTGATTCCTTTGGCAAGTGGCGCACGACATATGAAGCTCTGGCGCAAGCACCGATCGACTCGTCTGGAGAATTTTCTGACGGCTTTAAGTTTAAAAATACGGAAGAGATGCTCTCCTACCTGGCGACTAGTTCGACAGTAAAGACCTGTATGACGCGAAAGATGTTAGAATTAGCCGTATCTAGGCGCGCCCGAACTACGGCCGATCAATGTGTCAGTAAAGAGATTGGGCAAGCCGCACTTAGTGACACCTCGAAATTTTCAGATCTCATAAAGATGATCGTCCTTAGTCGTCAGTTCGGCATGCAAAGCGGAGCCACTCCATGACTAATTACCGTCATAATCGCAGAACATTTATCACCAGCGTCGGCAGCATGTTTACTCTGCCGTTGCTGGAGAGCCTCTGGCCACTGACGGCCTCGGCACAGACAGCCGCCAATGATCCAAGGCGTTATATCTGCTTTTATTTTCCGAATGGCACCTATAACCGCGGCGATCAAGCTACATGGTACCCACCAACTGGGACACTGAACGCCGCCACTTTGCCACCAGTGCTCACGCCATTCGCCGGTTTGGCTGGCGACTATTCGATCTATAAAAATATCGCGACACAGGCTACGGACCAGCTCTCTAATGCTGTAGGCCAACATCCAGCCGCGGCCGTAGCTTTTATGACGTGCTCTCCGAATATGAATCCACAAATTTCATTCGAGCACATGCTCGCTGCCAAAGTAGGCAAACCGGCGCTGGTGCTGCAAGGCAACACTGGCGACCAGGGCGATAGTCAGGCGGATAATGGCATTTCCTTTTTGAATGGTCGGGTCGTCCGTGGCCTTTCCAACCCAGGCGACTTATATCGGCAGCTGCTTGGACAAGTGGTCACTCCGTCACCTTCGCCTTCCCCGGCTCCACAACCCAAGCCTGCGCCTTCCCCCGCGATTCAAGGCAGCATCTTAGACAGTGCTTTAGAAGACCTCAACGGACTACGTGCGAAATTGGGCAAGAGCGACCAGCAGCGCTTAGATGACTACCAAGCTGGGATTCGCGCCCTTGAACTCAAGCTGGGAGCCACCCCCCCATCCGGGCCATCCTCACCATCGGGGCCCACAACCAGCCCAGCATGCGTCCAACCGCGAAATAACAGCACAGTCGATTCAAGCGCCGCCGCTGCTAACAGCAGCCTATATCTAGACCGCATGCGCACGTTCAATGACCTGATTACGATCGCTTTCGCCTGCGACGTTACGCGCTCCGTCAGCATCATGCTAGATGTCGAAACGGGCTCCCGCTCACTGCCATCGGCACCATCAGAGCTGTTATATAAAGGCGCCGATATTGCCGGGTGGAATAATCATCTCGTTTCTCACTTCGGTCATTTTGATTCCGGTGACTTCGCCCACTCAACCCCAGACGGTATCCCGCGCTGCATCACCCGTGACCGGTTTTATCTCTCCGTAGTTGCCGACCTGATTAACAAACTTAAGAGCGCTAAAGACGCCAGCGGCAGTGCCATTCTCGATAACACAATTATTCACAGTGGATTCGGGATCAAGGACGGAATGCACCGTATAGAGTTAGCAAAAAGCCCTCCGACCCTCGTGGCTGGGGGCCGCAACTTTATCACACCAGGGCAAAGCTTCGACTTCAGCAACTATGATGTCGCGGATATGTTTTACACATTTAGCACACACCTAGGCCTCGGCATTCCTAATTTCCAGACTGGCAATAAATTAATCAAGCTCTGAGCTAGACAGACAAAAATCCCAAGCTCCATCAATCGAGCTTGGGATAATTTCATACACTGCCAGCAACCCAATTCGATGTGGGTTTAAGCTCAGCAATATAATCAAAAGCTACTTATAGTGGAGGACACGAAGTGCCAGTCCCGGCGTCCCAGCCCCAACCATTGTTAAAGTCGGCATCTGTATAGTCGCATCCCCCTTGCAACGGAGGACAGGATGTACCGGTATATGGGTCCCAGCCCCAGCCATTATTAAAATAGGCGTCATTGTAAGTACAACCACCATTGTTCCAACCACCATTGTTCCAACCAACGTTCGGATTGTATACCACCCCTGGATGATGACATTCCTCCGACTCATGAGGCACGGCGTTGCTATTGCTTGCGTCCGCGGAGGCAATTGCTGGTAAGGTCAAAAAACAAGCAAAGGCACTAGCGACTAATGTTTTGGTAAACATAATGATCTCCTTTTTTCACTACATGAAACGGCCAGTGCAGACATCCACACTTGTCGCGTATAAGTCACGGACTTTTGCAATAAACATGCCTGAATATTCCGGCGAGAAATAACAACATAACTACTAATGTGAGATTTACAGCGTCAACATATGTACCATCTCACACTTTTCTCAGGTGATCCGCTCAGCTTCCCACACAGACTGTTAAAATCAAAATCAGGCGTCTGGTTCGCAACGCACGAGCAAATTGCCAATTATCTGAAGTAAATCAGTGACAATTTAAGCGGGTGCGCCGTCCCTACCGGGAAACCCGCTAAATTTTACCGCACCACCACCAACGCAAGCATCTGATTTTATTGAAATCAAAAATACCTCTAAAGCTTTTCCCAAATTCTCCCGACAAGCCTTATGTAAGCAAGATGAAGCTTGTCCGAGGGACGGCTGAGAAAGGAGCGTGCTCTATGGCAAACAAAAATAAGCACGATGAAAGAGTTAATGCAGGATGTCCGCCGTAGGTACGCTCACGCAGACTCGCAGACTTAAACTAACAATTATTTAGTAGGAGGTGGTTGATGGATGAAGAGCGGCAGCCTTCAGGGGCCGGTGGGTGAAATCCGCAGGCGATGGTTGTCGGCAGACGATACCCAAGTAGGTATTTAGCAGAGGGGCGGGTCAAAGGTCTTCGCAGGGGCTGTTGGTCTGAACTCTCGGTAGATGGAAACGAAGTTAACTTAAACCTTAAGTGTCTGAATTTATTCTTAAGTGAGCAAAATCCAGGAGGTACGTATGCAGAATCGATGCTCGCACACCCGAATGGCGACTGGCTGTCCGCCTTGACGATGCTGAGGTGAGGCATCGCGGTTAGCCCGCAGAGAGCCCACTAACATCGCCAACTTTTTGCGCAACGTCGAGTTGCGACATTCATTACGAATATATAGACGCGGTTTTTTAGCCGCCGACTCAAATAGCGAGCCTCTCCACCGTGGGAGGCTTTTTTGCGCCCCGTTCTCTTGATGTATCGGTGTTATTTAGGTTATACGGCACAGGCAGCAGCGACTCAGCTTAAGAGAAAGACATCATGACAGACCAAAAAGCGAAGACCCCAGGCAAAGCTAAGCCCGAAGTAGGTCACCCGCACGCCTGTATTAAAGTGACCAAGAAAGGCGCGGTGCCCCTTGGCGATGCGGTGGGCATTCTTCGTTCTTGGCGAAGAAAGCACCCGAAGGCCCTGCAGCTTGACGGCAATCCGACGGGACGCAATAACCTCAAACCTTGGCTACATGTCAGGATCGAGGGGTTTTCTTCCCCTAGACATGACTTTATGACGAAACACTCGCGTGAAATCATTGAAGGTCATTATTATAATGGGATTTGGAATTTTCATGGCGATGCCAAGGTAGAGGCTATAGACGGACTAATCGCCCTCTTCGCAGCTGGTGGCGATCCGCTTGATTTTTTGGTGGCGTCAGCTACCTACGAAGCCAAGGCCGAGCACGTTGGGGATCAAAATCCCAAATTTACGCTGAACGAGGTCACCGGCGTTAAGGGCTTCTACCTTTATAAAGAGTGATTCCGAGCATCAATTACGGAGTGTTGACATGATAACGCCCAGCAACTCTAGTCCTTGTCCCTGCGGCAGTAAGCAAAACTTTGGCCAATGCTGCGAACCCTACCTGCGGGAAGGTAAAGTGGCGGCGGATCCACCGACACTCATGCGCAGCCGCTACTCAGCATTTTGTTTGGGCGATGTCGCCTATCTAAAGCAGACTTGGCATCCGGAAACCTGTCCTGACGACCTCGGTGCGGATGAACCGTCCAACTGGGTCAGCCTCGAAATTATCGACTCTGACGTCGAGGGGGACGAGGGCGAGGTTGAGTTTCGGGCGTGCCTAATCTTCGACAATAAGCTCGAGACTTTACACGAAATTAGCCATTTTGATCTGATCGACGGCCGCTGGCTTTATCACTCCGGTGAGTTTGAAAACGAAGGCGAGAAACCGAAGCCTATAGCTAAAAACGCTCCCTGCCCCTGTGGTGGCGGCAAGGTGTTTAGTCAGTGCCATTTTCAGCGCTAAACATCAAGTAGCTGATATTTTTAATGAAAACCGAACTGCTCAATTTGTAGAATCTGTGATATACGTCGCGCATTCCCTTTTCCTGTGGGCGCGACACCCCCCTTCCCTACTGATAACTCAGATAACTCAGACGATGACTCAGCCTAAGCTTGAACCCCTTGCACTTGCTCAACAAGTCTAAGGGTCCTAATTCTTAAAGAATGGATAACCAATGACTAAATTTTCAGACCTTAATCTGCTCCCTACCTTACAGTCCTCATTAGCGGAGCAGGGGCTAGTGACAGCGACAGAAATCCAAAGCCGAGTGTTACCCATCCTGCTTGCTGGCAAATCAGTCGTTGGAGTTTCCGAGACTGGCAGCGGCAAGACACTGGCCTACATTCTGCCAGTCTTGCAGCATCTAAAGACGCTCGAAAACGACGGCGAGAAAATCACCAAAGACAGCCGCCCTCGCGCTGTAGTGGTCGTGCCAACCCGTGAACTAGGTGAGCAAGTAGCGCGAAACTTTAAGCCCTTCACCCACACCACTCGCCTCAGAGTACGCAGCCTACTTGGCGGCACGACCGTGGAAGTCGCTAAGAAGAGTATCAAGGGCCCATTCGAAGTCCTGGTTGCCACACCCGGCCGCTTGGTCAAGCTGCTAGCTCGCGGCTTTTTGAACTTAGGTGATGTCCGGGTCTTGGTCTTTGATGAAGTCGATCAGATGATGGATCAAGGTTTTCTGCCCGATTCCAAATTAATTGCAGCTGCATGTCCGTCCGAGAAACAGCTAGTCATGTTTTCGGCAACAGTATCCGGTGAAGTGCAGCAGCTAATGAAAACGCTATTTACCGATGCCGAAGTCATTCGCAGCAAGGGGAGCAATCAGGTAGTAGCGACACTCACCACCCGCAACAAACCCGTGTCTGATAGTGAACGCTTTAATTTACTACAGTCGGTGCTGCGCGAAACCGTGAGCGGCGGCACCATGATTTTCACCAACACTCGTGACCAGTGTGACGTCCTCGCAGAAGAGCTAGCTAAAGTGCAACGCGAATGCGTTGTTTACCGTGGCTCCATGGATAAAGTTGAGCGCCGCGCCAATCTAAAGGCATTCCGCGCCGGTCAAATCGACTTGCTAGTCTCAACAGACCTAGCCTCTCGGGGCCTAGATGTGGATCACGTCGGACGTGTGATCAACTACCATCTGCCGTACCAGATGGACAACTACCTGCATCGCGCTGGCCGCACCGCTAGAGCTGGCCGCCAAGGCCTCGTAATTAACTTCGTGGGAGAACGCGACAAGGTTTTGATCGACCAATTAAAATCGCCGAACACTCATAAACCGCAAGCGGGGTCATTTTGCTAAAGTTACCGAAAAATACACTAAAGCATCCACGCTGCGCCGAGATCGAAGCCTACTTCACCGCGACCGAGGGGCCACTTAGGATGCATGGCTCACTGGCCGTGACTTATTGGGGCCTTGACGCAGCACTGACGCAGGCGCTTAAGCGAGCGGCAGCTAGTCAGCATTTTGTACAGGGACTTGAGCAAATCGATGAGTTCCTCACTAAAGAGGCCAAAGGGCTGCGTATGTTGCAGGAGAAAACTGGGCAAGCAGAGGTGCACCGCCTATCTCGACTACTACTGCTAACCAACGATGGCAGCGACCGCTTCTACCACAACGTGGAATCTGTGCTGCAAGCGCACAGCAACCGCACCTGGGGTGTCATGATAGCGGCGTCGTCAGAGGTTCTAGGCAAACTGACGACGCCTAAGGGATCGCCGGTTAAAGCCCTGTTGATCGCTGATCGCAAGGCTTTGGAGCTATTTCTCGCAGAGTGTAGACCCGCAGCTAAGGCTTAGAACACTGCTTAAAAGGAGCAATCTGGAAAGATTAAAGACTTTTCCAAATTGCCTGTACTGCTACCTAAATTAAAGAATTAATTCTATTATCCGATTTTTACGGATATGGAACTGAATCCAGATAAAAATCATCAGTCGAACAGCGATGCCAAAGTCTCGCTGAAACGGCTTGGGACAGAACTTCAGCGCCTAGTCGACGACAAGGGCGAGGTCACAACCGTGACGCTTTGCGCTTTATTGGCAGGCGGGCACATACTACTAGAGGATGTGCCGGGGGTCGGCAAAACAACCTTTATTAAAGCCTTAGGCAAACTGCTCGGGCTCTCGATTGCACGCGTGCAATTTACTAGCGATCTCCTACCGTCTGACATTATTGGCGTCGAAGTCTACGACCAGTCCAGTCAACAATTTGTGTTTCATAAGGGCCCTATCTTCACCCAGATTCTGCTGGCAGATGAGCTTAACCGAGCCTCGCCGCGCACACAGTCAGCATTGCTGGAGGCCATGAGTGAGGGACACGTCACCATAGATCACCAAACACACGTACTACCGCAGCCCTTCATTGTATTTGCCGCACAAAATCCAGTGGAGAGTATCGGCACCTATGAATTACCTGAATCCCAACTCGATCGATTTGCCGCTAAACTGCACATGGGTTACCCCAGCGACAGGCGAGAACTAGAGATTTTTCAGGCTGCTCGCCGGGACCCACTGATTGATGTCCCGTCCAACGTTATAGAGGGGGAGAGCCTTCATCAGTTAAGTTCCATGCTCGACACTATACACATCTCAGACCAGGTCGCTCGCTATGTTAAGAGGTTCATAGATCGCTCTAGAACCGCAGCTAAGTTACGCCTCGGCATTTCGACCCGTGGTGGGGTTCTTTGGTTACGCATGGCAAGGGCCTTAGCGATCTTGCGAGACCGCGACTTTGTTACACCGGACGACCTACAGACCCTGGCTCTGCCGTGCTTAGCGCACCGAGTCCTGGCACAAGCTGACGTCACTTCAACCGAAGTCATCCGCAGTTTATTAACCCAAGTGGATATTATCTAGGTCATGTATTATCCCAAGGTCAATCGTGGCATCTCGTTTACAAAACCTGGGATGTATTCGTTTTGCCTCATCCTACTCATAGGACTGATTGCGGTTAGCAGCGGAATCAACGCACTATATGTGTTTTTGAGCTCAGGTCTTGGAGGCTTTATTGTTTCCGGGCTACTGTCAGAACTAGCAATGAAGAGTTGTACTATTGAAACAGCCAGCGCCGCACTCGCTGATGCAAACACCGCCTTTGAACTTAGCTTTACGATAAAAAATCATAGCTCATGGTTTTCTGTATTTCAGATGCAGAATTTCTTTATGCAGGACACTCCTAGATTCAGCCTGATCGCACGCCCACCTGAGTCCCTCGGGCAGGCCCTAGTCATCTCGATAGCACCTACAGTATCCCAGCAAAGTAAGGTGACTATTCAAGGCTTGCCACGCGGTGAATACGGAAGCCTAAAAACAGTCCAGATCACTACGTTTCCTTTTGGGATCTTGGCAAAATTCAAACTCGGCACGGTCTCAAGCTCGATACTCATAGCGCCTAGAGTTGATGAATCCTTGCTGAGCAAGCTGCACGGTGTTTTAAAACAAAGACTACTGCAATCGGCAAATGAGCTAGATTTTTATTGCCACAGACCCTTTGCCGGGAGCGATGGCCGACGCCACATTGATTGGAAAAAGAGTGCCAACAAGCCCACATCTCAATGGGTGATTCGGCAATTTCGCTCACCGAATACGAACTCCGCGGTACGCCTAGATATCCCTTGGAGCTATCTCCGCGCACTAGGTACGGAACAAGAGTACGAAGACTTCTTGGTCCGGATTCGAACTACCATCCAGGTTTTAGACGACCATCAAAAATCCTATCTCCTGGATTTCGGTCGCAACATCGAGGTCACTGGTAGTGACTCTTGTCGTGCCACCTTGGCATTGATTCCTACCTTTGCTGAGCGTGACCGGGGGCCCCGACTACCGCTTGGATATAAGCCAAAAAAGATATCCACCAATATGACGCTCCACCTAAATGAGAGCGAAATAATCTGGCAAAAAGCTCCTGCATCCACGAATTTCTCTGCAGGGTCTGTATGAAACGACCATCAACCCTGAAAATTGGAGAATACTACCGCCTAAGCTGGCAACTGCTGCTTTTAGTAGACTGCGCCGTAGCTATAGCCTCAAGAGTCGCTCGTCCAGCTGTGATCCTAGTATATTTTACGCTCGCAGTGATGATCGTATCAAGCATGGCACAGCGCTGGCAGAATCAAAAGCGACGCATAGGACTAGCCATTGGGGCATCACTCTTGATCCTGGTCATACAGCAAGGCCTAAAAGCTAATCGCACCGAAGATTTCGTGATGATCATGATTGAATTAATCTGCGGATCCTTGCCGTGGCTGCTCCTTAGCTACGACCGTCCACGCTCATATTGGCTAGCAATCCTGAATATTGTCGTGATTGGCGTTGGCAGTATGACTTTGGGATCGACAGGTCTCGTATACATTGGTTTTATGATTTTAATCATCCTACTGATGCTAAATCTCAATGCCGCCAACCTATACTTTTCTGACACTCTACAAAGTCAAAGTGGAGAATCCTTACCAAAAAGCTATTTTCGCCAGTTTCTCTATGTAATACCCGTCGGATTTATCTCAGCTTTAGTCATTTTCCTCTTTTTCCCACGCGTGCAAAGCTTCAGTTTCAACTTAAATAACGGACGTAGTGGCCATTCAACTGGCTACTCTGGATTGGTTAATTTGACAGCAGAAGGCAAGCTTGAAGTCTCGCATGACCTAGCGTTCATGGTGGAATCAGAGGACAAACTCTGGTTGCGAACCGGCGCCAACAAACTGCTGTTCCGGGGCGATACACTCACCACATTTGACGGAATTCACTGGAGAAATCACATTTTTGATTTTCGCCCCAGTGACGCGGCGCAAGACATAAGGATAGCCAAGGAGCATGACGCCGAGGTGACCACAGCTTTGATTCATCTTGAACCAAGCATCAACGCAAGTGTGTTTTACCCAGGCGTACTCATGGGTATAAGTAGCCCTCAAAACATAGCTACGCATTTCCTGATCAATCAAGCAGGCAGCCTGATTCGTGATCCATTCAGCACTGGACGCTACACCTATCAGATCAAGATTTCACAACCTCTCACGGTCGACCAACTAGAGACATCGACAGTGAGTAATCTAAAGCAAGCCCTAGACCCCATCGGTCACCCACTACCCTATGAACTTGCCGCCAGTGATCTGGCTATCTATTTGTCGATCCCCCCGTCGGTAGCCGAGGCCGAATACTTCCAGGCCTGGCTAAGAGAATTAGCAATCAATCCGGCCACTGCAACTTTGGCAGACGTAGAAAAAAAACTAGGCCTGCTATTTTCTACCAAGTTTAAAACGACTTTAACCAACAGCTTCTCAGGCACCGATGCTCTGGCCAGCTTTCTCTCCACTGAGCGGCGCGGGCACTGCGAGTATTTTGCGACCGCCGCGGCTTTGACCCTCCGCGCCCTTGGCTTACCCGCACGTTTAGTCGTAGGTTATCATGGCGGTATATTTAATGAATTCGTCGACACTTTGGAAGTTCGCGACGAAGATGCCCACGCTTGGGTAGAGACCTATATTCCCGGGCATGGCTGGCATGCTTTTGACCCTACCCCAGCATCAGACGATTTAATTTCAAATGCTATGTCGACACTTCGCCTAATTACTAATGGTATTAATTTTTGGATGCACCGATATGTCATTAATTACGATCAATCTGCACAAAAAGACTTAATTAAGCAGCTGCAAGCAATCGGAAGGCACGGCCCAGAAAACACCCCCAATTTTAAATCACTCATTATATTCGGCGAATCAGCAGCATCTATATTAGTCGTAGCCTTTTTAACGTTTTGGCTGATAAGACGCTGGACAAAGCCAATGCAAGAGCAAAAACTACCGCGCTACTACCAGATTTTTTTAAAACGAATGCGAATTTTTGGCTACGATCGGCTGATCGGCGAAAGCTTCGAGCACTATCATAGCCGCCTAGTTACGTTATTAGGCGACGAAAAAATGCTAGAAGTCATAAATAAAGCGATCAGCCATGACCTCTACAGCGCACAACCTAGATCAGCCGCTGAGCAAAACGAAATGCAGCGCAAAGTCCAGACTTGGCGTCTACCAAAGCCCCCAAGTGGTTCATGACGAAGTGGTTCATGACGAAGTCATTTAAGCTACTGGTTCGTCGGCCTTTTTTTCCGCAACCGCGGACAGCACTAGACCGGAATTAGTTGAAACCACTCGCACTCCAATAATCGAAGATTCCACCGTCATATTTTGGGTGTCGCGGGCGATCATGGTCCCCCGAGCGAGAGTCCCTTTCGCTTCGAGAAAATGCGCCTGAGAACCAACGGTTTCCGTATTCAAACTGGCAATTAAGTCTTCAAGTCGTTTTATAATTACGCCTATCTTATCCATCGCCTCGCGGACCACTCGACGATCACCCCGCTTAGCCGCACGCTCTGTCAACTTACCAGCCCCACCAATGCCGGAGCGCTCCATAGTTTCTAATCTAGCTATGAGCTGTGCGCGCCGCTTAGTTAGATTACTACGCCGCCTTACAGACTGAACTGCTGAGCCAAACCAAACTTGTACAGTCTGCCCACCATCACGACCAAAATTGGCCGCACTGACTGTCTGCCCAGCTATAACATGACCACCAAAAATTCCGCCCTGAGGATCCACGACAGTCACAGTTCCGGTGGCCTCTATAATGCCACCAGTCATATTGGACTCTATAACCACATTGCCGCGACAACGGATGGTCCCACTCTGCATAAATCGAATAGACACATCACCCGTGACCACAAGGACACTGCCGCGCTGCCCCTGTACTCCGCCTTGGATGGTCAAGCCACCATTCGCTCGCAGATATTTGCCGGCGAATGCCTGGGCAATTGTAACGGGCCCGTTAGCGATAACCGACGCTCCCACCTCAACGCTGCCACCAATCGCTAGTGGGCCCGGTGCTTCGATGTCGCCAGTGGTAAGGTCAACGTTCCCCGGAAATTGCATAGCTGAATCGATCAGCACTTCGTTACCTTTGATCCTAACCACACCAGCATCGCGAGCAAAAAACGCCTCGCCGCGCCGTTCCACACCTTGACCCGCAACAAACTCATCAAAGACCTGCACTCTAAAAGGCAATTCCTTACCCAGGACATCGCGTCCGTGCACACCAGGAATTGAATAGTCGACGACCGCCACCAGAGCTCCCACTCCGACAAAGCGCTTGGGTTGAAGTTGGCGAATATCCAAGACCGAGCGCTCCAGCAACTCCTTAAGCACCACCGGTTCCCGCTCTTCCGCCACGATAGCAAGCCTGAGCCTCGGCTGCTCAGGAGAGATTGGCACCTTTCCGGCAGCTACCAAACGCGCAACCACTGCGTGGCCTTTTGACACTTCTTTTTCAATACGATCAAGCTCATCAATAAAAGGATCGACCACGCCTTCTATCCGCAGCAAGGCTCGCAATTCCTCGCGAGGGATCGAGGCTCCCTTCGCAACAAGTGGCTTCACTGACATGAAGCACTGCATTTTGTCAGCAGCTAGTTCGGCGGTAACCTCGACAGTGCGAACAGTGGCAGCCTTGCGGCGCCCCATTCGACCACCGACATCGGCATGGTGCCAGAGCACCCAGCGCCCCCCCGAACCGACGCGGCGATGCCGGGAATACCGTGACATGCGGCGCATCAGCGAGGAAAAGCGCCCCATGACAGTCGCAACATCTGTAAGCGCCATACCACTGAGCGGATCCATTAACCGAGCCATCATGTTTGACTCTGCCTCTTGCACTTTGTCGAGTGACTCGGAGAGGCCCTCTGGATCCTCCACATGCAAGGCAATTTGCCCATCAGCATTGCGGCGGAGTGACACCCCTTCCGCCAGGTAATACCATAGCTTCCACTGCCTGGGGCGATACAAAGGTATGGGAAAATCCTCAACCTGACGCGCTGATCGAGCCAGCTTCAGGGATTCATATACGGCCTCGTCGTCTATACGTTCGATATCAATGCCGGCGACTTCTGCGATCAAAGCACTGACAGCCAATGCCAGACGCGTGTCGGCTATGTTGCTGTCTGGGGCAATACTGATGCGGCAGACCAGCCCGCGAAATCGATCGAGAAATGTGCGGCGATGAACTGTAATGTTACTAGTATTGGGGATGCCAACAGCAATCACAACCCGCATGCTGTGACCATTTTTTTCGGCCTCAAGCCGCGCCCACTCTAACAAATTAGTCATGTGAAACCGGTGGATGCGGCCGCTCGCGATCAATTTATCCATAGACTTATTGCCACGCAAAAGCGCTAGCTCAATCCGCTGCGGATTGTCTTCCGGCTTCACTTCCGCAGTGAGGCTCAGGCGCAATTTGTTTAGCATTAATCGCATTTAATACCTACCTGCCTCTTGATACATGGTGACAGCAGGTTTTATGACTAAACTAAATTCTACCATGACTTGACATTAGATATAAACAAAACACACATTTTTTACTTGACACATCCAGCTTAATGGATGGGAGAATTGCTGTTTCGCAACTCTAAACGCACTTTCTTCTTCGCCTATCTCCTCGATACGACGGAAAAACTGTGCATTAATTTAACTTCGACCTAACGTAGCTCTGGTCTGCTGCGCACGCAGAAGACGAAAGCGAAATGTCTGCAACCCCTAGCGATTTTCAGCAATCACTGCGTATTCAGTCTGCTCAAGGGGCGACAAACTCCGAGTGCGCCAAGCTTCCGCCCAAACCGGCTCCCCATTAGCTGCCCTGCCGTGGACTCGCCACGTGTGATACGGCACCACTTTTAGGGATTTTGCCGGCAAATTAGCCAGTGTCTCACGGACAACCGCTAATTGTTTATCATCCAGGACATATAATAATGTCCCGTCTGACAATGCCTTTTGCAGATCCCCGACTGTATTTACCGCAGTGATGCGTCGAGACAACAACACGGTGAGTAGACCCTGATCAGACCAAAGGTTTTCCGTGAGGTTTAACCGCGCCCAAGTTCGTGCTTCGTAGCCGGAGCTAGCGGTCAAAAACGAATTAACCTCATGCCTTTCAAAGCCGGTCAAGACCTGACCAAATCCTGCATATAAGGCCGCAACAGCGACAAACCAACACCGCACTTGGTAAAGTAGACCCCGATCTCGAAACCCTAACAGCAATGACCCGACACAGATGAACAGCGACGCGAAAATCACCAGATCAGTCCAAAATCCCCACCATGCGGGAAATGGTCGGAAATGCAAAACGATGGCAGCCATAGCCACGCACACGATCATGACCACGACAAACAACACCCACTGACAAAGCTTAAGCGCAGCCGGATTGACCCACTCTAAACGAGACATGACCAAACCAAACAAGAGGGCTATCGCTGGTAGTAAAGGGAGGAAATAAATGTCGCTATGAAAAAAATGTATCGCAAAGAAGAGACCCGTCGGCACTATCATCGCTGCAATTAAGAGCCACAGATTACGCCGCGCGGGCAAATCATCAGATGCCGGCGAACGCCGCCACCGCCCTGCAAGCACTGCAACTATCAGCAGTAAGATCCACGGCTGCAACTGACCACCAAAAAAAGGCCCCAACGCTCCGAGTAGACTGTTCTGATTGACTCCTCGCGTCAAATGCTCGCGTTCGATATAAGTGGCATAAAACGCCTCAAAGTCGGTCACCATCGCTGGTAAAAAACCAGCCACACAGACAGCAACACCCAATAAAATACTGAGCCATTCGGAGATCCTGCGAGCCAAGCCCGCCAGTTGCCTCGTGAACAACCAGTATAGGAGCGCACTACAGCCTAGTAGGGCACTGTGCAATGGTGATTTCAGTAAACCAGCTGCACCTGCCATCACCCATGCCATGCGCCTCCCCTGCTGACCAGCAGGACCAGCCTCAGCGCCGCCTAGCAGGGCCATAAACACGGCATAACATGCAATAAGTGGCGCCTCCATTTGCGCAGCCAAGGCATGCGAATAGGCACCGCTGCTCAGAAATAACAGACCTGGCACCATGATCGCTATCGCTCGCTCGCGCGGCAACTGCTTCCGCACAAACGAGCACAAGACCCAAGCAGCCAAGGCATAGCCGGCGATATTCATGTATATCAAGGCTGCTGGCGTCGCTCCAAAGGCGATAAAGCCAAGGCGCAGCAACCAAAACATGAGCGGCCCTTTGTAGTAATTGGGCAACTCAAAAAGCGTCTGCTTAAACCAGGAATGAACCTCCGCCATTTCTAAGGCTTGAGCGATATAGGTCTTCTGGTCTCCGGTCGTCGGCAACGGGACGGCGAACATTAATGGCAGATAAATCGCTGCGAGCAGCAACATTAAAAACGCGAAATCGAACCCGACCTTCTGTGGATCAGTCGAAGGTTTCTGCATGGATTAACGTGCCCCAGATCGTAACAAATGTTAACAGAGGGACGAGATTAGCACGTGGCCCTAGCAATGGAAAACCAACAACTGCTGCGTGTCAGTGTGCCAGCACAACGCTGTCGACCCGCTGCCTAACTGTCGCTAAATCCGTTGTCAGCTGCGCAACTAGATCTTCCTGAGTCTTGACTCGATCTTGAAGAATCCTGGCTACGGCCTTGTCGGTATCCATCCGCTTGTTGTGATCAGCTACTTCAATCCTCAGTTCCTGGCAGCGAGCCGCACTTGCCGTGATTTGCTGCTGTAGCTTGTCGCGCTGCGCACTCAAATCCGCGCGCTGATTCGCGTACATCACAGTTACTTGGCGGAGCAAATCATAGTGAGACTGTTCCAAGTAGATCTGCTGCTGCTGTAAGGTCGACTCGCTCGCCTGCAGTTCGGCTAGTTGCTGATCCGCCTCCTTGCGCGCACCACTTGTGTCCTTCCCGGCAGGGGCTTCGGGCTGAAACGCTTGCAACTGATCGATATCCTGCCACAATACTTCTGCCTGCGAGGCATATTCACCTTGAGAGGCGCGCTTTTGCTTTTCCATCTCAGCTATCTGAGCAGTCTTTTTGATCTCGACCTGCCCGATACGCTTAGTCAGGACATCCATTTGCCGGCGCATTTCCGCCTGCCGACGCTCTTCATCACGGAGCTCGTCAGTGGGGTCCGCCACTCGACCATTGGCCAGCACTTGTTCACGTGCATCGTTCCACTGATTCATGAGTGGAGCCAGAGCACGGCGAGCTTCGGCCAGTTGTTTCCCGGTCGAATTTAATCGGACCCTTTCCTTCACCACATAAGCCTCTCGGTTCGCCTGCTGGCGAGCCATGGCTACCTTCAGGCTGGCTAGCTTGACCTCTTGTGCCTGCTGAGCCAATACCACCCGGCTCCGCTGCTCTTGCGTATGCTGAATCACGTAGCCAGACGAGACCAAGGCCCCGACGATGACTACCGTAAATTTCGCGCTGCTCATGGTCAGCCCCCCCCTCAGTTCGAGGGATCAATTTTTGCTTTCGTAACCCCAGTCGGCTGTTTTTCGCGAAAAGTTTAGGCTTTTTTGCAACAACACCACAAGCCATTGGAATCAGAGTTAAATTAGCCAATGAAAAAGCACTTGGGGCTTAGTAACTTTTCCCGTTCATATAAGACGCCTGGCGAGTGACGACATCCGCGACCGGATGATTGGTGTCGTAATCGTAACCGCCTACGCGGAAGCCGCTTGGCATCAGTTCCCAAATCATAGTCCCTGCATAACCAGAGCGATTAGCGAACTCATACATTTGCCATAGGTACCATGAGGGGTTACTGCCGTAGCCTAATTTATAACCCCACCAGCCTCCGTCATTATTAAAGCCGGACTCCTCGAGTACAATCGGCTTGCCAGCATTATGGGCGATGTCGGCACGACGCTTAACTAGGTGCTGTTCCACCCAGAACATCTGGTGAGAAGGAATGTTCCAGTTGTCAGGATAAATGTGAACCGTCGCAAAATCGATTTGCGATAAGGTCACATTCTTCTCAAAGTTGACACCCTTTGATCCGTTGTTAATCCAGACGTGATCGTAGGTGTCATAGTAACCATCAATGGTGGTCTTGTAGCCCTCTTCACCTGTGGATATCAGGTGCGATTGATCTAAACTACGCAGGTACCAAGACATATCGTTCAGAAAGTTGTAGACGAGCTCACCTGCTGGGAGCCCCTTGTTCCATTCATAATAATCTTCGGTGTGTGGCTCATTCGCGATTTCAATCGCCATAATGGTCGGATCGTCTTTATAGCGAATGCTACGCCCGAGAGTTGACTGATACCGCGTGTTAACGCGATTAAGCAGCGTTGCAACATGGCGTTTGAAAGCATTCTTCACGCGATCATCAGTGTAAAACAAATGCTTGTCACTATTGCCTATGACCTGTTTAGTCCACCACTCCATCCCGCAATAGGATGGCTCAAAATTAACCAACGGCAGAATCACTTTTAAACCGGCTGCTCGTGCTGCATCAAGGGTAGCGTCAAGTCGCTGCCAGGCGCCCTCATTGTAGCCGATTTGATCTTTGCTAGCCCATTCAATCATGGACGCAGAACCATCCAAATAGCCCTGACAGGAAAAGCCCCAAAAACGCACGACCCGCAATCCGCGCGCCGCATATTCCCGCATCGCCCAATAGATTTGGCCCTCGGGCTCACTGGCTGTAGTGCCGAAGCGCACAGCGTTGGTGCCTTGAAAGTAGAAAGGCTTTCCATCAAGGACAAATTTGGTACCTGATGTCGTCACAAAGCCAGGAGAAACATCGCGAGCAAAAGCAAATTCAGAGTTGGAGCCCCAAAGAATCAAAAGACCAACAAGAAGCTGACCCAGCAGTCTGGGGGCCTTGAAGTTAGTCTTCAGATCTAACTTGGTTACGAAGCAATCGCACATAACCGCCACCTCAATTTTTATAGCATCATTGCTAAAGCTTCACAGGGTGAAGCTAAAGTCTTTTATCACAGCGCCCGGAAGATGTGCACTATTCACGGAACGTCTCTCATAAGTATGGGCACTCATGATCATATCGCGCTCTTTCGTCAAGCCAACTAGCTTGTCGCCAAGCATTCGCAAGGCTGACTCATCAAAGCGCATCACATTGACTGGCTGCTTGATTTCACCATTTTCCACCCAGAAAGATGCAAAGCGAGTCAGTCCGGTCATGCGGCAAGCCGACTGATCAGAATAATTTAGATACCAAAGGTTATTAATATAGACACCTTCGCCTAAGATCTGCGGCACATCGCTGCGCTCGATGGTGCCAGCGGCAAGCTCAAGGGACTGCGGTGATTCACCGTCCCCTGCAGCGTTGGTCGCGACCCCATATTCTTTGGCGGAACGGGGAGATACCAAACTATCCTGATAGTGACCGTTGGTGATCAAGTTCACCTGTGCGGGACGACGATATCCTGAGTCGCTAAAGTCCGGAGCCAGACCCTCAGCCGTATTTTCTCGCATTGTCACAGCAGAATTCATCGAGACACCGGCTTCCACCATTTTCAGTAGCGATGTCTGCTTAGTCCGATGCGCTTTGAGACCGAACGCATTCCACGACAACATGTCCGTCACCTCTGCCAAAGCTGGGGGTGCCAGATACACCGTATATTGACCGGGCTTGATGGTGCGAGGGGGCAGATTGAGCACCGCCAGCTGAGCCTTAGCATCGGCTAATTTCTGAGCGAAGGCGCCGTCTTCCCAGACGAAGCCAGCGTAGCTGGTCTTCACAGCTTTATCGCCCTGGAGGTAGAGGCTCCAGTCTAAGTTAAAAGGATAACTTTCATACCAGTTGCGCTGCCCAAGTGAATTAGCAAAGCCACGGTAAATCGAGCCTGCAGCATAAATGCCGACGAGATCTAGGCCACTTGCACGCTCAATGATATTTGCTACGACTTCACGACTGTCGGGCAGCAGATTTTGACGGCGCGCCTCGCTCGATTGTACGTCCGTCGCATAAAGCAAATATGGGTCTTCCGGCAGCTCTGCTAGTTGCTCGCGCAAAATACCCAGCAAATCTTTGATTTGCTGACGGTCCGAATCTTTGTGACTGCTCAAAGACAACGACCCTTGGGCATGACGCTGACCATTAATTAGTCGCAGCGATAAACTATACTGCTTCACGCCACCAGCCTGCCGCACCTTGCCACCGCTGAAGCGACAAAAGTCTGAATTCTCGCCAGTTAGGTAGGTGGTATAAATCTCGCCTGACTGCAACTGAACGCCTACGAAATCAGCCAGATCATAAAAGTACTGTTGCATGCTTATTCTCCCCCGAAGACGTCAACGTTGGCAAATAAGCACGGTGGGCTCGCGTGGCCCACTGTGATGGCCTGATTCGGCTCACCTTTGCCACAATAGGGCGTACCCAGAACTTCCATATTACTTAAATGGCCAACGCTCTTCAGACTGCGCCAGAAGTTTGAGGAAATGCCGCGGTAATTTGGCTTCTTCACCACCTTCGTCAACTTGCCATTTTCGATGAGTTGAGCCCGTTCACAACCAAACTGGAACTTGTTTCGTGAGTCATCAATGGACCAAGAACAGTTGGTTTGCATGTAGATGCCGCGCTCCACACCCTCAATCATATCTTCGAAGAAGACGGTGCCCGGCTCGACGTTCAGATTAGACATCCGGTCGATCGCTGGCCTGCGCCAACTGTCAGCTCTCGCACTGGCCACACCGTCGTAATCAGCACGAGCCTGCGAAATCGTGCCACCAAGCGGCCGCAGTAAAATCCCGTCCTTGATAATGTACTGCAGCTCTGCTGGACTCCCCTCGTCATCAAATGCATAGCTTGCCGCTTGCTCAGGCCGTGACGGATCGAAAGTGACATTGAGTAGTGGCGATCCGTATTGATAGCGCCCAAACATATCCATAGTTACAAAGCTGGTACCGGCATAGTTTCGCTCGTCGCCGAGAATTCGGTCGAGCTCCAAGGGATGACCGATCGATTCATGAATCTGCAGTACCATTTGATCCGGGGCTAGCAGTAAATCCATTTGAGCAGACGGGCAGTTAGGTGCGGCAAGAAGTTCTAAGGCTTCCTCAGCCAGTTGCTCACTTGCGGTATTGAAGCCAGTTTCGGCAAGAAGTTCGAAGCCCTGCTGGCGACAAACCGCCATGTGGCCGAAGGTTCGGGTCACCGTTTCAGAGCCCTTGTTGGCAGTAACGCTCAGAGACGGAACCAGGCGGTCAAACGACTGGTAAATCTCGCCGCCACCATTAGTTAGATAAAGGCGATCGCTACGCAAGTGCCACAGGTCTGCCGACCAATCGACAATGCTGCTACCACGCTTAAGGCGCCGCGACGCATCACTCAACATCTCAACCTTTGACCGAAGGGACAACCCGTCCCAAGGTTCTCTGACTGGACTTTTAAACTCCCCTCGCTTGTGCGGCATATCAATCTTAGAAAAGTCGGTCACCGCTACCGAGCCGAGGCGCTCTGCCCAGGCAACTGCCCGCGCAAATGCCTCGCGAAGTCCAGACGGGGTGAGCTCCGAGGTGGCACCGTAACCGATTCCACCTCGGTGATGTACGGTCACCATGACCCCTTGGTCACGATTGGTGCGAAGGGGTTCCAGCACGTCCTGACGCACAGCCACTAAATCGTCACAATCGCGGTGGTAACGCAAGCTGGCAAAATCAACCGTCGGAACGGTTTCTTGAAACAGCTTCTTAATGTGAGCAAATTGCGCCTGTTGCATGCCAGTTCCTCTTTTCTTCAATAAACGTGACTACGGGTTACCAGACATCACTGCGCTAGCAAAACGTCTGAAACACCAAGCCGTCCGAGAATCGCAGCACTGCGATCGATAAACGACTGCATCATCTCAGCCGAGAACTCACCCTGCTGCAGCCAAGCCAAATCGAAGATCTGGTTGACCATCAACTTCACTTCTTCGTGCCGGTTGAAGGTTTGCGACAGCTTCAGTAGATTTTTAATCGCTGGGCTGTTTTGATTCACGACCAACGTGCGCTCTTCCGGCATACCAACAGCAAATGCTGCCATTGCGCCATTAGACCGGGCCATATCCTTCAAGCGGCGGGCATTCTCGTCGATCAGGAGCATCGCCGGAACTTTATCTGACTTAAAGGACTCAATGCGGATTTTGACCTGCTGTTGATCCAAGTTGTCGCGGAAGATCTTGTCGATTTTTTCGGTGGTCGTTGCCTTATCCTTTGCGTCAATCACGATGTCGGGCTTTGCGCCCTCAAGTAAGTGCTCAGAAAGATCCGAATCAATTCGTTTGAATTTCCACTTACGGCCGGTTTGCATCTCAAAGTAAGGGATGAAATGCTGATCGATCATCGTATCTGCAATGACGACCTCCATGCCTTCTTCTTTGAGCAGACGAAGGTAGGACACCTGAGCTTTTGGATCGCTAGCATAGATGACTGTGCCGTCCTCGACCTTGCCTGTCATTTTTTCTTTGTATTGATCCAGAGTCAGATGCTCGCCATCGGCGGTTTTGAACAGCAGGTAATCCTGCATTCTTTCAAAAAACTTGTGATCACGCAGCATGCCGAACTTAATAAAAGGATGAATATCATCCCAGAACTTGGCGTAAGTCTCGCGCTCGGTCTTAGCCATGCCGGATAATTTATCGGCGACTTTTTTGGTGATGTGCTCAGAAATCTTGCGCACGGTTGGATCGTTTTGCAGATAACTACGCGACACATTCAGTGGCAGGTCTGGACAGTCGATCACGCCCTTTAACAGGGTGAGAAACTCAGGGATCAGCTCTTTAGTATTGTCAGCGACATAAACCTGGTTGCAGTAGAGCTTAACTTCACCCTGCGAGGCGTCTAGTTCGTGCTTCAATTTAGGGAAATAGAGCACACCTTTTAGATTGAATGGGTAATCCACATTTAAGTGGATCCAAAACAGGGGATCCGGGCTACCGGGGAACAGCTTTTGGAAGAAGTCGATATAGTCTTTGTCAGTTAACTCAGTCGGTGACCGCGTCCAAAGTGGCCTCGTCTCATTTAAAACTTCACCGCTATCGGCTAATTTAATCGGATAACGGATGAAGGCACAGTAGCGATGAATGAGGCCTTTGATGGTCTCCACCTCGAGCATCTCCGCAGAGTCATCGCCGATGTGGAGGATGATGGACGTGCCAACTTCTTTGCGATCTGACTCACTCAGCTCAAACGCCGTTGACCCATCGCAACTCCAACGCGCCGCAACCGCGCCCTCTTTATAGGACAGCGTATCGATCTCGACTTTACTGGCGACCATAAAGGACGAGTAAAAACCTAGACCGAAGTGACCAATCACCTGTTGGCTGTCATCTTTATCTTTGTATTTATCAAGAAAGTCGTGCAGACCGGAGAAAGCGACCTGATTGATATACTTTTTGATCTCATCAGCGGTCATCCCAAGACCGGTATCGCTGATAATAAGGCGCTTACCTGGTTTATCGATAGTCAGCGTGATCGCTGCGTCAGGAACTTCCGTCTTAACTTCGCCAAGCAAAGAGAGCTTCTGCAATTTAAGTATTGCATCCGCCGCGTTGGAGACGAGTTCACGGATGTAAATTTCCTTCTCCGAGTACAGCCAGCGCTTGATGATCGGTAAGATATTCTCGGCATGAATGGAAATATGACCAGCTTCCATAACTACGCAAACCTCCCAAAAAAATAAGTCCTGATAGCTGTAAGTTACCGGGACCAGGTGGTCAAGGGGGGCTTCGGAGGAAACACGACCGCATCAAAATTATCCAAATACTTACAGAGTGTTACAGCGAACCCAGTGGGTCATTCAAGGACCGAGAGATTAACGCGACTAAGGCATGACAGAGAATCCGTGTCTGGCACAAAGATTGCTCGTCCACAGTAGTAAAGGATTTTTGCCTTAATTCGACTCCCGGGAGTTCCTCTATGAGCAAATCAATCAGCAAAATTCGATCTTCAGTTCGAATTGCCACATTATCAGCCTGCACGCTGTGGCATCCCAGCCTATCGCTGGCTCAGGAGGTAGACCTCACCAGTGACACGCTAGTTGGGATCAGCCTGGCGGACGGCAAAGAGCAAGGTACCTGCACTCTGACTGTATCCAAGGACGGTGCAGGGAACATCGTCAGTATGTCCATCAGCGGCACGGCCAAGAGAAAGACCGCTGGCCTCCCTAACCAGCCCGAGCTGGCATCGACAACCATTGCGATCACCAAAGAAGCAAACACCGACGAATGGTGGTCTTTCTCAAGCTTTACTCCGCTACCCTCAATCGCCCATCTGGGTTACATGCGAGTCGCTCTGCAGATGCGGCTGTCCACGTTTGAGAATCCGTGGCCGGGGATACAAGAAGTTAAATACATCGTTCAAAAGGGTAATTATAAAAAAATTATCGCTCGTAGCGACATCCACCTAGTGCCGAACCCCATCGCCATGGGCTACGACCACATGGAATGTCTAATGTCTCTAATGGGGTCAGGCACTTAAGCTAAGTTACTGAATGCTGGTCCCTGATGGGGTCAGGCACTTCGGCTAAGTCATTGAATGCTGGTCAATGTTGCCTGTGCAGGGCGGCCGAATGATTCAGGATGGTTGGCAGCTGTGCCTGACCCCGCTTTGCAGTGATATTCCATGTCAAGCGAATCAAGATTGACGGGCGAAAAAATCAGCAACAACATCGTTATCGGACCATATGAGATCGAAACATCCTTAAGGCCGTTAGCGCCGCAGCCTCTCGCTAACTCTACAGGAGATAGCTCGCCTTTATACTTGTCGCTGAAATCGCCTCTAAAAAGCAGGCGGCTTTGCGTCCGACCTGCGGGTCCTTCATGGAAGACGTAAGTCGTACTGGCACAACCAGTAAGCGTAAAGCAGAGGACAGCGAAAAGTCCGGTCAATATATGCCTAAAAGGCGTAAACATAGTCAGGCCTCGCCTAGAGTGCGTGGGGTTCGTCAATATCTAATGCAGCTGTTTTAGATTTAGGTACCGGAGTCGGTTCGCCGCAGGTGATGCCGACAGTTCTGGGCTGAAACAGGCCAACGGTGAAAATAGTGGTCAGCAATTGCCCCCTAGTCTGATCATCATCCAGTTTATAAAGCCTGTCGTTGCCGCAGACTTTATAGACTTTGATTTTATCGCTGCCAATCAAGCCAAACAGATAGAAGTTGTTCGAGACCTCTACATATTTGACCTTACGCAGGGAGCGATCCGCCATAATAAATTTATAGGTACAGGCATGAAGATTGATAGTTAGACACAGCAAGGTGCCTAGTTTTAAATATTTGCGGAAATAATTTTTTTGATCTTGTGACGACCCCATATTTCACGATCCCTTTGCAATGTAACCGCTCAGTTTCGTACACGTGCTACTAAACGCGCCAGAACGCGACACCGTGATTATCGGTCTGAAGATGTAGGGAGTACGATACTGACGGTTAGCCTTAAGCACCACTTGGTCTATGTAACCGATGTCACGATCACCAATACCCGTGCTTAAAACCTCCTCATCGGTACACCAAGTGACTGAGATTTTCTTGTCGGCAGCTAATGATTTCGGTGGGTCAACAGTGACCATCGAAACATAGGCCACTTTTTTTCCGTTCAAAACATCCATATGGACGTAGCATGCGCTAAAAAATAAAGACGATGCAATCATTGCAAATTTGAATGGCGTTCTCATGGATATGCATCCCCCATAAAGACAAGGCAGTTCTGGGCCAAGAATTCTGCCTGCGAGATGCGTTGATCCGTAGTGACAAAGCGATAAAATCCGACGTCGGCACCGTTTGACGCCGCTTTCATCGCTGCAAGGAAGGGCGGCTGTCCAAGTTCAAACCCTGATGCTCGCTCACAAATTTGATTATTTAGTCGTCCCAGAGTCTTGCTATTTGCTGACGAGGTATCAAATCCGAGCAGCTTAAGGTTGCTGGCGTATTGATATGTAGGAGTTGCACAGGATGATAAGAGCACAAACCAAATTGCGCGCAAAATAATCTGCTTCATTTTAAATTTGTTTCGTTGAGGTGAGGATGCGTCGATGAGCGTGGAATGTCGCCTGCTTCGAAAAGAAGCTTTATCCAATTATAATTTGTTACTTATATTTCGCCAACTAGGCAAAATGTGCATCGGGCCTGGCACCCAGACTTACCTTAGTGTTATGAGCTCTCTCTGCCAAATTTTCGGTATGGCATGGTATGGCATGGTATGGCATGGTATGCCATGGACCTCAACAGTTCCAGATACTTACAACCAGTGCCTGACCCGGTTAACGGCGCCGCATAGCGCGCATGTCGGGCGCATTATGAATGGCACTGGTATTGACGTCCAAAACTTGTAGTAGACCTGAGTAGAGGTCCTTTTCTTCGGTCTTGCGCCCAGGCTCCGGTTTGCCCGTCGCCGGGTCAAAGCCATAGGTCAAGGCGGTTTTAGGATCTATACCGCCGAGCACTTTATTACCATTGGCCATGGGTGACATGACTAAAACACCGTTGTTTAAATGATGACCCGAAGCAAAGACGTCAGCACCACTTGGCCGCACCCGGCTGCGTCCGAAGTCAGTAGCGAAATAAACCAGGCTTCGGTCCCAGTAACTGCCACCGCGAGCATACTCTTTCGATTTCAGAAACTCGATCATCCGGTCGGTCACCGAAAGCATGCGGGTCCACATGAGTGCCTGCACGCCGCGGTGACTAGCGTGCGAGAAATCAAACCCAATAGGTGGATTGCGCGTCTCGGTGAGGCCACCCTTACTAACCACAGTAAATCCCGGCCCTAGGGTCGCTGTACAGGTCGTCCCTTGGGTGATTGCCATACAGGCAAGAATAGCTTGCGCCTCATATGGATCCCAAGTGTAGTCCGGGAAAATGCGCATCAGTTCTGCAGCACTTCCATTAGTTCCAGAGATATCTAAACCAGCAGCTAGCTTACTTTGCTCAAACAAGGCACGCGTGTCGCCACGTGAATGCACCCAGTTCTGCATGACTGGAGAATTCTTGAAGGTACGATAAAAAGTCGATGGCCCATCTAGCATCTGATCGCGAATTTCACGAGCAATCGCCATGACCTCTTCAGAGGGAGCCTCATCCAACCCGTAAGCGCTCGATAGGCCCTTGGACCAGGTAGCAGGATCGTTAACGATAAGACCCTTGGCGAAACTTGGTAGGCTAGTATCGATACCATGTTCTATGTAGCCACCCTGCCCTAGCAGCAAGTTCGCTAGCGGCATACCTTTGCCGTAAACAGAGGCGACAGCCTCCTGGATTGTGCGCCCAGACCACGCTTCGTTACCTGTAATCGCGCGCTTTTGCGCCGTTACATGCGTCACTGACGTACTTTCGGTCGTCACGACCATCATATCTTGTTTATGTTTTCTGACGAAGGCGTCCTGATTACCTTGAACCTTGAGACCGCCCAGTACTGCAATCGTACCTTGATAGTTAACCGCACGGAGTGGCGAGTCGGAAAAACTGACCAACTGAGCCGGGTCATAGCAGTTCAGGCCAGCCGAGTTACCGCCCGCAGATTGCACCTCGGAACTAGCAAGCGCCATGAAGGAATCGACGATCGAGGCTCCACCGGAACCATGCATGACAATCAAGAAGCGTCTGTCAGCAGACGCCGTCTCACCCGCCAAAAGACGCCTAGACCAAAGCATGGGGCCGAGGGCAAGCAGGGTCGCCTGCACCACCATTTCGCGGCGATCGAGGCCGCGCTTACTCATTTTTTCAGCCTTGGCTTTTGCCGCATCGTCTGCAGCTTGTGTACCCAGCTTGCGTTTCATCGTTCCCTCTGCCCCCTCTATCCCTAGTAAAGGACTGACTCTAACTGCGTAGCCACCATCCAGCAGGCTGTCTGTGCCCAGACTTTGCCAATCTCCTGACCGGAAACCATAGAACCTACAGAATCGAGTAATTTTTCATGCCCTGCGTAATCACCATCCGTTGGATCACGCTGGAGAAAGTTTTGATAAAGGCGCTGCACAGCATCCCGATGCGACTGCTCAAATGTCGAGCCGCTTGCGGGAATATTGGCAAAGATAAGCGGCTTTCCACCACCGAAATCTAAGTTTACGCGGCGGCTACAAGCCTGTAGCGCAATGCGCTCGACGGCAATCGGACTGGTCGTTACGGGTTGCTCTATGCGGCTATAAAGCATCATGTTTGGATCGACACCGCCAAGAACGATATTGTAGCTACCCAAACAATCTTTACCCGATTCTTTGCAAAGCTGGTTTGGTGGAAGTTGCAGTGCCTTAGCGAAGTCATTGCGAAGCAAGTACACCTTTTTAAATCTAATATTCGAACGATTCGACAGCCCAGGTTCGCCGTTATCACCAAGCGCGCCCGTAACTGACTGAGTCTGCTTTTGACCGCGCCCGCCGGCATTGTTGCCCTTGGGTTTCTTAAACCAAGAACAGCCCGCCAACATTAGCGCAGTGCCGAGAATGCCAACTGATAGGATTTTACGGTGCGCCATAAGCATCCCTCATGATTAGATCTAGCAACATCTCGCGCACATGGTATTTATGTTTCGTCTTCAGATTTTCCACTAATGAATCAAATTCAGCCTGGGTCTCGCTATCTGGCTCGGTACCGATGAGCAGATGCCAGTAATCCAAGACGGTTTGCCGGGCGAATTCGTTCGAGTTTGCAGCGACTCGTCCCCACTCAGGCAAACTACTTACGGAGCGTCCGAGAATCGAACCAACTGAAGGAGTGCCAGCCAAATTTGGCTCAATTGCCGCATTCATCTTAGATAAAATCTTAATGCGGTTATCGCTGTATTCTCCGAGCAGAAGTAAATCCCCTCCGAATGCAGACGATCCGGCCGAGACCACACTGGCAAGGAATGGAGGTAATGACACCGTTCCACCCACCGCACCTCCGATAAATCCACCAGCAGAATTAATATCTTTACCAAGGATCTGAAAGGTTAAGCCGTTGTAGCGAGTAAAAGGATAAGCCAGGGCGTCCAAAGACCGGTGACAAGCAGCACATGCCGGTCTGGTCACGTCTTTGCTGTCGTAATCAACCAGTTTAAAATTTGCACCTGGATCAACTAGGCCTTCATTTTTGCTGATATCAAGACCAAGATAAACGCGGTAAAAATGTGCCGCAGTTGAGCGCGGAATCGAAGCAAACATGGTCAGTCCAATTTGGGTCCATGACGTACTTAACACTCCCGCCCGCTTGTCTTTAGGCACAAACTGCTGCGTGTTATTGTAGAAACTGCTAGTTACCGCCAAAACACCCGGCTTCTTTGGATTAAGCGGGATGCTGTCGACCGTATTGTAGGTGGTGGTTTGGCCATCTCTCCGATTTACATAGTAATCGGCAGTCAACACTCCGCGCGCATCGGCATCGTCAAGCTGATGAAAAATGTACATGTTGTAATCGTCGTAATAGTCTGCCAGCGGAATATCGCCAGCATCGTCGCCTGTTTTAATCACAGATAACGGACGCACCTTCACACCAGCCATGTCCCAGACGATACCGCCTTTGCCGCGCCAGAAATTTGACTTCATACATTCAGCAGCCGTCTCGGCAATTTGCCTTTCCTTTTCAGACACGGACTGCTGTTTAAACTGATTAAAGACATCAAAGCTCGGTGAAACACCGCAGAAATTCTGATAGACACGCTTGAAGGCAAAGTCATGATCGTAACCGCAAAGATTATAGCCTGAACTAGCACCACGATCTTCACACGACCTCTGATCGACGGCCGCTTCTCCCCGACCCTGATCGGCTTGGCCAGGAGATGTGCCCGCGGTTAGCTCGTCTGCGTTACTAACTCCGTCGCCATCGCAGTCTTGGCGCATGATTTTCTGTAGCGCGTCTTCGACGCCGCTGGATTGACTCATCGCATCTTTCAAACATTGTCCGTAGGCGTTAAGCGCCGGCGCACCGGTATGACAGGTGGCACACGATGCTTGGCCGCCGCTACAAGCCGCAGCATCTGGCATTACAGCACAGAGGGCCTTAGCATTTGCGGCGTTGGCCCAGACAACGTTAGGTTGCCAAACCAATCCACAAAGTAATGAAGCTAATAGCATCAGTCTGTTGGCTACCATTGACTTCCCGCTTCCTCTAACGCCTTTAAGCCTTCCAAGCAGTGACCACCAGGCCACCGCGAATGAGCTCTTATCGGCATGAGCGAGACAAAACTTGAATGGTATTGGAATAAATCCAAATATACCTAATAAATTAGGGTATTTGGACACGGTGGGTCGGCGCCAAAGCAGCCCCCCCGCTACCTATTTTGGCAAACCGATCTGCGACCCACCCTTCTTCTGCAAATAAGTTTAAGTCCTCGACCTCACCCTAGGCACCACACTCACCATGCCAACCTCCGCTGCCGCGCGGCAGCGTATTAGACACAATCACTCTCGTCAGGTCTTTTGCGGACATCTGCAAGTTACTGTTCATT
>JAPLFY010000141.1 GCA_026390435.1 Pseudomonadota bacterium
GATGTCGGCTTCAACTAGATTTGCCCCGTAGATGACGCGGCCTTTCATGTCCACACCAACCTTGGTGTAGGTGCCGGCACTGGTGATGCCAGAGTTAACTAAGGTTGGGCTTGGGTAGCTTCCAGTCAAATCACCGCTAGCAGCGCCTGTTGGACTTGTACCTGCGACCCAGCTCAAGGATCCAGAGCCGTTAGATGTGAGTAAGTAACCGCTAGCGCCTACAGAAGCAGGTAGAGTCCACTCTAGCGATGAGCTCAGTGTGTCAGGAGCTTTAAGAGCAAAGTAGTTTGATGTGCCTTTGTCATTCAAAATCAGTTTATTTGACAAGGTGCCAGTACCTTGGACTGTGATATTGCCCTTTGCTGTGACTGTAGATGAAGTTTTGATCGAGCCTGCTGTATCGATTGCTGTCGATCCACCAATGAGTGATACGCCAGCAATTGTGCCTGAATTGATCACAGGACTGGTGAGAGTCTTATTAGTTAAAGTTTCTACGTCTGTTTCTGTGACGACGACACCACTGGATGGGAACGTGGCCGTCGAGGTTTTGCCGATACCGCCATTGCTAGAAGAAAGGATGCCACTGACGGCTGCTGAATTGCCGAGGTTTAAAGCGCTAAATATCGGCATGCCACCGCCACTGGGGACGGTAAGGACTTGGTAGTCCGAGCCAGCGCTTGTGCTTAGCATGCCGTTCGCGGAGTTGCCGATAACGACACCGTTGGTGTTAAAGGAAGTCGTTCCGGTACCGCCGTTAGTAACAGTGAATACGCCTGTCCCTATGATGCTTGCTGGTAGGCTAGGAATATCGCTGCTCTGTAGGTTCAAACCAGTTACAACGCGACCTTTTGCATCGACAGCAACTTTGGCGTAGGTGCCGGCAGTGACACCAGAAGTAGCCAAGGTTGGGTTTGGATAGTTACCAATAAGGTCGCCACCAGCAGCGCCTGAGGGAGCTGCGCCGGTTACCCAGCTCAAATTACCTGATCCATCTGTTTTCAGGATCTGATTGGCGGTGCCAACACTGCTAGGTAACGTCAAGACCGCAGAACCAGTTAACGTATCAGGCGCTTTGAGTGAGATCGAGTTCGTCGTGCCTTTGTCGTTTAAGATGATGGCTCTCGCATTTGTGTTGTCGCCACGGACTGTTAAAGTACCGTTGAGTACATGCGCGCCGGATGTGATAGTGCCCGTGGTGTTAATGACGGTCGAGTCTGTGATTAGCGAGGCGCCACTGATTGTACCAGCGGAGATTACCGAGTTGGTCAGAGTCTTGTTCGATAGAGTTTCTGTTGCTGTCTGGGTCACAACGACGCCGGAGCTTGGGAAAGTTGCAGTCGAGTTGATGCCGGTACCGCCATTACCAGTTGGCAATAACCCTGAGACTGCAGAGCTAGACCCTAGATTTACGCTGCCGAAGCTGGGGCCACTGAGAGTAGCGATCAAAACTTGATCCGCGCTACCTGCAGCTGTTGTGGAAATTGCACTGCTGCCACTACCGACCAGTACACCGTTGAGGGCGAAGCTGCTTGCGCCGGTACCGCCGTTGGCTACGCTCAGTGTTCCGGAGGTGATAATCGCGGCAGAAAGTGCAGGGATGTCAGACGCGGACAATTGGGTCGCAGCTGTTACGCGACCTTTTGCGTCAACGGTAACTTTCGTATAGTTTCCAGCACCAACTCCAGTATTTGTCAAAGTTGGGCTTGGATAATTGCCCGTGAGGTCACCGCCAGCCGAGCCGGAAGGAATCGAACCTGAAGCCCAGACTAGGTTGCCGGCGCCATCTGATTTGAGCAGCTGCCCATCAGTGCCGTAGCCGGTCGGTAGGCTAAAGGTCAGATTGGTAGCCAAGGCATCTGCAGCTTTTAGCGATATACCGTAGGTGTTTAGTGGATTATTTAGGACTAAGCGGTTGGCTTGGCCGCCGCTACCTTGAATCGTCACATTACTTGATGCGGTGATCGAAGAAGTCGTGGTGATCGATCCTTGCGTATTGATGATAGTAGAGCCGCTGATCAATGAGGCACTGTTTATAGTTGCAGCAGTGATGATTGGGCTAGTTAATGTTTTGTTTGTTAGGGTTGCGGTGCCTACATCCGTAAGAACTACTCCGGAACTCGGGAATGTAGCAGTCGACGATATGCCGATACCACCGTTGCTAGATTGTAGGATGCCACTCACGGCATTTGCATTTGCTAGGTTTAACGAGCCAAAATATGGAGTGCCACCGACACTGGAAACGGTAAGGACGGAATACGCATTACCAGTGGCAGTTGAGAGTAGATTACCGGTGCCGCCGCCGATGATAACGCCGTTATTTGTGAAGCTGGTAGATCCGGTACCGCCGTTTGCAACGTTAAGTATGCCGCTGTTAATAATGTTTGCAGAGATGTTTGGAATGTCCGAAGCTGATAGATTTGCTCCAGAGTAGACGCGACCTTTGCTATCTACTGAGACTTTGGCATATGTCCCAGCAGTCACACCACTTGGGCCAAGAACTGGATTTGGATAATTGCCGGAAAGGTCGCCACCAGCGCTGCCCGATGGCAAGGCAGAGGCTGTCCAACCCAATGAGCCTGAGCCGTTAGTGGTCAGTAGTTGGCCACCGGATCCGTCGTTTGCGGGTAGTGTAAATATGCGCGAAGCGAGTAACGCGTCTGGTGCCTTAAGTGCTACGTAGAACGTAGATCCACTGTCATTAAGCACTAGTTTATTAGCTGTGGATGTGTTGCCTTGGATCCTGAGATCGCCTACCACAGTATTTGCACCAGACTTGATCGTGCCGCTGGTGTCAATCGATGATGAGCCAGTAATGACAGTCGAACCTGTAATCGTACCGCCGGTGATTAGTGGTGTGCTAAGAGACTTGTTGCTTAAAGTCGCGCTGCCAGCTTCAGTGACTATCACTCCGGTGCTAGGGAAAGTCGCACCCGAATTAATACCTGTACCACCCAAACTTGCCGGTAAGATCCCGCTAACCGATGATGAGCTACTCAGATTTAGCGCGCTGAATGTCGGCATGCCGCCGCCGAGTGGAACTGAGAGAATTTGGTAACTTGTGCCTGGCGCTATGCTCAATAAAGCGCTCGTGCCGTTACCTACCAGTAGGCTGTTGGCGGTGAAATTATTCACGCCGGTACCGCCTCTGTTTACTGCAATCTCTCCAGAACTAATGATCGAAGATGGTAGGCTTGGAATGTCCGAGACTGTTAAACTACCACCCGAGTAAACACGTCCCTTCAAATCGACTGCAACTTTCGCATAAGTGCCGGCGACCACCCCCGTAGCGGTGAGAGTAGGGGCCGGGTACGATCCGGTAAGGTCACCGCTTGCGCCGCCGGTAGGTGACGTACCAGAAACCCAACTCAATACACCGGAGCCGTCTGTTGTCAGTAGCTGACCGTTGCTGCCGTCGGTGCCTGGGAGGGTCCAGACTTTTGAGGCTGCTAGAGTATCAGGGGCTTTGAATGACAGAGACTTAGCATTTGTTTGATCGTTGAAGATGAGTTTGTTTGCAGTTCCGGCACTACCTTGGATCGTCATATTACCAGTGACCGAGGTTGCACCCATGCTAGCGGTGCCGGTTGTGTTGATGATTGAGGACCCGCCAAGTACTGAAGCGCCGCTGATAGTCCCGTTCGTAAATAAAGAACCATCTATGGTTTTGTTGGTCAGAGTTTGGCTGGCGTCTGCTGTTACGATGGTTCCTGACGTTGGATAAACTGCGGTCGAAGAAGTGCCCGTACCACCTGCGCTGGCGGGAAGTATGCCACTGGTGGCTGCTGCGTCAGCTAAATTAAGTGCGCCGAAAGAGGGCAGGCCGCCGCCTGATGGGATTCTTAGGATCTGATTGGCTGAGCCAGCGGCGGTTGACATCAGATTGCCAGTGCCGTTACCGAGGACGACTCCATTGTTGGTCAGGTTAGCTACGCCGGTACCGCCGTTGATCACACCAAATACACCTGAATTGATGATGGAAGCTGGTAAACTGGGGATGTCCGACGTCGACAGAGTCAGACCGGTGGTTACTCGACCTTTTGCATCAACAGTTACTTTGGCATAGTTGCCTGCGGTGACGCCGCTGGCTTTGAGAGTCGGGCTCGGATAGCTACCAGTTAAGTCGCCGCCTGCACTTCCCGACGGTGCTGTGCCGGTTACCCAGCCGAGTGAACCTGCTCCGTTGGTTGTCAGCAATTGGCCGCTACCGCCGTCAGCACCAGGCAAGACCAGAGTCACTTGGCCAGATACAGTGTCTGGAGCTTTTAAAGCGATGTAGTTGGATGTTCCTTTGTCGTTAAATATAAATTTGTTAGCAGTTGTGCTGTTGCCCTGCATCGTGATGTTGCCAGCAACTGTGGCAGTACCGATGTTCATCGTGCCAGTACTGTTGATAACGGTGCTGCCGGAGATTAGTGAGGTACCAGTGAGTGTGCCATTGTTCATGACAGGGCTAGTGAGGGTTTTGTTGCTCAGAGTTTCTATGGCCGTCTGAGTGACGATTGTGCCTGATACTGGGAATATTGCCGCAGAATTAACACCAGTACCACCGTTGGCTATGCCTAAGATCCCGGTGACCGCTGCCGACTGGTCTAGGTTGAGCGCGCCGAAAGCTGGCGTGCCACCATTGCTTGGTACAGTGAGTAATTGGTAGGCTCCGCCGGCAGCTGTTGAGAGCAGGTTGTTACCGCCAGTGCCTAGAATGACGCCGTTATTGCCGAAGTTCGCGGCACCGGTACCGCCGTTGCTGACACCAAGTATGCCGGAGCCGATGATGCTTGCAGGTAGACTTGGAATATCGCCAGCGCTCAGGCTCATGCCGGCAAGTACGCGCCCCTTAGCGTCAATGCGAACTTTAGCATACGTGCCGGCGGTTGCACCTGTAGCTGGTAGTGTTGGGTTTGGATAAGAGCCCGTTAGGTCGCCGCCAGCAGCGCCGGTTGGAGCCGCGCCACTTACCCAGGCAAGAACTCCCGATCCATTAGTCGACAACATCTGATTTGCCGACCCATCGGCACCAGGTAGAGTCCAGACCACAGACGTTGTGACAGTGTTGGGTGCTTTGAATGCTAACGATTTACTGCCAGTGTCGTTAAATATGAGTTTATTCGCGACGCTGTTAGTACTTTTGATGGTAATCGTGCCGCTTACCGCTTGTGCACCAGAACTCACGGTTCCGGTTGTATTAATGACGGTAGCGCCTTCGATGGACGAGGATCCGTTGATAATGCCTGATGCAATCGTAGGGCTATTGAGAGTTTTATTGCTTAGAGTCTCAACTGCGTCTTGAGTGACGATTACGCCGGTCGTTGGGTAACTGGCGGTTGAGACTGTTCCTGTACCACCTAAAGTTGAAGGTAGAATTCCAGACACTGCATTAGCTGAAGATAGGTTGACCGCGCCAAAGTATGGCTTGGTACCGTCGGTTGGAGTGACAAGGCTTTGATATGGTAAGCCGGCTTGAGTTGTAAGTAGGCCACCAGTTCCGTTGCCGATGACGACGCCCATGCTAGTGAAACTATTGGTGCCGGTGCCGCCTACAGTTACGTCGACTGCGCCAGAAACAATCTTAGAAGCATCTAAACTTGGGATGTCAGCAGGAAGCAGATTAGTGCCAGCAGTAACGCGGCCCTTAGCATCAACCGTCACTTTGGGATAAACACCTGGGATTGCCACCGATTTTAATGTTGGGTTCGGATAGATGCCGGTTAAATCGCCGCCAGCAGTGCCAGTTGGGCTTGCGCCTGAAACCCAGGAGAATTGACCGCTGCCATTGGTAGTAAGCAATTGACCAGTCGAACCATCTCCGTTCGGCAGTGTAAATATCACCGAGGACGTAACGTTGTCAGGTGCCTTCAGAGATATCGAATTATTACTGGAACCGCCGTCCCTAAAGACTAATTTGTTAGCTAATGCGGTGCTTGTGGTGATGGTGATATCACCTTCGACTGTGCTAGCGCCGGAGTTAATCGTTCCAGTAGTGCTGATGGTGGTTGCACCGTCAATGCGGACGCCAGAGATAGTGCCGCCGTTGATTTGAGGTGTGGTTAATGTTTTCGCTAGCAGAGTTTGAGCAGCTTCTGCAGTAACAACAGTACCCTCGGTGGGGAATGTCGCTGTCGAATCGACACCGGTACCGCCGAACGTCCTAGGCAGTATACCGGTGACGGCTGCTGACTGAGAAAGGTCGATGGCGCCAAACGAAGGCATGCCGCCGCCGGCAGGAACAGTCAGGCTTTGGTAAGGAGCACCAGCATCAGTGACTTGAAGTGCATCGAAATTATTACCGATGATAACGCCATTAGACGTAAAGCTACCGGCGCCTGTACCACCTTTTGTGACATCAAAGACGCCAGAACCAATGATTGATGCATTTAAGCTTGGAATGTCACTTGCGGTTAATCCACCACCGAAAGTCACGCGTCCTTTAGTATCGACTCGAACTTTCGTGTAGGTTCCGGCGGTTGCGCCAGATGCCGCTAACGTTGGGTTCGGATAACTGCCGGAAAGGTCGCCACCAGCAGCACCAGACGGTAGGGATCCGGATGTCCAGCTTAAAACCCCAGCACCGCTGGTACTCAGTAACTGCCCGGCCGTACCATCGCTACCTGGTAGAGTCCATGTGACGGACGCAGCCAACGTGTTGGGAGCTCTAAATGAAACCGAGTTTATGGTTCCTTTGTCATTTAATATTAGTCTGTTGGATGTACTGCTGTTGCCCTGAACAGTGACGTTACCAGCTATTGTGGTAGTACCAATATTTGCTGTGCCAGTCGTATTGATGGTCGTGCTGCCACTGATTACAGACGCACCGTTGATTGTGCCCGCTGTGATGACCGGACTAGTGATTGTTTTGTTAGTTAAAGTTTGGCTGCCGACATCAGTGATGATGACGCCCGAAGTTGGGAAAGTGGCGTTTGAATTCACTCCGCTACCACCAAGTGAGGTAGGCAGAATGCCGGTAACGGCTGCGGTTTGGCCTAGGTTAATCGCGCCGAATGATGGAGTCCCGCCACCGCTTGGCACTACCAAGCTTTGGTAAGCCGTGCCTTTGGCGGTGGATAAAAGGTTAGACGAGCCGTTGCCAATAATGACGCCGTCAGTTGTGAAGCTTGAGGTCCCCGTACCACCATTACCCACACCAAAGATGCCGGAGGCAATGATAGTTGCTGGTAACTGTGGAATGTCACTTGGGACGAGGGTGGTGGCTGACAGCACGCGGCCTTTTGCATCTACACGCACTTTAGAATAGGTGCCAGCTCCCACGCCGGTTGTAGTAAGCGTTGGGTTTGGATAAACCCCGGTTAAGTCGCCGCCGGCAGCACCAGATGGAGCTGCACCTGTAACCCAGGCTAGTTGGCCTGAGCCGCTAGTGGTCAGTAATTGCCCGCTTTGTCCATCGGTTCCTGGTAAGATCCAGTTTACGGACGCGCCAATGGTATCGGGTGCTCTCAGCGATAGATAGTTCGTGGTCCCCTTATCATACATTAGCAATCGGCTGGAATTTGCAAAGTTTCCGGTGATGCCGATGTTACCTGCAATGGTCGTCGCGCCGGCACTGATTGTTCCCGTTGTGGAAATATTTGTCGTGCCAGTTATCAGTGCAGCACCCGTGATTGTGCCGCCATTTATTGTTGGCGTGGTTAGCGTTTTATTACTCAAAGTTTCTGTTTCTGTTTGAGTTACGACGGTGCCAGTGGTTGGGAAAACTGCGGTCGAGTTGACACCGGTACCACCATTCGCTCGTGCCAGAACATTGGTAATCGCTGCTGCCTGTGACAGGTCGATAGCACCGAAGCTTGGTGCTCCGCCTGCACTCGGTACAGTTAAGCTTTGGTAAGCGGAGCCGGAAAGAGTCGAGCTGAGGCCGCCGGTGAGGTTGCCAAGCACCACTCCATTTTGATTAAAGCTGGTTGCACCGGTACCGCCGAATGGCACACTGAAGACTCCAGAGCCGATGATTGATGTCGGTAAGCTTGGGATATCACCAGATACCAAGCTGAAGCCGCCAAATACACGGCCTTTTGCATCAACATATACTTTTTGGTAAGTGCCGGCCGAGATGCCGGTTCCGGTCAATACTGGGCTAGGGTAAGAACCAGTCAAGTCTCCCGAGGCTGCTCCTGTAGGAGCTGCACCAGCGACCCAAGCTAGATTGCCGCTACCAGTGGTGGTGAGCAATTGACCGCTGGTACCTTCGGTAGTGGGGAGCGTAAGGTTATAGGATGTGCCCATGATGTCGGGAGAGCGCAAGCCAATGTAGTTGGTTGTGCCTTTGTCATTTAGCACCAATTTATTGGCCAAGGTTCCGGTGCCTTGAATTGTTACATTTCCCGCTACTGTTGTGCTTCCGGCGCTAATCGTCCCGCTAGTACTGATCACAGTGGAGCCACTTATAAGCGATGCGCCATTTATTGTGCCAGCAGTGATAATCGGCTTATCTAGAGTTTTATATTGTAGAGTTTCGACAGCATTGCGAGTCACTACGGTACCCGTGGTCGGGTATACGGCGTTGCCGCTTACCCCGGTACCGCCGTAGGTAGCTGAAAGAGTGCCCGAGACAGCTGCTGACTGGGAAAGATTGATTGGTCCAAATTTCGGCGTTCCGCCGTTGCTTGGCACAGATAAGACTTGCCATGACGTGCCGGCTGCCGTCGATAGCAGGTTGCCATCATCGTTACCGATAATGACTCCATTAGCTGCGAAGGACGATGCGCCCGTGCCGCCGAACGGTACGCTAAACACGCCCGATCCAATACTGCTGGTTGGGAGTTTTGGTACGTCTGAGACATCTAAGCTAGCGCCGAAATATACGCGGCCTTTCGCATCCACAGCTACTTTTTGATAGGTGCCAGCGGTTACACCGGTTGTCGTAAGTGTAGGCTGCGGATAAGAGCCAGTTAAATCGCCACCAGCCACTCCGGTTGGACTTGCGCCTGACACCCAAGTTAAAATGCCCGATCCGTTTGTGCGAAGTAATTGTCCATCGCTACCATCACCATTAGGTAGTGTCCAGGTAACTGAAGTGCCAATAGTATCTGGTGCTTTAAAGCCAAGTGATTTTGTCGAGCCGCTGTCATTAAACACTAATGTGTTTGCAGTAGTGCCATCGCCGCGGATAGTGATTGGTCCATTGATTGTGGTGGCCCCACCGTTGATCGTACCAGTGGTACTGATCACAGTAGTGCCGCCGATCAGAGAACTTCCCGTCAAAGTACCGCCGGTGATCACAGGGCTAGTTAACGCCTTGTTAGTTAAAGTTTGGCTCGCGTCTGCTGTCACAACGACGCCGGAGGTCGGGAAGGTGGCTGTTGAGTTTACCCCAATACCACCACGATTTGTCGGTAAAATTCCGGTGACGGCTGTAGGCTGCGCCAGGTTCACTGCACTGAAGTAAGGCGAGCCGCCGTTGGATGGCACTGTCAGGCTTTGGTATGCTGTGCCGGCTGGAGTCGAGTAGAGATTGCCGGCATCGTTGCCGAGAATGACACCTTTATTAGTAAAGCTGCTTGATCCAGTACCACCAAAGCCTACACTAAGCATGCCTGTTCCGATGATGGAGGCCGGTAGGGCAGGGATATCGGACGCAATGAGCGCAGTTCCATTAGTCACCCGGCCTTTTGCATCGACGGTAACTTTTGGATAAATTCCAGCGACTACACCACTCGGAGCTAGACTTGGACTTGGGTACGAACCAGCCAAGTCACCACTGGCAACTCCAGTTGGACTAGCGCCGGATACCCAGCTAAGGCCACCAGAACCATCCGTTCTTAGTAGTTGACCAGAATCCCCGTCATTGTCAGGTAGGGTGAGGATGAAAGAACTTGCCAAAGTATCAGGTGACTTTATGCCTATGGAATAACTATTGGTGCTGTCATTAAACACCGCTTTATTTGCAATTGTGTTATTACCGCGGATGGTGATGTCGCCGCGTACTGTAGTTGCACCACCAGCGATTGTTCCGCTAGTGTCTATGACCGTTGCCCCGCCAATCGATGAGTTGCCGTTGATTGTGCTGGTGGTAATCGTCGAACTGCTGACGGTTTTATTAGACATGGACTCAGTTGCGTCGCGCGTCACGACTACGCCACTCGTTGGGAACACTGCGGTTGAGTTCTGACCAGTACCACCTGCGGAAGTTCCCAAAACTCCTGTAACAGCATTCGCTTGTGACAGGTTTATTGCGCCGAAGTATGGAGCGCCGCCGCCGGCCGGTACAGTCAGTATCTGATAATCAATGCCGGCAGGTGTGGAAAGTAAATTGCCACCGTTATTACCGATGATGACACCGTTGTTAGTGAAATTACTGGATCCAGTACCACCGAATGCTACGTTGAGTTGGCCAGTATTAATAATGGATGCCGGTAGATTTGGAATGTCTGCGGCAACCAAAGCTGTACCGAATTGAACGCGACCTTTAGCATCGACTACAACCTTTGGATATGTGCCAGCTGTTACACCAGTATTTGCAAGTTGCGGACTTGGATAGGATCCGGTCAGATCACCGGTTGCTGCGCCAGTTGGTGCTGTTCCACTTACCCAGCTGAGTGCCCCAGTACCATTTGTGCTGAGGATATCTCCGCTGGATCCGTCACCATCAGGTAAGGTCCAGATCTGTGTGCGGCTGAGAATGTCTGGGGACTTGAATGCCAAGAAATTAGTTGTACCGCGATCCGTTAGCACCAGTTTACGGGCGGTCGTATTATTACCGCGGACTGTAAGGTCGCCAGCAACTGTGGTGTTGCCTGCCGTGATGGAACCAGTGGTATCAATCACAGTGCTGCCGCTGATAAGTGAGCTGCCGTTCATCGTGCCGGCTGTTATCACGGGGCTAAGTATGGTTTTGTTGCTCAGCGTGCCAGCACCATTTTCGGTCACTAAGACGCCAGTGCTAGGGTAAGTTGCAGTGGAGTTGACGACGCCTGTACCACCAAATTTGGTTGGCAATGCGCCAGTGACTGCTCCAACTCCGGATAGATTTATTGCGCTGAAAAATGGCGTGCTACCGTCGGATGGGACGGTTAAGCTTTGATATGCGGCCCCCGCGATCGTCGACAGCATCGACCCGCCACCGTTGCCTAGGATGACGCCGTTAGCGTTAAAGCTGGCTCCACCGGTACCACCGCGAACTACTGGTAAAGTTCCGTCTGAGATAACGGAGGCTGGGAGACCAGGGATATCGCTTGCTGAAAGTGGCAAGCCAGTGATGACGCGCCCTTTGGCATCAACACTTACCTTTGGATAAACACCTGCGATCACACCGCTGGCAGCAAGGACGGGGCTAGGATAACTACCGCTGAGATCACCACCAGCGACACCGTTAGGTGGCACGGCAGACAACCAAGTCAAGTCTCGCGATCCATTGGTCCCTAGCACTTGACCAATCGTGCCGTCGCCACTTGGTAAGGTCAAGACGGTAGATGCAGATAATGTGTCTGGTGCTTTGAAAGCAAGAGAGAATGTACTACCGCTATCATTGAATATTAATTTTCGCGCTGAATTAGTGTTGCCTTGGATAGTGATGTCGCCAGCGATCGTAGTATCGGCCGCTTTGATAGTACCTAGAGTGTCAATGACAGTTGACCCACCAATGAGTGACGAGCCGTTTACTGTACCGGTGGTGATGATAGGTTTACTCAACGTCTTGTTGCTTATGGTCTGTACATTTATATCCGTAGTGACAACACCTGATGTCGGGAAGGTGGCGCTACCGCTGACGCCGGTACCACCAACATTTTGTTTCAAGATTCCGGTAACTGCATTTGACTGCGAGAGATCGAGGGCACCGAACGATGGCGTCGTACCGTCGCTTGGCACTCGCAAGGTTTGATAAGCAAGGCCGGCACCAGTGGACATCAGGTTGCCGCCGCCGTTTCCTAGAATGACGCCGTTGTTGGTAAAGCTGCCAGCACCAGTACCGCCGCGGCTAGTACCTAGGATACCTGCGCCGATAGCCGAAGCGTCTAGACTTGGAATATCTGAAGGAACTAATGCCGTACCAAACTTGACGCGGCCTTTACTGTCGACCACCACTTTGGGATATGTGCCCGCGGTAACACCGGTAGGGGAAAGAGCGGGATTAGGATAGCTGCCTGTAAGGTCGCCAGTAGCAGCACCGGTCGGTGAGGTGCCAGAAACCCAAGACAATAAACCGTTGCCGTTGGTGGTCAGGATCTGGTTGTTGGTGCCATCGCCATTTGGCAAAGTCCAAGTTACTGAATTAGTCACCGAGGTCGGGGCTTTGAAGGCAACAAAACCAGTCGATCCACCGTCGTTAAAGACGAGGCTATTAGGCAAATTTCCAATAGGCTGGACGGTAAGAGTGCCAACTATCGATGTATTGCCGGCGGTTATTGTACCTGTTGTATCAATCGAAGTAGCACCAGTGATCAGTGAGGCACCATTAATCGTTCCTGAAGCAATGATGGGACTGTTTAGTGTTTTATTGCTGAGCGTCGCGCTTTCGAATTCAGTCACCACGGTACCCGTGGCTGGGAATATCGCATTTGAGCTTACGCCGGTACCACCAACCGCCGTTCCCAGCACCCCTGTGACGGCCGCAGACTGCGATAAGTCAAGTGCGCTGAAGTATGGCGCAGTGCCATCTTGAGGGACAGTTAAGCTTTGGAATGGCAGTCCTGCAGCAGTTGCAACTAATGCGCCAGCATTATTGCCAAGAATGACGCCCTTAGCGGTAAAGCTGGTCGCGCCTGTACCGCCGACGCCGACGCCTATGGTGCCGGTGCTGATCTTGGTGGCAGGTAAGTTCGGAATGTCAGAGGCTGTCAAAATGGCTCCGGCCGAGATTCGACCTTTGCTATCGACGGTCACTTTAGAATACGTGCCTGCAACGACACCGGTGGCAGTAAGAGTAGGATTTGGATAGCTACCGGTTAAATCACCGCTGGCAGCTCCACCTGGAGGTGCGCTTGCTACCCAACTAAGTGCGCCAGTTCCGTTGGTGGATAAAAGATTACCACTGCCACCGTCGCCAGAAGGTAAGGTCCAGACTACCGATCCGGTGAGAGTATTGGGTGCCTTGAAGGCGAGCGAGTTAGTCGTGCCCTTATCATTAAATACCAGTTTATTCGCACTGGTGGTGTTGCCGCGGATAGTCACGTCGCCAGTTATAGTGGTCGCGCCGCCTGCGATTGTTCCGGTAACATCGATAACACTGGTTCCGCTCAACCTAGCGTTGTTGATCGTCCCGCCAGTTACGATGGGTGCAAGTATAGTCTTATTGCTTAGTGTTTCAGTGGCATCTTGAGTAGCCACCACACCAACGGTTGGGAATACTGCTAAGGAGTTAACGCCAGTACCGCCCAGTGCCCGCGGCAAAATCCCAGATACCGCATTCGGGTGAGATAAATTAATCGAGCTGAAGAACGGTGTTCCACCGCCGAATGGGACGACTAAGCTTTGGTACTCAGCACCCGCAGCGGTCGAGAAGAGGTTGCTACCGTCGTTGCCGACGATGACCCCATTTTTGGCAAAGCTAGTGGACCCGGTACCACCAAACGATACGGCAAGTTTGCCAGTGTTGATGATATCTGCCGAGATATTGGGGATGTCGGCTGCGACTAAACTTGTGCCCGCTGTGACGCGGCCTTTAGTGTCAACCGTGACTTTGGAGTAAACACCCGCGCCCACACCGGTTGTAGTCAGCGTTGGGCTAGGATAGGAGCCAGTCAAATCGCCAGTTGCTAGTCCCGTCGGTGCGGCTCCTGAAATCCAGCTCAAATTACCGCTTCCGTCTGTGGTAAGAAGCTGACCGTTCGTTCCAATCGCGCCGGGCAAGATCAAATTAATTGGGCCACTCAAATTATCTGGTGATTTAATTGCGATGAAGTTGGTTGACCCACTGTCGTTGAGGACCAATTGATTTGCATTAAAGCCATCGCCGCGAATCGTCACGTTGCCATTAACTGTCGTAGCAGCTGCTGTAATAGTGCCGCTAGTATCAATTACAGTAGCACCACCAATAATAGACGATCCATTAATCGTGCTGGTGGTGATCGTACCACCGCTGATGGTTTTGTTGAGCAGAGTCTCTGTAGCATCCTGCGTTACAATCGTGCCACTGCTCGGGAATATGGCTGTCGAGTTTACTCCTGAACCGCCTCGACTTGTAGGTAGTACTCCCGTGGTTGCAGCTAACTGAGTTAGATTGAGACCACCAAAGTAAGGTGTCGTGCCGTTGGCGGGTACAATTAATGTTTGGTAAGCCGATCCAGCTCCGGTTGAGAAAAGGTTGCCAGCGTTATTGCCGAGAATGACGCCATTGTTAACAAAGGTGGAGGTGCCGGTACCGCCGTTAGCCACACCTAGTATTCCACTCTTGATCACGGAAGCATTGAGACTTGGTATGTCAGCTGCGACGAGGCTGGTGCCGACAATGACGCGTCCTTTGGTGTCTACGACGACTTTTGGGTAGGTCCCAGCCAGAACTCCAGAGGCAGCCAGCGTGGGGTTTGGATAACTGCCAGTTAAGTCGCCACCTGCGTCACCGATCGGAGCTGCGCCAGACACCCAACTTAGGAAACCGGAGCCGTTCGTGCTGAGTAGTTGTCCGTTCCCTCCATCAGTTCCAGGAAGTGTCCAGACAATCGAGTTAGCGAGTGTGTCGGGTGCTTTGAATGCCAGCGATTTAGTGGTGCCGCTATCGTTTAACACAAGCTTATTAGCGGTGTTGTTGTTGCCCCGGATGGTCACGTCACCAGAGACTGTGGCGGCACCGGAGTCAAGAGTGCCTGATATACTAATTGTGGTACTGCCGTTGACGACGGCATTGCTGAGGGTGCCACCGTTGATAGCGGGTGTGGTGATTGTTTTGTTTGTCAGAGTCTCCATGGCGTTTCTGGTTGCAACGATTCCGCTACTTGGGAAGGTGGCGGTCGAGGCAAGTCCGGAACCACCGAGGCTGGTGGGCAGAATGCCGGTGACTGCCGATGGTTGCGCAAGATTAATAGCACTGAATGAAGGTGCGCCACCACCAACCGGCACGGTGAGGCTTTCGTACGGTGCCCCAGCATTAGTTGAGAACAAACTGCCTGTCCCGTTACCCAAAACTACGCCGTTAGTTTGAAAGCTTGCGGCGCCGGTACCGCCGTTAGCGACGATCAGCTGTCCGTCGTTAATGATGGAAGCAGGCAATTTTGGAATATCCGCGACTACCAACGAAGTGCCGTAGGTGACGCGCCCTTTGGCATCAACAGTAACTTTAGGATAGGTGCCTGCGTTGACACCGCTCGGTGCCAGTGATGGGTTTGGATATACGCCAGTCAGGTCACCACTAGCAGCTCCTGTAGGTGCCGCGCCAGAGACCCAGCTCAGTGTACCGTAGCCATTCGTGCGTAGCATTTGGCCCGGTACACCATCAGTGCCTGGCAGCGTCCAAACTACCGAGCCGCCGAGGATATCGGGTGCTTTTAAGGCGAGTGAGTTGGACTGGCCTTTGTCGTTGAGGATGATTTTGCTCGCCGTAGTGCTGTTGCCTTGAATCGTGACATCACCTGCAATGGTGGTTGTACCCATGCTGGCAGTGCCGGTTGTGTCGATTCGGGTTGCCCCACCGATTAAGGAGTAGCCGTCTATCGTGCCAGTTGTCATGAGAGAATTTGTCAGTGTTTTATTACTCAGGCCTTCAACCGCGGATTGTGTCACGATCACACCGCTGGTCGGGAATGTGGCAAGGGAGACCATGCCGGTACCACCGGATGTGGTCGGTAGGATTCCGGTCACGGCTGCTGATTGAGACAAATTAACGGGAGCAAAGTATGGCGTGCCGCCGCCACTTGGTACTACCAAGCTTTGGTAGGCAGAGCCAGCAGCCGTCGAGTAGAGGTTGCCGTTGGCATTGCCAACGATGATGCCGTTCGGAGTGAAGCTAGAACTACCAGTACCGCCGTTGCTAACGCCAAGTATTCCTGAAGTGATCACAGATGCTGGTAAGTTAGGAATGTCGCTGGCAGTTAGAGTAGCACCACTAGTGACGCGGCCTTTAGCGTCGACTCCAACGCGGAAGTAGGTGCCAGGAGTTACGCCCGTATTGGTTAACGTTGGGCTTGGATACGAGCCAGTTAAGTCACCACTGGCGACTCCGGTTGGTAGCGCGCCAGAGACCCAGCTCAAGACTCCTGACCCGTTGGTCGTCAGTAGTTGCCCGGTACCGCCAGCAACACTAGGCAGAGTTAAGGTTATTTGCGAGGTCAGCGAATCTGGCGATTTGATTGCTACGAAATTAGTCGTTCCACTATCGTTTAGAACCAGGCGATTCGCATTAGTGCTATTGCCTTTGATTGTGACATCACCAGAGACTGATGCAGCGCCGCTATTAATAGTTCCGGTAGTGTCAATAACTGAGTTGCCGCTAATAAACATTGATCCGTTTATGGTGCCGCCAGTGATCACTGGTGCAGAGATTGTTTTGTTTCTAAGTGTTTCCACTGCATCTTGAGTCACGATGACCCCAGATGCTGGGAAAGTCGCACTAGACGTTGTGCCAGTACCACCGGCGCTGCGCGGCAAAATGCCGGTAATTGCCGAATTTTGAGCCAGATTTAATGGGCCGAAGTACGGCGTTCCGCCGTCACTAGGAATGGTTAGAACTTGGAATGCACTACCGGTTGAAGTGGAGAACAAGTTGCCGGTAATGTTGCCCAGGACGACGCCATTATTAGCAAAGCTTGAGGCACCAGTACCACCGTTGCTAACTCCAAGGACTCCTGATTCTATGATCGATGCGGAAAGTTTCGGAATGTCTGAAGCAATAAGGGAAGTACCAGTTGTAACTCGCCCTTTTGTATCGACAGTGACCTTGGCGTATTGACCGGCTGAGACCCCGCTTGGAGCAAGGATTGGGTTTGGATAAGATCCAGCTAGGTCGCCGCCGGCACTGCCAGTAGGTGAGGTCCCGTTACCCCAACTCAGCAGACCACTGCCATCACTGGTCAGAACTTGTCCGGTTGTGCCTACGCTGCTTGGTAATGTGAACGTGATGGGGCTGGTCACTAAATCAGGTGCCTTCAACGACACTGAGTTAATGGTTCCACGGTCATTTAAGACTAATTTATTGGCCGTCGTTGAATTACCCTGAATGGTGACACTGCCCGCAACTGTGGAAGATCCTGAATTGATCGTGCCCGTTGTATTTATTACAGTGTTACCAGTAATAAGCGAGTTGTTGCCGATGGTTCCCGAATTGATTAGCGGCATGTCCAAGGTCTTGTTGCTCAGTGTTTCTACTGCATCACGGGTCGCTATCGTGCCAGCTGTTGGGAATGTGGCATTTGAATTAATCCCAGTACCACCGGATTTAGCGGGGAGCACTCCGGTTACCGCTGTAGCTTGCGCTAGATTGACAGCGCCAAAAGTTGGGGCAGAACCGTCACTTGGGACAATCAAACTTTGATACGGTGCACCAGTCGACGTGGACAGAAGGTTGCCCGCACCGTTGCCGAGAATGACCCCGTTGTTGGTAAAGTTTGTAGTGCCAGTACCGCCATTGCTGACGTTAATCCTTCCAGAGGTAATGATTGATGCTGGAAGGTTGGGAATGTCAGCTACTGTTAAGGTGCTACCAAAAGATACGCGACCTTTCGCATCAACAGCAACTTTCTGATAGGTACCGGCGTTGACACCAGTTGCCGTCAGTACTGGCGCCGGATAGTTGCCGGTTAAGTCGCCGCCAGCACTCCCGTTAGGTGCTGCTCCTGTGACCCAGGTGAGTTGCCCTTGGCCATCGGTGGTTAGCAGTTGTCCAATGCCACCGTCGCCGCTTGGTAGCGTCCAGGTAAACGAACTAGTCAGGGTGTCAGGCGATTTAAGGGCCAGCGAGTTGACCGCGCCTTTGTCCATTAAAACAAGTTTATTTGCATTCGTACCGTTGCCGCCAACCGTCACGTTACCAGATGCTGTAATCGGTCCTGCGCTGATGGCTCCAGAAGTATTGATGGTAGTGGAGCCGGTGATTACGGATGCGCCACTGATAGTTCCGGCAGTAATAAAAGGGTTATTCAGCGTTTTATTCGTAAGTGTAGCCGATCCAGACTCTGTAACGATGACGCCGCTTAAGGGGAATGTTGCGCTCGAATTTAGCCCTGTACCACCACGACTAGATGGCAAGATTCCAGTAACTGCAGATGCCTGTGATAGGTTTATCGAACCGAAGGTTGGTGTGCCACCACCGCTAGGTACGATTAGGCTTTGGAACGGGGCGCCTGCAGCGGTTGAGTATAGGTTGCCATCGGCATTTCCTATGACCACACCGTTTGGCGCGAAGCTGGTCGAACCCGTACCACCGTTAGTGACTCCAATGACACCCGACCCAATGATAGAGGCTGGCAAAGTTGGTATGTCGGTAACGGTGATGCTACCGCCCGCCAACACTCGCCCTTTGGTGTCAACGCGCAGTTTTGTATATGTTCCAGCGGCTACGCCGGTGCTGCTTAGTATTGGATTCGGGTACTGACCGATCAAGTCACCGCCAGCGACACCTGTGGGTGCTGCTCCGGAGACCCAGGTCAACACCCCTTGACCATCGGTAGTCAATAGTTGGCCGGAGCTGCCATCGATGCCAGGTAGAGTCCATATAAACGAACCAGATAGAGTGTCTGGTGCCCTTAGCGAGATCGAGTTGGTGACTCCTTTATCGTTTAGTACCAGTTTATTTGAGATCGTTCCGTTACCTTGGATCGTTACGTTCCCAGATACTGTAGTCGCTCCTGCGCTGATTGTGCCCAGGGTATCTATGACCGTCGCCCCAGTGATACGCGACACGCCGTTGATGGTACCGGTGGTGATCACCGGCATAGATAGCAACTTGTTAGTAAGAGTCGCAGTTCCAGCTTCCGTCACGATCACACCGGTGCTGGGGAAGGTGGCATTCGAGGTCATGCCGGTACCACCGCGTGCTGTTGGCAGTATTCCGGTTACTGCAGTCGGCTGGCCCAGATCTACTGCAGAGAAAGCCGGTGCGCCACCGCCGGCCGGTATCACTAGACTTTGGTATGCAGATCCGGCAGCGGTTGAAAAAAGATTATTCGACGAATTCCCTAAGATGACACCGTTAGGCGTAAAGCTACCGGTGCCGGTACCGCCGTTAGTAACATTGAGCGTACCGTAGCTAATCACCGACATTGGTAACGGTGGAATGTCGCTGGCGACTAAACTAGTACCCGCTGTCACTCGACCTTTTTCATCGACAGTGACACGGAAATAGGTGCCAGATGGGACCCCGGTGGCTGTTAGCACTGGATTCGGGTAGGCGCCAGTTAAGTCACCACCAGCGCTGCCCGTAGGAGCAGCCCCGGAAACCCAGCCCAGAGTCCCGGATCCGTTGCTGGTCAGCAGTTGACCATTAGTACCGTTGGCACTCGGCAGAGTCCAGACGATGGAGCCGCTCATCTCATCTGGGGCCTTCAGAGCATATGAATTGATTGAGCCGCGATCATTGAGCACCAAGCGGTTTGCGGTGGTGCTGTTTCCTTTGATAACGACATTGCCAGTGGAAGCTATGCCGTTAGCTCTAATGCTGCCTGTCGTGTCTATCGTAGTTGCGCCACTGATCAGAGATGTACCGGAAATTGTGCCGTCGTTAATTAAAGGTGCAGTTAATGTTTTCCCGCTCAAAGTTTGGCTAGCCGTGTCGGTGACGACTACGCCTGATGTCGGGAATATGGCCGTTGAATTGACTCCGATACCACCACGGTTGGTTGGCAAGATGCCAGTTACAGACTCGGACTGGCTAAGGTCAATCGCACTGAAGTAAGGAGTGCCGCCGTCCGCCGGAACGGTCAAGCTTTGGAAGCGTCCCCCTGCTGCGGTGGAGCTAAGTGGTCCGTAGGAATTCCCGATGATAACGCCGTTGGTATAAAATGCTGATGCACCGGTACCGCCGTACATGACGGGAAGTTGACCGTCATTGATGATGGAAGCTGGTAAACGAGGAATGTTCTCCATCGATAAACTGGCACCTTCGATCACGCGGCCTTTATTGTCGACAGTGACCTTGGTGTAGATGCCGGCAACGACGCCAGATGGTGCGAGCGTTGGGTTAGGGTACAAACCAGCTAAGTCGCCACTTGCTACGCCAGAAGGTGGCGCAGACGATACCCAACTCAGCACCCCAGCTCCGTTTGTACTAAGAATATTACCGGAGCCACCATCAGTTCCTGGCAAAACGTAGCCAATCGAAGATGCCAGCGTATCTGGTGCGCGTAGCGACACGCCAAAGTTCGAACCTTTGTCGTTGAGCACCAATCTATTGGAGTTGGTGTTGTTACCTCGGATGGCAACATTTCCTGACACCGATACCGATGCAGCGCTAATGGCGCCAGTAGTGCTGATGGTGGTCGAGCCACCTATGACTGACGCTCCGTTTATGGTGCCAGCTGTGATCACAGGGCTGATCAATGTTTTATTAGTTAGAGTTTCAGATGCGGTTTGTGTAACTACGACACCGGAACTGGGGAAGGTTGCAGTGGAGTTGAGCCCAATACCACCCCGATTTGTCGGCAAAATTCCTGTCACAGCAGCGCTTTGAGATAAATTTATGGCCCCAAATGAAGGTGTTCCACCATCGCTCGGAACTACCAAAGTTTGGAACGCGGCTCCAGCCCCGGTGGAAAGCAAATTACCGCTATCGTTGCCGAGAATGACTCCGTTATTGGTGAAGCTGGTTGCGCCTGTACCGCCTCTACTTACTCCGAAGACCCCGGTCGTAATGTTGACGGTAGAAAGATTAGGAATATCTGCCACCACTAAACTCGTACCTGCGGTAACCCGACCTTTGGCATCTACAGTGACTTTAATGTAGCTGCCAGCTTGCACACCCGTTGTGGTCAAAACTGGATTCGGAAAGGCACCCATTAAATCACCGCCAGCGTTGCCACTCGGTGCCGCGCCCGTAACCCAAGTTAATTCTCCAGAGCCCGTGGTAGTAAGGAGCTGGCCACTGCTACCCTCGGTGGCAGGAAGTGTGAATGTGACTGAGCCATTCAGACTGTCGGGCGCCTTAAGAGCCACCGAATTAGTCGTGCCGCGGTCGTTCAACACCAACTTATTAGAATAAGTACCTTGGCCTTGAATCGTTACATTGCCGGCCAGTGTTGCAGTGCTAGCTTTAACGTAGCCGCTGGTATTGATGTTAGTAGATCCGTTAATCAAGGACGCGCCATTAATCGTGCTTGCAGTAACGATCCCGCCACTTAGAACTTTGTTAGTTAGTGTGGCAGAGCCTGCTTCTGTGACCACTACACCAGTGACTGGGAAGGTTGCTGATGAATTGATACCGGTACCACCGAGGGCGGTAGGCAATAATCCCGTTACTGCGGCTGGCTGTGCAAGGTTCAAAGCGCCGAATGTTGGAGTTCCTCCATTTGCTGACACTACGAGAGTTTGGAATGGTGACCCGGCAGCAGTTGAGAACAAATTGCCAGTCTGGTTGCCTATGATGACTCCATTACTGGAGAAGTTATTGGTACCAGTACCACCATTGGCGACAGGGACCATGCCAGATTTGATAATGCTTGCGTCTAATCCAGGAATATCAGACGCATTTAAAGTAGTCCCGGAAACGACACGGCCTTTAGTGTCAACACTCACCTTTGGATACGCGCCAGCATATACGCCAGAAGGTGCGAGTTGTGGAAATGGATACGATCCGACCAAGTCCCCAGAAGCGGGACCAGACGGCATCGATCCGCTAACCCAAGTCATAGCACCTGTACCATCAGACGTTAAAATCTGACCGTTACCACCTACGCTAGAGGGAAGTGTCAAAGTGAGCGAAGCAGGTAGGCTATCTGGTGCTTTTAAAGACACAGCATTTGTAGTCCCTCTGTCGTTAAACACTAACGAGTTTGCCTTTGCATTGTCACCTTGAATGGTCACGTTACCTAGCAAGGTTGCCGACCGAGCTTTGATTGCTCCCGTAGTGTCAATTTCTGTCGATCCAGTGATTAACGCTGTGCCGGCGATCGTGCCATTTGTAATCGTGGGAGCGAGTAGAGTTTTATTGGTTAAAGTATCGGGGGTGTTTTGCCCTACCAAGGTGTCGGTAGCAGTCGGTAGTGTCAACAAACCCGTATTTCTGATCGCACTTATGATTGGGGCTAATAACGTTTTATTTGTTAAAGTAGTAGTGCTGTCTTCAGTAACGATCACGCCAGATGGCGGGAATACAGCAACTGAATTAATTCCCGTACCGCCTGATCGAGTCGGCAAAATTCCGGTGATTGCTGCTGACTGGGTCAAGTCTACGGCACCGAAATAAGGTGATCCGCTATCGCTTGGCACAATCAAACTTTGAAATGCGGAACCGGCACTAGTGGACGCTAAATTACCGTCAGAGCCACCAACCACCACGCCTTTAGCAGTAAACCCATTTGTCCCGGTACCACCTCTTGTCACCGGAATGATTCCCGAGCTTATGATGGAGGCTGGCAGGCTTGGGATATCTGAAATAAGCAGGTCAGAGCCGCTAAGTACACGGCCCTTCTCGTCTACCGAAACCCGGAAGTAAGTGCCTGGTGTGACACCTGTAGGAGCAAGGGTTGGGTTAGGGAAGGAGCCTGTAAGGTCGCCACCGGCCGCACCCGCTGGAGTAACTCCAGACTGCCAGGTTAGAACGCCAGCACCGTCGGTGGCAAGCATTTGACCAGAGCTGCCAATGGTGTTTGGTAAGGTTAATACGACCGAACTATACAGCGTATCCGGTGCTTTCAGGGAGACCGAATTAGCGGCGCCTTTATCATTGAGCACGAGTTTATTCGCTGTTGTTGCATTGCCGCGAACAGTGACGTCGCCGACTACTGTTGCGGCACCAGTTTGCACTGTGCCAGTGGTGTTGATTACGGTAGCGCCACCGATGACGGAGTTGCCAGTGATATTACCGCTATTAATAACCGGACTAGTCAGTGTTTTATTACTCAATGTGTCAATGGTAGCGCGACCGACTAAAGTGTCGCTGGTCGTCGGTAAAACCAACACCCCGGTATTAGAAATCGCACTAATGACAGGGTTAAGTAAGGTTTTATTGCTTAGTGTTTCTGATGCCGTTCTGGTGACTACCGTCCCCGTTGCCGGAAATACAGCGTCTGATTTGATTCCTGTACCGCCGGCGCTTTGCGGTAGGATGCCCGTGACGGCCGCGCCTTGCGATAAATTGATAGCACCAAATGTAGGCACGCCACCACCGGCAGGAATCGTTAAACTTTGATACTCGGTGCCGGCGCCCGTAGAGAATAGGTTTCCTGCATTGTTGCCAAGGATGACACCATTACTTGCAAAGCTCGATGCACCGGTACCGCCGTTGGCTACAGGCAGCATGCCCGAGCCGATGGTAGATGCTGGCAATTTGGGGATGTCACTGACAGTAAGACTAGTACCATAAATTACCCGACCTTTTGCATCAACTTGGACTTTTTGATAAGTCCCTGCAGTGACTCCGGTGGCCACGAGTATCGGGTTTGGATAGTAACCAAATAGGTCGCCACCAGCGGCTCCGGAGGGAGCTGCACCAGTTACCCAGTTTAGTACTCCGTTGCCGTCTGTCGCGAGAATCTGACCGTTGCTACCGCCACCGCTTGGCAGCGTTAAGGTTACGGATGCGTCGAGAGTGTCTGGTGCCTTAAGTGACACCGCATTCACGGCCCCTTTATCGTTTAGTATTAAACTGTTGGCAGAAGTGTTGTTACCTTGGATTTTCACATTGCCAGTGATAGTTGTTGCACCAGCTTTAATCGTGCCGACAGTGTCGATGCTGGATGCACCGACTATGACCGTGGTGCCAGTAATGGTACCGTTAGTTAGGATCGGACTTGCTAGGGTTTTATTCGCTAGTGTGTCGGTTGTATTGCGTCCAACTAGAGTATCGTTTGTTGTTGGGAGATTTAGTGTTCCGCCGTTTACAATGGCGCTAATGACGGGCTCGAATAAAGTCTTGTTGGTTAGAGTGTCTGAGGTATCCCGCCCGACTAATGTGTCGCTAGTCGTGGGCAGAGTGAGAACTCCACCATTGGCAATTGTACTGATTGTGGGTTGAATCAGTGTTTTATTTGTAAGAGTTGCAGAAGCAGACTCCGTGACAATGACGCCGGCACTAGGGAAGGTGGCATTTGAAGTGATACCCGTACCACCAAGAGTTCTGGGTAGAAGTCCAGTGACTGCAGCTGATTGTGCTAAGTCAATCGCGCTGAAGTACGGCGTCCCTCCGCCACTTGGAATCGTCAAGCTTTGGTAGGCAGTACCTGGTGCTGTAGAGAACAAGTTGCCAGTTGCATTGCCTACTACGACACCGTTAGTGCTAAAGCTGGAAGATCCCGTACCACCTCGGTTGACGCCGAGTACTCCGCTTCCAATCTGAGAGGCCGGCAAACTTGGTAAGTCTCCAGCGGTCAGACTTGTCCCCTGCAAGACGCGGCCTTTGTCGTCGACGGCCACTTTGAAGTAGGTGCCAGGACTAACGCCTGTGGCTTTCAAAATAGGATTTGGATAAACACCAGCAAGATCACCGCCAGCATTGCCGGTAGGAGCGGCGCCAGCCACCCAGCTTAGCATGCCTGCTCCATCAGTCATAAGGAGCTCGCCGCTGTTACCAGTGCTGCCAGGCAGCGTCAACACGATGGATCCGGTTAAATTATTCGGCGCCTTTAGAGCTACTGAATTATTGGTGCCGCGGTCGTTCAAAACCAGTGCGTTGGCAGTGGTGCTATTGCCGCGAATGTTGACGTCACCAGTAACTGTGGTCGCCCCGGAGCTGACAGTTCCAGTTGTGTTGATTACCGTGGAACCGCTTATTACGGCGGCTCCGGTTACCGTGCCACCATTCAATAAGGCATTGGTTAAAGATTTGTTGGTCAGAGTATCAGTGGTGTTGCGGCCTACCAAAGTGTCAGTCGTAGTTGGCAGCGTCAAAGTGCCAGTATTGGTAATAGAGCTAATTTTTGGTGAAACTAAGGTTTTATTTGAGAGTGTGTCAACACTATCACGAGCCACCACGGTATCATTCCCGGTGGGCAGGGTGAGTAATCCGTTATTGGAGATGGAACTAATAACTGGCGTTGTTAGTGTTTTATTACTGAGAGTCGCCGGTGCTGCTTCCGTGACAACAACGCCGAAGCTCGGGAATACAGCGGTTGACATGACGCCGATACCGCCGCGGCCAGTTGGCAGTATGCCGCTGACGGCAGCTGATTCGGATAGATTTAGCGCCCCAAACGAGGGAGCGCCGCCATCGCTTGGAATGGTCAGTGTTTGATAAGCTGTGCCCGTTGTCGTTGATACGAGGCCGCCAGTCACTTTTCCGATGACGACACCGTTATTGTTAAAGCTGGATGCTCCGGTACCACCGTTAACTACTCCGAGCACACCGCTGCCTATCACTGATGCGTTTAAGCTCGGAATGTCGCTAGAAATCAAGGTGCCACCGGCTGTGACTCGCCCTTTCACATCGACAGTGACTTTTTGATAGATGCCCGGGGTTACTCCTGATGGCGCCAAAATTGGGTTTGGGTATTGCCCTGCCAAATCGCCGCCTGCATTCCCATTCGGGGCGCTGCCGGTGATCCAGCGCATACTGCCGGCACCATCGGTGGTGAGGACTTGGCCATCGGCGCCGTCGCTACCGGGCAAGGTATAGGTTACCGATGAGCTGAGCACATCCGGTGCCTTTAAGGCCACCGAATAATTAGTTCCCTTATCGTTAAAAATTAACTTATTTGCCGTGTCGGCGTTTCCTTTAATGGAAATATTTCCATCAATATTGGTGGTGCCGGCACTCAGCGTTCCGCTAATGTCGATCGTCGTTTGGCCGATGATCCTGGAATTGCCTGAGACTGTGCCCGAGGTAATCACTGGAGAAATTAAAGTCTTGTTGGTTAAGTTATCGGTTGTGTTACGGCCTACCAAAGTATCGGTGCTGGTTGGGAGGCTGAGCGTTCCAACATTAGTAATTGTGCTAATCACCGGGTTAGTGATGGTCTTGTTATTCAAAGTCTCAGTTGCATCTCGCGTGGCGACGATACCATCAGCCGGGAATGTGGCAGTTGAACTGATACCGATACCGCCCCGTGTCCGCGGCAGTATGCCTGTGGTTGCTGGCAGTTGGGAAAGGTCGATTGAGCTGAAGGCCGGTGCACTGCCGTCACTTGGAATAGTCAGGCTTTGATAGGCTGCACCCGGTGCAGTTGCGTTGATTCCGTCAGTGCCGCTCCCAAGTAAAACCCCATTTGGGGTAAGGGAACCAACTCCCGTGCCGCCTCGTGGTACTCCGATGATGCCATTATCGATCTTCGATGCCGGGAGCGAAGGTATGTCGGCGACGTTTAGTGTGGTGCCGGCACTGATTCGGCCTTTGGCATCAACGGTAACTTTGGAATATTCGCCTGGTTGAACACCGGTAGTCGTCAGTGTCGGGTTAGGATAAATCCCGGTGAAGTCGCCACCGGCCGCGCCGGTTGGGCTAGCGCCGGATACCCAACTTAGGTTGCCTGATCCATCGGTAAAGAGTAGCTGATTAGGGGTTCCATCTGCACCCGGCAAAGTCCACGTCACGGGACCAGCGAGGGTCTCTGGAGCTTTGAGTGAAATCGCATTTATTGCATTTTTATCCGTCAAAATTAGTTTGCTCGCGGCTCCGCTCGCGGCTTTGATCGTGACGTCGCCAGTGACTGTAGTGCTGCCAGATTTTACCGGTCCGGTTGTGTCGATCGATGTCGATCCGGTGATTAGTGCTGCACCGCTAATGGTGCCTCCGTTGGTCAGAGGCGACTCTATTGTTTTATTGCGTAGTGTTTCAGTCGCGTCGCGCGTAGCGACAACGCCAGAGGTCGGAAAGGTTGCCGATGAATTGACGCCAGTACCGCCCAATGAGGTTGGTAGCGTGCCGCTGGTAATGATGGAAGCTGACAAGCTCGGTATGTCCACCGGTGACAGGGTGGTACCCGAGGTCACGCGGCCCTGCGCGTCTGTGCTTATTTTAGTGTAGCCGCCCGGGACGCCCGTGTTTGGAAGGCCGATGATCGCCGAGTTGCCAACAGTGTTAACGACTATGCCGCTCCCCGCTGTGACGCTCGCAATCTTGCTGTTAAAGGTGAGCCAGTCGACCACGGAAAGAAAGCCGGACGATACTGATGACGCTTGACCTAGAGAAATTCGACCATTTGTCGAGTCGTAAGAAACAGGTGCTGTAGCTGAAATCGCTCTTTTTGCTGCCGATTGAGCACGGGGATCAGTGTAGTAGAGATTGCTGCCTTCGCTCACATCGCTTGTGGTTAAGCTGATGTTTCCGGTTTTTCCTGCTACGGAGGTCACTGGTACTTGCGGAAAGGATCCCCAGGTGAGTCGGCCTGATCCATCGGTCTGTAGTATCTGACCGGTCGCTCCGTCTGCAGATGGCAGCGTCCAAACTATGTCGCTTGGAACATCGTCTGGTGCCTTGAGACCTACATAGTTTGAGCCAGATAGGCTGCCGAATCTTAGTTCGCCAGTCTGTCCGGCTCCAGTGCTAAAGGCCTTAAGTTCAACGCCGGCTTGCATCGCAGTGGAGACAGAACCCGCGGTGAGGACGGAATCTGCGGTAATAGCCGTCTGTTTGGTATTGAAAGCCAGCCAATCTGCCGTACTAAGATAACCATCGCTGACACTTGTGGCTGCGACTATGGACAAAGTTGGGGTTGTGCTGGTCATCGTGACCGCAAGTGGCGGTGTTGCCGTTACAGTCGTGGTCGCAGGAGACCACATCACACCATCGTAACTTAGAACTTGTCCTGCCACGGGGGCGGCACCGCTGATGTTTGTCCCTTGAATCGCGCTCGCGTTTGGCGTTGGGCTTTTCCAAACAAACTTACCATTCGCATCTTTAGTCAAGAACTGGTTAGCTGCTGGAGCTGTAGATGGACCGACGCTTAGTTTACCATCGGTATTAAAATCTACAGTCTTGCCATCGACTGGCACTCTTGCTGCATAAGGAACTGTTACGACCTGTTGCAGTGGATACGGTGCGCTGGCATGGGTCAGGTCTGTGATTTGGAACCATACCGGCTGCGAAACATCGGGGAATACTTTAGCGTAATCAGCAGCGCTCAGCGTCACTCTTAGCTGGAAGATCCCTTCCTGTAGAGTCACGCTTTCGAATCCGTTTGTAACCGCCAGAACTGGCGCGCTACCTTGGCCGTCGTGGAAAAAAGAAATCTCTAATGCGACCGGTCCAGCGACTGGTTTGCCACTAGTTTCAGTCAGCCGCCCGCTAAGCACGAAGTCTAAAGTAGACTGAGCGATTGCTGCTTTGGCGGCAAAGACCAACGTAAACAGGAGAAATGATATGCGCACTACACTACGCATCGTGTTCCTCCTGTTAGTTGCGAACGTTGTTTGCCGCCGAAACGATTGCGACAAAAGGATCCCAGCTTCGCCTCGGAAAGCGAAGAGTTGGTCACTTTGGAGAATTCAAGCGCCATTTGCCGGAGTCCTCGTTCGGAGCCAACAGAAGCGGGAACGCATCTGTCCATGGCGATACGTCGGCACAATCTTAGGGGACCTTGAGTCAGAAGTTGGCTGCATCTGAAATATCTGTAATACCCAGCAATAATTGCCTATATTGCTAGTCAAAATGTGCCTACCGGGTTTCTGGGCGCATAGGGTCGAAAAGATTGAGTAAAGTGCTGAGTTGTGGGGCTTTCTTAAGCAGTCTAGGGAACGGCGTCTTCGGCGATTAGCTGCTGTTCAGTTTATAGAAATAAATTGTTTAATTACTGGCAGTTGAGGGGGCTCGTCGGTCTAGAAGGAGTTTTCATAAAAAAATTGCACGCTGAGATCAACCAAACGATCTTTTTGATGTTTTGGATTTGGGGAGTGAGGGGGGTGCCCGCTTGGATCGGTCAAAAGCAAAAACTGTCCAGCCGGCCAATTTTACTGTGGCGCTTTTCACACTTTTCTGACGGCACTTAACTTGCATGGTTAAAAAGGTGGGGAAGAGGCAAAGATGTTGCGTCGCTTCGTCGTCTCTTTGCTCTCGTTCCTCAGAATAAATATTAGGGGGAGTTAGTCATGGGAGACGCCACCAAAACTCTGCCACAGCAATTTCATAATGCTGGCTACGACCGCGAAGAAGAGTATTTCTATCAAATGAACCGTGAGCTGATTGAGCGAAATCGGCGCGAGTTAGACAAGCAGCGCCAGGAACTGGCGACCATTAGTTTGGCACAGGCTTATTGGATGAAATGTCCGAAATGTGGTGCTGCGCTCAAGGAGGAGACCGTCCTCGGACTTAAGGGAGATGGCTGCGAAAAGTGTGGCGGTGTCTTCTTTGATCGTGAGGAGATTGTGCAGCTAGCGGAAACTCACGAACCCCATGCATTTAAAGAGGCAATACGCCTGGTATTCGGTGCAGCTGCGAAAAAACTACCTAGTGGCATCAGTCAGTTCCCGGTATAAATGAGACAAAGTCGAAGGCCTATCTCGGGCTGAGGACTCACTCTCAAAGGCCGGTGGATATGAAAAAGCTCGCGGTGGCCCTAACTTTGGCGCTTTGCGTTTTGGTTGCAGTTTTGGTGGGGCGGACGTGGAGTTTAGCGGGGTCGACGACTCTACCAGCGGCCGCTGTGAAGATTGATCTCGATGCGTCAACGTTGGCCTACCGATTGGCGAAAGCGCTTCGGATTCAGACTATCGCTCACGTGCCACCTGAGCCTAATGAGCTGGTACCTTTTCAGGCGCTTCATGAGTTGATGCGTAGTTTATTTCCGCGTGCGTTTAGCGCTCTCAAGACGGAAGTGATAGCGGGCGGCAGCTTACTGATGACGTGGCAGGGTAGCGATCCGTCGCTTGCGCCCATACTATTGCTGAGCCACCAAGATGTGGTGCCGGTGTCGCCAGGTACCGAGGGCGATTGGCTGCACCCTGCTTTTTCTGGTGTCATTGACCAGGGCTTTATCTGGGGGCGGGGCACTCTCGATGATAAAAGTGGCGTGTTTGGTCTGCTTGAGGCTGTGGAACATCTGTTGCTCAAGGAAGTAACGCCGAGGCGTAGCGTCATCTTGGCCTTCGGCCATAACGAAGAGGTCGGTGGCAGTGGCGCAAAAGCTATGGCGACTCTGTTGACTGATCGCGGTATTCGCGCCGAGTATATCCTCGACGAAGGTGGCATGGTGAGCGAAGGGGTCATCAGCGGTATAGGTCAACCCGCTGCGCTTGTGGGCGTCACCGAAAAGGGCTACCTCAGCATCGAACTGACGGTGCAAAGTCCAGGTGGCCATTCATCGATGCCATCCAGGGACACGAATATTGGGCGGCTGTCGCGCGCGATCACTCGTCTCGAAGCTAATCAAGAGCCTCTTCGCATCGGCACGACCTTAGCCGAATCGTTGCAGGCTTTGGCGCCAGCGATGGGGTTTGGGCGCCGTCTTGCTGTGGCTAATTTATGGCTGTTTTCTCCAGTGATCACCAAATTGCTGGCGGCTGCTGACTCAACTCGTGCTGGCATGCACACGACGCTAGCTCCGACGATATTCCATGCCGGTATTAAAGATAATGTCCTGCCAGGTACGGCCACAGCAGTGATCAATCTGCGTCTTATTCCGGGTGATTCGATAGCCGATGCAATGCGTCGTGTTGAAATGGTGATAGGTGATCCAGAGGTGAAGATACGGCCGCTTGGTCACAACCGCGAACCGGCGCCAGAATCGGATCCCAAGTCCGGAAGTTTTGCGGCATTGGCGAACACGATTAAGCAGGTCTTTCCCGATGCCATCGTCGCTCCTTATTCAACGGTGGGCGCGACGGACGCGGCTCATTACACGGCCATGTCACCGAACATCTACAGATTTTTGCCGGTGCGGTGGGGTGTCGATGATCAAAAGCGTTTTCACGGCACCAATGAGCGCATCAGTGTTGAGGGCTATGCCGACGCTGTCCGGTTTTATATTCAGCTGATTAGTAATACGGCTGGCTAGGGCTTGCGACCTGCATCCAGAAATTGTTTAAACACATGATATAACTGAAATAAATAGATGGCGCATCATGGGGTGTGGTCAGATACTGCTTATAAATTTTTTACCGCTCATCGGGCGATCTGGAAATAATTGCCACCTAACGATTTATGCTTCAAAGATACATCTGCCTTTGGTATACCGTTGTTTCTCCATCATGGCGGCATGGCGGAATCGGCAGACGTGCTGGACTCAAAATCCAGTGTCCGCAAGGACGTCCCGGTTCGACCCCGGGTGCCGCTACCATCTCTCTCTCTCTCTCTCTCTCTCTCTTCCCAAATTAGCCTAGACTCTTAAGTATCCCTAAAGCTTCCTTAGCTATTTGCTCTTGGAAAGTAGCCATGGCCTCGCTGCTCGGCTTCGTTCTCAGAAACTCCTGAGTGCGGGCGATGATCTCGCGCTGTGCTGTGAGGATCGGCGGTAGGATGCCCGTGCCCTCGCGATTGTTCAGCACCACGAGGTTCATGTATTTTGTCATTTCTTGTTCTGGTAGGGGTCTCAGTAGTCTTTTAAGACGAAGAGACTCTGCCTGCATGGGGACGGTAAGGCCGTCACTGAGCGCCCCTGGTACTTTGCCAGCTTCCACCCAAACTGGCACGGCAAGAGACGTAGCCGGCTCGCCGAGTAATACCCAAAGGGTCGCTAGTGAGTTTGGATTGCCTGGTGTCTTGCCCTCGATCACCACTGCCGAGGCCGTAGAGTTGCGATTGATCGTGTCGACGCTGGCGTACCATTCGGCGCTTTGGGAAGTTTTTGTCGCCAAGTCTTCTAAGCTCGGCACATGGAGCAAAACATGGCCAAAATCGCGCGCGAGGTTGTTAAAAATAAAATCGACATCGACTGCTGTGCTTTGCTGTTCGATTAAGTTAGTCGCGCGCTCAAAGCGCAGATAACCAACGCCTTCCCCCGGTGCACCGCTACGGGAAAAGTTCGTATTCACTAGGTATTGTTTGGGTGACTCATTCACCGACAGTTTATTAAAGCCGTGATTGTGCAGTTCAAAGATCGCCACCTCACCGGAAGCATCCGTGACTACAAAATTAGTTTGTGCACCTAGATTAGGTCCCAGCTTTTGCTGCAGAAACTTTTCAAAATCGCCAATGCTGGCGACAGTCCTCAGGGCATCTGCCATGATGGCCCCTTCCTGGTCCTTGGCTTCTTTCGGATCCAGCGGGAGATTATAGGCAACGGAATTAAAAATACCAAATCCTTGGTCATTAATGCCGGCAAACACAGCGCGCCCAGACGTCTCTGTGTGGTCGGCGAGGCCGATATATTTGTGGGGCTTAGCGTCGACGTAAACTACTCTGTTAGACAGATCATCGGTATCGCGATTTTTCCACATAAGTGGAACTTGAGATGCGGTGGCGACGGCTGTCCAGGCTGCTGTGGTGCAGGCATCAGCTGGGTCGTAAGGCAGAGCTGCTACCAGGCACAGTAATAATAAACGGTTTAAATGAAACAGGTTTTTAGACCAGTGTTTAACACTGGGAGACATCGGCCGTTTTGCGTACGTGTCACTACACATGCTAGTGGATCTCCTCTTGATTTGGGGAATCTTAACTTGCCCGTAGCCATTCCAGCAACAGCCGAAATATTTCGCAGGCGCTTTTTCCGGATTCATTATAGGCACTTTCGTCGACTAAATTTTGAGCCTGTGAACGGAAGACATGCCACATAGCCAAGGTTTCGCTGCCGTAGCCAGTATAGAAACGCAGTTTTGTGTCATCCAATTCCAAATGCTTTATAAGAGACCTCCTGATCACCTGTGCACCTAAGGTGGCCCCCTCGATCACATAAAGAACTCCCACACACTCGGCAGTGCTAGAAATTGGCGAAATATTATCGCAATTGGGTGTATCGGCGATATTTTCTGCCGACACTGCTAACGCGAGTAAATCTGCAGAAAGCCACTGCGTTTTAAATCGCTGTGCGATACTCAGTGCGTCTCCGAATTTCCGGGAGTACTCCGCCAGACGGCCCTCCAAGGGGAGGTAAAAGCCGAGCATTTTGATGAGATGTGTGCGGTATTCAGCAAGTGTGAGGTCTGGTTTGAGCAGAGGGATGACAGATTCTATGGCCTGATGCTGGGGGGCGGTTTCGGTTTTTAAAAATTCAAGGAGAGACAGCTTTGCCGGGCGACCAGACGGCACGATTGATTGTTCGAGATTCATGAGATCTCATTCTCCTATCTATTCGATAGTAGGTAAATGTAGGTTTTTAAAGGCAGAAAAGAGTGCCTCTCGATAAATCGGTTTGGTCAAGTAGGCAGTAAATCCAGCTTCTAATCCCTTGTTTTTGTCTTTCGTTGCGGCGTAAGCGCTCAAAGCGATTGCTGGAATTGGTTTCATATCGCGCAGCTTTTCCTCCTCGCGCCATAGACGTATTAGATCGCAGCCATTTAGTCGAGGCATCGCAATATCAGAGAGTATTAGGTCAAATTTTTGTCCGCGAAGTTTTTCCATAGCAACCTCACCATTTATAGCTGTGGTTACTGAGGCTCCATTTCGTTCGCATATTAGCTGAAGTGCTTGTAAAGCATCAGGTTCGTCCTCAGCGATTAATACTCTTAAGCCTTTAAGTAGGTTCTTGGATTGAATTGCTGGACTCAGTTTTTTTAAAGGCACAGGCTGATGATCTTGTAACTGCTGAATTGGTAGCGTGATGACAAAGCGAGATCCGTGACCGTATCCTTCGCTGTAAGCCCGAATGGTTCCGCCGTGCATTTCGGTGAGGCTTTTAACTATAGATAAACCGATACCTAATCCTCCGGCCTTGGTCGCCGTGTTGTCTGCCTGCACGAATCGGTCAAATATTCTCTCTAATTTTGACGGATGAATACCCACACCAGAGTCCGCCACTTCGAGATAGCACTCCGACATTGATTGAGAAAGTTTGACCCGAATGTGGCCTCCCTCTGGTGTGAATTTGATAGCATTACTAAGCATGTTCCATACTATTTGATGAAGCCGATCTGGATCAGCTGATAGTAAACAGTGCTCACAAGGTTGTAATTGAATGGTTAGGTTTTTGGTTCTAGCGGTAGGTGTCATGCCTTCGATGACTCTCTGGACAATGGCAGTCACATCAATATTGCTTTTGATATCTATACGCAATTTACCTGAGATGATGCGGAATGTGTCTAATAGGTCATCGATCATTGCCACCTGCATTTTGGCGTTGCGATCAATAATATCTAGTGCATTTTGCACCTCTGGATCATGGTCTGGATTGTCACGCAGCAAATCAATCCACCCAATAATAATACTCAGGGGTGTCCTAAGCTCGTGCGACGCATTACTCAAGAATGCGTCTTTAGCCTTATCCTCTTTTTCCAAGTCATAGTATGAATCTGACAGTGTCTGCATTCGTCCAAATGTTTCTTGTACGAACGCGGATAGAAAGTAGTGGGCGCACTCCTCATCTTCTTCGCTCCAGGCCCGCGATAAAAATCTAACTTTCTCTTTCCACTCCGCAAATGATGCTCGTGGAGTCATCTTTTCCATCGCTCCACGCATCGGTAGCGTGGGATTATTGGGCTGGCCTCCCCAGCGCACTTCTTTTACTTCTTCTGGCCTTAACCAAATTACAAAATTCTCAAAGTTACGGAAGAGTGGCACTGCTAGTGCTCCGGCGGCATTTGGGTCTGCCTCAGCAAACTTCAAATCCAGCAAAAGACTGTCGCTCTTCCAGGCCTTCAGAGAATCCTGGGTGTGCAGATGCTTGGATAAGATTTCTAGAGTTTGCGGGGCTACCGGCGCGCCAGCGACCAATTTTTTATCACCAACCTTAACAATTACCGTTGAGCTAGAAGTCATGCTCAAGAGTCTTGCTCCAGATTCTTTGAGAGTAAAGTCCGCATCTCTGCTTAGAGCCAAATCATTCAAGAATGATTGCATAAAGAGTAACGTCTCATTGCGAATATTTATTTTATTTCTCTCTTTCAATTCAGCCAATTTTTCCGCTAACATCCGTGCTGCTAAATCAAAAACATCTCGACTTTGGCGATCCGGATATTTGGGGGCGGTAGCATGGTGAAATGAGATTAATCCCCAAAATTTGTCATTCACTCGAAGTGGTAGGGATATGGTGGATCTTACGCCCATATTTTCGAGGTATTGAAGGTGTATCGGAGAAACGGCGCGAAGGAGGCTCATGCTGAGATCGAGATCCTGTGGTGAAATAGATTTGCTAACAATAGGCACAGGCTCAGCTTGGATATCTGCGATAATGCGTGATTGATTCTTAAAAAAAATCTCTCTCGAATGTGAGGGGATGTCTGATGCGGGATATTTCAGATGGATAAATTCCACCATTTCGGGTTGCTTTGCCTCAGCAATGACCTCGCCGTTCCATGCTTGGTCGAAGCGGTAGATTATGATTCGGTCAAATCCGGAGTGGGCAAATAATGATTCAGCCGTAGATTGGCATGCATCTTCGACTGTCTGCGCCCTGCCTAAGCTCGAAATCATTTTTTTAATTAGCTTAAGTGAGTTGTCCTCGTTCGTTTCGGCGTCTATTTGAAATTCCAAAATGAGTTTAGAAAAAATCCGATGGCACAAAGCAGAGCTAATACGACCTGTCCATTGATCCGGTAGTTTCGGGAAGACGTTGTGTGTCGATATTAATGCGCAGAATTTATCACAGCTATCAACCTGACTGCGGTCTCCGATACTGATTAGGTCATAGATATGTTGTCCAATCAGGGACTCACAGGTCTCAATATTGAGAATTTTTTCCCAATTTTTGCTTACGGCTTCGACGACCAGGGAGTCTGAGTTAGCGACAATCATCAAGCCACAACTCTGAATGGCGCCGCAAAATGCGATTGGTTCGTGCTCGCAGTCAACTAGATCTCTAATTTTATACGAGAGATTTTTTGACTTTCTCTCGAGCGCATCTTCCATACTCAGAAAGTAGTCGGTTGGGTTTTTGTCGCTCATAGACAAGTCACCTCAATCCAGCGGACACGTCTAGCCAATCCCTAATTGGTCAACTAACATAGTGCAAAATTAGGCGCTATTAAGAATTTAATAAGTATCTTTTGAAACATAAGCTTCGATTCAAGTTTCCTATGGATTTTTCCGACACGAAAGGCACCTGTAAAAATCAGGTGAACATGGATAATCTCCACAATGCCTTTGAGTAACAGATCTTATGAATCGTAATGAATTCGCGTTCTTGTTGACATGTGCTCTTGCTCTTGCGGGCAAAGCGTATGGTATCGATGCCGATTGTTACGACAAAGGTGACAAATACTTTATCCCGGCGGCGAACCTGCTTGAAGCTAAGAAGAAGGCACTTCTGTGTTTTTTTGCAGAAATTACAGTTAAATCAAGTACCAGGGAAGACAACCGTGAGGTCGAGTTCACCCAAGAGCTCAACCTGGAGGCGAAGAGCACAGTCATCGATTGGCAGGGTTTACGTCGGAGCGAGTCCCCAAATCTTTATCAATGGCCTATTAAAGATGTGAACGAAAACCTGAAGCAACTAGCGCATGCGAATGAGAAGAAGATCATACCCGTAGAGAAAGAGGTGCAGGAGGTTTGGCGGTCCAACGCCATCAAAAAAGAGGTCATAGAAATCACCTCCAAACCGGAGGGAGCGGCTGTAACGTTTGACGGAGTGGAGAATGCGTGTACGACGCCATGTAAACTTGAAGTTCTCGATGGGTCTCATGCCATTGGACTTTGGAAGCAGGATTATAGTCGGTTATCAGGCACGATAAGTGTTGATTCTCGCCATGATTCATTCGGCTTTGAACTCAAAGAAAACATCGGACGGATTGCCTTCACCGACTGTCCTGCCGCGACATCGATTAACATCGACGGGAATCGCTACGGGAATACCTCTGACTCAGTCATGAAGCTGGCACCAGGTAATTATGTGCTGGAGTTTGAACATCCCGAATACTTCAAAAACACGCAAAAAATATCGGTAAGAGTTGGTGATAATTCGAAAGTGACCTGTGCTATGCAGCCTAAAATCGGGGGTGTTGAGATATCGGCCCGCAGTTCTAAGGGCGATCCAGTCAAAGCTAGCGTTGAAATTGACGGCACTATAGTTGGTAAGACACCCGGAACTTACGAAGTTAGGGCCGGATCACGGCGCGTTAAAATTTCTACGAGCGATGAAGCGTGGGAAGATACGATCATAGTCCAAAAAAGCTCCACGAGTCCTATTGTTGCCAAGCTTACACCGATAGAATCTGAAGAAGAAAAGATCAAAAGAAAGAGCTACCGCTCCTTTTCGACGATGATCGAAATCGGCTCAATGGAGGGTCTAAAGTTCATAGAAAAGAGTTCTGGTACAGAGTACAAATTCGAGGATTGCAGGGAGAGCGGTGACCCTAGCAAGGGCGATACTCGCCGTTTTGTCCTAGGAAAGAATCTGACTGATAATTTTGGTATCAACATCGGCTACCTAAGTGGACACTATCAGGTGTGCCATATGTACTACGCACCTAAAACCTACGAGGCGCTAAGGTCCCGCTATGATGTCGAGTTTCAGGGGGCAACGTTAGGACTGAACTATTCGCTCTTCAACCAGTGGAATCAGGTTCAAAACCCGTCGGACCGAAGCTTCACCAGATGGTTTGACTTCCGTCTCTCCTACATGCCTCATCTGGGGATATCGCTGCAGAAAGACAAAACCCAAGGAAAGACCAGTTACGCATTACCTGGTGCTATCTTTGGGGAGTTCTCGCTCGCCACGTGGACTTTTGATATGGTCAAAGTCTCAATGATCAATCTCGGTTACGTTGGCCAATTCAAGCTTCCCGAAGACAGCACCGTCTCGGTGGGCGATTTTTCCGTGCTGTCTTATTTCGGCTTTGGCCTGTCGTTTTAGCGAGCTCCCTGCTCATTCTCGTGAGCGAGGCCCTCGAAAAATGAGCTCTGGGCATTGAGCAGCGAGGCGCGGATCTGCGCGTTACCGCCGTTGGCTGTCGTTGCCTCACGAAGTTGGCGCTGGAGTTCAGCCTTGTTGACGGCCAATTTTGCGACGCAGCGAAGTTTCAGCACGCGTTCCCCAGATTCGTCGCTTTGCTCTACTTTTTCCCAGTAGCGTTGGGTAGTCTTAACACCGCTGAGCTTGGACTGGCTAAGGAAGGCAGTGAGGGCCTCGTAACCTGGATCGCTAGCCGCATCTCTCTCGTTGACCTGGCCGCTTGTTGAGATGTGCTCCTTGATATAGCGCGCCATGGAGGAGCGGCCATCCAATTCTGCCGCTTTCAAGCAAGCTTCTGTCCGACTGTTAGCTCCCATACTTACCTGGGAGACAAAGATGACATCGCTTGATTCCTCAGCCATAGCTATGGAGCCATCGGCCCATGCTGGGGTCTCACTTTTGTTCGCAATTCTTTCGATGACGCGGGATTCTTTGAATTCTTTTGTAGATGCCGTGACGCACCCCTGGGACAGTAACGTGAAGGCGATGACTTGGCGTAACATATCGGTACTCCGACTCATTTTGTAGCGAGTAAGCGATGCAGCGTCCGCCCTAAAACAGACGCCGAAAGGCGATTAAAATTCCGCTAACATAGCTAGTGCTTACTTCAATGATTCCAGCGCTGCTTTAGCTGTGGGGTCATTGGGATAAACTGCTAGTACGTTGTGATACGCAGATTTTGCCTCGGTATTTTTCTTTAAATAGCCTAGGCAAACGGCCTTCTGCACTAAGAAGGTTTGATCACTGGGATACAGCTTAAGCATTTTCTTTGCAGTTTCCAGTCCATCATCGAACTTTCCAAGCATGATGTCCGCGCGAATCAGGTTCCAACTGGCAGCGTATTGATCCGGCGAGATAGCGAGAATCTTTTCCGATACGGTCGCTACATCGCTCCAGCGGGCCTTAGCTGCATAGACATTCATCAGGCCGAGAAGAGCTTCCACTGACTTGGGCTCTGCTTCTGTTGCCCTCGTATAATGTTCTAGTGCATTGGCAGTGATCCCAGAACTAAGGAACAGATAGCCTAAACGTAGATTCAGAATGTATGAATCAGGCTGTCTTTTCTGGGCCTTTGCGATAACAGCGACGGCGTCTTTGTAGTTGTGCCTTTGCTCAAATTTGTACGACTCGCTAAGTTCATCAGCGACATCAACGAAAGATGCAGCCTGGGCCGAAACTGGAGATAGAAGAGCTAAGCTAAGAAAAAATGATTTCATCTGCGATCACTCCTAAAAGAAAAAAGTGCCGTTAAGTCCGAGTGCAGTCACACTAGCCGTAGAATTAGTCGAGGTATTCTCAAGACTATCCTTGGCATAAAATAAGCCAATAGTAGCACTAGTCTCGTAGAAGTAATCTAGGGACAGCTTTTGTCCACCTTTGTGAACAGTAGAATTGCTCCAGACCACTAGACCATCGCCTAGGACAGCAAACACCTGCTCGCCAGACCAGGTCGATAGTGCGAGAGATATTGGTGATAAAGTATAACGGAGCCCGATCTCCGTAGATGTATATGCTGACTTAAATGCTGTGACTGTTGGGTATTTAGACTTACTAAAGGTCATTTGCGGCGTAATGTTGTGATACTTCAGGTCGAGGCCAAGCAGTCCCCAATCAAAGGCGTTGCCAAAGGCCGTAGAGAAATTGCCAGTCAGCTGATTTACATCCAGATTAGCTGGATAATATTTCGGATATTTGCTCATAGCATAAGTGACGCCAACCTGCGTCATGTCGTGAAACCAGCGAGCTCCCGCGATGATGTTGGATGCACCAGCAAGCGTCGACGCTGACGATGATTGCGTACGGTAGCCGAGTTTAACACCAATCGCATCGATAAACCGTTGCTCAGCAACAATAAGCATCTGGGTTTGACTGTAGTCGGAGCCGTCGACTAACTTGATCGAAGCGGGTTCGTAGTCGACAGTAACTGAGGTAGACACAGTGTTGTAGCTGGCCATCAAGTCATAAAAATAGCCGTCCTTCAAGCTTTGGTCACCAGAGAACGTTAGACTGCCTGCGACAGCACTAATGCTCCATGGTTTAGGTGCTGGAACGGAGGAAAGTCTTTCAATTAGCGCCTTAAGTGTGGCACCCTGATTAGTTGGCAAGGACCTAGGGTTGATCCGACTAGCCGTCTCGTAGCTAAGGGAATAGTCGCCTAGTTTGTCCTGACATTGCGCGATGTAGAAATTCGCGGTATCTGCCTCGGGTCCGCCAATCTTTGCCACGCCAGCGAGTTCAAGCATGGCTTCGACGCAGTGATCGCGCTCGATCTCCTTCTTTGCTCGAGCGATCGAGGATTTTTTTTCAGCCTCAGTCATGGTGCGAGCATAAACACTGCCGCCCAAGACTAGACCGACACCTATTGGTATTAGGCGACATGCGAGCAGCACAGACCTCAGGCATCTCATAGTCGGAATCCTTATCAAGGTTTACATTCGTTACGTTTATTAAAGCATAGTTTCAGAAAATATTTTTGGTATCCACGTTAAGATTAACTACTTCTTAAATTTGGCAGTAGGCCTCATCGCCGATCCGTATGGACTTAATCCCGAGGATCGGGTCGAGTTTTGCCTCACTAGTATATTTCTTGCCATTGAACCTGACCTGTCCCGACACAGTAGTGCCTGACATATCCAGTTTGTAAATGCCTTTGGGATTCGCCTTAATGCCAAAAATACGTCCAATTTGCAGCACCCAGCAGTATGGTCCCCTCCAGGCGAGATCTATAGGGTAATGGTCTGTAAAGGTGAGCTCGTGGGAGTATGTGAGTGGTACTCGCGGAATACAGGCAAAAATCTTGGCTAGAATGGACTTCATATTTCCGTCAAAGTCGTAAAAATAGAAGACACTTTCTTGGATCCAAAAATATAAGCGAGATCCATTCCCATCGCATAGATAACTACGGCCCGAGAGAGGATCTTTCGCCGATGTTATGGTGACTGGCTCCCCTGTAGTCTTTCCCTCTTTGCATAAGCGACTAAATAAGAAGCGCCGACCGGAAGGCCATACAAAGGCATAATCCAGAGCCCGGTTTCGTTTGAACGGCTGTATAACAGCGTTTTTAAGTGGTACCGCGTGATATCTTAAGTGACCATCTACGAGAAAGCTTGCGATGCGAAATGGCAGTGTCTGTGAGGCAAAATAAGGCGTGAGTTGAACCTGTACATGCAGATGAGGCTGGGCTGAGTAGCCGCTGTTGCCGCACTGCGCTAGCAGCTGTCGTCCAGACACATAGTCGCCGATTTTAACGCTGACGGAATTCCTCTTAAGATGGCAAAGCGATACATAGCAGCCCGCATCGCTGCGGATGATAATGAAATTACCCCAATTCTTCTTTTCGTTTAGGCCACCAATCAGGTTGTCATCTTGGGCCTGTTCAATAGCCACTACGTAGCCAGAGCAGGGCGCCAAAACTTCTGCTCCGAACCCGTGGTAATGACTTAACTCCAGTCCATTCTCTTCAAATTGTCGCCCGTCAGTACCAACTTTGACAAAGTCCATTGCATATTGCCAAGGTCCTTGGTGGGTCTCGGTGCCGGCGAAACCCTGAGTGACTTGCCAGCTTCCGTCAAACGGCAGATCGATGGCGTGATCTGGGTAGCCAAATCGGTCACGGCGAGCGCTGAGTTTTTCGTAGGATTCTTCCGGAGTGCGTCCAATGAATAAATTGCGCCATTTAGATTGGTAATAAATGAGCGCCTGCATCAACCCAATGACCACGATGTTAAACGGTGCAGCTGACGGTCGGACGCCGAACATGGACAGAGACTGACTCAGTCCGTCATAAAACAGCACCGTTAAAATTACGGCCAGTGCCCCTATGACTATGGACGTAATGGATGGGGTGAGAAACACCGTCGAAATGAGAGTGCCAGCGAAGATATAGTTGTAGGACTCAGGATTGGCCACGGCATCGTGCCATATTCCCGACTTTAGAAACTGCAGAGATACCCCTAGAAGAAAGCTCAGAAACATCGACAGAAAAAGTAGGCGCGAGTAAGCCAGGATAATCAGCGCTAGGGCAGCCCCGATCCAAAAATTACTCTGAAAAACCACGTACGCCATGGCAAAGCAAAAGCCTTTGATGAGCTCGGGTACAGCGCTAGGTCCCCAGTAGGCGTCCGCCTGGTGAAATATCGTCATTTGATAAATATGATCGTAACGAAGCGTCGCCAGTGAGAGAAAAATATTCGCGAGGGCAAAAGGCAGGGACATCACCGGCAGCTGTAAGGGGGTTGCCACTCTAGTGATGGTAATGGTTAGGAGTAAGGTCCCGATGGATACTGCCGTGAGCAGAGGCAGGGTGCTCCACTGCAGCCTGAATACATATCCAACAGATAAACCGATTAGAATCACATTCCTGAGATAGGTGTTATTCCACTGATATGCCTTGCGGATCCCGAGGCCATAGCCAAAGGCTAAAGCGATCAAAAGTGAAAGCAGTCCCGACAGACCTACATTTGGGTGAATGAAGGTTAGAGCCGCAACTACACCACCGAATTTCCAGTCATCGACGACGAAAATCTGTGCATAGGCACTGAATAGTTGTTGCACAGATACAGTCACGGCGCGTATCGCGGGCAACTTAAATCTACCGACACCCACGAAGGCCCCCATAAAACCGATCAGGAAACGTTGCGACTCTTAAAGCCTAAAACTGTGGCCTGTTTTTGCTGGAGATCTTCCGGCAATACTTCTAGGTTTTCGACGGCTTCGAGGTTCTCTTTATGGCGAATCAGGTCTACTTTGCCGTTTTTTCTGACCAAGACAACGGCCGGCCTGTACTGGATGAACTGCATCCATTGCGTGACGTTGTAAGCACCGACTGGTGACAGCACGAGACGCTTTCCGACTCTTAATGGAGGGAGCATCAAGCTGTTGTCGATTACGTCAATGTTCATACAGAGAGGTCCAAAGAGGACGGCGGGTTCGAGAAAGGAACCCTCGTCACCGTCCAGTTCAAAAACCGGGCGATACCATGTCGACGTATAGAGCAGGTTGACACCGGCATCTAGTACATAAGCACGCCTTGCATCTGGTAGTAGCTTGCGCGAAATTACCGAGGTAATGAGGAATCCTGCTTCATCGATTAAATGCCGCCCAGCTTCCAAAACTAATGTCGGGAGTTCTGAGTCAGCGAAAATCCTTTTGAGGCAGCTAGTGATGGCGATCGCGTATTCGGAAATGTTAGGCACAGCGACTTCTGGAGACTGGTAAACACCTTTTAAATGGCTCTTAGACGGGAATCCGCCGCCCATATCGATATATTTTAGGCGAACGCCGGTGTCACTTTCGATCTCCAGAAACAAGTTAGCCATTTTTTCTGCGGCGATTTCGTACGCCTGGACGGAAAGCATGAAGGTACCTATATGACAGTGGATACCTTCGAACTCGATGCCGGGAGCCTTGGCTAGGCGGCGTGCAGCATCCATAGCCTGTCCGCTCTCTATATTGAGGCCAAATCTACTCCACTGCGGATAAACGCCCGTGTTCATATTGACGCGCAGGCCTACCCTTGCCGTGAGCTTGATCTCAGTCGCTATTGCTTCGATCTGGTAGATCTCGTCCATGCTGTCCACATGGATGACAGCTCCCTCTTCGATCGCGCGTTTCAATGCCGCTTTAGGTTTATACGGGCCATTGAAGATGATTTGATCGCCAGGTACTCCAAGGGCGCGCGCCTTCTCGTACTCAAAGTCACTAACCACTTCTGCAATGGCACCTTCTTCGTGAAAGATAGCGCAGATGGCTTTTAGATAATTTGTTTTGTAGCTCCATCCAAAGACCATCTTTGGGTAAAACCGCTTAAATACCTCAGTATAATTGGTGAAGGCATTCCTAATGGCGTCTTCAGAGAAGACAAAAAGTGGAGAGCCATACTTTTGCGCTAGTTCAGATACGGGCACTTTGCTGATCGAGGTTCGAACCGGCACAGAATTATTTGACGCAGCTCCATGCTTTGCGTAAAGCGGTCCGCCTAGCTTTACCATGGACGGTTTGGAATATGGCCGAGTCAATTTTTTGTTCTGTTTCATAAGTCATCGTCCAAGGATTAAGTGAGCGAAAAAAGCAGCAACCGCAGATTGCTCAAACTGAGCTGGCTAATTTAAAGAACTTACTGATATCAGTAACTATTTCATAGGTATAGCGGACGAAGTATTTTCCGACCGGATATTCCGACGTTCGCCCTACGTCTCTTCCTTGCATAAGGCGTAGCAGCCGCTCCGGGAGGTTAATGCCGACGCCAGTAGCGAAGTAGACCCAGGCTGGAAACCGCGGATTGATCTCAATCAGAAAAATATCTTCACTATTTTGAATGCACTCAAGCTCAAACGGACCGCGCCATTTTGTATGGCTGACAAAGCGCTCGGCTAGTTCGTTTAAGGCGGGGTGATCAATCGTCACGCCTGTCCAGATTTTACCAATCGAAGTGGTCATTAACTTCTTGATAGCAACACTGCCGCAAAGTCCGCCTTCACCATCGCCGAGTCCGACCAAATTAATTTCGATACCAGATACCGGTTTCTGCAGCAGAATGGGCAGGCCCCAGTCAGCAGATATCTCGATAAATTTGTGGACTGCATCCTGTAAGTTATAGGCAGCGCTCGCCTTGTAATAGCGTCCCTTCACAAAAATCGGCCAATCCGGGTCTTGGGCAGCGAATTCCTGTAGTTCGTCTATCGAATTAACGAGGGTTGTTTCTGGATATTTAATAGCTATATCAGCGCAAAGCTTGATGAGCTTTTCTTTGCTTCGCAAAGAAAATTGATCCTCGGTCGGGAGGAAGGTTTTAATTCCCAGCTCACTGAGTTGATTCTGATGTTTAATATAGAGGGGTAGTTCGACATCTAAGCACGGGATAACAGCTTCAATTTCGTGGATTTTTTTCACATGGGCAAGTGCTTCACTAAGAGCGTTCCACCCTTTAGTCGGATACGGCATCCGATGCACGTGATCAATCATAAAGTCCATGTAATTGCCGGGATCATGGGCGTCGTAAGTTAGCCCGACAATGAGGCTGGCCGCCCCGGATTCTCTCAAACTACGGGCGACGGGAACCCCAGGTCCAGGATTGTCGGTCGCGTTCATGCCTGAAATGGCTACATGCACGGTTATATCACTCCGTTGATGCGCAACATTTGCATGAATTCTTGGGTGTCCGTTTCAGCTTCATAGAGCGGGATCTCATAAGTTGCTGCCAGCGTGCGTGCCGCCGCATCTTCTGATTGCCCCTTTTTTAGTTCCGTCAAAACTAGTCGCGCCGTGTCGTTGAGTTGATAGGTCTCTCCAGTCCGCGGATCAAAACAGAATCCCTCGTCATTTGTGGCGAGCTGCATCAGACGGCTATGAGTCATGGACTCCACCTTTGTGTAATTTTTTTATAATGTTACTCGATCACTCTGCGTCTAGCAAATGGATCGTGTTTAGCCATTTGCAGGCGTCAGAATGCGAAATTTGCGCCCACAGTCAGGGAGGTCATGCTAAGTTGAAAGGTGCCGGACTGAGCATATCCCGACGGAATGTCTTTAGTGCCGTTGAGTGACATCGCGGCTACCTGTATCTGACGTCCAGACCCAAGTTGATAGCTGTATCCAGCAGCGAAAATCATGCGCGGGATTGCCTCTAGTTGACCGAGTTGAACTCCTCCAACCTGGCGTGGAGCTTGTTCGGCCGGCACTACGTCGCCGTTGCCCATATTGCCGTCATCTTTTGCGACTGATATCTGGAGCATGTGGCTGCGTCGCATCCAGTATTTGATGCCCATTGCGATATTGTTGGTGCTCTTAAGATCTATGGTCGGCGCGTCAGTGCCGAGTCCGTGTTTCAGCACCCCGCGGCCTGCCGCCCACATCTCCCGTACATAATCTAGAAACAGTCCTACGGGCCCAAAGCGAGTTTCAAAGCCTAGTCCCAAGGTTGCAGGGTCATATCCTCTGCCTTCGAATGGTTGCAATTCCAGTGAGTCGGGGCTGTTTCTGGGCGCTACGTTGACAGCTAGTGTGCCTGCGTAGGTTCTTTTTGCCGCGGTCTTATAGCTTGCGGCTATGTTGGTTGCAGCTCCAATATTGCCGCGCAATCCGATATTTAATTGTGCCGATTTGCCGGCGTAGCTGGCCTCAATGATCGTGCGATCAGTGCCGGCGTTTTTTGTCGAGATGGAAGTTCTCTCACTGGAGTAAATGATGCCAGCGCCCGCCTCTACATTGTCGAAGAGTTGCCAGGCAACGCCGGTAGCTACTCGGCCTAAAACCTGTTTTTTTGCGACATCTAGTGCTTGAAATATCCCTGGGGTGAGCTCAATTGGCACACCGTAGTCAATTTGCGCTGAGCCAGTACCGTACGGGACTGCCGCTATGCCAAAAGCCAGGTCAGGTCTGGGCCGCCAAGCGATGCCGGCACTAGCCATGGGCGTCTTGATGTTGAGTACAGCGGATTCAAAGGTTTCGGTGTCACTGTTCTGGTAGGCATAAGTGACATTCGCGACGGAAAGGTCAGCTTCAGGCTGTATTCGTTCTGACAGCAGCAAATTGGCTGGATTAAAGAATAATGCAGTAGCGCCACGCGATAGCGTTTGACCCGCACCTGCAGAGGCTTTGGCTTGGATACCCGGAAAAATGATATCCGAGGCTAGTGCCGGGTTGCCAGTCACCGCGCAGCCTAGACCTACGGCAAGGCTGCGTAGCACGCCGATTTTCCATAATCTGAGCGAATTGAATTTCATAAACAGGATCTTACCATAAATCTATTTGTCAGGCTCGAATTGCAAGGTCGCATGGCTAATGTCTAGTCAGTGTTTGTGTTCTATAGAAGATCGATGCTCGTGGAAAATCGCCGTCTAGCGTGTTTGTTGATCTAATAAACATCAGATTTAATGGCTTAAAGTCGGATTTGGTCGAGAGCTACCCCGGGTCGTGTTTCTGCTCCCTAACTTTGGCTGGCGTCTTGCAGTGCCTAAGCTGGGTTAGTGCGAACAAAGGGGTCGTCTTATGACAGCTAAAGCCAAAGTGTATTACGTTCCTTTTTTTGCCATCGGGCTTGCATTAGGCTGTAGTCAGCCGGCACCCGGCGCGAAGTCCCCGCAGCACGATCCTGTCCCCACGTCTACGACTGGGCAGCGGCCTGCAGATACCTCATCCTCCGATTCCTCTAAGGCCCCTTCTACTGTTAAGAAGTGGGAGGCCACTAATTGGACTACCGGTGATAGGTCGAGTCTTCAGGGTGCGGTAGTTACTATTGCGTCCGCTAGTATGGCAGCAGCCACGCTAGGCTCTAATGATGAGTTTTCCTTGGCGCTCACCGACTACGACCGCAAGCTGCGCACAAGCTCGCAGAACACGGTGTCAAAGACTCAGTTTTTAACCTTTGCCGCGGCTCAGGGGCAGGAGTTCTGGGACGAGGAAAAGGCAGAGATTCGGCGCATTATCACTGAGATTTCTCTGGCCGCCGGCGGCATTCCTTTGCATCTTCCCGACTACATCGTGTTTGTGAAAAGTACCCAGAAAGAAGAGTTCGATGCAAATTACACCAGAGGCCATGCCATCGTTCTCGGGCGTAACCTATTTGAAGATGCAAAGCACACCCATGCCGACCGCGTGAAGCTAATTGCCCATGAGATGTATCATGTGATTTCACGCTTTGATGCCATTCTGCGTAAGCGTTCCCATGAAGCAGTTGGGTGTGTTTATAAAGGATCGCCACTGGTCTTAGATGAGCAGACTCGTAGTACTATCATCACCAATCCTGACGCGCATGAGTTCGCATGCGCGTTGCAGGTGACGTTGAAGAGTGGCGGCAAAAAGTGGGTGATGCCCGCAACTGTGCTGAAGGTTACCAACGGGGTAACGCCTACTTTCGCTGACATTACGACGAAGCTGCTGTTAGTGGATGCACCTGGCGCGCAGTGGCAGATTGTACGTGGCAGCGACGGCAAAGCACAATTTATAGAGACAACGACGACCAACTACGACCAGATCATGAACATCAATACTGACTATAATATTCACGCGGAAGAAGTAGTCGCGGAAAACTTTCCCTTGATGCTCACCGAAAAAGCCGATGGTATGAATAAAACAGGCACATCAACATCGCTAAACAGACCTGATTTTATAAAGAAATTGAAGACTATTTTTGAAAATAAAAACTAATGCACCTGGAGCTTAGCCAGGCACAGGCCTAGCGTATCGCCACATGGCGCGTTGAAGGCCCAAAGCTACGGCGGCTACGCGGCTACCGCCCGACTTATATCTTTTGACAAACCAAAAGCTGCAAGTAAGGCATGGTTACATCGACACTGGCAGAGCCTGTGGATGCAGATGTAAAACTTGGAATGGTTACCGTGTGATCATGAGCTCCACCAGACGCTGAATTAAAAGCAGCAATGTCGACGGTGTGTCCATGAGCACCCGCGGCAGCGGAGGAAAATGGTGCGATGTCTAGAGTATGGGAGTGGCCTCCTGCTACGTTCGTATTACGCCAAACAGCTGCGTATGAATCAGAATCCGTAACGCCGTCGTAATTGCCGCTGAAGTTTAAGTCATCACCTGGCCCAGCGAGTATGGCGTGGCTGTGATCACCGCCCCAGCTTGTGCCAGTATTGGGTGGGTCGATGGTGTGCACGTGTGATCCCTCTGTATTGGAGGTCGCAGTGCTAGGAGGATCGACACTGTGTGTGTGGGCTCCACCGTTGCTCGTGGTGGTGACTGGTGCTGAGATTGTATGATTATGAGCCGGCACTGACGTGATATCCCTTGTTGCCAGGTTACTGAGCCCGGTCCCGACTGTGCCAGCTAAAGTCCCTCCAGCCTGCATGCCAACCAAAACCCGTCCGCGACCACTGGTGAGCTCGGACCAGCCCGATGGACAAGCCGAAGCATTGAAATAGGCAACACTTCCCGATGGCACACCAACTGCATTAGTCGCTGCGATAATCCAGTTAGCACCGTCACTTATGACTGTGACAAAAACCCACTGTGAGCCAAGTACGAACGATGATGCCCCATCTATGGTCTGCGAGCTGGTCGTCGCCACCGTAACTGCATTGGCAGAATTATCGCGTTTTTTTATGAGGTACTGACGGCCAGCGATACCGACTGCGCTTGGTAGTGTTAAAGCGTAAGCCGCAGTTGTGGCGTCGGCGATAACGATGCTGTCGGTATCCGAAATTGTGTAGGCTGCAGTTTTTGTAGTTACGGCAGTTGCAACCGGACCGGCTACTTGAATGGCTGTGTGAGCCGTTGAAATACCAACGCCCAGGTTAGTGGTCACGCGCATACTTGCTGCAGTAATAGCACCGGCAGCAAAGTTGCCTGAGGCATCGCGTGCAACGAGTTTTGATGCGGTATTTGTGCTGGTGGCACCATTGGCCAGGTTAGCACCGGCGGCGACATTGGCCGCACTAACTCCGCCTACAGTCGTTACCGCCGTGGCGCCCTGAGGTCCCGTCACATCGCCCGCGAGTGAGCCGGTAAAAGATCCGGCCGATGTGGCATTAGTTGCCGTGCCGTTTAAGTTTGCCGTAATAGTGCCGGCAGTAAAGTTGCCGGAGGCGTCGCGTGCAACGAGTTTTGATGCGGTATTTGCGCTGGTGGCACCATTGGCCAGGTTAGCACCGGCGGCGACATTGGCCGCACTAACTCCGCCTACAGTCGCTACCGCCGTGGCGCCCTGAGTTCCCGTCACATCACCAGCAAGTGCACCGGTAAAAGATACAGCCGACGTGGCACTAGTTGCAGTGCCATTTAGGTTTGCCGTAATAGTGCCGGCAGCAAAGTTGCCGGAGGCATCGCGCGCTACGATTTTTGCTGCAGTATTCGCGCTGGTGGCACCGTTGGCCAGGTTAGCACCGGCGGCGACATTGGCCGCACTAACTCCGCCGACCGTCACTACCGCCGTGGCGCCCTGAGTTCCCGTCACATCGCCCGCTAGGGCACCGGTGAAGCCGCCTGGAGTGCTCCACGACAGAGCACCTGAGGAATCCGTAGTTAAGTATCCACCTGCCGTTAAAGATCCTGGTAGGGTTAAGGTTAGGTCTGTCGCCATTGCTGGATTAGCCCGTATTTTTATATAATTGGCTGAGCCGTCGCTATCTTTGAAGGCGAGAGCACCACTAGGTGAAATCGCTGAGAGTAGGTTGCTGCTGCTATCCCGCCATTCCTGTAGGTTCGCTGTTTGACTGGCCGATCCGATGACGATGTGGCCCTGAGTGGCTGAATTTGGCGCCGTGCTAATGATTAGGCCTGAATTGAAGCCACCATTAAGGTCACGTTTTACGATGGCTAAAGTACTATTGTTTGCTGTGGCAGTATTTGCAAGGTTAGCACCGGCGGCGACATTGGCCGCGCTAACTCCGCCTACAGTCGCTACCGCCGTGGCGCCCTGAGTTCCCGTCACATCGCCAGCTAGTGAGCCGGTAAAAGATCCGGCCGACGTGGCACTAGTTGCAGTGCCATTTAGGTTTGCCGTAATAGTGCCGGCAGCAAAGTTGCCGGAGGCATCGCGTGCAACGAGTTTTGAAGCGGTATTTGCATTGGTAGCACCGTTGGCTAGGGTGGCACCGGCGGCGACATTGGCCGCACTAACTCCGCCGACAGTCGCTACTGACGTGGCGCCCTGAGTTCCCGTCACATCGCCAGCTAGTGAGCCGGTAAAAGACACAGCCGACGTGGCATTAGTCGCCGTGCCGTTTAAGTTTGCCGTAATAGTGCCAGCAGCAAAGTTGCCGGAGGCGTCGCGTGCAACGAGTTTTGCTGCAGTATTCGCGCTGGTGGCACCGTTGGCCAGGTTAGAACCGGCGGCGACATTGGCCGCGCTCACGCCGCCCAAAGTCACTACCGCCGTGGCGCCCTGAGTTCCCGTCACATCGCCAGCTAGGGAACCGGTAAAGCTGCCTGGCGTGCTCCAAGATAAAGTGCCCGCGGCATCTGTGGTTAAGTAACCACCAGCCGCCACATATCCCGGAAAGGTTAGGGTTAAGTCTGTCGCCATCGTTGGATTAGCTTGTAAGTTGATGTAATTGGCCGAGCCGTCGCTATCTTTGAAGACGAGAGCACCACTAGGTGAAATCGCTGAGAGTAAGTTGCTGCTGCTATCCTGCCATTCCTGTAGGTTCGCTGTCTGATTGGGCGATCCGATGACGATGTGGCCCTGAGTGGCTGAATTTGGCGCCGCGCTAATGATTAGGCCTGAATTGAAGCCACCATTAAGGTCGCGTTTTACGATGGCTAAAGTACTATTGTTTGCTGTGGCTGCATTTGCAAGGTTAGCACCGGAAGCGACATTTACCTCGGTCACGCCACCGACCACTGCCACAGTCGTAGCGCCCTGAGTTCCCCGGACGTCGCCGGCAAGTAAGCCGGTAAATGAGGCAGCCGATATGGCGTTACTTGCCGTACCAGTTAAATTTGCCGTGATTGTATTAGCGTCAAAGTTGCCGAAAGCATCGCGTGCGACCAGTCTTGACGCAGTATTTGTATACGTGGCGCCGTTAGCTAGATCGGCACCGGAAGCAACATTCGCTGCGCTAACTCCGCCGACAGTCACTACCGATGTGGCGCCCTGAGTTCCCGTTACATCGCCAGCTAAAGAACCAGTGAATGAGATGGCCGACGTGGCGTTTGTTGCGTTGCCAATTAGATTCGCTGTAATCGTTCCAGCGGCAAAGCTGCCCGAACCATCGCGCCTGATGATTGTCGCAGGCGTATTTACATCGGTTGCGGCGTTAGCCAGTAGTTCAGCAGAGTGGATCTTATCCGCCGATGAAGAACCAACCGACGCGACACTGGGCCCAGGAAAGCTGCCTATTAGGTCACCGCTGGCGTTTCCCGTTGGTTCGATTGATGAGGTCCAGCTCATGACACCTGCACCGTTAGTAACCAAGGCTTGGCCTGGTGCTCCGTCAGTTGCAGGCAGTATCCAAGTCGTAGACTGCGTTAGCGGGGAAGGGGCTGTGAAGGCGAGGAATTTGTTCGAGGTTTTATCGTTAAAGACCATTTTAGCAGTACTAGCGACATCACCGTGTATCGTTAGAGTGCTACTTACTGAGGTGTTCCCCGCCCTGATCGTTCCAGTAGTCTCGACGATAGTGTCTCCACCGATGGTGGAGGATCCGTTCATGAGGGCCGTGGTTAAAGTTTTACCAGTGAGTACTTCGGTAGCGTCCTCAGTTACTATTACGCCTGCCAGAGGAAAAATCGCTGCAGAACTGACGCCTGTTCCGCCAGTGGTTGTCTGTAGTATCCCCGTCACCGCGGCGTTGCTTGACAAATTAACCGGACCAAAGCCTGGAGTGCCGCCTGCGCCCGCAGTCAAAACCTGGTGTGCTGATCCAGACACTGACGCCAACGGAGCATCGCCGGACCCAATAATCACGCTATTTTTCTCAAGATTTACCGCCCCGGTGCCGCCGCTGCTCACGGCTAATGTCCCCACACCGGAGCCGATGACTGGTGTGGTAGGCACCCATGCGTGTCCGTTGTAGGATAGTACCTGGCCGGTTTTCGGAACGTCGTTTTCCACCGAGAAGCCTTGAATTTTGCTTACCGTGGGTTCGCCCCAAGAGAGTTGCCCGTTGCTGGCTGTCGTCAAAAACTTACCGACGCCACCACTGCCAGTTACCGCGATCCCAAGCTTGCCTGTGGCTGAGTCAAAAGTGAGTGACTTTTCATCCACCGGGATGCGTAGCGCAAATGGCACGAATGAATAACGTTGGCGTGGATAAGCCTTGCCACCTGAGCTTATTTCAATAAATACAGGTTTGTCGTCGCGGCCGAAGATAGCAGCCCATGCGCCTCCGTCCAGCTCCATAGTGACCGTAAAAACACCCTGATTAAGTGGGACGCCATTGAATTCAAGGGTGTTCCCGCTTTGCTCGCCATCAGTCACGGTGTTCCAGAATTTGATTTGAATATCTGCAGACCCAGTCAGCGGAGCACCGTCTGCTTGGGTCAAGCGGCCTCCATAAGAAAGAGGATAACTCGTCCCACCAAAAATCGGTCGTGCATAAAACGAGGCTAAGGACATCACTGTGACAGTGAGTGCCCGCATTGGTCGCAAATTGTATCGCTTAGTGCGCATTCAGGACTCGCTCTGCTGCCGTTGATGCTCCCGTCCCTTTGTGAACTAAATCGTTTATCGGCAGAATCCGCGGAGAGCTTGAATGCTGTTTAAGTACCCATAACTGTGAGTAAAAATGCACAGATAGAGGGATAGAGGTAAGTGCTACAGCAGGTAGGAGCTATTTTTGAAAATAAAAACTGATGACTCTGTGGCTTAGCCAGGCAAAGGCCTAGCGTATCGCCACATGGCGCGTTGAAGTCCCAAAGCTACGGCAGCTGCGACTGCGCCGGTGACCCATAGGATATCGTCCAGACGTCCTGCTGCTACGAGAGACCCGAGCGGTAACACCGCAACGGCACAGCAGGCGCGGTCTAAAATAGATTCCATAGACAAGACCGTAGCGCGCAGACGTGAGTCCGTGATTGCGTCATTGAGCAGTTGCTTCTGCACGGGGAATGCCACTCCGGCTGCAAACGAAAAGCAGCAAAAGCCAATCAGCGTTCCTACCTGACCGAAGGCGGCCACCAGACCTAAACTTGCCCCTAAGACAACCGTCGACAGGGTGACCACTCGCATATCATCGATCTTACTTCGCAGATAAGGTGCGGCCTTTGATCCCAGCGCCTCAAATCCAGTCATCAGTGACATGCTCCAGCCAAAGGTCGTGATGTCAAAACTGCGGGCGGTCAGTATGGGCTGATATAGATTTACCTGCAGAATACGGACCATCACGAAAATGCCGACGCCTTGTAGCATCAGTAAAAATAGGCGGCCACTTAACACCCTCTTGTAAGCCCCGAAAGACTGGTCTGTGCTGCTGTCGGTCTTGGCTGCGACGGTTGGCATGGTGAAGCCGATGATTAAAGCTACAGCAGCATTTACTGCCGACAGCCAATAAGGCGAGGTCAGTTGCCAGGTCATTAACCAGCCTACTGCCGTCCACGCGGCAATGCGCCCGATAAGGCTGTAAAAGCGCGCGTCGGCCTCGACCTTCTTGTACTGATCACCTGCGCCTTGCGCTTGCAAATATTCATACATATAAGCACTCGAGGCACCCGAAATAAGCGACCTAGCCAGAGCAATGGCAAGAAAATGAAGCAAAAATCCCGAGTAATTGGGCTGCACCACTGGCAGGAGGTTGGCGAGCACTAGAACGCCGGCACCCGCGAGCATACTAAACCGGTAGCCAAAGCGATCTGCGATAAATCCCGTTGGGATCTCGAGCGCACAAAATACCAGATAATAGATGCTCTGAATCCCGAAGATCTGGGGGTCGCTAAGACCCATCTTGCGCTGAACGGAATAAAAAATCGGCACCCACAGCAGTAGATTAAAAAAGAACTGAAAGCAGGTGTAGCGTCGGCAAATGCTCGTCAGTTGGCTTTGTCCAGGGCTGCTCATGGTTGGTCCGTTCATATCGAGTAAGGTCGCAGCTGCAGAATGTAAAGCTTATCTCCCAATGCTGCCCATTCGATGTCGGCTGGTGACGAGAAGGAATAGTCCTGAGAAAAATGCGACTGGAGGAGGCGGCCGCAAAATGCCAGACGCTGTAAAACTTCGTGCTTTTGGTCGTCTAGGTCTAAGCCTGAGGCACCCACAGCTAGGGTCCTGCCACCACCTTCGACCGTATTATAGAGGTACTGAAATGGCTGCGAAACACCTGACACCACTTCGATAGCAGACTTGTCCGACACGTTGATGTAGACGTTGCGAAAGTCTTCGTGGGGGTTACTTGGGTTGGTAGTGACCATGACTCCGCCCATATCAGAAGCGACCTCTTCTTGAATGATCACTCCCATATAACAATCATCTAAAGAGATGCCCACATCTTGCCGTAGGCGCACGCTGCGTGGAGATACCAGGGAAGCCCACACCTCTTTGATGCTTTCAAATATCTTTTCCGCGCTCGTCACATGATTGATCGACTCATAAATCCCGGCAGCGGAAAAGTCTTGGAGGTCCTCAGCGTTGGATGAGCTGCGGATGACAAAATTACGCACACCAGCTAGGTGATTGGTGATCTGTTCGTCAATCAGGTCGCGCAAATGGTCACTAAAACGCGTACCCCGGATGAGGCGCTGGAGTTCGACGCATAAGGCTTGGACCTCTTTGACATTCAGCTCAAGTGCCATCTTTAAGCGGCCAATGGCCTGCTGGATCTTCCACGAGGACTGCAAGAATTCTTGCTGCAAGGAGAAGGGTAGGGCGATGCCGCGGGGGACTTGTACCGAGGCTCTGAGGTATTGCCAGGCCTTTTCCGGCAACCCAGAGTCAGGTTTAGTGCCTATAGCACTGGCCAGATATTGTAGGAGGTCGTGGCGTGGTGGGCGCGGGACGCGGTAAAAACCAGTCAATCGCGATGATCCATGGTCGAGTACATGACGTAATTCGCCCAGATTGGCAGCCTTGGTGCCGTAACGAAAGCGCTCACTCATCCGCAGGTCGCCCAAGGATACGACTTTTGTATTGACGGTTTCCGGCTCTTCCAGCCGAATACTGTGGACGCTCCAAGCCGGTTGCTGCGGTAGGGAGGACGGGGCATCAATCTTTTCTAATATAATTTCCGGCTGCCTTGGGTCCACTTCATAGCGCACCCACTGTCCATCGAGGCCGTCCTGGATCGCTTGTTCTCTGGCGTTGATTTGTACGGCATTGGGGATGCCCCAGCCACCAGCAAGGACGTTGGTGTGTGAGAGCGGAGTGGTGTGCTGGGCATTAATCATGCCAGCAACGCGCGGGATATCATCAGGCACTCTGTCCATACAGACAATGTCGTACCACTTTATGGTGCTTGCATCGTGGCGGTAGCTATCGACCGTGAAGGTCCGCAGTCGGCCGGTCGTTGTGCCTTTATTCAGGGCGACGAAATCATTGATGGCATAAAGCTCGTGGTTGTATAGGCGCGGTAAGGTAGTTCCGTCAATTGTGCTGACCACTGCCTCCTGCAAGTGATTTGCTGGTTTTAAATACAGCGGTAAAGCCACGTCTAGTTTTTGCTTAATCGTCGTATAAAGTGCGAGCAACATGCTTTTACCCATGTTGTCGATCTCGGTAGTTTCAATGGTGAAGAACTGCTCTCCGTCCTTCTTGTGTAAGGCGGCAATGCCGAGAAGGTAGGGACGGTCTTCACTTAGGTAAACTTGTTGGTTGAATTCATCAATACGCGCTCGTAACTCTTCCCGTTTAATTCCTAGAATGCGTTCAGCGATATAATCGGCGTGAAATGAATATTCATCGTTACTGATGAAGTGTACGCGGCCGCTCGCGCGTTCGATCACCACCTTAACAAACGGATGCCCACCCAATTCACCAGCTAATTGCTGAAAGGCTGGCAGCGTCAGCATGACTGGTTGGGCGCCAGGAGTTGAAGACTTGGCTGGATTATTGCTTCCGTAGTCAGGATCGGAAGGGTGTTGCATGGTCGTATCCTTAGAAGA
>JAPLFY010000100.1 GCA_026390435.1 Pseudomonadota bacterium
GACACGGCGTACTTGCCTTGGTTGCTAAGTTTGGATCCCAAAGACCGTGAGCCGCAAGTTAAGCTGTGGCGCGCCGAGGCCTACCGTCTGACGACTGACCGGGTGCCAAAGTTAGCAAAAATAAAAGACCTGCGAGATACATTAGCGCAGGCCCGCCACCGGCCGGCAACTAACCTGGAAGATGTCGAGATCGGGATACTCGAGTCTGATTTGGCAGCGATTCTCGGCGACCGCCAAGGTAGCGTGGCCCTGCTTAAGGAGCTGTCAGCCGAGAGTAAGGCGCACTTTTTTGGCGACGTCTTGCAGCGGGAGATTGCTGCACGCATGGCTATGGAGAGCGGAGCAGGCGGCATGGCCACGTTAGTGTGGCGGCGCTACCTTGCTGGGTGGCGCAAAGCCATTCCAGTTACTGCCTCTGCTACTGCGCCAACTACTCCTACAAATGCGGCCCAAACTGTCGTCAAAGAACGCGAGCCTTGGATACTCACCTATTTGAAGCTACGAAATCCAAAGGCGGCACCCGCAAGTGCCCGTGACCTGCAACAGATGCTTACTGGAGTTACTCCAGATCCGGAGTTACCGTTGACGTTTACTCGGGAGTGGTACCGCTTACTTGGTGAGCGGTTGATGCAAGTGAATGCCTACGCTGATGCAGGTGTTGCCTATGACCGTGCCGCACAAGCGGCCGTGCCAGCAGCGCGGCCTGCCTTTGCCGAACATGCCCGACGAGCCCGCTTTGGGGTCAGTCACCCCCGATAACTACCTGAAATCAAGCGATTATGGGTTTCGGCTGCATCACGACTCCTTCTGCACCAACCCATTCTCGACATCCTGAGCTGCTTTAAGACAAAGGTCTAAAAATAGATCGACGTCTTTCGTCTCGGTATGAATACCGCCCAGTGCTAAACGTAAAAACTTTTGCCCCTCAATCACTGAGGGATAGATCAAAAATTTCTGCCCGGAGTCACTCAAGTCTTCGATTCGTTTGATAAACAAATCATTCTTGTTCAAATCATCGGAGGCAAGTCGAAAGCAGACGAGCCCTAAATCCGTCTTAACAATCTGCTTGAGTAGGCCCGATGCATCTATTTTCTTGCGAGCAGCATCGGCCTGGTCGATAGATATCCGCAGGAATTCCTGCAGACCTTGTCGGCCAAAGTAACTTAGCACCATCCAAATGCGCAGCGCTCTAAAGCGTCGTCCCAATGGGATCGACCAGTCTTTGAATTCGGGATTGTAGATCTGTTCTGCATCGGATCTGGCCATGTAGTCGCCGTCCGCCGCAAACACTCTTTTGAGTAACTGCCGATCCTTGATGAAAAGAAAGGCTGAGTCAACACCACAAAGAAACCATTTCGAGCCGTTAAAATTGAATGATGTCGCAATCTCTTGCATTAACAGAGAACGCTCGCGATATTCGGGTAGGATCAAGGCTGGGCCGGCGTAAGCTGCATCGACGTGGAGCCAAACCTTTTCTTGCTCACTGAAGCCGCGAAATGAGTTGAGGTCATCGTAGCCGCAGGTGTTAGTTGAGCCGTAATTAAGCTGCACTGCGCAGGGTTTTAGGCCATTTTTTCTGTCCTCGGCCATTGCTTGCCGCACCTGGCTCGCAGTGATGCCGTAATTACCGTCGGCAAGTTTTTGCGCGGGAATCTTGTGTAGTCTCATGCCGGCGATGCGGACGGCTTTGGGACCGGAGAAATGACTCTGGTCTGACATGTAAACTACGAGTGAGGAAGAATCCTGCCAGTACCTTGTGGCGAAAGGAAGATTCTTTAGGCGCATGGAGTAGGTCAAGTAGCCAGTCCATGATGACGCATTCTAGTTCTGTCGCTGCTGGATTAGCGCTCCACTGCAGACCTACTGATCCTAGTGACGCAATGAGTAGTTCACTTACTATGGCGGGTATGGAGGTGGCAGCAGGATAATAAGCAAAAAATCTCGGATGCTGCCAAAGAGTGACCGCAGGTAAGAGATTATTTTGAAAGATATTCAGCAGAGTCGCGATATCGCTCGGCTGATCGGGTGCATGCTCGGCAAATTTTGCAGCAACCGTGCCAGGCTCTATGTGCGGCTTGACGGGAGTATTTTCTATTTGGCTAAGGTGTGTCTCCAGTACGTCCACTGCGCCGAGTACAGCCGCACGTAGGCTCTGTGGATCGAGATGAAAATTTGCCCGAACATCTGGATGATTATCTGGGTGGATATTTGAAGTTCCTGAGGATTGGTTCATAAGTTCGGGCCACTCTTAAGGTGCGGTGATGTAAGTCACTTGGGACAGGATGACAAATGCTTGGCGATACCCACAATAGCAGGGAGCAACAGACTTTGGATCTTCTGCAAAAAAGTTTAAGCCATGAACTTAACTCCCCTCCTTGATAAGTCTCTGTATTCGCTGCCGCGCAGAGGAGCTTTTGTAAGTAATTATAACTACGGGATTCTTGACTGCCCGGCAGGGATCTAAGAATCTCGCCTCGAATTTACAAACTCCAATCTCTGCCTATACCACTCGTTCCCCAATGCTCCCGCGGCAGCAAAGTTGTTATGCAGTCTGCACTTCAGTTGCAAGTTGCTCGCGGAATGTTCGCCGCCACGGCAATACAGATTGATATGATCTAACTCGATCATCATCTTTTCTTGGCAGCGAGATCCATCCGGATGCATGTGCGCACACTGCCCCTGATCTCGTAGCCAAACCTGATGCCGCACGGCAGCAGGTATATACCTACCTGCAATGTTTTGTTGCTGCCGCGCGGCAGCGATAGTGGGGCCGTCGTGTGGGGACGCCACTGCGGCATTATTATTCTCGAAAGTGTTCTCAACATTGTTGTTTCGGCCTCCCAGATCATCATCAAGATTTCGCTGCCGCGCGGCCGCGCGCTCGGCCTTGCGCATGAGATCTCGTTTGGTGAGCAGGTCGCCCACGGCTTTCATAAAGATTTCCGCATCGGTTGGTGCGGAGCCAGCAGCAGCTAAAACTTCACGCGCCCTCTCGAGCAAGGCGAATTGTGATTTAGTCAGCGTAAGCTTTAACTCACAGATCTCTTCCTCAGGCAGCAGCTCACCATCCGGAGTGACGCGAGACATAAAAAGCTTAGCCTCTCTGAGGCTCTTTCCCTTGATATTTGCCAGCACGAGCTTGCGATTTGCACGCGTGATCTTGGCCGAGATCAGCGCCAAATGAGACAGCGAGATCTCGCCTGCTTCGAGCAAAGGCTTTGCTTCTGGTATGAACCTAAGGGTGCGAGCTGCTGCCGATCTCTTGAGGTACTGATCTTTGGTTAAAGCTATATGCCGGGCAAATTGCTCGACCGACATACCGCAGCTAGGAGCAGCGCGGCGAAGCTCAAGGTCACCGATGACTCGCAATGACCGCATTGTCAGGGATTTTTCTTCCCGGTGAATTTTTTGAGCTTCGGCGATTAATTGAAGTAACTGCTCGCGGAAAGTCATCATAGGGCGGCTCCAACGCAAACATAAATTGCGGTTACACGACACTGACAACAGTTATTTACCACGAGTTTTTAAGCGTGAATCGCGGCCGCCCTTGTCGATGCAAAATAAATAACCGCTCAGATCGCCAAAGGTCAAAACTACTACGTTAAATTTTCGGCGGGATAGAAAAATTGGTCGACTATGGTTTTAGCGCAATAAATGCTCAGTTTGAGGCCCGTTAAAATGCGTCAAGCAAAATGAACAGTAACTTGCAGATGTCCGCAAAAGACCTGACGAGAGTGATTATGTCTAATCTCATGCCGCGCCGCAGCAAAGGTTGGCATGGTGAGTGTGGTGCCTAGGGTGAGGTCGAGGACTTAAACTTATTTGCAGAAGAAGGCAGAACAAAGGCTGCGGCACAAAGCAACGGCTCTCTCACCCCCAAAACCGGCCCTAACCACCTAAAACACCAAGCATAAAAAACAACTAAAGCTATTGTCTAAATAAGCCGAATGGTCCGATGAACAAGAAACGGACACCTTTCGTTTTGTCACTAGGCAAGCTATGGCCCTCAAGGAAACAAAAACTTGGACAACTCGAACGCTTAACGCGCTCAGGGCGACTCTTTTTTGGTGCGGAGTTGGCTTAGTGGGCAGTAGCGCGGCAGCGACTGTATCGTTAGCTGCTGCATTCCCGATGAATTACAGCGGACGATTAACCGAGTCCACCGGCGCTCCCGTCGACGGACCAGTTGACATCACGGTGAAGTTTTGGAACGCCGCGACCACCGGCAACACACTCACGGCGCCGATCGACTTTACAGCAGTCAGTCTAAACAGCGGCTTATTTACACTGCCCCTAGAAATCAGCTCTGACCAAGTGCAGCAAATCTTTGGCGACGGTAGCGCACCTGTTTACATAGAAATCACCGCAGCGGGAAAAACTTATCCTCGCCAGCAGTATAGTTTCGTGCCACTGGCTTTGAGAATTCCGGTCGACACTAAAACGCTGACATTTGATGGCAACGGCAATCTTGGTCTGTCCGTGAGTGGCCTACCAGCAGCCAACCAGTTTTTAACCAAAGACGGCGGCGGTAAACTGGTGTGGGGGACTCCTGCTGCGACGACGCTGCAAGGGCAGAGCTTAGCTTCCGGCGCGCCCAGTTCTGGCCAGGTGCTGACCTACAACGGCAGTCAATGGGCGGCGCAAAGCCTGACCACACCATCGGGCGGAAGTATTGTCAGCCTTACAACCGACGTTACGGGCACACTACCCTTAGGTAGCGGCGGGACTGGCAATACAAATTTTACAGCCAATGCAGTGGTGCTTGGTAACGGTGCTGGTAATTTACTCAATACCAATGTTGGTAGCACGTACCAGGTCTTAGGTATTCGCAGTGGTAGCAATGTGCCGACCTTCGGAGCTCTCGATTTATCTCAGTCTGCTGCAGTGACCAATTTATTAAGTAGGGCCAACGGCGGTACCGGGATTAATTCCTCTGCAACGTACCCAAGCACAGGCGTGATCGTCACCGAAGATGCAAGCGAAACTCTCAGCAACAAAACTCTAAGTGGTGCCACCATCAACGGCGCTTCCAGTATCGGCGGCTTAACTACGATTAATACCTCTGGCAGTCTTACTTCCGGTACTGCGACCATCGCAGGCAACGTCACGATTCAAGGCAGTGGCACGGCAGCGCGTAAGCTAGTCCTCAATGACGGCGGCAACAGCAAATTCTTGGCTCTGCAAGCTCCTGATACGGTATCAGCGTCAACAACCTGGATCCTACCCGCTGCGGACGGAGCATCCGGCCAGGTGTTATCTACGAACGGGTCGGGCACTCTAAACTGGGCATCGGGAGTAGCACCAATTGGCGTTGCAAGTGGTGATCTTAGTGGTAACTTCCCAAGTCCCACAGTTGCGACGGTCGGAGCATCGACTGCGGCGAATATTCATACGGCTGAACTTGCTACCAATGCTGCGACTGACGCGAACACTGCATCCAAAATTGTAAAACGCGATGCTTCGGGCAACTTCAGCGCCGGAACGATCAGCGCTAATTTAACTGGTAACGTGACCGGTAATGTGACTGGCAACCTCAGCGGCAATGCGGCCACAGCAACCTCGGCGACGTCATTTACTGGCTCCCTTGCCGGCGACGTCACTGGGACTCAAAGCGCAAGCATAGTCTCTAATGTCGGCGGCGTCACCGCGGCCAACGTTGCGGCCGGCGCCAACTTAGCCAACGGGGCCGTGAGCACCAACACGACATCGAAATTAGTGGCTCGCGACGCCTCCGGCAACTTTAGCGCTGGAACGATCACCGCTAATCTAGCCGGAAACGTGACGGGTAATGTGACAGGCAATGTCTCGGGAACGGCGAGTAACGTCACCGGCACAGTCGCCGTGGCCAACGGCGGTACTGGGTCCACGACGTTTAACCTTAACGGCGTGATTCTGGGCAATGCTGCCGGCAACTTAGTATCAACGGCAAGCCCGAATGCAGACCAAGTGTTAAGGGTGCCGAGTGCTGGCGGGCAGCCGTCTTTCGGTGCTATTGACCTAACAAAACCAGCCTCCGTCGCCGGCATCTTGCCTAAAGCAAACGGCGGTACTGGAGTTAACTCCTCAGCAACGTATCCAAGCTCAGGTGTGATCGTCACCGAAGACGCCAGCGAAACTCTTAGCAACAAAACTCTGAGTAGTGCCACCATCAACGGTGCGTCCATTATCGGTGGATCCACGACCATTAACACAACGAGCAGCCTTAACTCTGGTGCCGCAACCATCGCGGGCAACGTCACCATTCAAGGCAGTGGCACGGCGGCACGCAAACTTTTACTCAACGACGGTAGCAACAGCAAATTCTTGGCTCTGCAAGCTCCTGACACAGTATCAACGTCAACGACCTGGATCTTACCACCGGCAGACGGGTCCGCCGGCCAGGTGCTCGCTACCAACGGCTCGGGCACATTGAGCTGGGCATCGGGATTAGCACCAACTGGAACTGCGAGTGGGGATCTCAGTGGTAACTTCCCAAACCCGACAGTTGCGACGGTCGGAGCATCAACCGCGGCGAATATTCATACGGCTGAACTTGCTGCCAATGCTGCGACTGACGCGAATACTGCATCCAAAATTGTAAAACGCGATGCTTCGGGCAACTTCAGTGCGGGGACCATCACCGCTAATTTAACTGGGAACGTGACCGGTAATGTGACCGGTAACCTCAGCGGCAACGCGGCCACAGCAATCTCGGCGACGTCGTTTACCGGACCTCTCGCTGGCGACGTCACCGGGACTCAAAGCGCAAGCGTAGTCTCTAATGTCGGCGGCGTCACAGCGAGCAACATCGCGACCGGCGCAACATTAGCCAATGGCGCCGTGAGTACTAACACCGCTTCGGCACTAGTGGCCCGCGACACCTTAGGCAACTTTAGTGCCGGCACAATCACAGCAAATTTAACTGGTACCGCGTCTAATGCGACCACGGCCGTATCTTTCACCGGATCTCTTGCCGGTGATGTCAGCGGCTCCCAAGGCGCAACTGTGGTGAGCAGCGTCGGTGGATCGTCGGCAGCAAGTGTGCATGCTGCAGACATCGCAGTTACCACGGCAAGCCCATCAAACGGTGGACTTACGATCATAAAACGCGACAGCAACGGCGGCTTTAGCAGCGGTCAAATTAGTGCGGCGACTCCCAACGCCGCGAGTCAAGGAGTTGTCGTTATAGGTGCCGCGAGTCAGACGGCCAATTTACAAGAGTGGCAGAACAGCAGCGGCACCGCACTCTCGGCGATTGATGCTGGCGGTAATTTAAAACTAAAAGACAACGACGGCACCGACAACTACCTCGCGCTGCGCGCAAATCCAACGATGGCGGCGAATCTCACGTACACGCTACCAGGTAGTGTGACCTCTGGCGCGTACCTAACTACTGATGCCTCAGGCAACTTGTCGTGGGGCAGCCCTAACAGCTTCAGCGGCTCGCTCGCTGGCGATGTCACCGGCACACAAGGAGCCACCGTTGTTGCGACGGTTGGCGGCGTTACGGCGGCCAACGTTGCGGCGGGCGCAGCCTTAGCCAACGGTGCCGTGAGCACCAACACGGCATCGAAATTAGTGGCTCGCGACGCCTCCGGCAATTTCAGCGCCGGCACGATCACGGCTAATTTAACTGGGAACGTAACGGGTAGCGTGACGGGCAACGTCACTGGAACTGCAGCTAACGTCACCGGCACCGTCGCCGTGGCCAACGGCGGTACTGGCGTCACCACTAGCACTGGGACTGGTAGCGTCGTGCTCTCAAATAGTCCAACTTTGGTCGCACCAGCCCTCGGTACACCGGCCAGTGGCGTGGCCACCAACCTAACAGGTCTGCCCTTAACTACCGGCATCACCGGCACACTCGGCGTAGCTAATGGCGGTACGGGGACGACTGCGACCCCTACTAACGGTCAGCTCCATATCGGCAATGGGTCAAGCCTTAGCTTAGCCACTCTTACATCCGGAACCAACGGCGGCGTGACCGTCACCAACGGCAGCGGTGCCATCACTCTGGATACGCCGCAGGACCTACGCACCACGGGCTCGCCGACCTTCGTCACGATCAAAGCGACCACCGCTATTCAATTTCCAGACGGTACAACCCAGACCACCGCCGCGGTAAGCTCGTCCTGTCGCACAGGCTATACGATGGTGCCCGCCGATCCGAACAGCGTTTTCAGCTTCAAGCCGTTCTGTGTCATGAAGTATGCGGCCTCGCAAGACCCCACCACCAAGACCGCCACCGCCGTGGCCGCCAACGTCCCCTGGGCTAGCCTTACCTGGTATGAGGCCAAAGATCAGTGTCAACGTGTCGGTGCCCATCTCGTGACCGAGGGCGAATGGATGACCATTGCTCGCAATATTGAGGCGACGGCGATCAATGATATCGACTCCGCGACGGGGTTACAGCTAGCGACTGGGCACAGCGACAACGGCCCAGCAAACTCGCTCGCTGCCGCCGCCGATCCTTCGCTAGCCAGCTGCACGCTTACCGTTCCACTCTCTGATGCCACCAACAGTTCCTGTGCGCTCCGCACAGAAGCCGGTCCGTACTCTGGCACCGGCCAGTCGTGGGCTACGGCCTACGCAGCGGGCGCTGCGAACAAATCGCAGATGCGCACCTTTGTCCTAAGTAACGGCAACATCGTCTGGGACATGGCTGGCAACGTATGGCAATGGACGGATATGCAATGCGGCACCACTGCCTGGCCAAACAGCGCGGCATGGTGGGACTGGAACAATGCGTCGCTCACCTCTGCCAAACTGTTTGCTGGCCCAATTGGTTCAGAGATCGGAACAGGAGGCGCAGGTCGGTATTATGGGTGCACCGCGATTGGCAATGCCATGCTGCGCGGCGGTAACTGGTACGATGGTGCGTACGACGGAGTGTTCGCTGCCAATCTGAGCGGTGCGCCGTCGTACGTGAGCGCGAGCATTGGGTTCCGTTGCGCCTACGCCCCGTAGGGGCTGCTCTAGTCATTGGATCCTTGGTTATTGGTCATGAGTGCCTATGCTGAGGCTGATTCGGGGCAGATGGCTGATAAGCAGCGTCCTTTATTTGGGAGTGTGACGGAAATAAGTTCCGAAATTTCCGGAAATTTCTGGAAACCTTCGGAAGCTTCCGGAAACTTCCAGAAATACCCAGCCGTCTGGGAGTGATTGACGGTCCAAATTTCGGAAATTTCCGGAAATTTCCGGAAATCAGGCCTCTAGTGCAGAAATTAGCTGGTTATTGCCGAATTCCCTTCCGCAATTGCGGAAATATGGCTACATACTTTGTGCACCATACCCGCGCCTGCACAACTATCAACCCGTGGACCTAGCCCTTGAACCAATCCGCCTCTCTTGATGCCGTTGAGATCACCGTCGACCAGGCAGCGACGCTGCTCGGCACTTCAGAACGTATGGTCCTCAACTATATCAAGGCACGGCAGATCAAAGCAGCCAAGGTTGGGAAGCGCTGGTTTGTCGATCGGGCATCGATAGAGCAGTTTCGTAACACCGGCGGGCGAGGGGTAAGGGCCTTCCCACTTGGCAGCGAAAGTGTCGGTGCAACGTCGGGCGCAGGTTCGCCTAATAAAACTGCTGCGCTACCGCGCGAGCGCTCTGACGACAACTCTGAGGTGCTTAGCGAGGGCGAGCAGTCAACCAGGCAGCACCGACGCAAAGGCTCTGGTAAGACCGTCAAAGACCTTGCCTGCTACCGATTGGCCTTAGTCGCCTTCGAAAGACCACTATGGCAACGGGCCGAGGGTAACCCACATGCCGAGCGACTAGCTTCGCTGCGCCTGCAAATTCTTGAGCATCTGGGCGCAGGTTATTACTCCTTTGGCCCGGGCAAACACCACCACTATAACTGTGCGCGAAGCCTCGTAGGCTCGGCATTAGCCCTGATTTACAGCGATGACCAGGTCATGGTCCGTTTCCCCGACGACGTCGCCTATCTGGAGCAAGAGCTGCTCGTCGCCTTTGCCTCGCTCCTGCGCAAGATTGAGCGACTTGGCCGCAAAGACTCTACGTCTTACCGTCAGGAAAGAGACTATGGCCACTAACGATGCCAAGGTCCTGGTGGACAGCTATCAGTTGACCATGATGATTTTTAAAAAATCGCGCAGCTTTCCCAAACAGTACCGCCCGACTCTCGGCCGCAGACTAGAGGACGGTGCCATCAACCTCACGCTTGCCATTCGGGTGGCGGTTCTGGCGTCAGGCAAGGACCGCTCGCCTCGTCGCGCGCGCTGCCTGGCCCAAGCGTCGGAGCACCTAGACGAAATCCGTATCCTTTTGCAACTGAGCCATGATTTAGAAATTTTAGTCACGTCTGCCTATGGAGACTTGTGCGAGATGACCGCGACAGTAGGCCGTCAGCTAGGAGGGCTCAGCAGATTTCATCAGTATCACGGCAGAGCAGGCAGCGGCACGCCAACTGATGACACGTCACCTACCGGGGATGACCCTAGTGTTACTTGAACAAATCAGCGCGTTTGAGAATCTGGTCCGGGCATTTGCCGAATGCGCCCGTGGCAAGCGGGCGTCGGTCGGCTACCAGCGCGCCATGTTTGCCCATGGTGAACGATTGCTGACGCTGCAAAATAAGCTGCGACTAGGCACCTACGTCTGGCAGCCGTACCGAGAAATCATCGTTAAAGACCCTAAAAAACGGCTGGTGATGGCGGCGCCTTTTATGGACCGCGTGGTGCATACGGCTATCCACCGCGTGATCGAGCCGATCTTTGAAACACACTTGCTACCCAGCGTTTATGCTTGTCGTAGGGGCCGAGGCAACCGCCTCGCTGCGCAGCATCTACTCGCCGTGTTGCAAAGAGTCGGCCCTAAACGGTTCGTTGTAAAACTCGACGTCAGACGCTACTTCGACTCCATTCCCCATGATCTGCTGCTCGAGAAAGTTTGCGCAATCTTGCCAGATCGGAGCCTAGATCTTTTGTTTGATTCGCTACTGCGCAGTCATCCGCTTTATGCCAACCGCGGCTACGGCATCCCGATCGGCAATCTTAGCTCGCAACTGTTTGCTAACTTTTACCTGACTGAGGCCGACGCCATAGCCACGGCTGGGCTTGGTGATGACGGATTTTATTTTCGCTATATGGACGACATGGTGCTGGGTGGCCCCGATAAACAGCGCGTCCTCGATGTCGCCGACCAAGTGGTCGGCTTCGTGACGAACCAGCTTAGGCTCGCTATTCCGTTTACTAAACGCATGCCGTTAGGCAACGCGCCGGTCCCCTTTTTAGGCTACCTGCTGGATCATACCGGGTACCGGATTTTGGCGCGCAACGGCCGGCGTCATAACAAGAGAATGAATCGATTGAAAAAATTAGGCGCGCGGCCAAGTCAGCTTGCTTTACGAGAGTTGTCGTTCGCGGCTTTTGCGTGTTTGGTTTAGGTCTTGAACTCAAAAGTTGGTCATTCCATGGTCGCTCCTTGCTGTTTCCTTAATGCTAGCGCCATGCTGCGCGGCGGTAACTGGAACAATGGTGCGAACGACGGAGTGTTCGCTGCCAATCTGAACAATGCGCCGTCGAACGTGAACACGAACATTGGGTTCCGTTGCGCCTCGTTGTCGGTGGCAGCCGTGAGACTTGGGAAAGTGGCACCTGTTGCGTGTGGGAAGTCGAGGGCATACCAGGCTAATCTTGGACATGCCCGCGGCCACGCTGAGCCCCTGAGACTAAAAAGTCCCAAGGCACTGCGAGTTTGAGACCTGTGGCTGATCTGAGGTAGCGTTCATACCAGAGCGCTGCCTCAGAGGTCCGAAGTTTAGTCACTGCGAGGCTAGCGCATCGCCCACCACGTGCCTAAGTTGCTGTGGCACAAACTTTTATAGTCAAGACTTAGGCTTTAGTAAAAAGACTCAACCAACCACCAGGCTAAAGTTTCCCACCCCCGTCCCGATAAAACTCTCACACAAGTATTGTGGCGAGAGCGTACGTCAATTTCGCGAAACACGGAGGTTTCGCCATGGGCCTGAACAAAAAAACAAGTATGTCGATTATTTGGCTGGTGGGCTGTCTTATGGCGGTCGGTTTACTCAGCGCTTGCTCAGATGTGGCCAGCGACGAAGAAAATCTCGACGCCGAAAAAACTGGTAACCAGAGCAACCTGGGACAAGACGATGCCGCGGAAGGAAACGGTCAGGAAAACTTTGTCGATGCTGGTAACTCCGCCGGCGACGCTGCCGAAGTCAATAGCGACACCTCTGCCGGAGGCGACTTAGATTTAGGTGCGTCGTCGAATGCTGCCCCCGCGAATAGCGCTCCAGCGAATAGTGCTCCAGCAGCAGAGCTGCCAACTAATAGCAGCGGCAATCTGACGGCTGGAGCAAATCCAAGTGCTACCAACAGTAGCAACCCGCTATTAGGTGGCGCCGATCTGAATGCACCGAGTAATCCCGCCGCCAATCAAATCGCTACGACGGCTAATAATTCACCCGAAAATGCAGCCAATTTGGGAAATACCGCGAACGTCGCCAAAACTCCCGAGCCAATGGCTCCTGCGTCATCTGGCGGTTTGACTCCCCGCAGTAACGGCCGAGTTCGCTACGTTAAAGAGGGAGGGGTGCAAATTAAAAATGCACCCAATGGTAGCGCCATTATGAATTTAGAGCAGGGCGATCATCCCGTGACGTGGGAAGAAAATGGAATGCTCAAGGTCGCCGATGGTTTGTACGTGCCGGTGGACGGCATGTCAGATAAAGGGGTAGGACGTTCACGTGGCGCGCGCGTTTGGGGCCAGTAACAAGCGGCCGCAAAAGCATTCGTTAAACCCTGACTAATTCACGTCAGAAAAATAGACGGAAGCCGATATTGGTAAACCATGTGGAGCGAGCCTCTGAAGCCGCACGGTCGTCAAAACTAACCGGCACATCACCCCAATAGGTGATATTTTTGCGCATCAACTGAATACCGAAATGGGACGTCAGAGCAACATCTACCCCAAAAAGGACGTTGCCCGTAAATGAGCTGCCGTCCGAAAAATTGACTCCTTGATAGCGTCGGTGCCATTTTGAGTATCCTGGACCAAAGCCAGCGAAGGGCGTCAGCATAGACCAATTATACAACCGCACTAAGAGGTCCACCTCAGGACCATACTGGCTACCAAATACTTGTTCGTTGCTGATCTGGAAATAGTAGAAGTTCGTCTCTACTCCGACATACCGCACCCAATAATAACCCACATTAGCCTGCCCAGACACAAAGTCGGAGCTTGCCCCAACCGCACCGCTGAACTTCCAGCGTCCCGGCTCAGTATCTATGCTTTTATTAGATTGACTGTCTGTCCGCCCATCGTCCTGATCTGCGGCTTCGAAATCCTGATCTACGTCCACACGGTCCGCATCACGATCCGCATCCTCGGGCAGAGGAGGCACTTCTTCCAATTGATCTGCAGCCGACAACTTTAATGATTTGGCCTGCCCCGAGGTGGCTATGATTAGACCAGACGCTATGAAGATTAGAGTCCAGTTGCGAGTCACGGCGCCTCCAAGTGTCATCAAAGCTTATTTTTTAAATGGTACTACGTGCTGTGCAATACGCCCAAATATGCTGTTGCCTTGGGCATCGCGCATCTCGATCGCGACCGTGTCGCCTGTCTGCATGAAGGGAGTGACGATCTTGCCAGTATCGATCTTTTCAATCATACGCTTCTCTGCCAAACAAGAAGACCCTCGCGAGCGATCCTCGTTTGAGACTGTGCCACTGCCGAGAATAGTGCCGGCAGTAAAAGCCCTGGTCTTACAGATATGCTCAATCAAATCGAAGAAAGAGAAATGCATTTCGGGCCCAGCATCTGGGTCACCAAATTTTTGATTGTTGTACTCTGTAACCAAAGGCAGATGCACACGCCCATCATGCCAAGCTGCACCTAACTCATCAGGTGTAACTGCGACAGGCGAAAAGGCCGTGGCCGGCTTCGAGTTGAAAAAACCAAAGCCTTTTTCTAGTTCCACAGGGATTAAATTTCGCAGCGACACATCGTTCGCAATCATCAGCAAGCGAACATATTTATTCGCCTCATGTTTAGTCGTTCCCTGCGGCGTGTCGCCAAGGACTACGCAAACTTCCGATTCGAAATCGAGGCCCCACTCCGCGTTGGCCAGAGCGATGTCGTCTTTATGACCCATCATCACACTCGATCCGCCCTGATATACTAGGGGATCTGTACGCAGTGTTTCTGGCGGCAGAGCGTTGCGAGCCTTACGAACCAACACAATATGATTAATGTATGCCGATCCATCTACCCACTCGTATGCTCGCGGCAGTGGTGCCATGAAACGCACTGCATCACAGCGTCCGGTGACGCCTTCTTTGCGCTGTAGGCGCTCGAACTTTTGCGCCAGCTTAGATTCAGCCTGATCCCAGTGATCGAGCGCATATTGAAGTGTCGGGGCGACCTCGCCGGCATCAGCGTAAACTGAGAGGTCACGACTCACCACCACTAGTCGACCATCGCGACTGCCATCGTGCAATGTTGCTAATTTCATAAATGCTCCACTCTTAAGCGCCGTGGCTTAGAGACCCGTGAGGTGCTTAAGAGATTTAATCTGGTCTGAGGTCAACTGCTTGTATTCACCAGGAATCAGATCCTCCGGCAAGCGCACATCGCCGTAAGACACCCGAATCAACCGCACTACTTTGTGACCAAAATGCTCGAACAGACGCCGCACTAGCCGGTTGCGCCCCTCGAAAACGGTCACCGCATACCAACTTCCGCGTGATTGACCTAGATTCTTGCCGTGGGCGTATCTTAGCTCGGCTTTGCCAGTAGGCCCATCGTCGAGCTCGACCCCGCGGGTGATGCCGCGCTCATCTTCAGAAGTTAGCTTACCGGTAATCAGTACATGGTACTGCCTCGCCACTTGGTACTTTGGATGCGTCAGCCGATTAGCCAGCTCACCGTCATTGGTAAGAAGTAAAAGACCTTCAGTCCGGTAGTCTAGGCGCCCAACAGGAGCCACTAAGAAAGGAAGCTTTTTTAGCTTCGGCAAATCGTAGATCGTTGTCCGCTGAAAGCCATCGTTACGGGTCGTTAGGACTTCATCGGGCTTGTTTAGCATCCAGTAGACGCGTGGTGGTGCTACGGCCACTACAAGCTTACTATCTACGGTCACCTGGTCGGAGTCAGCGTCAATTTTACGCCCAAGCTCGGTCACGACTTGGCCATTTACGGACACGCGACCTTCACTGATCCAGGTCTCCGCCTCCCGGCGAGAAGCTACCCCCATCAGGGACAACCATTTCTGTATGCGCATCGGTTCCATCTGCTACCCCTGGGGTTGTAACGTCTCGCTTATCAACCTGGTCGTCGTCACCCTCAGTGGTCAGCGCCAGATCGTCCCCGTCATACTCGCCACGCGTATTGTCCGCAATATATTCTTCTACATCGACGATATCGTCGTCACTGCCGCCTTCAATACGGGCCATCGCACCCTGCACCATGTCACGGGATGGCTGGAAGGCCTCCAGCGGAGGAAGGTCCTTGATGCTACTTAGATTGAACACCGTTAGGAACTGATCGGTAGTCCCGAATAGCATCGGGCGGCCGACAATCTCTTTGCGACCTGTACATTTTATAAGCTCACGCTCAAGCAGGGTTTTGAAAATACTGCCGGCGTCTACGCCACGAATAAACTCTACCTCGGCCCGGGTCACCGGCTGGCGATAAGCGATGATGGACAGTGTCTCAAGAGCAGCCCGGCTGATTGGCCTAGGCCTTGAAGCAAACATGCGCTCCATGATGCCACCAGCTGCCTCTGAGGTCTGGAACTGATACCCGAGCCTTTTTAGGTAATGGAGCCTAAACCCGCCGCAGCGAACCTCATAAAAGGCCACGAGGTCATTCAGGGTCCGCTGAACATCGGCCTCAGCTACGACTGGATCCCCAAGGACATCAATAATTTCAGATGCTTTTACCGGTTTTTGGGAGGCGAACACAATCGCCTCAACCTTAGCTTCGAGGCGCATGAGAGAGAGTTGTCGCTCTTTTGGCGGCGACATGTCACCGGCATCACCCGCCAATTCCTCGTCTAGAGACTCGTAGTGATCGAACTCTTGAGATACGGCTTCATCATGGTCGATGGCGTCATGCTCAATCGCTCCATGTTCCTCGGCTTCCTGCTCGACTGCGCCGAGCTCTAAAGCATCCACTTCAGGCTCTGAAGCGGTGGTCTCCGCAGCCGCGTGCTCAATCTCAATTTCGTTTTCTGGGTCTAGGTTGATCATACGTTAGCTAACTCCGCTGATGCAGTAGGCAACGGCAAGACCGTCTCATCAAGGTCCATGCGGTACATCCATACCGGTCCCATCAACTCACTTTGATAGACCTGAATACGCCTCATTTTTGACAGCTCAAGCATCGCCATGACATGGACAACTAGTTCGTCTCGAGACTGTAGGCGGTTGTAAATTCCCTGAAAAAGAGCAAACCGCGCCTGTTCAATCTCGCGCGCCAGTTTCTCGATGGTGTCCTCTACCGTGATTCGATGCAATTTCGCGGTGTGTTTGGATTTGCGTCTTTCCGTGAGACTGCGAAGTAGCTGCTCGTACAAAACCACTAGGGTAGGGGCATCGCCAGTTAAGGGAGATTCGATGTGTTCGTAAAGTGGTGCTAAACGTTGCCACTCGTTATTGGGCTGAATTTCGACGCCCATTTGCGGCATTTGGCTGAAATGATCGGCAGCATTGCGGAACATTTCATACTGCAGCAGGCGCTCTTGCAATGACTTCACTGGATCGTCGATCTCGCCACCTTCGTCAGCTAGCGCCTTGTCGTCTCCAGGCAGAAGCATGCGGGTCTTGATCTCAATCAGTGTCGCCGCCATCTCGATGAATTCGCCGGCCTGTTGGAGGTCGGAGAACTGCATGAGTCGCAGAAAATTCAGATACTCCTGCGTCAGGAGCAATACATCGATCGCAAAAATATCAATTTCATGCACCCGAATAAGGTGCAGCAGAAGGTCCAGCGGCCCTTCGAATTGATTGGTTTTGACAAAGTATTCGGAGCTCATTTATCGCCTGGTCATAGGCAGCCCATAAACTTCTCGCAGCCAAAGCAAGACGAAATTATTCCTGCCTGTGGTCGCAATGTGGACCCCATGGTCCCAAAAGTTGGACTTTGTTCCGGACTTCACGTTATACCCTGTAATCATCGTGCCGGCCAAGCCTCTTTTGGCAACTTAAGCCACCCAATTAATTCGTATAGATGCTTATCAACCCGAAAATGTCCAAATTGACCGCAAATGCGTTGCCCCGCTCATTGGCCTACAGCGGGCAACAATCGGCCTATTTACCGATCGAAGCCTTTCGCGGCCAAGGGGCCTCGGATCTTTTTCAAGGCATTGAAATAGCTAAAACTTTCCGCTCCAGCGGGACCACTAGCGGGAACCGCGCGAGCTCACACTTTTCTACCGCCGGACTAGCGGCCTACAGGCAACAAAGTATTGCTACGTTTTTAGCAGTATTGGATCAGGTGATACCTAATGGCAGCAAAGATTCCGTTGGCATTAGCCTCGTGCCAGATGAACTTGAGTGGCCCGACAGCAGTCTCGCGCAAATGCTTGCTTGGATTGCCCAGGTGGTGCCCGTAATTTACACCTCGGCAGCGGAACTAACGGAAACTATTGACCGCTTAAAAACCAAGCCACTCTGGCTATTTGGCACGGCCTTTCATTGGCTAAACGCCTTAGATGCGGGCCTGTGTCAGCCAATGCCTCGCGGCAGCATAGTATTTGAAACTGGAGGCACAAAGGGGAAGTCTCGCGAGGTCACGCGCGAACAACTTTTTGAGGAAATAGCCGCTGGTTTTTCCGTCCCCACGACTGCCATCGTCAGTGAGTACGGCATGAGTGAATTAGCCTGCCAAGCTTATGACTTTGTGCCCTTCGGACTTAGCGCAGACCTCAAGGACAGGTGGTTTAAGTTCCCTCCGGGAGTCAAAATCGGAGTGCTTAAAGGACCGAGAATCATTGAGGCCGTAGGGCAGGGATCCCTGCTGATCGATGACCCTCTGCGGGGTGACTACCCCTGGCCCATTCGCACGGAAGATCTAGCGACTCTTGGCGAGCAGGGTTTTCAACTCCTCGGACGGGCACCAATAGCGCCACTAAAAGGTTGCTCAATGCTCGCCGAGACAGCTAACGGTCTAATATTGCCTATTAAAGACCAGGCCGTACCTGGTGCAGACGTTGCCTCTGTTCGCCAATATGCGCATAGCGAAATTAATGAAACGCGCACTCGAATTGCACAGCTATCTGCAACTCTAAATAACTTTATTACGTCGGAAGAGACGCTCGCACTCTTATCAGATGAACTCGGCTCGTCGAGTGCGGCAGCAGCAGCACTAATGGACCTTCGCCTCGGCCTACCTTCAAACGAGGCAAGTTGGTTGCAGGCGACTGAAGCAGCCATTGGCACGGCTCCGCTAGCCCGCGACTGGCTATTTATATTGCCAGAGAACCACTCTCTGGTAGGCCTCTACCCACTAGCAATGGCCTACGTCCTTGGGCTCGGCGTCACCGTTCGTATTCCGCGGCGGTTTGCGACCGGCAAAAATATTTTGCTTTCATTTATAGCCTCATTGAAAACGCTGCCTGGCATTGAGATCACAACTGTCGCCGCTGACTGGCGCCTTGAGGGCTCTACGCCGCAACGCGGATACGGTGCCGTGCTCTGCTTTGGCGGCAACGAAACAGTCCAATCAATTCAGGGCTATACCAACTTACCGGTGCAAGGCTTTGGACACCGCATTGGTGCAACGATCCTGCCCTTTGACAGTATTGACACCCTAGCTGACCTTGTAGCCCGCGATGTGTTGAGCCTAGGGCAAACCGGCTGCATGGCCACTCGCATAGTAGTCACCTACCACCACCCTTTGTCTGACAGGGGTGCAACTCCTGGCGACACGATCAAAAATCCAGCCAGGGCGCTGCAGACGGCCGGATCCAGATTCTGGGGGTGTGAGCTACCGTGGCGTCAACGTGTGTGCCTTGATGCCGAAGCCTTCCGTTTGCGGCGAACCGGCGCCGATATATGGTTCCCGCAATCGGCCGGCGAACCCTTATTAGCCTGGAAACAGCTAAGCAGCCTGGGCGAGTTAGACGGCCTAGTTTTGGAACAAGCGATCGCACGAAGCCCCTTTACGATGTCTGTCCTATCGGTTCAGGATTCAGACCCGCTCCGAGTAGTGAAAAGAATCGTCAGCCTTTTGGATAAGCGTCAATCTCTGGGGACAATAACTCTGCACTCTGATGACCTGGCACTAGTTGAATCTGCCATGTCCAGTTACCGGCCAAAGCCACCCATCCTTCGACTTCTAGGACTAGCTAATTCACCTCTTTGGGATGGCCTCCACGAGGGTCAAGCGCTCTTCACGAAGTAATATTCAAATGCTCTACAGTCCTGATTTACTTCGTGATATCTTAGTAGAACGTCACAAACTTACTTCTTAAAACGTCACTCCGTTCAAACGCCGGCTTAGAACCGTAGCGCCCAGTATTTCTTCATTTTCCCGAGAGTCCCCTAAGCCACGACCGTGTGAAAAAGAAGGTACGTAATCATGAAGAACAAGGTTACGCGCCTGGGTGTGCTGTCATCGAACGAGCTGCGCAACCTGGCCTACGATTGCTACTACCAATTTTTGCCGCACTTTAAGGGTCAGCCCGAAGGCTCACTTACAGGTCGGGTCAGCATCGAATTTTCTAGCCGTATGCGACAAAAACTCGGTTTAGCGTACCTCTTTGAACACAAGATCCGATTAAATTTGGAATATTTCGCCGCCGACCCCTCGCTACTACCTTATACTTTATTCCATGAAATGACGCACTTATGGCTTTACGACTGCATGCTCGACCCCGGTCACACCCAGCGTTTTTATAAAAAAATGAGTGAATTCGAGTCCACTGGCTTACCAGTAGATCCTGAAGTCCACATTCATAGTCGCGTGGCTGCCGAGGGGAAGTTCGTGTATAGTTGCCCTAATTGTAAAAATCGCTGGTACTTGCGCGACCGCCTCAGCTATTCGATTTACTGTGGACACTGCTTTGACAAAGAAGGCGTTGAGTATTTTGCCAAACAAATCAAAACCCCAGTCCGAAACGAATTAAATGCCTCGGACGCAGATACAGCCGCCTGAATCTATTGAGTATTTAGGCGGAAGACTAGAGAGGATAAAGTGGTGCCCCGGCTGCGTCGTCTCTTTTTAAACCTAGCCCTTATAGGCGGAAGCGCTCTACCGAGTACCCTGGCTAACGCCCAGATGATCACGGTTGATCAATCCCAGCTTTTTACCAAGTTGCCCTTTATTTCGCCGGCTAATTTTGCCGAATCCTTCTTAGGAGATCAAGGCAAGGCGGCGGCTATCCAAGCCTTCTGCGGTAATGTTCGCAAATACTACAAACATTACAAATGGTCTGACGACCCGTGCGGCCGCGTGAAGTGGCGAGCCGATTTGCGGACGCGGGCCGGGCACCCGTTGATTTATGCCGAGTTCGGGACCGGTCAAGAAACAACGATACTGCTCGGCGGCGTCCATGCGGACGAGCTAACACCGATACACTTGGCGTTCCGCTTTGCTCGCCACCTAGACGAGCATCCAGAATTGCTGGGATCAAACGCTCATGTGATCCTTGCGCCCCTGGTGAATCCCGACGGATTTCTGAGGACGAGGCCAACTCGAACCAACGAAAACGGCATCGACCTAAACCGGAACTTTTTTACCTCCGATTGGTACGACAAAGCCAAGAGAGTATGGCAAATCGACCGCAAACGAGTGTTAGCCCACTTCCCTGGCTACTTCCCAAATTCTGAAATTGAAACCATCTTTCAGATCCAGCTCATTGACCGCTTTCACCCGGACAAGATTCTTTCTGTTCACGCACCCCTTGGTTTTCTTGATTACGACGGCCCAGGTTCCGGCATTTTTCGTCCGCTAACCCAGACAGAGCGCAAAGCGAAACGGCTAGTCAAAGCTATCTCCGAAAGCTCGCAAAATTATAAAGTCGTAGATTATACGTTTTACCCAGGATCCCTGGGAAATTACGCTGGAAACGAACGTCGCATTCCAACGGTTACCCTGGAGCTACAAACCACTCAGCCAGCCATGGTCGATGCCTATTGGCACCAATTTCAGCCCGGCATCACGCAAGCCGTTCAGTATCCGTTTATCCGCATACCCGCCCTAGAACATCACGAGGAGGCAGACAATGCGTCGCCATTCTCAGACCAATACAGCTACGTAGAAAAGAAGCCTTCTCCGTCTAATAAAGCGGGAAATTCAGCGAATTAAATTGACCCTTACCGGCGCCGGACAACTTCGGCGCGACTCGACCGGGGATCCAAGTCGCAGCCAAAAATCCCAAGGATGTTCACCCTGAGGTAGTCCTGAGACTTCAAAGTACATGCCTGATCGCGCGGAACCATCCATACCTTCGCCACCGTCCCAACCCATGCTGTCACTAACTGCGGATGCATCGTTCACGTAAAATGGAAAAAATCCTCGCTCGACGAGATCTCGGCGAATGCTTATGTCCATAGCCAGCCGCTGACCATTTAGGTCCACCATATAGCGAAAATGGCAATCCTTACCTTGGCAGTAGCGAACACCTATGTCGGCCAAGGCGCGAGGTCCCTTCTTAACCACTTCAGGGTCAAGGACCGGCATGTCAACGCTCCGCCCTGCTGATCGAGCGGCTGACGATAACACCCAACTATAAAATATGCCGCTGCCGTGCCGCAGGTACGCAGAGGCATTCACGGGAATATTAATCATCATCGGAATATGACCCGAGTCGCTAAAAAACCCAACATCCGTCGCTAAACTCATGCGAATCTTAAAAAACAGCACTCTAAGAAAAAAGGTGACGCGCGCTAGACTGCCGAGTGGACCGCTCCGGTTTTCTTCAAGCTTTGACTCGATGTGCCGTGAATCAAATAACATCGTGAAAAAGTTTTTTGCGTCAGCACGAATCAACATCTTCGAATCAGTCGCAACCTCCTCCCATTTGCCATTGGGCAAACGGAATTTAATCGCCTGAAATAACATGTGGTTTTTTGAATTAAATTGATATTTGTAGAGAGGACTTTGCAGCTGTTTGGTCGCGCTGTCAAAGCTGACGGCGTTAGGGTAGTGAACTGCACCAGCCTGTTCACAGGTAGTCAAGTAAGCATATCGATTCGTAGTGGCCTCATTTAACTCATAGATCTGCCCACCAGAACATGGCAACTGGCCAGATTTCCCAACTAATTTAGAACCGAAATCTTCGCTCCTAAAAACCAATAGGTCTGAGGCGGCCACTGAGTCTTGCATGTAATCGCCACTGCCAAAGAATACCAAACGACCATTTTCGTCGATTGGATCGACCTGAAGTGGAATTGTCTGCCACTGACCTGGTTTAGTGGTGGACTGCACAAACAAGCGCATGTTAGTGCGCAATCCCTTCAGTTGACCCGGCAACTGCCCTAAAAATAGATTTGCTGGGCATGCTGCCGACGTGGCCGCATTACATGTTATAAATGCCGCTAAAAGGCATATGAAGCATCTCGACAATAACCCTGTTCCAGAGCTATACGAGCTGCGGGAGACTAGAACTTGTTTGATCATAAATCCAAACATCTGTCTGAAGCAAAATTGGACGAAAACCGGCGCCGGCTCACCCTTGCCGATTTTGACTACCCTTGTCCAACGCACCTGATCGCCCAGCAACCGCGTCTTCGTCGCGACGAATCTAGACTTTTGATCCGCACCGTTGATGGACAAACCCGCGATCGTCATGTGTCTGATCTTACTACAGAGCTACCGCAGGACTCGCTGCTAATTTTAAACGACACCAGAGTTTTTCCCAGTCGGATGCGTGGACACCTGACCAGCGGGGGAGCCGTCGAAATCTTTCTGCTCGAACCTCTGACAGAGGTAACTTCCGCGCAAACCTGCAGATGGCAAGCTCTAGGGCGGCCGATGAAAAAACTCACGTCAGGCACAGAACTGATATTTGCAGAAAGTCTAAAGGCCAAGGTCGTTGGTCGCACCGAAGACGGGGTTGGTAATGCCTTTATAAATTTAGAATTTCAATGCCCGGCCGCAAAGTTAGCGTCATGGCTTGATATCAACGGATACATACCATTACCGCCCTACATTAAACGCCCCGACGCACAGCCAGCAGCCAGCTCAGCCGACCGAGACCGTTACCAAACAGTATACGCCCAACTGGCGGGGTCGGTGGCGGCTCCAACGGCCGGACTTCATTTTACAGGTAGCCTGCTGGATGCGCTGAAGCTGCGTGGAATACAAATCTGTTTTGTCTCTTTGCATGTTGGCGCCGGGACATTTTTACCAGTGAAAACTGATGAAATCAGCGCCCACAAAATGCACGGCGAGCGCTACCGCGTCGGAGCCGACACAGCTAGAGCCCTGCAGATCGCAAAAGCTGAGGGCCGTAAAATCATCGCTGTCGGGACCACCACTCTTCGTAGTCTCGAATCTCTTTACCGTGTCGCCGGAAAAGACCACGAAACGTTTGTTTACGCTGCCAACGAGTGGCGAACCACCGACATATTTATTCACCCGCAATACTCTGACGACCGCTACAAGCCCTGGGTTATTGACGGTTTAGTCACAAACTTCCATCAGCCTTGCTCGACACTGTTTATGCTGGTGTCGGCGCTAATTGGTACCGGCTCCGCGAAGGAATTATACCAAACCGCTATTTCTCGAGAATACCAGCTATTTAGTTACGGTGATGCGACATTGCTTTGGTTTTAAGTTTGCTTCCGCCGCTCCAGAATCTTGACCAGAAGTTGCAAATCCTCAAGCTGCTGACGCAAAGATTTAATTTCACGGTCTCGATTTTCTAGAGTCGCCTCGAGAGCTTCCAATTTAAATTTAAACTTCTCGACAGTCCGTCGCTCATTGTCAGTTACTTTCCGTAAGGAAACCTCGCAATAATCGAGAAGAGCACGCGTATCAACTAGTGACGTGTCTTGACCTAACAACGGCCGTCTCAAACTTGTTGGAATAGTTGTATCACCAGCCGATTGTGCTTCTAATTGCGAAAAATTAGCCACATGCATTGGCTTAACAGCAATTTGATGGCCCTTCAGCACATGGCCATCTTTGTTTGCCGGTGGCGCTTGGCGCACAGTATCGGGTCCTGAATTATAAATCGCGGAAGAATTCGACGTTGTCGAAATCGGGGTCAAACGATCCGGATTGTAACGTGGTGCAGTGGGCTGCGACGGCCGCACACTACTTGTATTATTACCAGCGACCGGAATGAAATACTTACCATCTTGAAGGATGGCATGTAATTTGCCCGTCTTAATGCGACGTCTGATCGTCATGTCCGAGACTTGGAACGTGCGCGCGTATTCGACGATCGATAGCCATTGTTCAGTCATCGATAATCCCCAGAGGCCGGGTTGAGCTAACACCACTGTTTGACCTACTTAAGGCAAACTCTAAATTTGAGTCTAACAGTAGCTAATTAACCCCAAAACCCCGTCAACCCGTTGACTACTGGGCACTTCATGCCTAGCCGTCAAAATATCTCCTCATTTTCGGGAAGAGTCTTTGGCATTTCCGGCAGCACGCTCATCGCCGGACGACCGAGGTAAACCCGGGAGTAGAATTCATAGTTTCGAATGACCTCTCTGACATATCGGCGAGTCTCATAATAGGGAATGGAATCCACAAACTCATCAGAACTGCAGTCACGGCAGGTACCTAACCACTGATTCACCGCCGCTGGCCCGGCATTATACGCAGCCGCCGCCAAGAAGGGGTTATCACCATAATAACGCAAAAGCCGATCTAGGTAGTAAAGTCCGTACCCAATATTGATCTCAGGATCCGTAACTTCTCGAATATCAAAATCTTCATCATGTAAAAGAGTCGCAATTTTTAGCGCCGTATAAGGCATGAGCTGCATTAAGCCCACGGCGCCGACAGGAGATCTCGCCTCCTTATTATAAGAACTCTCTGCCCGCATGATACTAAGCACCAGTAGCGGATTGAGTTGCATATGGTTCGCCATCGGCACGACTATACGCTCGTAGGCTAACGGATAATAGACCCTCCATTCATCCGCATGCTCGACCTGTGAGCGCATAAGATCATCCCAATTGGAAGGCAGCGTTCTCAGACTAGAGAATGTGGTATACCGCAAGTTTCTCGAAGGGCGATAATCATCCAAATCAGCTGATAATTTTGTGATCGCTGCAAATGAGTCCGGCTGATTAAACCCGACCCAGCGTAATCGACCAAGCTGCGCCGCAGCTGCATCGAGAAGCCCGACATTGCGCAAATCGGTAATTAGCTTCAGGTCAGCACGCTCACCTAGCTCGGCTCTCCCCCCTGCGCGCGCCGCCATGGATTTTGCCGCTAGGCTTATGACGGATGGGCGCGTTGGATCAGATGCTGTAAGTGACGTCGGGAGGCTCTTCGATAACCCATCTGTCTTAGCTAATTCTGGATGTCGCACTGCGACCATAGCTGCATAAAAAGAATTGCCGTGATGACTCAGGATGTTTCGATAAATCGAATTTGCCTGGTCCTGCATCTGTAGCAGCTCTAGAATGTGCGCATGCCAATAATCCACGATGAACCGATCGTCGCCCTCTCGCGGCGTCACATAGCCTGTTTTCTCTAGCAGGGCTAATGCGGCTTGGTACTGTTTGCTCCGATAAAGATTCCAGAAATGCATCCAACGCAGGATTGGCGTGTCCCTCTTTACGAGTGCCAAGCCATAGTTTTCAGCAGCGCCCTTGAGCTCGCCAGCATAACGCAGAGCGTCACCCAATAACTCTTGGGCACGCCCCCTAAACATGTGGCGCGGGAAGTTGTAGACGAAATCACTGAGATAACGAATGGATTCTTCAGGCCGAAATAAACGCAAGTTAGTCTTAGCCAAGTCTAAAATTATGGTCGGCAAGATTTTCGAAGCACGATCATTTCGCTCTTGTTCGTAAATAGACTTCATCTCAGTCTTAGCTAGCTCAAACAAGCGTGCCCCGACGAAAAATTTGGCTTTTTCGACTGGCCCCTTCACGTGGACCTTTCCGTTAGGATCTATAATTGGCCGACTTAATGCACTTTGGATGAATTCGCCTAGGCCATTGCCTAAAACTACGTTTTTGCTCAGCCGCGAAAGCAACTTCTCTGAAAAAATATATCCACCACTAGCCGTGGACTGGCATGTGGCATCCTCAAGTTTTCGAAACGCCCAGCGAGACTCAGCGGTCGCAGGATAATTAGCTGCCAAGCCCTCCAGGAGTCCGAATGCTTCTTTACGATCGCCGCGTTTCTCGAAGGCCTCGTATGCCATGCGCGCGAGTACTTCTTGCCTTCGGCTGAAATTAAAACGCTTACTATAATCTTTAAATGCTTGAGTTAATCCCTCGAAATCACCGGATGCATATAAACTTTCAATAAGGAGACTTTGCACACGCTTCACCCAAGCATCGCCAAATTCTGTGCTCAATAGCGATTTGGATAAATTAACGACTTCTGAGAAGGCGCCACCGCGGAATTTTGCTTCTGCCAAATAGTATCTAATCATCGGTAAAATCGGATCATTCGCCGGACAGTCTAACTCGGCAGAAACAAGATATTGCAGGGCAAGCCGGGGATTCCTATCTAAATAGCTAGCGCCCAGTGCCAGCGATATAAGCCGCTTGTCATGATCCATTGTAGAGTTAAGATAACTCGCATGAAGGTCGGTAGTGGTAGATGTACTGCGCGCACGCTCTTGCACGCGCATCGTGTTGATAAACTCCAACATGGCGTCTTCACGATAACCAGCGCGCGCTTGTTGCGAAAAGCAACAAACGATAGCCAGCGCTGCGATGATTTTACAAGCCGTTTTCACGACGCCCCCTCGGAGTCCCAATCTGTTGATACTCCGCAGGTGGTGTGTCGACAGAAAGGCCGTAAGTCTTTAGGGGAGTTATCTGCGGCTGATCAATTTACGCCAACCAAAGAGTTCTGGTGGGTACAACTTAGACGATTATTTTCCACTCTAGCAAAAATTGCCGAGATTAAAATCCCGTCTTCCGGTGAGATTTCTGGCTTAATTTTAAGATTTCCAAGAAACCGTTTGGTGCTATTCAGATCTTTGCTGCATGAGCCCGGCTACGCAGCCCCTCTAGAATCAACATGTCGACCAGAAGGAAGCTGACCCCGACAGTAATGCAGCTATCGGCAAAGTTGAAGTTTGGGAAGTCGTAACGCCAGCCCAGCAAATTCCAACGCACATCGATCCAGTCAATCACGTAACCAAAACGCACGCGGTCAAGAAAATTTCCTATGGCCCCAGAAAGAATCAAAGACAGGGCGCATATCGCCAACCGATGATGAATTGGTGTCGATCGTAGATACATCAAAATTATGCCAACAGCGACGCAAGTCACCATGTAGAAAAAGGGAACACGGACACTGTCTGGAAGCGTCGACAACGCCCCCCATGCGGCTCCAAGATTACGAACGTAATTAGTGCTGATAGAGACAAAAGAACGATGATTCTCCGTGGCTCCCATACCGTCCGTACCATCACTAGACCAAAGTGGAAATCGTTGTCCTCGATAGGCGGACGGATTCTGTGCATCTGACCAGATCATCAATGTCGATTGCGCATGAACTTTGGTCAACTGGTCCAGGCCTATGCTGCCTAGAACCATCATGATAAGGAAGATCAATGAGCGCTGCTTGGCGAGCGCGGCAATTGGTGTTAACTTTTGAGCAGCAGTCACAAAGATCCCTCACGAACATCTGTTATTGACACGCATAGTAACGCTAGGGTGTGAGTTTAGCAAAAGGGTGCTTGTGCTGCTATCGAAGCTTTCGCATGATCAAATGGAGCCGTCGTTGCGACCAAGTGGCATTATTTTCGACTTCGACGGAGTCTTGGTTGATAGCTTGCCAGCTCACCTGCAAGCATGGGCGGATGCGGTTAGCGAAATATTTAATCGCTCGGTGACGGATCTGTCTGATCTAAGCGGGCACAGCTCACGAACGATAGCCCACATACTAGCCAAACGATATGGCGACCCATCGCTTGCCAATATCCTTGTAAAGACTAAAGAGAGACTACTTGCCTCTGGCGCCATCGAAGTCCCACTATACCCCGGTGTCAAATCGACTATCGAATTTCTCGCAGTCGCAGATTTGCCATTTGCCATTGGAAGTAATTCGCTGCGACCATTTGTAATGGCCACCACAGCCAGGGTCGGCCTACATGTGCCCGTCATTGTAACGGCCTCGGACGTGTCGCGACATAAGCCAGCGCCGGACATCTTCTGGGAGTGCAGTAACGGACTGCGGATTGATCCAAAGCAGCGTCAAAATATCATAGTGTTTGATGACAGTATTCACGGCATTAAAGCCGCTGTGGCGGCGGGCATGACGCCAATCGGGATCTCGAGCTCCACAAAACCAGAATCCCTATTTGCTGCTGGCGCCGTCGCAGTTACAGAGTCTGTTGCCGAGGCTTTTGCACTTGGGTGGATGCAGCAAATGCCAAGAAAAGTACAGATTATTTAGCGACTTCGACGCAAAGATGCGCGAGTATTTTTTCTTGCAATAGCTGAATCAATCAAACGACTAAGCAAAACATTAGCCTCAATTCCTGACTCCCGCCACAGGAGGGGATACTGAGAAATCTCGGTGAAGCCAGGTATCGTATTCACCTCGTTAAAGTAGAATTCACCAGAAGACTTTTCGAGAAATAAATCAATACGAGCCATGCCAAATAACTCTAGAGCCCCAAACACACGCCCAGCCAAGTCCTTGGCCGTGGCCACCTGCGCTGGCGTCAATTTAGCTGGGATAACAATGCTGGCACCGTTAGCACTCGTGTACTTAGCATCATAGGAATAAAAGTCTTCGTGAGGCACAACTTCACCGGGAATCGACAAACTAGGTTCGTACTCACCTAAAGCAGCCACCTCTATTTCGCGAACAGTCAGACCCTTTTCAATCAGTATCCGATCATCAAAGGCCAGGGCCCGCTCGCACGCTTGCGACAATTCTTTTGCCTCGGTGACTTTAGTGACCCCGACCGAACTACCCAAACGGGCTGGTTTTACAAACAGGGGCAAGCCCAGCGCCTCGATTGCTTCTTTGCAAATTTGGGCCCCCTGAGTCGACCATTGGTGGCTCCGAAGATCTCGCCACGGAACCACCGGAACCCCGGCGGTAGCGGCTAGCTTCTTAGCCACCACTTTGTCCATGCCAATCGCTGAGCCAAGAGTGTCGGGGCCAACAAACGCCACCTCTTTAAGTTCCATGAGCCCCTGCAAGGTCCCATCTTCACCAAAGGTTCCGTGCAACACAGGAAACACAACGGTGCTGGCGACATCCCCACCGAAGTCGCCAACGCTCAGCTGCTGCTTCGATTTATGGATTGGGATTGGTCCGGCTGATGTCGCAAGTAAAGCCGCGACATCCTGTGGCCACCATGATCCGTCTTTATCTATGCCGATGGCTCGGACTTGATATTTGGTTTTATCGAGGTTAAGGAGCACAAATCTAGCGCTGCGGCAGGATATCTCGTGTTCAGCGGATCGCCCTCCATAGATCACAACTACGTCTGTCTTGCTGTGGTCCATGTCCCTGCCCCCTCAAGTATAGCAATGGCACTAGTTTAGCCTAAGTATATCTCAGCAGGTTAGGCGACGGAACCGCTGTTATCACTTAAGTCTGTGTCGCTACTTGGTCACATTTGAACAACCACAAGGCAGAACCGATCGTCAAGTGGACTGTCTTGCGTGTAAAATCTAACCATCGCCAAAATCTCATCGCATAGAATCTCAGCATTGCCGATAGAGCGAGACTGCTGTAATCCGCGGTCCAGAATGCGGTCAAACACCTCCGGCTTGAGATGTTTTGTGGCGCTCAGAAAGTCTGAGTGGAAAATCAACGCTTCGTTTTGCTGGAGTTGATAGCTTTCCTGCCGACATTCAGCTGCGCTGCCTTTATCCGATCGGCCGATGAGATCGTCCTGGGTCTGGGCCACAAACTGAGTGACGGCATTCAACTCTTCACCGGCCACTACGCTTATTGGCATCCTTTGACCATCATTGCACCACAGGACTTCGCCGGTATTAAAATCAACACGGGCAATCATACAGCTCATTTTTAGCTGATTATCTGTCCGAATCTGAGCAATGGACGACGCGATGACCGATCTAATTTCTAATGGCAATAGACCGCTGTCTGCTGTTGAGCGATGAACTACGGCCTCAATCGCAATTACGGCACACCGTAATGCAATGCGGGCAAGTGCTTGGAGTGGGCCATCTCCCTCCATATCTCCAATGAGAAGGTAAAGTTTTCCAGACGCCGGCGCATCGATGATATGCATCCACTCACCAATTAATCGTGGCGATGGGTGGTGGTGGAATGCCAGACGATGATTTGTTTTTTTATAGCTCTCAAAAGTAGTGGTGGCGCCTTGAATACTATTCAGGAATTCTTCCTTGGTCCGGGAAATCGCCGCCTGATTCATAATTTCAATTTTAGTCAACGAGGTTTCAATCAGAGCGACGACTGCATGCAGCGTTGACTCAACAACTTCGCCCGGTGATTGCCTGTATATGGCCGCAAGATCGCCGAAGTGAGCCGATCCATTTCTAAGGTTAAAATGCAGAACATGCTGGGTCGAGTCATCAGTGAACTGCGATTTTATTTCGGCTTTAGATACGCCAATCACCTGACGATTCTGCCACATCAGTCCTGGACCTGAGCCAGCGGGCAGAAACCATGCCGCCTCAGCTTTGCATTGGGTGCAGATCATCTCGACAGCCTTGCGCATCAAGACATCGTGGTTGTGGCAATTATAAAGCTCCAGGAGCACCCTCTGCATGACCCGCGTCCGGACTTGCGTGACCCCAAACGACTCCCCCATGTTATTGAATGCGTGCTTGAGTTTTTCCAGTTCAAGATTACCGCTTTGAACAGGAAGTAGGCTTAGTTTTCCTGCTGCAAGTTCTCGCAACGCAACCGCGACTTCAGCGATGGGTGTTTGCAAATTCCGAGCGAACCGAAGTGCCAAGAAAAGGCCTGCGGCCCAAATTACCGCAAGGCCCCCTGCCATGCACCACAAGGCTATCCACCAACTTCTATAGATATAAGATTCAGGCACTGCGACTAAAAGCCTAGCCCAAGGCCTACCTGCCACCAAGATGCTCGGCAAATCGAAGAATTGGAGCCTGTAGGAACCATCGGAAAGATGCCCTACTACCTCATTTGATCGGAAGTCTTGGAGTGACGCTAATGCTCCCCAAGTTGCTTGAGGCCGAAAGTCCTCGAGCCCCCCGTCATACAGACGAATCGCCTCACCCTTTAATTTATAGCGTGGCAAAAGAGCCACCAACACGGGGCCCTCCAGGACCTGGCTCTGCCTTAACCAGTTGGCCCAGTCTCTTAGTTCGATATCGGCAAGAAAAAAACGCTGACTGTCGATCGGCATGCGATAAAAAATGCGTGGCGCCCCCCTCGGGGAGGTGAAAAATTCCACGCTATGGGTGCTTCCATCGGTAGCTGGCGCCTCAAAATCCACCTCTAACATTAAGCTAGGGATGGACTCCGTGGCCGCATGAGCCAAAATCTGTTTTTCTTTGGTGAACACGGCAATCTGAGGAATGCCATTTAAACTTGGTAAAATGTGGTTAAGCGTCGCTTGTAATGAATCTTGAGTAGGAAAATTAGTTAACCTAACCACAGTCGAAACTCGCTGACTAAAACTGCGTAGCTCCGTGTCCAGACTCTTGCCCAAACTCCATGCCAGGCGCCGCTGTTCTTGGAGCGCTTGATCGCTCAGATAAGAGAAAAAAAGGCCCAGACCAACTACGGCAGCTATGAGACTGGGGACAACAATCGTCACCAGGTAGGTCACCAGCACCTTGGTTAAGAGACTTCGCCGATCAGTTTGGCTGACTTTCATGCCGTTACACCCTGACAATGCTATCTAAAAATTATTGATAATCACGATAACTTTTCTCTTCTCGCAAACGCGAACCAGCCGCAACATTGATACGAGATTTGATCGCCGCTCTAATGTCATTGGTCTGATAAACAGAGCGAGCTAGTGCTATGAATTCGTCATCGAAGGCCTTCGCTGCCTCCTTGTCCCTAATTGCATCCTCAATATCCCACAGCTTTTGATTGATAGTCTCGAGCTCGTGGACACTTGCTTGATCCAGGGCGACACCATGTACTTCGCAAACTTTCACCAACGCCGCCAACTCCATTCGCACATTGGCTAATTTGTCGATAGCCCTGATATGACGCTCTTTAATTCGCAATATTGTTATCTTATCAACAAGTTCGCCGACTGAAACCGGCACTAGTAAATCCGCCATTTTGGCCTCCGGCAAGCTCTAAAATTTAAAGCATTTAAATTGAAGTTTCTTGATATACTGAGAAAAATGCAACTGCCTAGCAAAAAAGGCGCCATCTTGTGAAGCAGACGCTTCGGATCATCAGGCCGTCCAGTCGTGAGCAGAAGGACATTCTCAGCTCGCGGCTACCGATGCTGGAACAATGCGGCTTCGAGGTACTCTACGAAGACCTGGAGCTCGATGACTCCTGGGCCTACACCTCTGGTACAGCAGAATCAAGGTCTAGGGCTTTGATTGCGGCGTTGACCGAGCCCGAGTCAGACACTGTGATCTGCGCCAGAGGCGGCTACGGCGCAAGCGATTTGCTACCGCTGATACCCTGGTCAAAACTTAAACAAGTCCGCCCCAAGCTTCTGGTGGGCTTTTCAGATATTTCTGCCCTTCATTGCGGACTTTATGCTCAGCTTGGATGGCCAAGCATGCACGCTCCGATGCCCGCGACTGTGTTGTGGGATCAGTCCACGCCAGAGACATCCCTCGACTTGCAAGCACTTTTCGCTAATTTACAGCAATGGGACAAGGGTTCTACGAGCGGCTCTCTGCCACTTACGGCGATTGGCGATACGTCACCACATAGTCTCACGGGCAAACTATTTGGCGGCTGCTTCACCGTCCTCACCAACTTGATCGGCACGCCCTACTTTCCCAAGTCCCTGGCCGGACACATAGTGTTCATCGAAGATACCGACGAACACCCGGCTAGACTCATGCGAGCCTTCAACCAATGGCTGCAAAGCGACGCTCTCATCGGAGCCAGTGCCTTAGTCATAGGCCACCTACGAAACCTGGGCCAAAATATCCCAGACTGTGCTGAGTTTGTGCTAAAGCAATTCGCTCAAAGGTCGCCTATTCCGGTTTTTCACACCCCACTATTTGGCCATAGTCGCCCCAATTACCCCCTTATGATAGGGGCTTCAGGACAAATAACCCAAGGCAGGCTCACGTGGCACATGGATCGCGATAGCCTATCCCCTAATTCGACAAGAGGAGCCAATACGTGACGATTCATGACGGTGCTTCGATCTATTTTCTCGGCATCGGCGGAACTGGCATGGCCTCGGTTGCAGGTCTATGTGCGGAGGCAGGTTACAGCGTCCGCGGGAGCGATGCGGGTGTATACCCACCCATGTCTAGCATGCTTGCAGATCTTGGAATTCCGGTCCAGACGCCATACAGCGCCAACAACCTAGATGGCGTCAAGGCCGACATGGTGGTGGTCGCCAATGTGCTGTCTCGAGGCAACGCTGAGTTGGAGGCCGCGCTCGCGGCAAAAATGCCAGTGACTAGCTTTCCGCAGCTATTGGGAGACCTATTTTTAAAAAATAGAATCCCGTGCGTCGTCGCAGGCACACACGGGAAAACCACCACTTCATCTTTACTCAGCCACGTCTTAAATGAGCTGGGAGAGGACCCTAGTTTCGTGATTGGGGGCATACCCCGCAATTTCCCCAGGAGCTTTCGCCTAGCAAAAAGCCGCCTATTTGTCGTTGAAGGTGACGAATACGACACCGCCTTCTTCGACAAAGGCCCAAAGTTCCTTCATTACCACCCTCGCCACTTGATCCTTAATAATCTCGAATACGATCATGCAGATATTTATCCAAACCTTGAGGCGATTACGGCTCAATTCGTTAAACTCGCTAAGTTGGTTCCAGACTCCGGAGCGATCATTGCTAATATTGATGATCCGGGGATTTGTGAGGTTCTGAACCAAGCCGGGCTGCGTGACCGTGTTCTGAGTGTGTCGACTTTAGGCAATACACCGACTGCAGATGTATGCGTGGCAAATTATACCGCCAAACCCGATGGCGCCGGCGGTCAAGAGTGGACCGCCACGATCCACACAAAGGATCTGGGCAGTCTGACGATAAGAACGCAGCTCTCGGGCCGCCACAACCTGGCAAATATCGCCCAGGTGATCGGCTGCTTGCTAAGCCTTCAGAGGTCCGGTCACCTACGCCAGGATTTGGACGAACAAAAGATTGCGGCAGCTATTTACTCATTCCGCAACGTTCAGCGCCGCCTAGACCTTTTGGCCAGTGCCAATGACATCGAAATTTACGAAGATTTCGCCCACCATCCTACCGCGGTCAAACTGGTTATCGAGGGCTTCAAAACGGTCTATCCGCTCAAACGCTTAGTCGTCGCGTTCGAGCCGCGCAGTGCTAGCCAAAGGCGAAACGTGTTCCAGAAAGCTTTCGCTGAGGCCCTAAGTTTAGCCGATCAGGTGTATATCGGTGAATGCATGACGGACCAACGTATTCCCGAGGAACAGAGGATGAATATCGACCAACTTCGGCACGCCATTGGACCGAAGGCCCAAACCTTCCGCACCAATGCAGAGCTGGAAGAGGGGCTGAAACTGGCTCTGGCTCCGGGAGACGCGATTATCTTTATGTCGAGTGGAAGCTTTTCTGGGGTCCAACACAGATTGGCAAAGCACTTAAGTGATCGTGAAAAGTTATAGCCAGATAAAAAAGATCTGAATGCCACTTCGGCTACACTTTATGCCTAGCCGAGTGATGACTCGGCAAATTCTTAAAATGCGCACTTGCATTTCTAATGAGTTGGGAGCACATTCTAATCTAGTTGCATACGGTTGCCGTGTACGTCGATTTACCACGGTAGTTTCCGTGGGATAACAGAAAATTCCGTAGGAATGATCGGTTTTTTAGGAGAGATCACATGTTGCTGAAGAAAACAAAACACGTCCTCGCTGTCGCTACTTTACTGCTCGGGTTTGGATCCTTTGGCTGCACCGATGATGCAAAACCAGAAGAGCCGGTACAACCGACCGTCCAGGCAGAAGCCGCCAAGGCCCCAGAGCCCGCCGCTTCAGCCGAAGCGCTCGCCCCCAAGACTATCTTCTTTGCTTTCGATGACTACAGCCTCAATGGCGACGCGCAAAGCAACCTACAAAGCTTGGCGGACCATCTGAAGAAGACTCAGAACGCTGTGGTACAAATCGAAGGCCACTGCGATGAGCGTGGCTCGGTTGAGTACAACTTGGCTCTTGGTGAGCGCCGGGCTCAGTCAGTCAAAAACTATCTCGTGCAACTCGGTGTAGAAGGCAGCCGCCTCTCAACGATCAGCTACGGGGAAGAGAAGCCATCTTCTGATGGCCACGATGAAGCTGCTTGGGCGAAAAACCGCCGCGCAGAGTTCACCCTAACCAATCAGTGATAGTTTGAGAGCCTGGTCTTTCGCCACGGTCTCGCAAGAAAACCGGCTTACCCCGTAACAAAGGGAAGCCGGTTTTTTCATTATGTGACTTTATGGCAGCGAGGACAACGGCTTGCTATTTGTCAATTATGACGCTATTATTTTTGTTTTATCGCCAAGTTGGCGATGCCCGTTGGTGTCGCTTTGACATTAAGACCTGACCTGTAACTTAGGTCAACGAAAGGAGTGTATCCGTGGACGTTGCCATCGGAATTTTGGTGGCGGTCGTCGGAGTCATATTCGGCCTGCTCGGTGTTGGCGTATTCCTGAATAAGAAGCAACTCGCTGTAGTTTTCAAGAAGGCCGAAGAAGAGGCCAAGCAACTACGGGAAGAGGCGCGTAAAGAAGCCGACAACATCGTTAAGCAAGCTCTGAAAGAGGCAAAAGACGAAGCCAGAAGCCGACGCCACCAGTTCGAAGAAGAACACAAGAACCGGCGCAGCGAGATTACTAAACTCGAGACCAAGATCAAGCAGCGAGAGCAGCAGCTTGAGAAAAAACTGCAAATAGTAGAAAAGCGCGAGACAGAGTTAACGGCGGCGGAGCAATCCTTATCCGATGAAGAGCAAAAATATCAACGGATGAGTGTCGAGTGCAGTCAGACCCTCGATCACGCGCGCAAGACTCTGCAGAACATCGCCAAAATGTCCCCGGAAGAGGCCAAGCGCGAGCTTATCCGCACTCTTGAAGACGAGGCCAGGAAAGAAGTCAAAGAAAAGCTTCGCGCCATCGAAGATCAAGCGCGCAAAGAGGCCGAAGATCGAGCAAGAGCTGTGGTCAGCCTTGCAGTACAGAGGGTTGCCGGAGAGTTTGTTAGCGACGCTACTATCTCCGTAGTGGCGCTACCTAGTGACGATATGAAGGGCCGCATCATCGGGCGCGAGGGTCGCAATATTCGAGCGCTGGAACAAGCAACCGGCGTTGATCTAATCATTGACGATACGCCCGAAGCTGTAATCCTATCGTGCTTTAACCCAATACGCAGGGAGATCGCGAAGATTTCTCTAGAACGTCTGGTCGCAGATGGCCGCATTCATCCTGCGCGCATCGATGAGACGGCAAAGCGGGTCACCAACGAGTTCGAACAGATTATCCGCGAGGCGGGGGAGCAGGCTGCATTTGATGTCGGAATCACCGATTTGCACCCTGAGCTAATCAAGCATCTGGGCCGTTTAAAGTTCCGAACTGTTGGTGTGCAAACTGTGTTGCAGCATGCTGTGGAAACCGCTCAGCTTTGCGGCATCATGGCTTCCGAAATGGGACTCAATGTCAAACGCGCTAAGCGCAGTGGTCTGCTCCACGATATCGGCAAGGCCGTCGATCAAGAAACTGAGGGTCATCACTCCCAAATTGGTGCCGACATCTGTGCCAAGTATGACGAGGCAGAAGTGGTCGTGAATGCCATCCGGTTACACCACGAGGATGATATCAACCAAGCAAGCCCTTACGCTGTCGTCCTTCACACCGCAAATATGCTGTCTGCCAAAAGGCCCGGGGCACGGCGTGAAGTCATGGAAACCTACTTAACTCGCCTGACGGATATGGAGAAGCTGGTAAAGGACTTCGAGGGCATAGAGGATGCATACGTGATGCAGGCCGGCAATGAGGTAAGAGCTATGGTTCGACCTGCTGGCGTGTCTGATCACGATTGCGTGGATCTAGCTAATGAAATTGCCTCGAAGCTGCGCCAAGAGATCACGTTTCCAGGCCAAGTGCGGGTGACGGTCGTCCGTGAGAGCCGCGTAACGGATTTTGCCAAGTGACTAAGGTTTTAGCTATCGGTGATGTGATGGGCAAGGCAGGACGCCGCTGCCTGGATGATTTTTTGCCAAAGTTGCGGGAAGAACACTCGCCTGACATCGTCATTGTCAACGGCGAGAACGCCGCTGGTGGCTTCGGTCTTACCGAAAAGATCTACAATGACTTTATCCAGAACCATCGCATCGATGCTGTGACCATGGGCAACCATTGGCACGATAAGCGAGAAATTTTTGAATTCATGAAGCGCACGGATCGGCTCGTGTTGCCCGCGAACATGGGCAACGTCGAGCAAGAGGATATGGGATTGCGCATACTGACGGCGCAAAATGGGATCAGGTTCGCAGTAATTAACTGTATCGGCCGAGCCTTCATGCGAGAAGGCAATCGGGATATTTTCAAAACCGTAGATAAGCTTTTGGACCATATTCCAAGCTCAGTTCGGATTCGGATCATTGATATCCACGCAGAGGCTACCAGTGAGAAGCAAGCACTGGGCTGGTACGTAGCTGGGCGTGCGTCTTTAGTTTACGGCACCCACTCTCACGTTCCGACTGCCGACGAGCGCATATTTAACGGGAAAACCGGCTTCTGCACCGATTTAGGCATGACTGGGGCATACAACTCGGTCATTGGAATCGAGACAGGGGCGGCCATACATCGTCTGCTAACAGGTGAAAAAAAGAAGTTCGAACCGGCTACCGACGATCCGCGTCTTTATGCGATTCTTGCCGACATTGACGATGACTCCGGACATTGTAAGAGCATTCGCCGACTTCGCTACCAACTTGACGATTGAATATGCTGAGGACCCTAGCTTATGAAGCTGTCGCGATTTAGTTATTTAACGATGTTCACCTTGCTGAGTTCCACCCCGACAGCACAGGCTTTCTGGGTGAATGGTAGCGGTCATTACGGACTGCGCGGATCGACCGAAACGGCGCCGGCATTTCAAGGTAACACTGGAACTTTTCAAGCCATCGAGCAAAGCTTCTTAATGACTGGCGAAGCTCGCTTGAATGACCAATTAAGCACGTTTGTTGAGCTCCGACTCTTCGAAGACCTTCGCCGGGCGTATTTAGGCAATACTGGGCAACCGGCTGACTGCGCCGGCAGGAGCACCTCTAGCACAGCTGGATCTTGCGCCGGGCAACACCAAAACACCGGCGAACCTGGCTATAAGCCTTACACCCCCAACATCACCAAGGCGTATGTTCGATATGCATTTGATTACTGTATTTTAGAGGCAGGCAGGCGCGGGCGAAATTGGGGCCTCGGCATGCTGCTTGACGATGGGACCAAGCCATTTTCGCAGCAAATTTCCGCCTTCGATGGCGTGACCTGCAATATAAACATTCAGAAGAGTCAGACTCTCGGATTCAGCCTCGGCTACGACAAGTTGGCAGAGACCGGCACACCGGTGGATCCCAACTGGAACAATTATCCAGGCCAAGCTGTGGGCACCGGTAACGCCCCGGCCACCGCAAGTCGCGGCTTCGGAGCATACGATCCTTATGATGACTTAGATCAGTACTTTTTTACTATCGAGTACGATGATCGCAAGTCGAACGCTGGTGCCAACTTCACCAAACAGGTCGGCGTATATTTTGCTCAAATCATGGGCAAACCCTACAAGACCGAATATGTCGTTGCGGATCCCAAAAATCTTGGCGCTGGCTCACAGCTAAAAGAAGTTGGAGGCGACGGCACTGACCTGAAGTTTCTCGACTTATATACCGGATTTTACCTAGGTGACCTGGCACTTCGAAATGAAGTGCTGTTCCGTATGGGCAAGTCCATGGACCCCAACTGGCTCGCACTCGGCGGGAGCTATGGTGTCGGTCAGCCGGTGATGAATAACCTGGATTCCGTCGCTATTACCGGTGATTTCGAGTGGACAGTCGCCCATTCGGGTGCACCTCTTGGACCGATTGAGTTCAACAAAGGCGATATGACACGTCATGTTGTGTTTCTCAACTATGCATTCGCTCCAGGCAACGAGGAGGGCTACAGGAATTTCGACACCGCACCCTCAGTGGCTGGCTTGGATCCCGCAGTTGCCAGTCAATTGACAAAGTCCTCGCGGAGCACAAATGTTAAATCCGTTCAATTTCATAGAAACTTCAAGCCAGCACTCCTTCTGTTCAATGCTCAACCAAACGCTGACAGTTTGATAGTTGACGGTGCCTTTAATCCTTCACGTTTTGTGAACGCCACCTTGTTCGCGACTGGTTATCGTTATGAAAGCATGGAAACTGGCAACATCGAGGCCAAGTTACTAACCGCTAGTCTCAATGAAGGCGTTCCAACAGAAGTGCAGCAGTATTACGCCGCAATCAGCGGGACGGCGGCCGACAACGGTACAAGACCGGCTGGTTTTTATGGCAAGAGCCTAGGTGTAGAGCTAGATGTATCCTATACTTATAAGTTTGGACGAGAGGCCGAAATCGGCGCCTCTGTGGCGGCTGCGCTACCAGGTAAGGCTTGGCAAATTCGGACAGGCTCAAAGCCAACCGCTGATTTCTTGCTGCAGTCGATGGCAGTGTTCCATTTTTAGAGGGTGTGTGACGACGAGGAGGTTTTATGACAGAGCATGGTCCGGACTGGAGTGCCTATCAGCGCTTAGACGATGCGGCTATCATAGATTTCCTCACCTCAACTGCTGGTGTATTGACTGATCACGGGATCATCAGCAGCAAAGACACGGATAATCTGCGACTAGTGCTCAGCGGTCTGAACCCGGGTGCTGGCGGCAGAACATTAATACTCGCTATTAAACGCGAGCGAGCAGAGTACCTCGAGTTGCTTTTGGCCCGTTTTGGCATCAACGGCCTGTGCTTGAATATACTTCGCTTTACCATTCGCAATTGCCTAATGGCCACCACTGCTAGCTTAGGACAGATCGGACAGGCTTTATTAAAAAGAGCGGAACTTCTTTTTAACCGCCCGTTTCTTCTTCAAAGTGACGGTCACCCGGAGCGTCAGGTGCTTTTCTCGGCGCTAATTGTAGACTTTGTGTCATCCATAGCTAACACATGCCAAGTCATCGGTGATGAACTAGGCAACCTAGCTCGCATGGCACCTTGCGATCTGCCCTTATCTACGGCCAAAGATGAGGAAATTGATCGGGATATCGCCGCAGCACTAGGCTTTGCTAGTATCGATCAACACTGCCTCCCTGGCTACATCACCGAAGATTCAAAAAGGAAAATTGCTCAAGCTTTGGTGGCTATGGCTGATAACGCAATGCAATTCGCCGAGCAATTGATTTGGAATACAAGCGAGGAAGCTGCACACGATCTTATCTCGGCGGGGGAGCTACTCAAGCTCGAGAGTCAGAGACTAGCGGCAATGGACCTCCCGCGTGGCGAAAGTCTCGTGATCTGGGAGGTGAGGCGCCGCCATATTATCGAATGTATAGTCGGGCTAAATCAAACCATAGACCTTGTTGGTAACAGCCTTATCGCTGCTCTGGGTGTGGAAATCACTAGACCAACACAATTAGTGACGGAATCAGGTAAACGCAGGTTGATTTTTGACTTGATGGCCTCAGGTTTACCAGCAAAAAGAGCTAAATTAGCGGTCTCTGATCTATTGAGTTACTTATCAAACAATGCCCTGAGACCCGAGCAAGTCCTGCCCGCGGAACTCAATCGTATAAACCCCGACCTAACGTCGTCGTCCCTGAATACTCTTGGAATATTATTCAACGACAGTTCACTTATGACGCTGGCTGCTAGTGAGAAGAAAACGACCCTAATTCGAGCCTCTGGATTGGCTAAGATCTTCGGCAACATTAGTCCAACCGCAGTGGTGGCAATGTTGTTTTTAATTTTGAGTGGTGGCTGCGGCTTGAAAACAGCGCCTCAAAGCACGGTTAGTGAGCTACGGCCTGATATTCCATTTCACATTACAGAGCCGAGTAAAGCGGTTGACGAGAGCCGTAGAGGCCAGGAAACTCAGGCGGCACCGCAGCTCAAGGCAGGAGAAGGTGGCGATGGCAACGTTGAGAGAAAATCTTTCTGATTTCCATGGTGTGTGGACGGCTATTGCGACGCCCTTCCGGACCGACCAGCAGATCGACTGGCAGGCTTTTGAAAAGCTTTTGTCCCTGCAAGATCAAGGCAATGTCAGCGGCATAGTAATTTCTGGAACCACTGGTGAGTCGCCGACCCTAACGGTACCAGAGAAATTATCCCTCATTCGCAAAGCTCGGGCTTTTTTAAGTCCAAGGGTTAGAGTGATGGCTGGTACCGGCGATAACAACACCCAACAGAGTGTTGAACTGTCTCGCCTAGCAGAAGACGCCGGGGCTGACAGTCTTCTAGTGGTCACGCCACCATACAATAAGCCTACGACTGCTGGACTTATTCGCCATTACCGAGCGATTACGGACAGCGTGAGCATTCCCGTTTGCCTATATCATGTCCCGAGCCGCACAGCTCATATGCTTACTGTCGACCAAATGACCACTGTCTGCAAAGAGGGAAATGTCAAAGCGGTCAAAGAAGCCAGTGCAGATTTAGGCTTTTTCTCACGCAGCCTTCATGCGACCGCAATCCCGTTTTTATCTGGCGACGACACCACATATCTTGCCTGTTTAGCCGTTGGTGGTAAGGGTGTGATCAGCGTCATAGCTAACATTTTTCCACGCGAGATGGTTGCGCTCACCAATGCTTTCCACGCCCGCGATTTGACCAAGGCTCAGGCCATACACCACGGCCTCATGCCCGCGATTGACGTGATGTTTTGTGAAACAAATCCCGGTCCATTAAAATCTGCCCTGGAAACACTTGGGATTGCTAAGAATGTGGTCCGAGCCCCCCTAGCGGAGGTGTCGGAAGCCAACAGACGCCGCATTGCTGAGACTGTTTTGGCGGCTAAAGAACAGCTCAAAGGACTGCTTTAATATGACGGACCTTGATAGGGGTCGCGGACTTTGGCTGCACGGCATTTCAGGCAGGATGGGTCGAGAGATCCAGAAGCTGTTTGTCGAAAATAAGGCGCCAGGGCTTCGGCTAGTCGGCGGAAGCGCTAGAACTTTCGAAGGTGATCCTTTCTATTTGGGAAGGACGACAACTCCGACCCTCCTTGCAAACGCCCTGGAAAGAGATGATGTCGAAATCGTCCTCGACTTTTCCAGCGCCGCTGGAAATCAACTGTTACTAGAGTCGTTTAAGTCTAGCCAACTTCGTCGCAAGGCACTGGTCATCGGCTCGACTGGAATGGGGGCACACGACCAAAAGTTATGGCGTGAACTTGCTCAACAACGTGAATTGCGACTCTTGTTCGCACCAAATACCAGCATTGGTATTCTTATGGCCGTCAAGGCGGCTCTACTTGTGGCACCAACACTAAAAGGCCTTGGCTTTGATATCGAGATCACTGAGACGCACCACCGCAACAAACAAGACGCGCCAAGCGGGACCGCTCGCTTTCTAGCTGAGTCCATAGTTAGTGGTGTAGATGGTCTGAAGATAGTAACTGACCGGCACGGAGCAAGACTGGAGCATGAACTTGGTGTGCATGCAGTCAGGGGCGGCGGAGTATTTGGGGAACATGAAATACGGCTCATCGGAGATTCCGAGGAACTCTGCATCTCCCACCGCGCCTTCAGTCGAAGCCTATTTGCTGCTGGTGCCATCGTTCTTGTAAATTGGCTAGTGACAAAGAGTCCTGGCATTTATGGACTGCTCGATGTCGATCTTAGAGAAATTATCTGACCAACTAGGCTAGCCGCCTAGCTTAACGGTTCAGCCGCTGCTCTAAGCCGCATCTTATTTGGAGTCGTCCTTAGCGTCTTTTGTAGACGATCCACGGTAGCGCAGACCACTGCCAAGCTGCACAAACGAAGTAGTCTCGTTATAAACAATCACCGTATCAGACCCTAACCAGTAACCATCTCGGGTCTGCACCTGAAGACTGTAAGTGCCCGCCGGCACATTAAAAAAGATTGCCTTGGTGAGTGGTGCATCGCTGAAGTACCAGCCGTCCCCCACATCAGCTCCAGATTGGTCAATCAGGCGCATGGCAATAGTCTCTTTTGACGCTCCCTTAGGCGCACTGTACTCGGCGAGCACAGCACCTAGTGTTGAGTCGTGACCAACCTGCGCATAGATCGACATATCCTCAATGAAGCCACGCGGTATGAGGGGCACCACTTTCTGCACATCATCTGCGTTGTAGGTGTAAACTACAGGTTCAAACTCAGCTGCGCGTGCATACACACGCTGCCGTCCATGAGTCAGCGGCACGGGGTCTTGAGTAGCCACTTGACCCGGTCCCACCTGCATCATCGGCGTGTCCGTTCCGAATGGGATGATGTCCACCATATCAACATGTTTATATGCCTGAGCTGCCGATGGATCGTTACTCAGCTGCTCCTGCGCCGTCGCCATGCTCGTGAGCTGAACAGATAAGGTGCGGACATTGCCGAGGGTCAACTCGTCTTCAACATGAGTGCCAGCAAACAAAGCCACCGGCTGGGTCATGAGCGCAACGTCTCCTCTATAGAGGCTGAGACCCGCTGGACCTGGTGTTGTATTGAAGTAACAAAATCGTCCATCTGGTCCAGTCGAGGCCATAGCTCGATCTAGGAAACCGTACTGATTAAAGTAAAATGGGCCTTCCGCTGGCATATCTAGACGCACCTCCACGCCACTTGCTGGCGCATGGTTGCGGCCTGATGCTTTCTCCGAGACCGAACCGCAGTATGAACCCAGTCCCGCCTGCTGAACTGTTCCGGCGATACCCGAGAGTCCGTCGAAGATTAGGTTGCGCAGCAACCGCAATCTGACAACACCATCTTTTTGAGTCGGGAGCTCAGCCAGCGCCGACCGCACTGTATCGTTTGGATCATCCACCCGCACAAGGAAGCGAGATTTTTTTGGCATATCTCTGATGGTCAAATGGCCGGTCGCATCGGTCTTACCAACAAACTCCGTGCCCATGACGCGCACATTAGCGCCAACCACAGGATAGATCTTTCCGCCTTCAGGATCCGAGCGATCGTCAATCAGCTGCAGGGTCACTGAATGATAACCGACTTCATCTTTTGCACGATAAAACCTCTGTGCCTCAGCAGTTTGCCGTTCCATGGCCTGGGTCGTCTCGGCCACACTTTCACTCAGAGATGGCGACTTTAAAACAAGGTCGCGGGACAGTGGCTGACTAGAGTCCGGCTGAAGTTCACTATCCGCTTCTTTCTGGTCCACTTGTTGAGCGCTAGTGGCCGCTTCTAACCCAGAGTAATTAGCATTTGCGGTCGTTGCCGGAACTACACCATTTAAACTGATGAGATTATCTGGAACACGAATGTCCCAATTATTTTGCCGAGAATCACCATGCACAGTGACAGGGACGATGTACATACGCCCGTTGCTAAACGCATAAACCTCAGTCGCGCCGACTTTGAGGGCCGACAATTGGTTGATTTCACGGCTCAAACTCAATGTTTTCTCATCACGCACAAATAAAGCAAGGTCACCAATGTCGCGGTCCAAGCGAATGGCCGCCGCTTGGCCAACTTTTGTAAATGCTAACCGACTAGGAGAGAATAACAGGCCCGAAGGTGTGATTTTAATTTCCAAGACCAAAGAGGCATTCGTGTGATCAATGGTGCCTGAATCGACTGGTAAACCTACATTCTTTGCCTTCACTAATTCTTGAGGCTCTGACACTGCGGTTGTCACCGAAGAAACTTGGGCTTTACGTAGAAAATCTCGTACAGTTTGTTGGGGCCAGGCGGTCACTTCCCCAAGCCGCGGCCGAGTGCCAGCAAGTCCCGGCTGAGCGACAAGGACACCCGTCACGACGATCGTGATCGTGGATGCCGACAAATAAACCCGATGTTTGCTACCGATGAACATAGCTAACTATCCAGTGATTCAATTACGTCCAGATCCCCAACCGTGCCTATCGGACTAACTCCGAAAACATTTAAGCCGAGGTCGTTAGACTTCATTAAGTATGGGGGCGAGGAGGGCTTGAACCGCGCAAGGTGTAGGAGCCCATTATATTTTAACGCCGAGGCTACCCCACCCACAACTGAGCAAGTTTCGCCCGCTTGGATCAGGCCCGTAATGCCTGATCAAAAGACGGAAATTTAGAGACTTGCCAACTTGTCCTTCAGGAGCTGGCTAACCACTTTGCCATCACCACCGCTACCCAAACGAGCTAAAACCTCTTTCATAAGCGGACCAAAGGCACGCTCAGAAGTGGCTAGCAAAACTTCATCGATCGCCTTTTTGACCTCATCCGGCCCAACTTTCTTGGGCAAATAATCGTCAACAATGGCTATTTCCGTCTGAATCTGGGTCCGCTTTTCACCCTCGGGATAGTCATCTAGAGATTTGGTTAATCTCTTTTGATACGTAGCCACCACTTTCAAAACATCCGCTTCCGGCAGGTCCTGATGAACATTCACTGCGGCTTGAGCATATTTGATTTCACTTAAAATCATCCGAAGTACGCTCAACCGATCTTTATCTTTTGCCTTCATGGCAGTCTTTAGGTCTTCGGTAATTCGATCTTTAATTGCCACGTGAGCCTCCCGTCATGGTTGATGGAGAAAACTACCTAATTCAGGACAACGTTTGCACCGTGAATAAATTACTCGCCTCCCGCCCAACCGGGGACAGACTGATGGCAACAAATATTACCTGATCACCAGCCTTGAGCCAGCTCTCCCGGACCAACTGGTCATTCACGACCGGCAAGACTTCGTCGAGATTTGGAGCAATATCGAGCAGCATGCATTCAAGCCCGCGCACCAATGACAGCCGCTGCATCACTGCCGGCGAGAATGTCACTGCGATAATGGGCACGGGCGCCCTGAAACTAGCCAGCTTACGAGCCGTATTGCCAGCTTTGGTGATCGTAACAATCGCCTTAGCTTTAATCCGTTCAGCCGTCCGCAATGCATGGTACGCGATTGCGTCCATTTCATTAGTGACTTTGGGTGCGCGCTTCACCCAGTTCAGTTGGACATTGGTAGCGTGGGCCTCGATATCAAGAATAATACGCGACATCACTTCAACAGCTTTGTCCCCATAACGGCCGTTCGCCACCTCTTCTGACAGCATGACTGCGTCAGTACCGTCAATTACAGCGTTGGCGACATCGGACACCTCAGCCCGTGTTGGCGTCACGTTACGACGCATAGAAGCCAACATTTCACTAGCGGTCAAAACCACTTTCGCGCGGTCGTTACAGAGCTGAATGATTTCTTTAGTCATCATCGGTACATTTACCGGGCTGACCGTCAATGCCAACTCCCGACGAGAAATCAAAACTCCGTCCACATGATGCAATAGCGACTCGAGCGCCTCGTAGACGTCCCCTGAGTCCACCTTGAGAATCACCCATGGAGCGTGGTCTCCGTGGTCGGCGCGTAAGCGCTCCCCAAACTCCTTCAGAGTGTCTTTTGTCCAGTGGCCCGGCACAATGATGTAGTCAATACCATCGGCAATTAGAGGTTTTAGTTCTTCGTGAGTCACCTTTAAACGTTCCTGAAACCGGTACGTCGCGGGAACCATGACATCCATTTCAGGATAGATAGTGCCGCCCTGGGTCACTTCCAGCTCGGCTCTGTCGCTCGCCACACTAAGAGTGCGCAGAGCCACATTGCCAGCCCCAATAAACACCTTCGCGTCGGCCACAAAGAGCCGCTCCCAATTGGCGGCCTTAATTGTCAGTCCACCCGGAATATTTGTCGTCGATACGATTAGACGATCACCAAAGCTAACCTCGCGTGGCTGAGTGAGCCCTGCAACAATCGCCTGTGTCCAGCTGGCAATATCTAACATCACTGGCGGGCGATGTGTCTTACCTCGATTGGATTCCACGACTTTGATAAATTCTCTTATCGCCGGGACTGCCTTCGGTTCGTAGACTAGCCGCAGTACATCCACATCTTGCCGGCAGACCTGCTCAGCCTCCACCGCCGTCAGTGCTTTGCCCTCGAACGATTTGACGACTTTTGTACGGCGATTATCCCGCTTAATCATAAATGCCTCATCCGCAAAAGGTCTGACCCACCCGTACGGGCCGACTGTCCTGCGCCTCTATAAGTTTCAATCCGTTAATTGCAGCTTTATCAAAGATAACAACGACAGTTGAGCCAAGCATGAAAGTACCTATTTCATCCCCAATCAAAACCGGGCTTGGCGGATCTAATATCAACTCAGAAACGACAGGACGCCATTGTCTTTGGGCACTGTTAGTCACAAGCCCTGGCGCCAACGGGGTCACCATCCTGCCAACATTAAACGCACCGACCATCACGACGAAAGCCGTACCCCCATGTTCTGGCGAGAACTCAAAAACCAATCGCTCGTTGCGCGCAAATAGCCGCGGGATTCGCCTTACGAACGAACTATTCACCGGCCACAGCTCGCCTGGACGATGCGTGATGCGGCGGACTACGCCTTTAAATGGAGCATGGACACGATGGTAGTTATGGGGCGCTAGATATATCGTCTGATACCAAGCAAACTCTGGCCTCTCCCCTTGGTAGTTCGGACCAAACACCAACTCGCTAAGATCGTAGTCGAGGCCCTTGACCTGAATCGCCCGACCTGACACCGCCGGCGCTGACATGGCAAGATAGCCGTCAGCGGGCGAACACACCGGACCCTCAAAGCCGCGCACACCGGGTTTTAGACTACGGGTGAAAAGGTCTTCAATTGTGGCGTAACTCGCAAGCGGAGACGCCGCCTCGCTCATGTTTATGCCGAAAGCTTTGGCAAATATCCGGTTAGCCAATATGGCCAACGGCTTCGGCAGACGAGCGCGAGCTAAAAGTCCGGTCGTAAAACTCATTATATTTTGTGCTACTAGAGCCATCGCTTTGTCGACACCACAAAACTGGGAGTTATTGGATTCATTACACAACAAGACAGTACTTTTACCATCAGGATGCAACGATTGTCTCGTGATGAAACGATGATGCGACTTGTCGGGTAAGTTTTATCAACTTTTACTCGGGCGGCCCTCCGCCAGGATTTAACTCCGAGCAATTTTTATAATTTTTTGCAAATATTTCAGTATGTTAATAATATTATAAATGATTTATATGGCAGGTCTTGGCGGAATTTGACGACTGATGTAAAGTCGGTACGTCGGAGCCCTGCGTAACCTGGCAATCGCTTCAATGGACTGCAAACCTCTCGGAGGAGAGAAGCAAATGAAATCGTCGACTCAAGAAACAACATCCGCGAGCGCTAAACATCTAGTTACCGATAAGGCAGTCAAGCTGCTTGCTAGTTCCATCTACCGGCATCTCCAGGATGAAGGTTGTGAAGCGCGAGATATCATCTCTGTGTCCTCCCAGCTGATCGGACTCGTGACGACAGAGCTGCAGAGAGACGAGCAGCTGCCTTAATTATTGGCAGGAATTTTCTTCCTAGTGCGATGTTTGCTATAATGAAAGCATGAAAGCAAAATTATCGCGCGGAGCGAGCACGCGGCAGAGAATTATCGAAACCGCTGCTAAGCTCGTCAATAAACAAGGGGTGAACGGCACCAGTGTCGACGATGTATTACATGCATCAGGCACTGGAAAAAGCCAGTTCTATCATTACTTCACTAGCAAGGAAGCATTAGTGAAGGAGCTAATCGGGTATCACGTAGCTGCCTTGCCTGCTGCACAAGATGCCCTTTTAGGTAACTTAACTACCCTTGGCGGTATTGATGCATGGCTTGATCAAATTGTCGCGGACTATCACAGCGGGGCATACGCTGATGGCTGTCCGATAGGCAACCTGGCCAACGAACTCGCTGCGCAAAGTGAAGAGCTGCGCCTAAATCTCCAAGCGACCTTTGCCAATTGGGAGGCCTGCCTGGCTCGCGGGTTGCTCTCGCTGCAAACCTCAGGGCATCTTCGCCGAGATCTCGATCCAACTGAACTCGCAACATTTTGCGTCGCAGCAATCGAAGGCGCGCTCCTACTGGCGAAAACTGAGAAAGCAATTGGGCCACTGACAGCTACCGTGAGCCAGATTCGCAATTTATTAAAGATGTCCTCGATTGGGGCAAGTAAACCGAGGCAAAAAGTTCGCGGCAATTTCACATTCTGCCCTTAGTTGGCGCCGGCAAAATATCGCAACCACTTATAATTATTATATATAAGAGGTTTTTCTACCTCATACTCCGAAGATCATGCTAGGTTCCCGCGAAGTTTGCGGCCCTAGTTAGCGTCTGAAAGAGCAAATTCCATGGAAATACATATCGTTGGTGGTGGCTTGGCCGGTGCTGAGGCCGCTTGGCAGATTCTTCAAGCCGGGTTCACGGTCATTTTACATGAGATGCGGCCCCTAAGCACAACACCCGCGCACAAGACTGGTGACCTAGCCGAGTTGGTATGCTCAAACTCGCTGAAGTCCTTGTCTCCTGACTCCGCCCCTGGACGCCTCAAAGAGGAGATGTTGGCTCTCGACTCGCTGATCATCACAGCCGGCAAAGCGGCCCAGGTGCCCGCTGGGCAAGCACTTGCGGTTGATCGCGCAATATTCTCCAACTACATCGAGACTAAGTTAGCTTCGCACCCAAGCTTCCGTCGGGTCGCCGAGGAAGTGTCACAGCTGCCGTCGCCAGACGAAATGTTGGCCCGAGACGAATGGTGGGTCGTGGCGACGGGGCCGCTAACAAGTGCCGCTCTAGCGTCACAGCTTGAGGAACTGTCTCCCGGACATCGCCGCCTTTACTTCTACGATGCGATCGCACCCGTAATCGCAGCTGACTCTATTGATTTAGAACAAACCTTTCGAGCTAGCCGCTACGACCGCGATACAGACGGAGCCGGCAGCGACGGTGACTACTTAAATCTGCCACTCGACAAAGCGCAATACGAAGCCTTCGTAGCAGCCGTCGCTACCGCTGAGTACATGCCACTGCATAAATTCGAAGAAACACGCTATTTCGAAGCCTGTCTGCCGATTGAAGTCATGGTGGAACGAGGCCCCAACACTCTGCGTTTCGGCCCCATGAAGCCCATGGGCCTAACCAACCCTAAGACCGGTCACCGCCCCTGGGCGAACCTCCAACTGCGCATGGAGAACGTCGAAGGCACCATGTACAGCATGGTTGGGTTCCAAACGAAAATGAAATGGCCGGAGCAAAAGCGGGTATTCTCCATGATCCCGGCTTTACGCGACGCGGAGTTTCTACGTTTTGGCTCTGTGCACCGAAACACCTATCTTAATAGCCCGGAAGTGCTGAATCAGGACTTTTCCTGCAAGTTGTCCCCGCGCTTGTTCATTGCCGGTCAGATCACCGGGGTGGAAGGTTACACGGAATCTGCTGCTATCGGTCTGTTAGCAGGACGGGCATTAGTCGCCAAAGCGCGCAGCGAGAGCTTCGCAATGCCTCCGCGCGACACCGTCATCGGTGCCCTCGCTCATTATGTGACTCACGGTGGACTGGGCGAATTCCAGCCAATGAACGCAAACCTCGGCCTTCTGCCGCCACTGGAAAGACAAAGGGGCGAGAGCAAGGTCAGCAAAAAGGCGCGGCAATGCAGCGCCGCTCGCGAACGTTTTGAGGAGTATCTGAGCCACCCTTAAAGGGCAGCTCGTACCATCTTCGCAAAGTCCTCTGGCTTCAGTGATGCGCCACCCACCAGTGCGCCATCGATATCTTTTTGAGATAGCAACTCGCCAATATTATTTGGCGTGGCACTGCCGCCATAAAGAATGCGAATCCCCGAGCCAATACTGTGACCAAATAAGGCCAAGAGCAATCCGCGGATCTCGGCATGTACCTCTTGCGCCTGGGCCGCTGAAGCCGACCTGCCAGTGCCGATAGCCCAGACAGGCTCGTAAGCCAGAATCAAATCTTTTGGATCTTGAATGTCTGCCAAGGCTACTTTTACTTGGCGCGCTACTACGTCTTGGGTAAGTCCCGCTTCCCGCTGCTCAAGTGTCTCGCCAACACAGACAATCGGCAGCACTTCATGGACAAGCGAAGCCTTAGTCTTCTTGGCGACCGTTACATCTGTCTCGGCAAAATACTGCCGACGTTCACTGTGACCAATCAGTGTCGCGCTGACGCCAACCTCTTTAATCATAGGTACTGACACTTCGCCAGTGAAGGCTCCAGCTGTTTCCCAATGAATATTTTGCGCCGCAATCCGGACACCACTAGGTTCCGCAAGCGGCACTGCATGCGCTAGCAACGTCGGCGGCACGGCGAACAACACGTCGACACGGTCGCTCAACGACTCATCTTGGTGCCAACCAACTGACTCAAAAAAAGTCTCGAAAAACCCAGCCAGGTCACGGTTGAGTTTATTCATCTTCCAGTTTCCGGCCAACATCTTGATACGCTTCATCGTCTTTTCGGCCTCACTTAAGAAGAACCTTGATACCAGGTAGAACGCGGCCCTCGAGGAACTCAAGTGCAGCTCCACCGCCCGTCGAAACGTGCGACATCTTGTCCGCAACACCCGCCTGATTCGCAGCAGAAACGCTGTCACCACCACCAACTACCGTCCGACCTTCGCAAGCCGCGACAGCCCGCGCTATATCCATAGTACCCTGGGCGAACGCCTTCCATTCGAAGACTCCCATAGGGCCATTCCAGAATACCGTTCGCGAATTGCGAATGACCCGACCATAGGCTTCTACTGTTTTGGGTCCGATATCGAGACCCATAAGGCCTGCTGGTATGGCTCGCTCAGCTATGTCTTCACGAACTGCGTCTTCCTTGAAAGCAGCAGCACATCCATGATCGATTGGCAGATGAATCTGAACCCGTCTAGCTTCCGCATTACGGAAGATAGTCTCGACTAGGTCCATGCGGTCGGCTTCCACTTTTGACGAGCCGACAGCGTGTCCTTTGTATTTTAGAAAGGTGTAGGCCATAGCCCCACCGATGATTAAGTGATTACAGCGATTGAGGAGACTCAAAATTACGGCAATCTTGTCGGAAACCTTAGCTCCGCCCATGATCACAGTGAACGGGGCCTCAGGCTGATTGAGGATCGACCCCAAAGCCTGAATCTCCTTCTCCATCAGCAATCCAGCAGCACGCCGATTCGGATCAAGCAGGTCAGCCACACCAACGGTGGAAGCATGAGCTCTGTGCGCCGTGCCAAAAGCGTCGTTTACGTAAAGATCGATGCCGCGCGCTAATTGACGGCAGAAATCCAGGTCGTTCTTAGTCTCTCCGGCATTGAAGCGCAGGTTTTCTAAGAGCACAATCTGCTGCGGGTCAAGTTGACCTAAGACCTGATCGTAGGGCTCTGTCATGTAGTCATTAACGAACACCACATCACGCTGCAGCAGTTCCGCCAAGCGCACGCCCACTGGCTCGAGTGAATAGTTGAGGTCAACCTCACCGTCCGGTCGCCCTAAATGGCTAGCGATAGCGACTTTATTGGTATGCTCAAGGATGTACTTTATGGTCGGGATGGCCTCGAGAATACGCGTGTCGTCCTTAATTACGCCGTTTTTAATCGGTACGTTCAGGTCCAGGCGGAGAAATACTTTCTTCCCGACGAAGTCAAGATCTTGCAGCGTGCGTAAGTTCATAGGGGATCCCAACGTAAAATTTCGGTACAAATCATTATCCCGGTAGACATCGGGTCATAACATTAGACCCTTGGTATCGCAAGTGGGGGGCATGGTAGATGAGCTCGACACACCTTTTCGTAATGGACCCACTAGCCTCGCTGAATCGTCCCTTGGATTCGTCCTTACGCATGATGTACGAACTGAGCCGGCGTGGCCACACAGTTTATAGCTGCACTCCAACACAGCTGTCCTGGTCAAATACCCGTGACAGCGCAGACGCAAATTGTGCGGTCTTGAGGTTCAGTGGCAGCCCCATGGACTTTACAGAAGACACCCGAACAGTGCGCAGCCTGCGTTCCTTCGATGCGGTGCACATGCGCAAAGACCCACCTTACGATTTGGACTACGTTGCTACAACATGGCTCCTCGATACGGCTCTGCCGTCGGCACGAGTTTATAACGCACCTCAAGCCTTGCGACGTTTCAATGAAAAGTTGGCCATCTTCCTTTTTCCCCAAGACTGTCACCAAGCACTGGTGTCGTGCGACCCGGCGGCTCTCTTGGGATTTGTTCGTCACGAGGCTGCCGGCGACGCTATCTTAAAACCACTAACCCTCTTCGGTGGCCGTGGCGTTGAACGCTTACAGCTTGCGCTTCATGGCGAAGATCAGATTAGAGCCAAACTGGAAGAGGCTACGCAGCACAGCCAGTCGATGCGACTTATACAACCATTCGATAAAGCTGTTTTTGCTGGCGAGGTTAGAGCTTTCACCGCATTTGGAAAGCCCATTGCATGGTGCCTAAAACGCCCGCTCACTGGGAACTTTCTGGCTAATACTAGCGCCGGAGCAAAACTCGAAATCTATGAGCCTAGCGCAGTTGAGATGGAAAGAGTGACTCGCATAGCCACCACCCTTTTCGCCGAGGGCGTCGCCTTCATAGGCTTTGATATCATCGGGGGCTTTATCTCCGAAGTTAACCTGACTAGCCCACGCTTGCTAAAGGCACCGCATGATAAGAACGACTACTATGATCAGTTGGTCTCCCTCATCGAGGCCGACCTCGGCCAGTCATGAGGTGCCTTTAGTCCACTGAAATGATTGATATGGTTGACCCATGGCCCAGATCATATTACCCTTTTTAAAGAAGTCCATGAAGCCGTTAACCCTTAGATATACGAGATGTCAATGAAGAGAACATCGTTTCCATTAGCATTGGTGGCGGCAACTTGTGTGGTTCTAGCAGGTTGCGAACAATGCTCGAAAAAAGAGGAAGCTCCAAAGGCAGCTGACACATCTGCGGCTGTGACAGATCCAAATGCAGCAGCTAACCTGACTGCTCCTGCAACTACAGCAGCACCAGCAGATGCAGCAGCTCAAGCAACTGCACCAGCAGACGCTACCGCGGCAGCTCCGGCTGCGGCACCGGCTGAAGCTCCTGCTGCAGCCCCAGCAGCAAACGATCCAACAGGCGGCACTACCCTGCAAATCACCGATGTTAAAGTCGGCACGGGCGCTGCGGCAACCGAAGGTAAAAAAGTCTCGGTCAACTACACCGGGACCCTACTTAACGGTACCAAGTTCGACAGTAACAAAGACCGCGGTACACCATTTAGTTTTGTACTCGGCTCGGGTATGGTCATCGCCGGCTGGGATCAAGGTCTTAAAGGAATGAAAGAAGGCGGCATTCGCAAGCTTGTCATCCCTGCAAACCTAGCCTACGGTAATCGTTCTGTCGGTGGCGTAATCCCACCAAACTCTACGCTAGCATTTGAGATCGAATTGCTGAAAGTGGAGTAAGCACTTTCTATATAACGAACCAACACCTAGTTTGGCCCGGTTCGACCGGGCCAAACTTTTTTTTAGGACACTAGCGTCGCTATGAGCAAATCGGTCAATAAGTGGGGCATCCCGCATCTCACTGGCAAGGAAATCAGACAGTCATTTATCGATTTTTTTAAGGAACGTGGACACACGTTTGTCCCGTCCTCGCCAGTGGTGCCACACGACGATCCGACACTGCTTTTTATTAACTCAGGCATGAATCAGTTTAAGTCGATTTTCCTTGGCGACAACCGCTTGGGACTCAGGCGAGCAGTGAATTCGCAAAAATGTTTGCGCGTCTCTGGCAAGCACAATGACTTAGACGAAGTCGGACGCGATACCTATCACCACACATTTTTTGAAATGCTCGGCAATTGGTCTTTTGGCGACTATTACAAGAAGGAAGCAATTCGCTGGTCGTGGGAACTCCTTACCGAAGTATGGAAGCTGCCGAAAGATCGATTATTTGCCACCATTTACAACAACGACGATGAAGCTGAGACCATCTGGAAGAATGAAACAGATATTTCCCACGATCGCATCATGCGCTTTGGCGAAAAATCGAACTTCTGGGAGATGGGTGACATCGGCCCTTGCGGCCCGTGTACGGAAATCCATTTTGATATGGGCGACCTAAGTACACAGGCTGCAACTTTTTCTGACCCAGTCCTAGGCGTCAACGGAACCAACGCGCGCTACATAGAAATCTGGAATAACGTTTTCATGCAGTACGAGAGACTGCAAAACCGCGATTTAAAGCCGTTAGTATCAAAACATGTCGATACCGGCATGGGCTTTGAGCGGGTTTTATCAATTATCCAAGGTACCGGATCAAATTACGAAACGGACGTTTTTAGGCCTCTAATCGATCGAATCGCTGACACCACTGGCGTGCCTTACGACCAGGGTAGTAAAGGTACGCCACACAGAGTCATCGCCGACCACTTGCGCGCACTTGCCTTTGCTATCGCTGATGGCGCTACCCCCGGCAATGAAGGGCGTGGATATGTGTTGCGCCGGATTCTTCGGCGCGCCAGCCGGTTCAGCCAAGAGCTAAATCAGAAAGATCCCTTCATCTATAAGTTATTGCCCACTCTGGTCGATGTCATGGGCGACGCTTTCCCCGAGCTTGGTCAGCGGCAGGATTATATTGCGCAAGTAATACAGGCTGAAGAAGAGCGCTTCATGCGCACCCTTCGCGATGGTCTCACCCGCTTTGCGAAGATCGCGGCAGAGACGCGCGCCAATAACCTCCGCGTCATCCCCGGCAGTGAAGCCTTTCTCCTTTATGACACGTTCGGATTCCCCGTCGACTTGACCGGCGTACTGGCTGAAGAGCAGGGACTAAGCCTGGACCACGCAGGATTTGCTGCTGCCATGGAAGAACAAAGAGAACGCGCCCGCAGCGCAGCCAAGTTTGATGCTAGCCTAGCCGCAGATGAAGGCTGGGTGGTGTTACAGCCTCAAAAAGACACAAAGTTTGTTGGCTATCAGGAGCTAACAACGGACGCTAAAGTTACTCGCTACCGCGAGTTAGGTGACGACATTTTAGTCTGCCTAGATCGCTCTCCATTTTATGCGGAATCGGGCGGGCAAGTCGGTGATACCGGATGGATAAAGTCTGATGACCTTGAACTGCGTGTCACTAACACCTTCAAGATTCTAGAAATGCACGTCCACAGATGTTCCTTGATAAGTGGCTTGCTATCACCTGATAAGGTCAAGCGTGTCCATGCAAAAGTAGACGAGGCTACTCGGGCCGCCACAGTCCGCAACCATTCCGCAACACACCTTTTGCATGCAGCCTTGAGAAAAGTATTGGGCCCACACGTCCAACAACAGGGCTCTCGGGTGGGGCCGGAAGGTCTGCGCTTCGACTTTACTCAGCCACGCGCTTTAACAGAAGAAGAGCAGGCCAAGGTAGAATCTCTTGTGAATGAAGAAATTCTAGCCAATCACGGCATCGCTGTCGCGGAAAAAGGCCTGGATGAAGCTAAGCGTGACGGGGCTGCGGCTCTCTTCGGCGAGAAATATGGCGACCGAGTCCGCACCATCAAAATGGGGGGATTCAGCTACGAATTGTGCGGTGGGACCCATGCCGAGGCAACGGGGCAAATTGGACTCTTCCGTATTGTGTCGGAGACTTCGATTGCTGCTGGAATTCGCCGCATTGAGGCTGTGACGGGGCTTGTCGCCCTAGCGCAGTCGCGCCAACAGGCTAATACGCTAAATAACCTTGCCCGCTCTTTGAAGGTGAAAACAGAGGACCTCGAGCACAAGGTCGGTGAGTTGAGCGAACGCTTGCGAAGCTATGACAAGGAGCTTAAGGCTATCCGACTAGAACAAGTCAATCACCGCGTTGACGCACTGATGGCGCAAGACACAAAGTCCATCGGAGGCACGCGTTTTCTAGTTAAAAAAATTGATGCCGCTGCTTTTCCGCGTGATAGTCATCAAGTACTCCTCGACAGTCTAGCCAGCAAGTTAGGTAATGGCGTGGCTTTCCTAACACAAGTCGAAGATGGCAATCTCGCATTGATGGCGGCGGTCGGTGCCGAGGCCCGTGGCAAAATCAAAGCTGGTGACTTGATCAAAGAGCTTAGCAAACTCGCCGATGGTCGCGGTGGCGGCAGGCCCGATAAGGCCCAGGCTGGATCGAAGTTTCCCGAAAAGGAGCCGTTGGTCTTAGCTGCTGCTGGGGACTTAATCGCAAAGCTCTTAAGTTAAATGCGACAACCGAGTCGCCGTCTGTAGGGCACTCATCCAGGATCTTTTACCAATCTTCCGATCTTGAGATGAGTCGCCTCGACATTGCATGCCGAACCGGAGCAGCCATAGATCAACTGCATTCTCCTGATGTCGCCGCTGGAGATGCCGCGTTGCGTCACGCCCTGCCCGATATAAAGAGAGGGCACCATGATCGATTGTGCATCTACTTCTGACTCGACGTGATTTAGACCGAGAAAATGGCCAAGTTCATGAGTAGCCACAGTTTGTAAATCAGCAACTTCCCGCCCTTCTTCCGGCCACAAAACCATACTATCGCCAAATGTATAATCGTTGTTGTTGTAGCGCATGTCAGCGGTGAGCATGCGGTCGCTAAGGTCGCTTTCGTTGTCCCAAATCGTGGTTGCTAGGACTACGCGATCTTTTCCCGTTTTAGCCCAATTATTGTCCAAGTAGAGTCCGTTGATGCCGTCGTCTAATGAGCTATATAAATCGAGAAAAGAATCACCGTTCACTCCAGTCTGAATGCCGTCGTAATTGAATAATTGCTTGCCTACCGCCGTTTCCCAGGTACGCATCGCTCGCTGAATTTGCCCTCTTTGCACCGAGTCCATGCGGGTATCGAACTTGTAGTGGATCGGCAGTGATACCCAACCTTCTGGCGCATGGATCCCATAGGTTGCTGAACTTGGATTTAGCTTGCCCCCGGATGCTGATGCCGTGGTGGCACCGGCTTTAGCGGATTGCACCGTTGGCCTAGGTCCGCTATCACCGTGCATGGAGACCTTGTATAGCTGAGAGCCGCAGGCCACGAATGTCATAAAAACACCCATGGTTACAGATATTAGCGAGGTATATTGGAGGCCAAAGCGCGGCATGAACTCTCCCTTAGACCGTGCAGCACTCAATTGCGCGGTTTAAGAGGTATCGTCAAAACACCACCATGACTTGAGGCCCCTCATAAAGATCGAAATGTTTACAGAATTTACAACATGTTACAGTTGTACCCCAGTGTGGGCCTGGGCTTAGGACAAGGTCACCTCGAGCGGTGGAAGACCAAAAATCAGGATTTCTTATAGAGGTTAGAGATGCCCATTACATTCAAGCAAACCGAGCATAGTTACAGCCAACTGCCGCAGTTGTTATTTGCGCGCGTACAGCCGACCCCGGTAACGCAGCCGGAGCTGCTCGCTGTGAATGACACATTGGCTGAAACCCTCCACATAACGCGCAACGAGATCACCAGTCCTGACGGAGTGGCTGTTTTTGCCGGCAATACGATTCCAGACGGAGCCGAGCCAATTGCTCTGGCTTATGCCGGTCATCAGTTTGGCCACTTGGTCCCCCAACTTGGCGATGGCCGAGCTATTTTGCTAGGTGAGATTATCGGGCGCGACGGGAAGCGCTACGACGTGCAACTCAAGGGGGCCGGTCGTACACCCTACTCGCGGCGAGGCGATGGCCGGGCAGCGCTTGGACCCGTTTTGCGTGAATATTTGGTCAGCGAAGCCATGGCCGCTCTCGGAGTGCCGACAACCAGGTCGCTATGCGCTGTAGCTACCGGCGAACAGGTCTACCGCGAGATCCCGAGTCCTGGTGCAGTGCTCACTCGTGTGGCCCTGAGTCACTTGCGTGTGGGTACTTTTGAATACGTTGCGTTAAGACGGGACCTAGATACCCTCGAGCGGCTGACCAACTATGCTCTAGCTCGCCTTTACCCTGATCGCAGCACTAACGGGTCGGCCGCACTCACGCTGCTTGAGGCCGTCACCGAGGCGCAGGCAGAGCTAGTCGCCCATTGGATGGCGCTTGGCTTCGTCCACGGCGTCATGAACACCGACAATATGGCGATCTCGGGTGAGACCATCGACTACGGTCCATGTGCCTTTCTTGACACCTACAGTCCGGAGCGGACGTTCAGTTCTATTGATGTAAATGGGCGCTATGCCTTTATAAATCAGCCGAATTGTGCGCAATGGAATCTGACCAGGCTAGCCGAGGCCCTGTTTCCACTGGTTGTAAAAGAGGGGCATGACGAAGCCGAAGCAACGGTCCTTCTTAACGACTGCCTCAAGGCCTTTTATCCTCAATACACTGCCGCTTACCAGATGAGGCTGCGGTGCAAACTTGGGCTGACCCTCGAGACAGCTGACGACGCGGCATTAGCGCAGGACCTACTCACTTTAATGGCGAACAACAAGGTCGATTATACTCTGTGCTTTCGCCGCCTAGTCGATGTGGGGGAGGGTGCCGACGCTTCTGTGATCACGGGCCTTTTTGCCGACCCTGAGGCGATTGGCGAATGGTTAAGGCGCTGGGACCACCGGTCGCAGCAAGAGCCCAGAGCCCATGCGGCGAGAGCGGCACTAATGCGGGGGGCAAACCCAGCTTTTATCCCACGCAACCATCGCATTGAAGAGGTCATTGCCGCAGCTTTGCAAGGCGACATGGCGCCGTTTGCGCGCCTTCACGCCGTCCTTGCGCGCCCTTATGAGGATCAGCTAGATGCCCGAGACCTAGCCTTGCCACCTGGCGAAGAGCAGTGGGACCACCGAACGTTCTGCGGCACCTAAGTCGATGCTAAGCAACTTTCGAGTAACGTGACGTAAACTTGCAGCTGCCGAGTAAGTTGACGATTTGCCCCCAGTCCAAACCTTGAGCTATAAGCTTAGGGCTCACATAACCTGAAGATCCTCCGAGGACTACACGATGACCGATTCCCTCGCCGCCGCCTACGATCCGCATCAATATGAGGATAAGCTATATGACTTCTGGATGAAGCATAAAGTATTCCGCGCGGAGAGGGACCCAAGCCGCAAGCCTTATACGATCTTGATGCCACCACCAAACGTGACTAGCCAACTTCACATGGGACACGGCACCGGCTACACCATGCAGGATATCCTGATTCGCTGGAAACGCATGTCTGGTTATAACGCGCTCTGGTTGCCCGGAACAGACCATGCGGGTATCGCCACCCAGATGATGGTCGAAAAGTCCTTAGCCGCTGAGGGCAAAACCAGGCATGACCTTGGACGAGAGGCGTTCACTAAGAAGCTTGTCGAGTGGAAAGATAAATACGGCGGCATGATCCTGAGCCAGTTCCGTAGTATGGGCTTTTCCTGTGACTGGGATCGCCTTGCCTACACGATGGATCCGCAATTATCGCATGCAGTGCGCAAGATTTTCGTCGACTTGTTTAACGAAGGTTTGATTTACCGCGGTGAACGACTCGTCAACTGGGACCCGGCTCTGAAAACTGCCGTGTCCGATGACGAGCTCGATAATCAAGAGATTCAAGGCCATCTCTATCATTTGATTTACCCGATTGATGGTAGCGACGAAACCATAACGGTAGCGACGACTCGCCCAGAAACGATGTTTGGTGACACCGCTGTGGCGGTGAATCCAGATGACGAACGCTACAAACACCTCGTTGGTAAACAAGTCCGTTTGCCCTTGGTAGACCGCCTTATTCCGATCGTAGCCGACAGTTATGTGAAAAGTGAATTCGGTACCGGAGCGGTGAAGATTACTCCTGCACATGACCCAAATGACTTCGAGCTTGGCAAACGCCACGACTTGCCGCGCATCGATGTCATGACCGATGCGGCAACGATGAACGACAAGGTTCCTGAGCGGTTCCGCGGCATGGCTCGTTTCGTTGCGCGCAAAGAAGTCATCCGCGCCTTCCGCGAATTAGAGCTTTTGGCTAAAGAAGAACCCTACAAGACTACTGTGCCAATCTCCGAGCGAAGCAAGGAAATCATCGAACCGCGCCTGTCCCTGCAGTGGTATGTAAATATGCGCGCTATGGCAGCTCCGGCTATTGAGGCGGCCAAAGACGGTAGACTCAACTTCTTCCCGGATCTGTGGAAGAAAACGTATCTGCACTGGCTCGAGAACATCCAAGACTGGTGTATCTCGCGGCAACTTTGGTGGGGCCACCGCATCCCGATTTGGTACTGCGGCAAATGCCAAGGTGCTAGCTCGGGCATGACTGACCCAACGGTTTGTAGTCATTGCGGCAGCAGTGATTTAAAGCAGGATGAAGACGTTTTAGACACTTGGTTCTCCAGCTGGCTGTGGCCGATCTCGCCCTTTGGCTGGCCAGAGGACAGCGCCGATCTCGAGTACTTTTATCCAACTGACGTTTTGGTAACCGCACCAGAGATCATCTTCCTCTGGGTAGCACGTATGGTGATGGTCGGACTAAAGACACGCGGCGAAGTGCCCTTCCGTGACGTCTTCCTGACCCCAACCGTTTGCGACAAGCAGGGCAGGAAGTTCTCAAAGACTCTGGGCAATGGCATTGACCCGATGGAGGTCATCGCCAAATACGGGACGGATGCCGTGCGCTTTACCGCGGTGCAGTTAGCGCCTATCGGTGGTCGGACGCGCATGTCGGCTGAAGACTTCGAAGCCGGCGGCCGCTTCGTCAACAAGCTATGGAACGCCTCGCGCTTCCTGCTCGGCTATATCAAGCCAGGCCAAAAGTTAGCACCTCTCAATCCCGAGGCAATCGGACTATCCGGAATGTGGCTCCTAAACGAACTGGCAGCTGCTGCCGATCGAATGGAAAAGTCACTGACTAATTACCGTATCAACGACGCTACCGACCATGTCTACCACCTCATCTGGGGCAGCTTCTGCGACTGGGGTCTGGAGACTGCCAAAAGCGTGCTGATGGGTTCCGACGAAAAAGCTAAAGAGCAAACGCTATCACTTCTTGTTTACGTGTTAGACGGCATTCTCCGCCTCGCCAATCCAATCATGCCGTTTGTCACTGAAGAAATTTGGCAAAAGCTACCGCACCATCCGAATTGGGACAGACCCGTGAGCCTTGCCGTGGCCAAGTTCCCCCAGGCCGATAAGCTACCGCAATTCCCTGATGCTGCTGCTAAGTGGGCGACGGTTCAGGCACTGATTGCCGACATTAGGTCGGCGCGGTCGCAGTCAGGTATTCCACCAAAGACCGTGCTCCAAGCACATGTGCGAGCTTCAGTAGAACTTTCTGCTTTATTTACAGCAGCAAGCACTGACATTTGCCGCCTTGCCAGCCTAAGTGAAGTTAGGGCAAACCCTACCATGGAGAGACCAGGACAATGTCTTGCCGCCGTCGGTCGCGGCTACGAGGCCTTTATACCGGCTGCTGGCATCGTCGATATTGCCAAAGAGCGCGCTCGACTGAGCAGCGAAATAACGCGCATCAATAAAATCCTCGGGGGTATCGAAGGCAAGCTCGCCAACGCGAACTTCACCGATCGTGCGCCACCAGAAGTCCTGGAGCAAACGAGGGGGCAGCGTGACAATATGCGCTTTCAGTTAGATAGCTTAAAGCGCAACCTGGAGACTTTAACCTAACTCCCAAGACTTTGAGGCCCTGAGCAGATCAAAGAACGACTCTGCTCAGTGATCGACTATGTGGAGTTGAGTGTAGATGTCGGCTGGTAACGTCTTCTGGAGGTCCGAGACGATCTCGCTGATCGGAATGGCCATATTGAAGTCGTCTTTGCCGCCCCAATGCAAAGCCACCACATATCCAGAATTCTTGTCGATTAGGGGGGAGCCGCTTGAGCCACCCTCTGTATCGCAGGTATGGGTGATGGTCTTGCGCTCCTCAATGAGCTCGGGCTCCACTGAGCGCAGAGCACACTTCACACCGCGATCGATCTCTTTAAACCGTGCCCCAGGGTGCCCAGCTAGATACATCGGAGCGCCGAGCTGCATAGGACCCGCCCAAAGAATCGCTGTCGGAAAACTGCTTAGCGGCGGCGCAACAGACTCCTTAGTCGCTTGCGGGTTACCTTCATCGCCAGGTTTGGGACTAAAACCCACTGATTCCACTCGGTACAGAGCATAATCATAGGCGACGCTCTTGCTGAGCATTTCCTTGCACTTCAAAACCAGTTGTTGTTCCGGGGCGATCGCTTTTTCAAAAGCCAAATGAAACTGGATGCTGTCACAGGCTTTATAGTCAGAACAATGATAGTTGGTTAGAAAAAGGTCTGGCCCCACACGCACGCCAGTACAGTAACCAACCCCGTCATTGGTCTCTAATCTCGCAACAATTTGGGACCCAGTATAAAACGGGCTTCCCAGCGCGTTCTCGATCGGCTCAAGTTCACTTACGCCTATGATACGCCGCTCAGTTTGCCACGGCAGATCATCGGCATAAGCAACTTCGACAGTGGGCGCGAGCACCACTAAAAGGCTGAAAAGTTGCGTTGCCGTCCGTACCATCCGTGATCCTTTCCAACTCCAGTTAGTTGGCGGTGGGGATGCACTTGTCCCTCACGTTATCATAGCTGCTCTACTGTCATCGCAGTAAATTGACTGAGGCCTTTACAGCTTCCAGGCCACTAATTAACAAGGGTCTGGGGATGTTCAAAGCTGGGGTGATACTAAGGCTTTCACCCCTAGAACCACTAGCAAGAGCTATCACCCCTTGGGCCCTTAGTATATCCATGAGTCGGGCACCATTTCCATCTTTCTTGAACTCTATCGCGAGCATTAGTCCCTCACCGCGGATATCCTGGACAAGTGGATCTTCGCCAAGTGCGGCCTTTAACCAGCTTAAGGCTTCAAGCCCGAGATCGCGTGCCCGGTCGATCAAGTCAGACTCGCGCATCTCCTTTAGAGTAGCCAGGGCAATATCGCAAGAGAGTGGGTGACCAAAAAAGGTACCCGTGTGGATGGCTTCGCCCTTACTTGCCGGCCATGCGGTCATTGCAGCCGCAGTGCCAACGCATGCAGAGATGGGAAATCCACCACCAAAGGCCTTGCCTAAGCAAAGCAAGTCACAAGGCACATGCTCCGCAAAAGTAAGTTGGCCTGTTCGTCCCAGTCCGGTAAAAACCTCGTCGTAAATCAGCATGCTACTATGTTTATCGCACTGCCGCCTGAGCATCTGTAGCCAGGTCAACCCTGCTGGTCGGCAACCCGTGCGACCCTGCACTGGCTCGACGATGACCCCGGCAATGTCGCTGCTGCTGAGAGCGCACTCGAGCTCGGCCTCGCTACAACGAAAAGATAAAGGCACGACTTTATCCTCACGCAGAAATCCACGAAACGGAGCTTTGAAGTCGGCGCGCTCCGTCAGCGGCAAGATCCCTAAATCAAGGCCGTGGTAACTCCCGCCAAATACGACAAAGCGGCTGCGACCAGTCGCCAACATTGCTGTTTTTACTGCTATTTCAACCGCTTGCGAGCCCGTTAGCGCCAGGGCTGCCATCGTCAAATCAGGCGGCATGAGATCAATTAAGTAGCTAATTAAATTAACTTTTGCTGAGGATGGATAGACATCGCCCATACCGTGCGTGATGAGAGGGGCTAGTTCTGACTCGGCCTCATAAAGGCGGCTAACCAAAACTTGCCGGTGCGCAGACGGGTTATGGCCTAGGGCCAATGCTCCGAAGCCGGCGCAAAGATCAATGTATGCAGTACCCCTGACATCGAACACCACTGAGCCTGATGCACGATGCATAACCAAAGAGGGCTCTGTGGCAGGAAACGTAGCATCAGGACACTCTATCGCCTTCAGGCGCTGCAAATAACCTTCGTTTTCGCCGACTCCTACTCCCACTAGGTCCATGGCTTTAAACCCCTTTCACGCGAGGGCCCCAAATATATTTATGCTGCTGCAACTGCATACGACAGCGAATTGGATTCTCGACTATCCACGCCGCAAGATCCTTGGGCGCGACCAGGCCCCAAGCACAAGAAAATAAAATGTGAAATCGCTCACTGAGCTGTTCACGGCGAATGACATCCAACGACCAGTCAAAGTCTTCCCGGTTGGCGACGACGAACTTAATCTCATCTGTCGACTTGAGTGCACTTAAGTTGCTTGGGTTGTTGCGTTCACTCATCCCGCTGCCAGGACACTTCCAGTCCATAATGATATGGGTCTTACTTGGAAGCGGACGGATATCTTCCGAGCCACTGGTCTCGATCAGCACCGTATAGCCTGCCGCCAAAAGTTGGTCCGCAAGCAATGGCGTCGCCGCCTGCGCCAATGGCTCACCGCCCGTCAATTCAACAACGGATATGCCTAAGCGTTTGACCTCTTCCATGATCGCAGTCAAAGTCCAAGATGTGCCACCTTTGAACGCATAGGCCGTGTCACACCAGCGACATCGCAGTGGACAGCCCGTCAACCGAATAAAGGTACACGGAACGCCCGCATAAGAGGACTCCCCTTGAATGCTGGCGTAGATCTCGGTAATGGTAAGTTCGTTTAATTCCTGCACAGTAGCCTCGTGGATACTTAGATATCGAGTTCGAACATGCACTCTGAACGAAAAATTTTGCTTTCTAGTAATGTCTGGCGTCTTGCCATAACCAGCGTCAAATCTACTTGGCGGCAAACGGCTCTTCTGGTTGGGGTAGGTTTAATTCTGCCGCAGCTTGTGGTCAATCTTGGGCTCGACTTGGCTAGTCATCCGGTTGTCTCCGAACTCCGGGCGATCTTTACCTCGAAAATGGCCGCTTCGGGAAGCCCCCTTGCGTTCAATCAACTCATCGCCCCTGTATTAAACTACCTAGGCCGCGTCACCGCCGCGGCAATAGTACTTTCATTACTGCTGCTTGCAAGTTTTTTGGGCTTGGTACAAACGGCTGTTGACCACCATCGCGAACTTAGGCCGCGCGGCACTCTAGCAGTCTGGTTCATCGGCCTCAAAAAGGCCCTGCCGGCCGGCATATCATTGTTTTTACTGCTCTTATTTATTGGGCTGGCAGGCCAGATTGTAATTTTGCCAGCTCTGCTAATCGGCGCCCTGGGCTTGATGATTCCCGCGATACTGATGAGCGAAAGTCGCGGCATCGGCTACGCGCTCTGGTCTGCTGTTACCTTGCGCTTCATTCGGGGCACCGGATTCTCCGGCTGGACCGTGGTGCTGAACGTGATGAGCCTTGGGGCATTTCTATACGGCACGATGGCGGCAGTCGGAATCCTCTCAGAGTTGCTCCTTTTCCTGGATGAAACAATCGGAGTCTCCCGAAATTTATGGGTCACCGTAATCCCAGGCTTAGACAACACACCCATCTATTCGTTCGTAGCAGTGATGGAATCCGTCTTGAGCATGGCCTGCCTCGGACTCCTGCCAGCGCTCACCACGGCTTTGTACTTTATAGTCCGGCGCGGCGGTGAAGGCCGCCCCATTGCTCGGGTATAGACTCAATTAATTCCGCGCCAAGGGTAGTGTCCAGTGCCGCGGGCAAACTCTGTTTAAGCCTATCAGCACAGGCAGATGCCGTGATTTCTGAGACCACTGAGTTGAGGCCGCGCAGAAAGGACCCATGGGACCTACCGCGGCGGTACTCAGGCTCTCGACTAGGGTGCTTTAAGTAACGGTCGATGACATCTAGTTGGGTGTCGACGAGGATGGACGCCTGATACAAAAGGTAGTTGCGACTTCTAAAAAGTGAGGTCCCTGCGACCTTAAACTCGCCGTAGGTTAAATCGCTCAAGCCATTTTGACTCAGTTGCGCGAGGTCGCTCCAACCGTCAGCAAGCGCAGCAATCACAGCGTTATTAACCAGATTAAAATAGTGCCGATTCTGAAAGTGTTGCTGAACCCAACACCCGAGACTCACCACGGCACAGCCGCTATGCAAGACAACCGTCCCACCGCCACCGTAGCGCTTCAGCACCGGAACACGGTCTAGCTCACACGTCTCGACGTTTACTTCCACCGTCGGATCGTTGCTGGCACCAAGGACTACCATCAGCTCTTGTGGCACCCAACAGTGACTGACTATCGACTCTTGGCAGCGACGGAGGATATCGTCATCAATCCACATGTTGTGGTTGCCTCGAAGTAGGGTGTTTAGATTTAGGACATAGCTTTGCTGTTGCTGCGGCTAGATCACCATCGCTACTGTCCACCGCACTTTTTAACTCATTGAGGAAGACCCTGATTTTTGGCTGATCGATGCACTTACGCAACAGGTCAAACCGCTCTGTGTCCGGAGAATAAAGACCAGCGCTAAGCACGGAAGCATTATTCCAATCTTCGCCACCGACAAAATCAACCAGACGAAACTTCGGCTTACGTGGTGATTTTTGGTACTCAGCAAATATTTTGGCTTTAAGTTTCAAAAGCCTATCCTTAGGCAGTTTGTCCTGCCCATAAAGCTTCTCTAAGTCAGTCTTTAGTTCACGCAGCCACTGATTAAAGCGGTCCTTGTCTTGGCGACGCATATCATAATTTGCCAAAGCCGCAGATTCGCCAAGGTCAGTGAGGTACTGCCGCGTCAGCACCGCCGCCACGTATTCTGCAAGGTTTTCGTTAAACGCCGTAGCATTTGGTATCCAAACCGTGCGGTGGGTTAACTCATGAAAAAACAGATGTGCGAGCTCAGAGTCCTTGCGGACTAACATACTGCTAAAAATAGGATCGTTAAACCAACCAAGGCTGGAGAACGCTCCAGCACCGCCTTCGGTGACATCGTAACCTTTCGCCCGCAGCCGTACGGCTTCCTCGTCGCGCTCGTCTTTTTGAAAGAAGCCTAAGTACGGAACACTGCCCACGACCGGGAACCACCAAGTCACGAACTGAAGTTTGTCAGCCTCAGCAGCCTGTACCAAGTAGGACACAACGGGGTCATGAGTTTGGATAAAGTAATCGTAAGCACCGTCGGTGTTCAGCTGCTCCTTCGTGGCATAAGCGAGGATGGCCTGCACTCGCTCAAGCTTGGCGCGCGTCTCGGGGGTTGTCTGTGGGTCACTCACAACCTCACTCACAGGCCTCCGGGTGGTCAGGAGACTGCCTTGATGCCAGGCCTGCCGAGTGACGTAACAGCCAGTGAGACCGACTCCAAAAAGTAATGAGATGATGGCGCTAGCTTTAGCCAACCGCCGCTCCTACGCTGGCTGTGATGTTAGAGAAAGGTCTAGGAGGCAAAGCGTCCCATCAATATCAACGCAGGTATCCTTATTCAGTGCAGCAGCAGCCACTGCTTTGACAGTTAAGCTGGTGGCCAAAGTCTCCCGACTAATATAGTCGCGGAAGACGTCTGCTGCGGCCGCTAAGCTTGCCTCTGCCGTGATACTTAGACTAATGCGGTCGGATACCTGCAGCCCCTTCTCTTTGCGCAGTCTCTGGATGCGGTTGATCAACTCCCGCGCCAAGCCTTCTTGAACCAGCTCGGGGGTGAGTTGGGTATCAAGTAGGACTGTAACACCGCGGTCAGTAGCAATCAGACGCTCGTCCTTCGGTCCGCGGTCAATAAGGAAGTCGGCCTCAACCAACTCATGACCCATCACCTCAACTTTGCCCGCCTCTTCAAGTAACGTCAGCAGATCAACTACCTTTTGCGGATGGCGGTTCAGCTCTTCTAGATGCTGACGCATAGCGTTGAGCTGTTTACCAAGTCGCGGCCCTAAGGTTTTTAAGTTGGGCTTAAGAGACAGGAGCACATACGCTGCCTCGTCTGTTGAGAACAGCACTTCTTTGACGTTAAGTTCGCCACGGAGTAATTCCGTACCACGTTCGATCGCCTCGCGATCGGCCGACTTGCGTGTGATCACAAGCATCGATGGCAGCACTTGGCGAGTCTTGATTTGATGTTTAGCACGCAGACTTCTGCCCAAGATACTAGCGCGGCGGAGTAAATCCATGCGCGCCTCCAAATCCCGGTCGATCAGTTCGGCATCACCCAGCGGGATGTCGCAGAGATGCACGGACTCAGGCAACCCAGCGATGCCAGACGTAAGATTCTTGTAGATTCGATCTGAAATAAATGGGGCAAACGGAGCGAATACCTTGGAAAAACCAAGGAGTACATAATACAGCGTGCGGTAAGCCTGCGCTGCATCACTGGCATCATGTGCGGACCCACTGGCCCCTTCGTCGTCAGTACCCCAAAAGCGTTTACGGCTTAAGCGGATGTACCAATTAGTCAAGTCCTCGATAAAGTCGAGCACCTGTGGCACGACGTTATACAGCCGGTAATGATGCATCTCTTCGTGCAGGCGCTGACACAGAGTATGGAAACGAGAAATGATCCAGCGATCTAATTCACTATCAACCTTCGGGGCGACGCCACTTGCCAGCTCACTGTCTGGTTGCCACTTATCGGCTTCGGCATAGGTCGACAAAAAGCTGTGAGAATTCCAAAGAGGCAGCAGCACAGCTCTGGTGGTGTCACGCACGCCCTGATCCGAGAAGTACAAGTCACCGGCTTTAAGCACTGCCGAATTGAGCATAAACAAGCGGACGCTGTCGGCGCCAAATTTCTCGATCAAGGTTTCAGGCGACGTATAATTCTTAAGCCGCTTCGACATCTTCTTGCCGTCCCCGGCCAAGACCATGCCGTTCACGACGACGTTTTTAAATGCTGGCTCGTTAAACAGAGCCGTCGAAAGCACGCTTAGCGTGTAGAACCAGCCTCGCGTTTGATCTAGACCTTCAGCGATAAAATCAGCCGGAAAACGCTGATGAAACCGCTCTTTATGTTCAAATGGATAATGGATCTGCGCATAAGGCATCGACCCGGACTCGAACCAGCAATCGAACACCTCCGGGATGCGCTTCATCTCGCCCTGGCAATGACTACAAGCAAACGTCAAACGATCAATATGATGGATGTGCAGGTCGTCTATCTTGGCTCCGGATCGCTCTTCCAACTGGGCAACGCTGCTCATAACTTCACGATGGTCCACATCGTTAGAACATACCCAGATCGGAATAGGGGTGCCCCAAAACCGATTGCGACTGATTGCCCAATCACGGGCATTCTCCAACCACTTGCCCATTCGCCCATCGCGCAGATGCTCAGGCACCCAGTTAATGCGCTGGTTATTGGCGATAAGGCGGTCTTTAATTTTCTCGACTGCGACGTACCAAGTTTGAATGGCTTTATAAATGAGAGGCGTATCTGTGCGCTCACAGAATGGATAACTATGGAGCAGCTGTTCATTGCGGAGCAGTTGCCCGCTATCGCGCAGGCGACGAATCAACTCCTTGTCAGCATCTTTAACAAAAACACCTTTATGCTCAGTGATTTCGCTTTTGAATCGGCCTTCGTCATCGACCGGATCGACCAGCCCAATGCCGTTCGCCCGGCACACGCGGAAGTCGTCTTCACCGAATGCAGGCGCTTGATGCACCACTCCGGTGCCGTCCTCGGTCGTCACGTATTCATCGACTAGGATGCGGAAGGCATTTTTGTGATCTTTGAAATAGGTGAACAATGGCTCGTAGGTTCGGCCAGCTAGCTCACTAGCACTGACCTTAGCTATCACCTCGTATGGCTTAATGGCTGGGTCTTTCGACGCTTTTTTATAGAGCGCAGGTACGCGGGCTTCAGCCAAATAATAGAGCTCGCCACTCTCAAGGTCGCGGATTTTCACGTAGTCGATCTTTGGACCGATACACAAAGCCACATTCGAGACAAGCGTCCAAGGTGTGGTGGTCCAGGCGAGTACGTAAGCGTCTTCACCCGACAGTTTGAATTTAATGGTGATCGCCGGATCTTGAACGTCTTTATAGTTCTGGTTGGCTTCGAAATTAGATAATACCGCTGTGATTCTGGGCGAGTAGGGGACCACTTTAAAGTCGCGGTAAACTAGGTCACGGCGATACAGTTCGGAGAGGACCCACCATACGGACTCCATGTAGCTCTTGTCCATAGTGCGGTACTGATTCTGCCAATCGACCCAGCGACCTAAGCGCGTGATGGTCCGTTCCCACTCTAGGGTATAAGCCTGCACGGAGGCTCGGCATGCCTCGTTGAACTTATCAACGCCCATTGCCAAAATATCTGCTCGGCCCTTCAGCTGATCACGCTTTTCGATCTCATATTCAACTGGAACCCCGTGACAATCCCAGCCAAACCGACGGTCCACATAGTAACCGCGCATCGTCCAGTATCTCGGCACGGTGTCTTTGATGGTGTTGGCAAGAAGGTGACCATAGTGAGGCAGACCATTGGCAAAGGGTGGGCCGTCGTAAAACGTAAACTCTTTGGCACCTTGACGCTGGCGCATGGACTCAGCAAAAGTATCCCGCTCGCGCCACTCTGCGAGTAGTTCGTTTTCCAGTTGCGGAAAATTCACGTCCGATGTGACGGCTTTCATCACTTAAACCTCAGATTGTTTTAGTTAGGGTAGGCTAGCCACCCTGTGAGGGCTAGGATATTAGCCTAAGCATGCTTTTGCCGGCTATTAGCTAATTAACATCGTGAAGTTTTCCTTTAACTCTGTATCGTACGGCCGCCAAGGGTGCCAGCGGGCTGGCACCACTAAATGCTCCGAAAAACACCCCAACCAATTGATTTGGCTATAGAATGCGGATACAAAACCTTCAGAAGACATTCGGTACCAAAGTTCTGTTCGCCGACGCCTCTTATCACTTTCCTGACGGTGAACGAATCGCCCTGGTTGGTGCTAACGGCGTAGGCAAGACCACCCTGCTCAACGTCATCTGCGGATTAGAGCAGCCAGATGCGGGGGGTGTCGTGGTCTCTGGGCAGACGACTGTCGGCTACCTACCACAGTCGCCCAATCCAAATCCAGCGGCCAGCGTCCTAGACGAGTGCCAAGCTGGTGCCACCAAGATAGTCGCACTCCGTGATTCTATGGAACAGGCTCTTGCCCGCATGCAAGTCGAGCATGATCCGAAAGCCCTTGATCAATACGAAAGAGCCGAGACCGCTTTCCGCCTAGAAGGCGGCTACAGCTTGGAGTCCAGGGCTACCGCGATTCTATCTGGCCTTGGGTTTAGCGCCGCAGATTTGAGTAAGGCGCCCACCGAACTTTCCGGCGGCTGGCGCATGCGCTTAGAGCTGGCCCGCTTGTTCCTGCGTCAGCCAGACTTCCTGATTCTCGACGAACCGACGAACCACCTCGATCTACCAAGTCTCGTTTGGGTGGAAGAATACCTTCGTAGCTTTCGCGGCACGCTACTCTTTGTTTCTCATGATCGCTCTCTACTTAATCGCCTGTCCACATTGACACTTCATCTCGCCAACGGTCAGCTGCAACCTTACCGCGGTAACTTTGATGCATTTCTCACCGCACGGGAAGAACGCCTAGCCCAGGCTCAAGCTGAACGAGATCAACTTCGCCGCCGCCGTGAGCAGATGGAGCATTTTGTCGAACGCTTCGGCGCCAAAGCCACTAAGGCAGCGCAGGCTCAGTCGCGCGTTAAGATGATCGCCCGCATTCGCGACATGGAAGACACCCTTGCCCCGGAAGGCGAAGAGGAGACGGTTTTTATCCCGATTCCTAAGCCGCCGAAAGTACCGCGCATCGTGCTCAAGATCGAGGACGGCGCCATCGGATACTCGAGTCCACTCGCTAGTCACCTTGACCTTGAGATGGAACGAGCTGCCAAAGTTGCCATCATCGGTGCCAACGGAATCGGCAAATCAACCTTGCTGCGCACGATCGCTGGACGCTGCCATCCACTTGGCGGGTCATTTAACCTAAGTCCTGGAGTAGATCTGGCCTATTTCGCCCAGGAACAGCGCGAAACCTTAGCCCCCAATGATACCGTGTTGGGAAATCTAGTCCGGATCGGCAACATTAGCGAAAAAGAGGCACGCGCCATGTTGGGCGGCTTCCTTTTCCACGGTGACGCTGCCTTCAAGCGCGTAAGCGTGCTGTCTGGGGGTGAGAAAAGTCGTGTCGGACTTGCCTGCGCGCTATCGCAAAAAGCTGGCCTACTCTTGCTAGACGAGCCAACTAACCACCTCGACATGGCTAGCGTAGAAACACTCGCAGCTAGTTTGGATGATTACGAAGGGACTGTGCTTTTTGTCAGTCATGATCGTAACTTTATCGACGCGATCTGCACCCACGTGTTTGCCATGTTGCCAGATGGCCGCTCGATGCTTTTTCCTGGAAAACTTGCCGATTACGAACGACTCGCTGCCGTCGCCGGCTTTCCGAATGTGCTTAAGCCGCAAGAGACAGAATCAGCTGCAGCCCCCGACGCGAAAGCTCAGGCACCCAAGACCGTTGGCCGTCATCAGGACGTCAAGGAGCTCAAACGGCAGCGGCAGCGTTTGCAAACTCAACTTGCAAAACTAGATGAAGACAACGCCAATCTCCGCAGAAGCCTGGCTAATTTAGAGAGTCAAATGGCGCTGGTCGATAGTGCTGATTTTAGCAAGACCGCCGATTTGCATAAAACCCACCAACAAACTCAAGAACAGTTGGATACGAGCGAACTAACTTGGCTAGAGGTAGCGGAGGAGATAGAAAACTTCTCCGCTAAGTTGGGGGCTCTGGGCAGGGATTAAAGCCCACACGAAAAATCAGCCAACTTGAAGCAGCCGAACATCAGCAAGGATTGGGAAATGATCCGAGTTGCGAAAAGAGGTGTCGACTCGCACATTGCTAACCTCTAAACCGCGACAAAAAAGCTGATCTAAGGCTTGCGTCACCGGCCTAGGGTCGTTGGGAATAGGAACATATTCGAGACCGATTCGCCGAAGCACTCCGGCAATAGCCTTAAGGTATCCGGGTGTAAAAGTATTAAAGTCACCGGCCAGAATAATCGGTCCGTTGTGTTCTGGTAATCTTGCAAGCAAGTGCTCCATCTCTTCTATTGCCACTGTCTTAAAGCGTACGAGAGTCGCATGGATATTAATCACCATGAGACTCTGGTCCGTGCCAATAAATGGATACTTCTTGATCAATGCTGCTTTAGGCGTTTTGAAGATAGGCTCTGGATACTTGCAGATGATCCGTTGCGGCTCGACGCAGGTCTGAACCCGAGCAACTGTCATAACACCATCTCGAAGTCCGTCGCGTCGCTTATAAGAAGCGGCATGCACGGACTCGAAACCGGCGGCGGCAAACATGGTTTGAGCGTGCTTTGAAAGCAGAGCCTCTTGAGTGATAACAATGTCGGAAGAGTAACAGAGCATGCGGTAATCATGCTCGAACAAGATGCCGCCGGACCCCTTGCAAAGATTCCAAATAGCTATACGAACATTTTGCGTTGGCAATGCCGCAAGTGCAGGCTGTCCAAGTCGCCAAATAGATTCATGGTCGGGAACTCGCTCAATCGACCACACCTGCCGCAAGCTTTCAATCAACGTTCGGTAAGAACGATTCGGTCTTTGTTTAGGTATTGATGTGCGCTTGTTCATAAAACTGGGACACTCGCAAATCGCTGATCAATTGGTAAAACCTTAGGCGACTCTGAGGCGCTAGCCCAGTTAGCCTTATGTGCGGTACCACTTGCCTTAAACTCACCGAAATGGGTCAATATTCTATCGCCAATCGACTCTGCCAAATCGCGATAGGCCGTCAGCTTCCCACCATAGATCGTGATGATAAGGCCCCGGCCGCTGACTCGCTCCCCCAGCACATAGTGTCGCGATGTGTCTGACAAGCCGCGCCCTTCTTCTACCGCCAACCACCTTAGACCGGCGAACACCTGTTTCACATCTCTGCGCCGCAGAGGTTGCAGGAGAAACTGATTACAATTGTCTAAAAGATACTCGATGTCGCGCTCGTCTACGCCAACCAGGTCAGGGTTGGCGGTATAAAGGTCCTCGGTAGTGCCAACCAATGTCGAGCCCAGCCATGGCAACACGAAAAAGATCCGTCCGTCGGCTTTGAGCGACTGCAAAAGAAGACCAGATTTCAGTCCAATATCAGGCAATAATAAGTGCGCCCCTTTATTATTCATGCCGCGATAATTTGGCGGGATGCCGCTCTTTTCAAGGATTAAATTCGCCCATGGGCCCAGGCAGTTAACCACATATAGGGCGCTGATCGCATGCATGCTGCCATCTGGCTTCCTGACAACAACTGTCCATCCGTCCGGGTTAGCCTCTACTTGGACTACCTCGAGATGCTCACTAATTGTGGCGCCTAGTTTATGCGCCGAAGCCGCCACGCGCTGAACCAGAGCCAAATCATCCGTCTGGGCGTCCCAAAAAGAATATACGATCTTGCATCTATCCTGATCGAGCTGCGGGGCTTTAAAAGCAACCTCGTCGGAGCTCACAGCTCTATGCTCGCTTAAGCAATTACGACCAGCTAATTTGTCGTAAATCGACAGACCAAATTTAACCATCCAACGGGGCATACCCGCTTGTTTGATGACCGGAAATAAAAACTCCACTGGCTTTACTAAGTCAGGTGCTAACTCCATGAGCAGGCGCCGTTCACTGAGGCCCTCGGTTACTAGGCCAAAATCACTCATTCTTTGAAGATAACGTAATCCGCCATGAATCAATTTAGTCGACTTAGAACTTGTGCCAGAGCCTATTGTGGATTTTTCCACCAAATGAACATCATTCCATCCTCGACTAACTAGATCATGTAGAACACCGCAGCCATGGATACCGCCGCCCAGCACTAAAACGCGCACGCGGATGGGAGGTTCATCGCTATAAGTCATCAAAAAAGTCCCCGCAATCATCTAAGATTTACTCATGGACGGGAAGACCGAGGACATACTATAATTTTTGCACGTCCCCATCTAAGTATATACTACGCATCGTCGGCGAGGCCGCCTTGAATAAACAATCGAATTCAAAAAAAAAGCCACTGGACCGTGAGAACCGCTATACCTCGCACGCCCTCGTGGAGTTTCGCAAATTCAAGGTTTTGCCAATCGGGATCCACAGCGCCATCCTCCTAGACATCAGCTTAGGCGGCTTTAAGATCGAATTAACCGGCGACAAAAAGGTCCGCACTGGCGAAAATTTTTGGCTGCATATACCGCTAGCACCTCTGGGTATTTATGCGCCGACCCGACTTATGTGCCGCGGCGAGTGTCGGTGGTTCGATGGCGAGCGCTATCGTGTCGGCGGGGTCTTCACTGATCTGAGTAACACCGATCGGATGATCATCGACCAAATCGTTGAGACCATGAGACAGCGCCGCAGCCCAGCCGGCTAGTGTTCGTCAAGCTCCTGTAATAAAAAATTTATTTCTACATTTTAGAAAAAAATGGCTAACACCTTTTCGTTAAATTGAAACTCACGACGGTTTGCGAATAAGCTTTATATTCGCAACCATCTGGCGGTTAGTGCACAATAAGTTTGCGCTTCATCAGGATACCCGGACGAAGTTCGAGCGGACACAATTGAAACGTGTGGGGAGAGCGGCTAATGACGGTGACCAAATATCGACGGAGCCTACCCAAAGGCAACGGTAAACCGGTAATCATTGATGGCGTGCGAACCGCCTTCGTCAAATCCTTTGGCGTATTTGAAGACAGCGACGCACTCGAACTTTACAGTCGAGTGATCGATGGTTTGATAAGACGATTAGAGCTCGATCCCGAGGAGCTTGATGAGGTTTCCTGTGGCGTCGTAGTACCGCAAACTAAAAATGGCAACGTTGCCCGCGACGCGGTCTTAAATCTTGGACTTCCTGCTCACATACACGGACTAACACTAAATCGAGCCTGCACGAGCAGCCTACAGACAATAAGTGACGCCGCTCGAAACATTTCCTTTGGTAATCCGGCACTGATACTTGCTGGCGGCGTCGAGTGCTTGAGTGATGTCCCAATTGTTTACTCGCGCGAAGCACGGAAATTTCTAGTCACTCTTAATAAAGCTAGAACGACCGCTTCTAAACTCAATCTTCTAAAAAACTTTAGTGCCAAGGCCTGGCTACCTAAGCCGCCCAGTCTTTCCGAGCCGTTGACCGGCTTCACCATGGGTGAGCATGCGGAGATGATGGCGAAAATTAACCGCATCAGCAAACATGACCAAGATCTGTTTGCCGTTGAGTCCCACAAGAAAGCGGCCGCGGCAGTCGAATCAGGCTACTTCGATGCTGAAATCATCCCAACCTGGCCAACGCCTAAATATGCCGTGTGCGTCGATCGTGACAATATGGTGCGCGCAGATACTTCGATCGAGGCCCTTAAAGACCTAAAACCTGCCTTCGATCGCCGCTACGGCACAATCACCGCAGGCAATGCCTCGCCGTTAACTGATGGGGCCGCCGTCACTTTGATTGCCGATGAAGCCCGCGCCAAAAGTCTCGGGCTCAAAGCAAAAGCGCGCATTAAAGACATGGTCTTTGTTGGCGTCAATCCATACGAACAGCTGCTCATAGGACCAGCGATTGCGATACCATTGCTCCTCAAAAAAAATGGCCTCACTTTGAATGATATCGACCTCTTTGAAATACATGAGGCTTTTGCGGCGCAGGTCCTAAGCTGCACGCGTTCAATGGAATCTACGGATTTTATGGAACGTCATTTTGGCACTAAAGCGCTGGGAGCGTTTCCAATGGATCGAGTCAACGTCAACGGCGGCGCACTCGCCATCGGCCATCCATTTGGAGCCACTGGATCACGCTTAGTTACCACGCTGTCTAATGAACTTATTCGTAGTGACAAAAATTTAGGCCTAATTGCTATATGCGCTGCTGGTGGAATGTCCGGCGCGATGTTGATCGAGCGCATTTGACAATTAAAAGGAGTGACTCACCATGGGCGAGTTTTGGCGAATTGAGAGAGAAGTCGGCAACGTCGCAGTACTCACGCTCGACACTAAAGACAAAGACGTAAATGTCTTATCGGAGAAGGTGCTTCGTCAACTAAACGAAATAGTCGACTCTTTCGAAGGTGACACCTCTCTTGCTGGCGTCGTGATTACGAGCGCGAAAAAAGACTTCATTGTCGGCGCTGATATTACCGAAATCACTGCCATGAAAACGGCAGAGATCGCTACAAATGGTGCCCGCCAAATGCAGGGCGTGTTACAAAAGATTGCCAATCTCAGGGTACCCACCGTAGCAGCTATCAATGGGCAAGCACTTGGTGGGGGGCTGGAGCTAGCACTGGCATGTACCTGGAGGGTTGTGACCAGCGATGCACGCACCAAATTGGGTCTGCCCGAAATCCAACTAGGGATCATTCCCGGTGGCGGCGGTACACAGCGCTTGCCGCGACTTATTGGCATTCAAGCCGCCCTAGACCTGATCCTGACGGGCAAGCGAGTCGCTGGTAAAAAAGCCGAAAAAATCGGCCTAGCCGACGCCTGCGTGCCAATGCAACTGTTGCGCGAACAAGCCGTCTTATATGCGCACAAACGCCGCAGTGAACACCATCATGGCTTGGCCGACATCAAGCCGGGAAACCTTGCCAGTGATCTGCCGAAATGGGCAACCGAGGGAAACCTGCTTGGGCGAAAGCTGATTTACAAAAAAGCAAAGGAAATGGTGCAGGCTAAAACGCACGGTCATTACCCAGCTTCATTCATGGCTCTCGAGGCCGTTTTTCAGGGATTTGAATTATCCCTAGTGAAAGGCTTGGAGCTAGAGGCCGACTTATTTGGACAGCTCGTTATTACGCGCGAAAGTCACAGCCTAGTCCATCTATTCCATGCCACTACAAGCCTCAAAAAGCATCGTTTCAAAGACGCGGGCCGCGAGCGATTCGGGCAGAATAAAGTCGAAAGCATCGGGGTCATCGGTGCTGGTTTTATGGGCGCGGGAATAGCCACCGTCGCGATTGAGCGTGGCATCAGAGTGCGCCTTGCCGACCCGAACAAGGATTCTATCGGCCGTGCCCTTAAACACTCCCGAGACTACTTCCAAAAGAAACTCGATCGCCGCCGCATCAAATCTTTTGAAGTCGGCCAAAAGTTAGGCCATCTTTCCCCAGGTTTGAGCACGGCTGGACTGAACAAGACTGACATTGTCATTGAAGCCGTGTTTGAAGATCTGCGCCTAAAGCAAAAGCTCCTTAAGCAAGTCGAGGAAAGGGCGGGAGAGGACTTCATCTTCGCCAGCAATACCTCGGCACTGCCGATTGCTCAAATTGCAGCTGAAGCTAAACACCCTGAAAGGGTGATCGGCATGCATTTCTTCTCGCCAGTAGAGAAGATGCCACTACTTGAAGTAGTGATCACAGACGCCACTGCCGACTGGGTAACCGCTAGAACGGTGGAGTTGGGGCAAGAGTTAGGCAAACAGGTGATTATCGTCAAGGATGGTCCGGGCTTCTATACGACCCGGGCACTATCTTTCTTGCTCAACGAGGGGTCTCTGATCCTCGAGGAGGGCACCTCCGTTGAGGCTATCGACAAAGCCATGATCGATTTTGGTTTTCCGGTCGGGCCGATAGCATTAATCGACGAGGTAGGAATCGACGTTGGCATCCATGTGCTCGAAACAATAGCCGGCGCCTTTCCCAGTCGCCTGGTGCCGCCGAAGGGACTCGGCGCAATTGCCGACAGTGGCCGCTTAGGTAGAAAAAATAATAAGGGATTCTATCTCTACGAAAACGGTAAAAAGGGCCGCCCGGACCCGGCCGTCACCGACCTCATACGCACATCGACGACGGGCAAGAAATCTACCGCCGAGGAAATCGTTGAGCGGTGTCTTCTCGTATTTGTAAATGAATCCATTCGTTGCCTAGAAGAAGGCATTTTAGCCAGCGCTTACGATGGTGATGTCGGAGCTGTCTTCGGCCTCGGCTTCCCCCCCTTCTGGGGCGGACCATTCAAATACGTGGATCACGTTGGAGCTGGAGCATTAGTCAGTCGACTGCAAAAGCTAGAAGACCTGTACGGCGCAAGATTCAAACCGGCTGAGCTTTTAGTTAAGTACGCTGCTGCCGGCCAGCGCTTTTTTCCGGATGAGGCGTGAGAGAAAAGATATTGATCATCACCTGGCTTGCCTTCGGCAGCCAGGCGTACTCCATTCCTGTGAAAGGCGGTTCAGCTCTTTCCGCTACACCTAACGAGCCGGGCGATGGCACCCTACCCGAGGTGCATTTTACTGCCGCCGTAAGTCCGGCTGAGGATGACGGCAGACCAAATCTAGTCCGTGGGGAGATGCGAATCAGGAACTGGCGTCCCCGAGAGGGCCACTGTCTTTACTTGCCCTACGCAGACCCTGATTATGGCGAAGACCGCGGCACCCATCGACGGTTCGACATGCTCTCGGCAAAGTTCCCCGCAGCTGTTTTTCGCGGCGGCAATCTCCGCGTGACGTTAGCCACGCAAGCCATTACCGCAGCCTTCCCAATTCCTCAGCTGCTTAAGATATCGACTCCCGCCGATTGGTCTGCGGAAAAAGAACTGGTCCTATCCTTCGAAAGCCAAGTTCCGAGGCTGCCAAATTCAGATGATAACAACTGGTTTTACCACGGTTTCATGCCTGAATTACTGGACACCTGCCCGCCGCCCAATTTAGATCAAGTCTATTACAGACGACAGGTATCCGCACACTACGTTGGGGAGCTCAGCCTCCCCAGTGAATGGCAGTACCTCGGAACAGGAAAGATAACCGATACAACCAAAGTGTCCGTCGACCAAGTAAGTCGAGATATCACTTTTGCACTTGGTAAAAATTATGAACATGTCAAATTCAATGCTGGTGATGTTTCGGTCGACTTTTTTTATTACTCGGCAGATTTCCTTAAACTAGCTGGGACAGTCAGCAAAATCCTACCAATTATGACCAACCTGCTTGGTCCGTATCCCTACCCCAGCCTGACCATCATGGAAACACCTGAGCTCCAGCACCATGGATTACCGGGTGTCATAGCACTCAATACGCCGGCTCAGACGATCTTCAGTAAGGCGCAGGGATCTTACCTCAACTGGCAGCATTGGATGATCACTCTTCAGTTAGCGAGGCAGTGGTATGGAGGTGCCATAAAAGGCCTATCACCTGACGACGACTGGTTGTCGGTCGGGATCGCAGAATTCGTCACTCTCGAGTCGATTAGACGCTATCCACCAATCTTTAACTTGTTTAGTTCTTCAGAATTATTTAGCGACTGGCTTTCATTTGATTATTTACAAAACACAGAAATGTCGGCGTCTTTGTTACGTCAGAACTCCCCGTTCGCGACTCTTACCACAGCTTCATACGACTCCACCCTCCCTTTTGCAGAGCAGAATCCGCTACTGTTCACCAAACACACTTCGGCCCTCAGACAACTTAGGGATTTAGTCGGTGATCAATTATTTTTCCGCTTCCTTCGGTCTTTGACCAAGAATCACTTACATAGATCCTTGTCGCCTAAGCAGTTTCGCTCTGCTTTGACTCAACTACCTTCGCCCTTCTCACCGGTAGCCAGAGACCAGTTGGACCGCAGTCTCACGACCTGGTGGACTAGCGATGGCTGGCCAGATTTTGCGCTGACAGACGTGAACTCGAGAATGCTGCCTAATGGTAATTGGATCTCTGAGCTTACAGCGAAACAGGAGGGGGGAATTGATTACCCTCCATCTTTTGCAATCAAAGACGCAAGCAATCGAACCTATATTGCCCATGGTGAACCTCATCTCGAGAAAAACGGAGACGCATCATGGGTGGCTAGTATGGTTACACCGCATGAACCCCTGGATGTAGCTCTTGACCCCACACATGAAACATTTGATGCAGATCGGTTCAATAATCGTTTAGGTACTGCCCCTTGGTCATTATTCCCGGGGAATGCAAATACTCTGCAGGATGATGCTTATACATTATTATGGCTGCCTTATGCCTTCCGCCGGCCTGGGGAACCGTTTTCTTTAGGAGTTCAGGCTGCTCTCTTCCGATATATAAGTCATGGAATCATCGGGCGTGCAGAGGTCGCCCCAGGAACAAAACTAGCATCTTTGCGCATTAGCGATTCCATAAAACTCCCTGAAGTCGCTGCCAGATTGGATATTAACCTCAGTCAGAACTATGACCACGATCGCTTGCTGCAAGCTTCTTTAATTCGGTCGCCGTTGATAAAAAACTTTCCCTACCTAAGCATGGACTGGTCACTGCGCAATCGTGAACGGGCGGGACTACCAGAAACCAACCATGGGACGGCCGGAATTGGTGCGAACCTACAGCCAATTGGCTATACACGCCTCTGCAATTATCGTCTGGGGCTCAGTTTTGAAAAAGCCCCGGGATTCTTGGCTCACGGCTTTAACTACGACCGACGATTTGGCATCGCAAGCACCGAATGCAACATAACTAACCAAAGTAAGTTTAGCTTTAGGCTATTCCGCGGTGAGGTTGGCGGAGACGGAAATCTTCCGCAAGTGGCTCTCTTTAAACCAACGAATCTCGGAGAGGCACATTTAAGGCTTTACAGCATAGGTACGTGGGTGCGGTCTATAGCAACGACGAGCTTCGACCTGTACTTACCGTTCTTCCTCCCACTTCCTTATGACTCCCTGATACTCTCGAGACAAATGCGTTGGCGCCTCTACTATGATTTAGGCGTTGCGGGTAGAGAGCACTTTAGCTACAGGTCTGCAGGATTTGGCTTCCTCCTACCCTTCGGCGGCGATCTGTCCGGAGCAGGCTCGCTGGCATTAACCAGACTAAGTATATTGGTTATTGCCTTTAACGATGTGGGCGGTGTCAAAGAACGCAAACCGATGGTTACAATTGATTTAACCGGCGACCTCTAATTATTCGGTCAATAAATTTTGAAAAAACTTTGATCAAAACATGACTGATCAGTCCAAATAAAGCACCGCACAAAAACCCCGCCAGCACATCACCTGGAAAATGGACTCCCAGATATACCCGACTAAATCCAATCAATGTCGTCAGCAGCAAGGCGGTCACAGCCACCCAAGCGTTGGAATTAAGGGCGAGCAACACCGTGACAGCCATGCCGTTTGCAGCATGGTTCGAGGGAAAACCGTGATCCCCACCGCAGAACTCGGGGACCAAATGAATATCCTGAAACTGCCGACAGGGACGATTTCGCGCAAATGCCGGCTTTAGAACTTGATAAGTCATAAAATCCGACAGCCCGATAGTTAGCGCCATCATCAGACACAAAGGCAACAGGGTCCCACGCTTTCGGACGCAGGCGAACAAAACAAAAAACAAACCAACTATCGCCCAAGTGTACCTATTCGAAACGAACATCATCAGGGAATCAAGAAGTGGCGAAGCGAGTTGCTGATTGATAAAACGGAACGTCGCTTCATCAAAAGCGATCAACTCGGAGAGCATGGTGTCGACCTTTTAGTTTTCGGAAACCCATTAGCTTAAGTACTATTTGTAACTTTGGATCACCCGAATCGACTAGAGAAGATTTTAAGTTGACCAGCCAGTCAACCGGTGTTAGGTTCTGCCTACACCACCTAAAAGCAACAGCAGCGCAGATAACATGAAACGGGAAAGCCTTCGGCAGGCGGTTTCGGATTGTGAGAGGCGTGGCTTAAAACGAGTAGTCCTGAGCTGGGACAAAAACCCTCGGATAAAAATCTTGGCTCATCGGCTCATCGGCTCGCTCTATCGGTAGGGAATCCAAATTGAAATCCAGCCGAGGGCGCGTGGCTCGGCCACTGACTTTAACTCTATGGAAGCGAAGCTCCGCACTTTTCGCTCGTGGGCCTGACGTTTGAGGCAGGGCTGGCGCAGCATAATCCACAGGAGAATGCTCCGCTTTTGCTGCTGCGGATTTCCTTAGTTGATCCGGATCTCGCATATACCGCGCCGCCTCGCCTTGGTTAAGTCTCTGTATGGCTACACCGTCGAAGCGGCGATCATTTGGCAGTATGTATTGTCTTTCGCCTAGCGGCGGCAGCGAACGGCTGGCGAGCCTCTTCTGCCGAAAACTCGGAAGAGATAAGGCCCCAACAGCGATCATCAATAACAAAAACATGGGAATTATCAAACGGCTCATTGTAGCACTCATCGGCTGATTGAATGATTTCAGTTTCAGACGTTTTATCGGCAAGTCTCCTCATCAGCTTAAGCTGAGAGAGACTTCAGCCGACACGCAGGGAGTCAATAAAGGGTTTTTGGAACAAACTGTGTCCATTAGGCAAACTAAGAAATGACCGTACTAATCGTCGAACGCGGTGCTGATTCCGGAAAACGAATAGTTCTGGCGCAATTTCCTATTACTATCGGCAGGGATGCTACGAACTCCGTGGTGCTCGATGACGAGGAAGTATCCCGTTTTCACCTCCGCATTAAGCGACGAGGGCGCTTATTTATCTGCGAGGATCTCGAATCAAGAAACGGGACTTTTATCAACGGTGACCGAGTCTTAAATTCCATTCTTCAAAATAATGACAAGCTGCTGGTTGGCTCTACCGAATTTCAATTCGTGACCTCGGAACCAAACATACAATTGACCAATGAAATATTGCAGTTCGATATGATTCTTTCCGAGGACCTGGGACTCAAAGGGCCGATTGAATTAGGGCGTGGCGACCAACCTAAAAAGTTCGCCCCTCAAAGACTTAATCAACTAGGCGTGATGAACCAGCTCACGACGGATCTCAAGGCCGTCAAAGAAGTCTATGATCTACATGGAAATATTGTAGTAATTCATGATTTTGAAGAAGCCAGCAAGGCTCTACTCAAGTCCCTAGGCAAGCTGGTCCCATCTGCCAATCGGGCTGCATTTTTTATGTGGAGCGCTCCCACACGGCAACTTGTTCCAATCGCAAGCCGACACTACAGAAGAAAAAAAGAATCGTTCGTACTTAGTCAGCGCGCATTCGAGGACGTTCTGGCCAGAAAACAAGGCATCCTTCTGCCGACTGAATTCTCATCTCACGTGACTCAACAAGGTGACACTCGGTTAATTCTTCCGATGGTTTATAACGACGAAACGATTTGTATAGTTCACTTAGAGGCATCGTCCGCCGAATCTAGCCTCTCGCCAAAAGAACTAGATTTGGCCCAAGCATTGATTAGTCGATGCGCGCCTTCTTTCGAGAACATGCTGCTTCGTCGCGAATTGGATGCCTGGATGCTCGGGATGATCGAGACAATGGTCGCGACTATCGAAGCTAAGGACACCTACACACATGGCCATTCGGAAAGAGTAAGCCGTTACTCGATCGCCATTGCGGACGAGCTCAAATTAAGTCGAGACCTAAAGAAGCTTCTCCTAATCAGCGCCTTGTGTCACGACATTGGTAAAATTGGCATCCCGGATGCAATTCTCAAGAAAGCCTCCATGCTTAGCTCGGAGGAATATGAGGAAATGAAACTGCATCCCACGATCGGATCTGACATTATTAGTCATATGCCGAACGCACAGAGATTCATCTCTGGCGTCAAACATCACCACGAAAAGTGGGACGGCTCAGGATACCCCGATGGTCTGACGGGGGAGGACATTCCGTTTTTTGGCAGGATTGTGGCGCTGTCCGATGTCTTCGACGCCATGGTTTCCGGACGTGCTTATTCTGGGTTCATGGATCAATCCGATGCTATCAGTCGAATCACAGAAGAACGTGAGCTATTCGACCCCGAAATACTTCGCGCCATGATAAGAGCTCACGAAAATGGTTCGTTAACTTTAAAAACGAGCACTGCAAATCACGCCTCAGATCAAACTCCGACGCCAGCTACGTCTACCTCAACTCTTGAGCCCACTAAACACGTCCCTAACCACTCTAAGACAAAAAAAATACTCAGCTAATTTGTGGCCCGTTGGGCACCTGGTTCCACTGTGAGCGGCGCACCAAAGGCAGCCGGCTGGGTATTCATGCGCTTATAAGTTACAATAGAGAAAACGACTTGGAGCAAAACTATGTGGAGTGAGGTCGCCCGTAGCTTACAGATGGGTAATGGCTATGTGCTGACGATGTTAGCCATAGGATTTATCGCCTGTATTTTGTTTTTTGAACGGTTGATCATGTTACAAGCTGTCTACCACATAAATTTTTCAAAGTTTCTCAACAGTCTTAGGAAGATGGTTCTTTCTGAAGATTTAAACAGAGCCGTCAACCTCTGTAAAAATACATCTTCTACTTCGCTCCCCAAAATAGCCTGCAGAGCTCTCGAAGCTGCCGATAGCGACCCTACTAAAGTACGCGGCACCATTGAGGAAGAAGCACTGGAGTTTTTGCCAAGTATAGAGCGACGCTTGGGGGCCTTACCGGCACTAACCCTTCTAATTATGTTGGTCGGCATCCTAGGGACCATTGACTCTCTGTGGGTGGCATTTCAATCTGTAGACGTACTGGATACAGCCAAGAAACAGGCGACCATCGCGCAAGGTATTGCTAGCTCGCTTTCCCCAACTGCGCTCGGACTTCTTTTTGGAACAATATTGCTATCCGGATATTATTTGCTCAAAGGTATGGCCATAAACTTAACCGAAAGCATCCACCATGGTGTTGCCGTTCTAATTAATCTTTTAGCCCCTCGTGACGCCATTTCATACGTTCCGATGACAGAGAGTTCCGAGATCTCACATTCACCACAGTCCGAACAACCATCCAATGAAAAGATTGCTGGCGCAGCCCCCGCGGCCGCTCCTGCGGAAGAGAGCTTCGATGATGTATCAATCGAAGATATCAAGGATGAAGAAGAAATCATCTGACGAGCAATGGCTTTTTCGAGCATTGCTAGTCAGTCTTTTCGGACTTTTCAGCATCCTTGCCTTTTGTTTTCGGGTTGTCACTTTGCCCGCAGGCTACGGCATTGTGCCAGTTGAAATTCCTGTTTTGCAGGCCTCTCTTCAAGATCCTGGCTTTCATCAATTCCGCGAAGGGGCTACCGAGTCATTGACTAGCAATACTCCGACCGTAGTCCTAACAACAGATGCATTTTTCTTTGGAGACTTATCCGCTTTTTCAGAAAACTTCTCAGACACGAGCAACAAATTTATCATCCGACATGCCTCCGGCAGCCCTCAACTTAGTTTGCTACTGCAACAGCTCACTAAGTGGGTCACAAATAGATCACATGAATCGAATATTCCTTTAAGTAAGGTTCTTGTTCTCATACCCGCTGGTGAAATCCCCGTCCCCATACTGACAGAAGTAATCGCTGGACTCAGGTCTTCTCCCCACTTCAAACGAGTCGTTCTAAGTAGCGGGCTAAACTAATGTCTTCTCCAATTTTAGACAAAAATCATTGGAGCTCCCGATTTGCTGTCGCCCAGAATCGGCTCCGTGAACCGCTTTGGTGGTTTCCCTATCCATTTCTGCTAGCCTTTGGCCTGGTCCTTTTACTGATGGCCCATGTTCTGTTCACGACTAATCCGCGCATGGGCAATCCGGCAGACGTCGTAACTTTTCCCTCAACGCCTCAACGCGATAGCGCAATCTGGCTAAGCGTGACCCCCATCGGCAATGATGTCGTTGTCACTACAAATGACCGGAAGGTTTTCCGCTGGCCGCAGAAAATTAGATCTGAGCATGATATTCGCGAGTTGGTCTTCTACCTAAGGGAGCGCGTTCATCAAGAAATTCAATCGGCAGCTTTGCTGCAAAGAATTTATAACATCCAAACGACAGCGGTGATTGCTGCGGATCAGAGATTAAAATATCTACATTTGCGTCCAATTATTCACGCCTTGGCCCAGGCTGGCATTAGCAATTATGGTTTTGAAACGTTAAATCCGGTCCTCACCAACTCGACGCAGACACTTCATCGTGGAGGTGTCTCGCAGGAATGAAGAAAGCAGCCAACAGCAAGAAAAAGACTGGCAGTGCACTCGGGATGAAGAGTAAAGGCGCATTCCTTTACGTCGAAGTTTTGCAAAACGGCAGCACCCTGGCCTCGATGACTCGGGGGCTGAAGCGCCGTGGTCGACTGTCACTTACCAGCACCGGTTCTGGGCCACTTGTATTACCCCACTACCCCTTTAATGACGGCCGCTTGGACTTTCTTCACGTCACGTCCAGCGGGATCATGATCGATTTAAATCATGAGTGGAGTGGTTTTTGTAGCCTCAAAGGGCAACTGCGTGCGATTGACAAAGGCGGGCGCAACCAATCCTCAATCGAATTAAAAAATGGCGACTATGCCAGCATGACTAACGGGGATCTTCGTATTATGGTCAGGATTGGTCCTGCCCAGCGCACTCCCAAGGCTGCAAGCCTGCGTGTTGCATCCGCATATAGGTCCTCAATATTTAGACTCATTATGCCAAGCATTCTTGAGTGGCAAATCACCTCGATCGCCGCTCTTATGGCCTTAGTTGTATTCGGAAGTGCCTGTATAGGACTATTAAACCGACCCGTGTCTCGCCCAACTGCCATGGGAGAGATTGCCGACGACTATATTTTAAACTTCGTCTCTCCGGCCCATTTGATTCATGCGCCCGAGGCCCTCCAAAAACAGCTAAATCGGCCGCTTTTGTTACAACAAGTAATGGCGTTTTATACGAATGTTACAGCATCTCTGATGGGTTGGCCTCTGCAAAACGAACGCCTCCTGCCGCCTACAACGGTGGAAACCTACCGAGTCCTTCGGGAGAATTCTCGCCGTGTCGCTACCGCAAAACGGCAGAGGCAGCAAGAGATTGACCAACTGCAAATGATGAAAAACGGCGTCGGACTAATCACCATACCAAGTGTAGTCGGCGAGAGTTTGCCCGGAAGCATGCTACGAGTTGCTGACAAGATTTCCATTTTGCATAAAAGCTTTGATGAAAATCTCGCGGCAAAGCGTCGGATTCAAAAGGTGTTCCCGCATGATCCCGAGTACGCCTGGGAAGACTACAAAAACGTTAATGAAGTCGACCCGCTGTCCGCTGCAACGGGCAAGATAAAGCCTTTTAACATCCTTAGTGAAGAGGAACTGGTTTACGAAGAGAGCCGGGCTCTGGCCAAACGCGCCGAAAAAAAACAGTCAAAAGTCGTGAGTCTTATGGGAGAAAAAGACTTTATTACACCGGCGTCTTCAAAGCCAATCGCGATTCCAGATGGCGTTCGCTTTGCGTCTTTCGCCAACCAAGTCGACTTCATGATTGCCGACGAAAAACTTTATCAGCTTCAAGCAGCGGAATTTGGTCAAGTCAAGGCTGAGACCAAACCAGAGAGCAAGGCGGTGATACAGGAGCCACTAGTCGGTGAGATTGAACCAGCGCTCATCGAAAACTATATTAAAAAGAACCAATTTGAACTTCAACTCTGTTATGAACTCGCCCTTCGTCGCAATGAACAAGCCGCTGGAACCATGGAATGGCGTTGGCGAATTGATTCTAGGGGGACTATTTCGGGCCTGGCGCTCATCAACACTAGTATCAAAGACCCGCGTATGACAGATTGCATCCGGCGGAAAATTGCCGCCTGGCGCTTCCCGAGGCCGCGTCGGGGCAGCATCGAAGTGAGTTACCCTTTTGAATTTGCTCCAACCAAAGGATAAAAAGCCTTTGATCTCAGATCAGCAGTACTTTGCCCCTTACCATGACCCCGACTCAGTACGTATCATCCCATTAGGGGGGTGCGGCGAGTTTGGAATGAATCTCACTGCATTTCTCGTCCGCGGGAAGCTTTTTGTAATCGACGCCGGCGTTCGATTTCCCGAGCCTTTCCGACTTGGAATTGATGCCATGTTGCCGAACGTGGACCCATGGTTCCAAGCGGCGGGTGGCGTCCATGCCTATCTATTGACCCATGGCCATGAGGACCATCTTGGTGCGATGCCGCATTTGCTGCAAAAGTGGCCGGCGCCAGTCTACGGCACAGGTTGGACTATAGAGCTACTACGTTCAAAGTTCTCCAGAATGGGTAAAGATGCCAACGCCTACAAGCTTCACGTCGTCGAGGCAGGCGATCACGTAGTCACAGCTGGTTTTGACGCTGAATATGTGCACGTCAATCATTCCATTCCAATGACCTGCTCACTGTTCCTGCGTTTGCCTGGTTTAAATATTTTTCATACCGGTGACTTTAAATTCGAACAACACCCAATACTCGAAAATCCGACAGATTTTGAGAAATTAGCCGCCATTGGCAACGAGGGCGTCGACCTCCTCCTAACGGACAGTACAAACGCAGATAAAGATGGATTTTGCCCTGGCGAGGACACTGTCTTTGAGCCCCTTAAAGACGTGGTGAACGCCTGTGAAAAGGCCGCCATTATTACAACATTCTCTAGTAACTTAGGGCGCTTAAAAACAATCGTGGATGTCTGCCAAGCTACCGGACGCAAACTATACATAACAGGAGGTGGCCTAGAGGGTACGCTAGCGATAGCGAAAAACTTAGGCCTGTATCACTTGCCTGAAAATTTGCGTGTGGCTGACAATCAACTGGGGAGTATTCCGCGGGAAAGACTCCTGGTTTTAACCACTGGCTGTCAGGGCGAAAGACGCTCTGGGTTGGCTCGAATCGCAAGTGGCGAACACAGACACTTCAGAATTGGCGATGGCGACACCGTAATCTGGTCATCGCGCCTGATACCAGGTAACGAGAGAGCCGTAATTAGCCTCTCTAATAATTTACTGCGAGCTGGTGCTCGGGTGATCACTGCGCGGGAAGCGCCGGGCATCCATGTTAGTGGACATGCGTACGGCGGTGACATCGACCGCTTGGTCGGACTCCTTAAGCCACGTCATTACTTGCCCGTGCACGGAGCGTTCAGTCAGCTCCACGCTAACTCTAAAAGACCGGGACGACTGGGCATTTCAACGCAGTGTCAATTGATTGAATCTGGAGACGTACTGGACGCTAACCGGCTTGGTGTCGATTTAGTCGGCCACATAGACGTGGAACTTGCATTTGTCGACGGAGACTCTCGGACGATTCTGGCTTATGAAGACCTGCGGGAACGACTGAGGATAGGTGAATTGGGTGCGGCACTAGTAGACGGCGTATTTGATTTTAAGCGAGAAACTTGGCTCGTACGTCCAAACATAGAGTTCACCGGCTTGGCCTTTCCGATTTCCATCAATGAAGCTAAATGGCGTGCTGATAAAGCCGCGAAGGTGGCAAATATCGCAGCTCAGGGTCTATTACAAAAAGGGCAAAATTCGGAAGTTATCAATGAGGAAATCCGCAAGTTTATCCGCCGCGAGCTGCAGTTAGTCTTGAAGAAGAAGCCCGTAGTAACCGTCAAGCTCCATGTTGTTTAAAGCGAGTACCTGTGGATCCAGTCATCATTGCAGCAGCAAAATTTGAGCTCGACCCCTTAACCAATGCGCTGCAGGAAAAGGGAATGAATCCGACAACTAAGTTGATCGGAATAGGCTCACTTAATGCGGCCAAACGAGCCAGACAGGTCGCTGAAGCGTGCCGCGGTCGCAATGTAATCTTTGTGGGTACATGCGGAATATTTGGGTCATTCAATCGTGTCCATCTGATAAGGGCGCAAGAGGTTCACTGGTTACCAACGTGTGAGCGTTTAGGCCTCTCCTACACTGTGAGAGACTCAGCGCCATCAATCGTGCTGCCTCCTGCCCCCGCCTATTGCCAGTCACTTCCAGAGAAAAAGGTCATTTGCTCTCCGGGCATTAGCCTCGTGAGTAAACTACCAGATCATTTATCAGCCGATCCCTGTGTCGAGAATCTTGAGCTATACTCATGTATTGGTGAAATAGCGGCGCAAGCCGCTAGCTTAGCTGTGGTGTTAGCTGTCACCAACAGTGTCGGGCCTGACTCTCACTCGCAGTGGCGTCAACACTTCGCAGGAGCCGCTGGAGCGACTGCCGAGTTCTTATGTGCAAGATTAGCAAAATCCCAATAAGTAACTCTTCTCTCGCAATATAAACCTTGCTCCGCCAACGACTGGTCGAGTCTTTACAACCGTGCTAAAATTTTAAGAGTACCCCCTAAAAAATACTCCCGCTTATCTCGAGAATAACTTTCCCGCAATTCTAGGAAGGATTATTTGCACGCCGACGCTGAAATCGCTGCGAGCGCTACTGGTGCAACCCATGTTGGATTAGTGCGTGCGTGCAATCAGGACGCGTTCCTCGTGGACGACGAGCTTCACCTTTATGTTGTGGCGGATGGGATGGGTGGCCATGCCGGCGGTGAAATCGCCAGCAACCTCTGCATTACGTCTATCTCCCAATACCTTCTGGATCAAAAGGATCTCATTACTAGCTCACAGGAGCGTCAGCACCCTGATGCAAGAATCAGCAATCTGATGGCCGACGCAGTAAATCATGCCTCCACCAAAATATATGAGCGCGCCCTTGAAGAGCCCACCCTGAGAGGGATGGGAACCACCGCCACTGCTGCGATCGTTGTAGATAAGTTCGCCTACATAGCACATGTCGGTGACAGTCGATGCTACCTGCTAAGGCGCGGCTTCATCTATCAAGTAACAAACGATCACTCCTTAGTTAGCGAGCAAGTGCGGGCTGGTATCCTCACCAAAGAAGAGGCAGATCTTCATCACCTTCGGAACGTCATTACTAGAAGCGTTGGATATCAAGAGGAAGAAGACGTCGACACGACCAGCTTGGCCCTGGAAAATGGCGACATGATCCTAATGTGCAGCGATGGTTTGCACGGAAAAGTGAGCGACAAAGAAATGTCCCTCATGCTTCGTGACAACGACCTTGATGCCGCACCTAAATTAATCAATCTCGCCAATGAACGTGGTGGAGAAGACAACATAACCGTAGTCATCCTGAAAGTTAATTTCCGCTTACCGCACCCGCCTGCCCCCACTTGAATCCGGCAAAATTTCTTTCCGCGCCAGTCAAGCAGGGCTCCCGCCTTCGGACGGACTCTCGATGAAACGAATCACTATCATGATCATCCCTGACGGCTGTCGCGCGACGCGTCAGCTGCGCATTCCCGAAGCGCTGGTCAAGATCACCTTCGGTCTGAGCTTGGTGGCCCTGTGCGCTGCTGGCTTCGTCTTTTTTGATTATCTGGAACTTCGCTATTTTCGAAATAATTTTAGGCTGGTGGCGAGCGAAAACGAAGACCTAAAGGGCGAAGCTCGCCTGCTTATGCAGAACCTGGAAGAGGTCAAGGGAGCTCTACGTCGAGTCCAGGACTACACCGGTAAGTTGGGTGAATTGACTGCACTGAAAGTACAAAAATTCACAAAAAAAACAGGCATTGGGCCGCTTACGGCTGAAGAATTTAGTGTGGCCCAGCAGTCGACCGCGGTTGTTGCAACCAAGGACTCGAGCGCATACGTTCCGGTCGGACTGAATGTAGACAAGCTAGTTTTTCGTCCAATTTTTGACCGCTTGGCATCTATTGGACATGCCGCCAATAACCACGCCATGGAACTGCAGCACCTACTGTCTACCCTTAGCCAACAAAAGAATTTATTGTCGTCGATTCCCTCCGTCGCGCCGGTTGATGGCTGGATCACAAGCGGCTTCGGCACTCGGGTCTCGCCGTTTACGGGTGAACGCACAGCCCATGCCGGAATCGACATTGCCGCACCTGTAGGCACACCGATTATGGCACCGGCGGACGGCGTCGTGATTTTTACGGGCGCCAAAGCTGGGTTCGGAAACTTCATTATGATTGCGCATGGTTATGGCGTTGTGACGCGGTATGGTCACAACCATCAGAATCTGGTGCAGCCAGGCCAGAAAGTAGGACGCGGCGAGCAAATAGGCACGGTTGGGGAGACGGGGCGGGCCACCGGACCACACCTACACTATGAAGTCGTCATTAACGGCAAACTAGAGAATCCGCAAAAATTTATCCTCGATATGGCCGACATCTACCGAATCTATTAATCCCAAGCGATAGTTGCTGTTTCCCAAGTTCCAAGCGGAAAGGTATATTGCCAAGGTTCCATGAACCGCTTGCGACAGAATTGGGCAGCCTCATGCAGATCCTGAAGAAGATTTTCGGCAGCAAGAATGATCGTGAACTTAAGCGCATCCAGGGACTGGTCTTGCGCATTAACAGCCTTGAGGCTTCAACCAAGAGCCTCAGCGACGCTGAGTTACAAGGCAAGACCGCTGAATTCAAACAGCGGCTAGCCAACGGGGAAGCGCTAGACGCCCTCCTACCTGAGGCCTTCGCGACTGTGCGCGAGGCTGGATGGCGTGTCGACAAGAAGCGGCATTTCGACGTGCAGCTCATCGGCGGCATCGTCCTACATGAAGGCAAAATTGCCGAAATGCGCACCGGTGAAGGCAAAACCCTTACGGCAACATTGCCCGTCTATTTGAATGCTCTTGCTGGCAAAGGGGCTCACGTCATTACCGTGAACGACTACCTAGCACGCCGTGATGCTGAGTGGATGGGCCGGATATATGGCTTCTTGGGACTTACCACCGGCATCATTGTCCACGGTCTATCCGACTCCCAGAGGCGGGACTCCTACGGAAGTGATATTACGTACGGTACCAACAATGAATTTGGCTTTGATTACCTGCGCGACAACATGAAGACGGAGGTCTCCCGCCTGGTTCAGAGGGAACACTTCTTCGCCATAGTTGACGAAGTCGACTCTATCCTAATCGACGAAGCCCGCACTCCACTTATCATTTCGGGACCGTCCGAAACCAATATCGGCCTTTACAACTCAGTCAATAGCGCCATCCCTGGCCTGCAAAAAGACAGCGACTACATTTTTGATGAAAAATCTCGGACCGTGGCTCTGACTGAGGACGGCATCAGTAAACTAGAGAAACGCCTCCGTCTTGATAATCTCTATGATCCAACGAATATCGAGTATCTTCACCATGTTCAGCAGGCCTTAAAGGCTCATGTGGTATTCAAAAAGGACGTGGACTATGTAGTTCGCGACAGCAAGGTCATCATTGTCGATGAACACACGGGACGGCTAATGCCTGGGCGTCGCTATAGCGACGGTCTGCACGGCGCTCTGGAAGCAAAAGAACACGTCGAAGTCCAAAACGAGACGCAAACCCTAGCTACGATCACATTCCAAAACTTCTTTAGGCTTTACGGCAAGCTCGGTGGCATGACCGGTACGGCAGACACTGAGTCGGTTGAATTTAAGAAGATTTACAACTTAGACGTCGTTGTCATCCCCACAAACAGGGACATGGTCCGTATAGACCATGAGGATGTCGTGTTTCGTTCCGCGCGGGAAAAGTTCAACGTCATTGCAGACGAGATTGCGGAGGCTCAGAAAATAGGCCAGCCTGTTCTGGTTGGTACAGTATCCGTAGAGAAATCTGAGCTGCTGTCGAGCCTTTTGAAAAAGCGCGGCATTCCTCACGAGATTCTGAATGCCAAAAATCACGCTCGCGAAGCTGAGATTATCACTTCAGCTGGGCAAAAAGGCCAAGTAACCATCTCCACCAACATGGCTGGTCGTGGTACTGACATTGTCCTCGGCGAGGGGGTTAAAGACCTTGGCGGGCTTTACGTGGTCGGCACGGAGCGCCACGAGTCACGCCGGATCGACAACCAGCTCCGGGGCCGTTCTGGGCGTCAGGGTGACCCTGGTCAATCGAAGTTTTTCTTGTCGCTTGAAGATGACTTGATGCGAATTTTCGCATCAGACAAGTTGTCCGCATTAATGGGACGCCTGGGCATGCAGGAAGGGGAGGCGATCATCTCACCGATGGTGACTCGTGCCATCGCCCGTGCCCAAAGACGGGTTGAGGAACAAAACTTTGGTAGCCGCAAACACCTCCTCGAGTACGACGATGTTATGAACCAACAGCGGCAGGTCATCTACGGCCTGCGACGTCAGGCCCTGCATGCTGAGAAGCGCCTCGACTTCTTGGATCCAGCACTTCACTCGGTGACTGTAGGAGCTCTGGCGGATTTGGCTCCAGAACGCACAGGTGCTGGTGCTTGGGACCTTGAGCACGTGGCAACGTTGATGAAATCAACGCTGCATAGTCACGTCGATCTAAGCAAACTGTCACCCAATGACACCAGTCTAGAAACTCTTGCTGATCTTGTCGTGAATCAGGTGGTGGCTAATTACACCGAAAAAGCTAACAGGATCGGGCCAGAGAACACGCTACGGCTTGAAAGCTGGGTCTATTTGCAAGTTGTCGACAAGGCCTGGAAAAACCACTTAATGGGCATGGACTCCCTGAAGGACAGCGTGAGTCTGCGTGGGTACGGTCAGCGAGACCCCCTGCAAGAATACAAAAAAGAAGGGTTCCGACTTTTCTCTGAGATGATGGGGCGTATCGAAGAAGAATCATCGACCGCATTGATCTCAATAGAGATTCCTGATCAGTCCCCCGAGGAAATAGCGCGGGATCTCGAGCCAGAGCCGGAACTGGACGAGTCCGTCTTGGAATTGCGCCACCCTACGCCACAGCCCGTCTCTGAAAGCAGTGTAGACGCAGAGTCCACGGCCAATGGAGAGACAGGAACAGAGGGTGGGCTTATTTATCACGGATCCCGATCACCAACGGCCGCAGGTCAAGGAGCAAGATCAACAACTCCTCACACCTTTAAGCGAGACATGGACAAGGTCGGCCGCAATGACCCGTGTCCTTGCGGATCAGGGAAAAAGTTTAAGAAATGCCATGGTCTGACGACTGGAGACGAATCAGCGTCTGTGTAAACACGGCACCAGTAACTCGTGTTAGAATGAAGTCATGAGCCGCATTCTAGAGTTTACACCCTCGCAAGAGGAAGCCTTGGTCTCCCGGGTTTTGGTGCTAGTACACCAAGCCATGGACGACCATTTACCTCATGCTGGTCAGGCTAACAGGCGGTTTACTAAAACAGTTTTCAATCAAGATGCGGAAAATACCGCGATATCCATGGCAGCCCTGCAAGAAGAGGGCGCCAACAAAGATGCGGCTTCCGCGGAACTTCGGGGAGCGACACCAAGTGCCCCCGAAATTCCCGTATTCATTCCACCTGTGCCAACTAATGCGCGTAGCAGTAATCAACGCCCTGCGTCAGCCCCCTCTGCGGAAGGGGCAAGCGCTCGGCCCAAAGAGCCCGAAAACCGGCCCACACCGAAGCCCACGAAGGTGATTGATGGGCCAGATTGGGTAACCCGCGTCACTATTGCGTTGTTAATTTCAGGCCTAGTTTTGCTCGCGTATGTGCTTGCGGCCTGAACTAATCCAAGGCCAAGCAAGCATTCCCTACGACTCTATTGTCTGGCCGTCCGCTGCGGCATGCTGAAGATCAAAAATAGCGGGCAAAACCTCGCTGGCGGCATCGATAATATTCATAACATCCTCTTTCCCAAATGCAGCCCGCTCGGCAGTCCCTTGGATCTCGAGGATCTTGCCACTTTGGGTCATGACTACGTTCATATCGAGGTCAGCAGAACTGTCCTCTTCATAATTCAAATCAACCAATAACTCGCCACGCTTGATGCCCACAGAGACAGCTGCAACCGCATCATTCAGTGGGTTCTGGCGAAGGCGCCCGCTGCGCAGTAGCCGATCTACCGCGATCTTTAGGGCGACATAACCACCAGTAATTGCTGCCGTTCTCGTGCCGCCATCGGCCTGAATCACGTCGCAATCGACAGTAAAGGTGAGATCGGGACAGCGATTTAAATCGATGATGCCTCGCAAGGCACGACCAATTAAGCGCTGAATTTCTTGAGTACGACCAGATAACGATGCCCCTCGCTCACGACGAACTCTTTGCCCCGAAGACCCCGGCAGCATAGAATACTCGGCCGTCAGCCAGCCCTGAGGCGGTTGCGAGTTGCGCAAGAAAGATGGAACCCCATCTTCCACAGTCACCGTGCAAATCAATTTCGTTTCGCCAACTTCGATCAGGACACTGCCTGTCGCATGCTTGGTAAAGTGAGGCACTAGTCTCAGCGGGCGCATTTGGCCCGAGGAGCGACCATCTGATCGCAACATAATATTAACTCCCTAAGGATTTTATAAAAAGAATTTAATATGACTGCAGAATACTACGCTTAATCGCCGCCAACCTACCGGATATACTTCCGCAGGGAAAGCAAAATTGCCGAAGTAACCTAAAGGCCTGACTGCAACCCAGGGCCCAATGCGTCTGTAGGCTGCAACGAAATCGGGGCATGTACGTTTTCAGGGTATTTACCACTGAAACAGGCGGTACAAAATCGCCCTTCTCCCTTGTCGCCAAGAACTTCCCGGAGTCCGTCGAGACTCAAATATGCCAAACTGTCACAGCCAATGAAGGCCCTGATCGCTTCCACATCTTTTTGAGCAGCTAAGAGCTTGCTCCGCTCTGGGGTGTCGACTCCATAAAAGCAGGAGTGCGTAATTGGCGGTGAGCCAATTCTCATATGAATCTTCTTCGCCCCCGCTTGACGAATCATACGCACAATTTTCGCCGACGTGGTGCCTCGCACAATTGAGTCATCAACTACGACAATGCTCTTACCCTTGATGACGCTTAACACTGGATTGAGCTTTAGGCGGACACCAAAGTCACGAATTTCCTGGGCTGGCTGTATGAACGTGCGTCCAACATAATGATTACGCACTAATCCAAGCTCAAACGGAAGGCCCGATCCCTCAGAGTAACCAACGGCCATGGGCACTCCCGAATCTGGCACTGCAATGACTATATCAGCATCTGCGGCCGCTGCCTCACGAGCCAAAACTCGGCCCATTTTTCTACGCAAACTGTAAATCTCGTCACCGAATATCTGACTGTCGGGTCGTGCAAAATAAATCGGCTCGAAAGAGCAAAAAGCTGTTTTTCTTTTAGGTAGCGGAAAATGCGACTTGAGACCATCGACAGTAATCTCGACTACCTCGCCAGGCTCCACTTCGCGCAGGAATTCAGCATCCATCAAGTCTAAAGCGCACGTCTCGCTGGCGACTATGTAGCTGTTGTTGCGCTTGCCTAATACTAAAGGCCGAAAACCAAACGAGTCTCGAACAGCAAATAATCTGTCCTCTGTCTGGATTACTATAGAGTAGGCACCGGTCACTTTCTTCATGACTGCAAAAATGCGGTGCAAAATCGACTGCGCTTCTGCGCGAGCCAGCAAATGCACAAATACTTCGGTGTCGGAGGTGCTCTGGAAAATACTGCCTGACCGTTCAAGATCAGTGCGGATTTCCGTCGCATTGGTCAAATTACCATTATGGGCGATAGCCAGTGGTCCGAGCGAGGTCCGGAAATGAAACGGTTGCACGTTTTGGATAGTCTGACCGCCCTGCGTCGAATAACGCACGTGCCCGATCGCGGCGTCTCCAGTAAGACGCGCCAAAATGGCGGGATTAAAGCTCTCTGCGACAAGTCCAAAAGACTTGTGCACATTAAACTTAGTCGCCTCGGCACCAGAGCCGCTTCGATCTAAAGAAACGATACCGCAACCCTCTTGGCCTCGATGCTGCTGCGCAAAAAGTCCCAAGTAGACCATGCTGGCGGCGTCGCTGTGGCCCAAAACCCCAACGACTCCACATTCTTCGCGTAGTGACTTCATTCTGGCCTCGGTCGCTCTGGGCTTATGCAAACGAGAGTGCTTAACTCAGAGCGGAAGTGAAGGCGTGATGGCATACCTTAAGAGGCATGGACCATGGCCCCCAACTAATCTTGGACGAGTCGACAACCTGGCCGACCTTAATGACCGCGTTGTACCGCAGAGTTGCCGCTGATTGCAAGGCCTTAGACTCGTCGCC